>JAEWYE010000044.1 GCA_023458755.1 Bacillota bacterium | reverse complement strand
TCATAGGATGCTGTCAAGTAGGGACTAACAAATTTCATCAAATATTATTATCAGGGGGATTCATATAAAATCTATCATCAAGCGTGTCAACTGCAATTTTAGCAAGGTTCATTTTATATAGCCAGTCAAAAACCAATTGAGTATTTCGTCCAATCCTTGATATATCAACTACCAGAACGCGGTTTATGTTCTCGGCTTTGATGTCCTTCTGCATTGCTGAAAATGCCGGACGATCAAAGTCTAAACCACTATAACCATTGTCCTGATAATATACAAGGTTATCATAACCTCTGGCATTTGCCAACCGGGTAAGCTGGTCTTTCTGTATAAATAGCGCAAGATCATCGGATCGTCCAACGCGGCAATAGACAGCTACCGTCTTTTTATGCTGTTTCATCGAAAACCTCCTTTTTCATATCGCAGTAACATTGACAATATCCTCAAAAGGATAGCCTGTGAACCGCCATACAATTTCAATTCGGGTATTGTCGTAAATAAGTATCCGGTCTACCAATCCTTCGATAAGCTCACGCGTCAGTCCAGCCGTTAAATCAACTCCTCTAAGTATTCTTAACGCAGGACTTTCATGCAAAGTCCTATCTATCTGTGTTTCCATTTCCAAGGCAATCGTTTCTTCCTCAAGCTCCCGGAGCTGTGTATCATAGGTATTTCTTTGCTCCATATACACCGACTTAGGAATAAGCGCATCACAGTATTGATCGTAAAGAAGCATTTTCTTTCTCTTAATAGAATCAATGCTTTTTTTCAGAAAGTGTAGTCTTTCCATACTGGATGAAACAGCATCCTGCTTAACCTCTTTTACTTCTTGTAACTGCTTATCCTTATCCAGCAAGGTTTCAGTTAAAGCCCGGATGGAAGCAAACACGGCTTCCTCAATCTGCTTTTTCGGAATACCTTCTGTAAGACATGCCCCAGCTTCGGCGTATTTCGCACGTCTGCACCGGTATTTTCGCTGTTTGTCTGCACTGGGCTGCATCATATAGCCACAAATACCACAACGAACCTTGCCGCATAAAATATTTCTTTCTTTGGGTTGCGTACGTGTTTTATTTCTTTTAATACAAAGCTGCGCTTTTTCAAAATCTTCTTTGGATATAATGGCCTCATGTGTATATTCACAGATAATCCATTGTTCTTGTGGGAGAAGCCGGAATTTTTTGCTTGCTATGGTATCGTAGGCACGTTTCCCATTAACCATACAGCCGGTATAACGCAGATCACGAACTATGTTGTAAACAGTAGTTCCCGTCCATGGATTATTCTTGGAAAGCTTATTACCATTACAGTGCTGGCCAATGCTATACTTATAGGCCCCCGGTGCAGGAAGTCCTTCTTTGTTTAGCAGCCGGGCAGTCTGACCGGTTGTATTTCCGGCGAGGATAAGCGAGAATATTCGCCGGACGATAGCGGCGGCAGGTTCGTCCACCACCAGCTTGTGCTTATTGTCCTTGTCCTTGCTATAGCCGAAAAAGGTGACGGGAGATATGTATTCTCCACGTTCCTTCTTTAGCTTCCATACCGCACGGAGCTTGCCTGAAATATCTTTTGCATAGTAGTCGTGCAGCAGATTTTTGAATGCGATGCTGATATCGCCTGCCGAGCATTCCATTTTGGCAGAGTCAAAGCCGTCATTGACGGAGATAAATCGAATACCGAGGAAGGGAAAGATTTGTTCCAAATAATCCCCAACCTCAATATAATTACGTCCGAATCTGGATAAGTCCTTGACGATAATTCCGTTTATTTCGCCACGTCGGATGCTCTCCAGCAGCTTTTTTACACCGGGTCTCTCAAAGGTAGTTCCGCTGTATCCATCGTCTGAAAACTCAATGATGTTCCAATCCCTGAATTCGGGATGTGTACTTATAAATTCGTCGAGAATACCGCGTTGTCCCGATATGCTCATGCTGTCACCAATGGTTTCATCATCAGCGGAAATGCGTAAATAGTAGGCGAGTAGCTTTTGATTTATCATCCTGCCATCACCTTACCTTCGCCAGTGAGGACAGCCTTGCTTTCCTGGACTGCGGTGACAAGCGCCTCATACTCATCCTTGTACCGAAAAATGATTTCGACCTGCTTATTGCTGGTAACGTCAATCCGTTTCACAAGAGCCGTCAACATTTCTCTGGTTAAAGCCTTTTCGCCGTAAAAAGGGCGAAAGGCTGAGGTGTATTGATTGTTAGCAATCGCTATAGCGGACAAATGCTCCTGTTCAGCAGTTAGTTCCGTCAACCGGGCAATTAAAGCCTCCCTGCTTTGCTCGTAGCTTTGCCTCATACGGACATATTCCATTTCATCAAATAATCCGTCGCATTTGTCCATGTATAGGGCTTTCAGACGGTTATCTATACGGCTGATTTCGTTTTTGTGAAGAGCAATTTCAGTCTCCCGTCTTTGCTGGCTTTGCAAATTGCTGTCCAGGGCACCTACGCGTTCAATTATGATCTCCATATCGGCGCACAGCTCAATCTGCTTCCTGACAACAAATGAGATAGTTTCCAGCAGTTCGGTTTCCTTAATCTGTTTTCTTCCAGTCTCTTCGGTCTGGACACCGCCACAACAACGGCAAATATAGGTATGGGTAACGTAGTCCCTGTTATAGGAAAGGTTCCGCATCCGTTTTAATGCCCAGCCGCAGTTTTTGCAATATACAAACCCTTTCAGCACATTCTCTGTGTCCGGTAAATATTCGTACTTTCCATAATTCTTATAGAATTTTTCCGTCGAAGCACGAAGCATTTCAGCAACCGCATCAAAATCCTGTTGGGATATGATAGGTTCATGCGTGTTTTCCACTACAACCCATTGCTCACGGGATACCCTTTCGGTGGTGTAGCCCAGCTCCGGGCATGTTCGTGACATGCCGTTGACCATATGTCCGAGATATACGGGATTACAGAGCATTTTCTTTACAACGCTGTCATGCCAGCCGGTATTACGCAGAGGCTTTTTGCTTTTGCACGGGAATTTTTGACGGCAATATACCGATGGAGCCGGAATACCCAGCGCATTCAGCCTTTTCGCAATGCCTGATACCGAGCAGCCGTCCAATTTCCAACGGAACATATCCAGCACAATGGCCGCGGCTTCCTCGTCTATAACAAGCTGATTCTTGTTTTCGGGGGACTTTGCGTAACCAAAGGGAGCAAAGCTACCGAGAAATTCCCCTTTGTTCATTTTATTTTTCAGGGCGGTTTTGCATTTTTGTGAGATATCACGAGCATAGATGTCATTCATAAGGTTTTTGAGGGCAACCACAAGCCCCTCTCCGTTATCACACGGGTCAAAGCTGTCAAAGTTATCACCGATGGATATAAACCGGACGCCGAGAAAAGGGAATACCTTTTCAATATAGGTGTCCGCTTCAATGTAGTTACGGGCGAAGCGTGACAAGTCTTTCACCACAATGCAATTTATGAGACCTTTCCGGACATCCTCTATTAAACGCTCAAAATCCGGCCGGTAAAAATTTGTTCCGGTCTGTCCGTTGTCTGAATAGACCTTGACAAGTTTCAGATATGGCTTTTCGCTCACAAACTTCTTTACCAGACAAATCTGATCTTCCAGAGAACCGCCCTCACCGTCCCGCGTATCCTCAATGGAAAGACGGGTATAGACTGCGGTTAAGAAAACCATCTCCACGACAGGAGGGATTTCAGGAGCGATTTCCATTATACGTCTGCTTTTACGTGCCATTTACATCGCCCTCCTTTCAGAAGGAGCCGAATCAAAGGACAGACTTTCAATATAATGCAGGGCATCCACGAAAGCCGCCTGATATCGCGGCAGAACCTCGATGCGTCCTCCTTCGTGAACGATGATTTTTTCAATCAACTCCACGACAGCATTTCGTGTCAGCGCTTGCAGGTTGTGATACTTTTGAAAATGCTCCAGCCAGGCACTCTTTTCAGTACGGTTGTTTACGGTGTTGTCGAGCTCTATACGAAGCTTCTCCAGTGTTTTCTCCGCGCTTTCTGCCTGGCCTGCAAAGATATCCTTAAATTCCGCATATTCTTCGCGGCTGATCAGGCCGTCAGAGAAGTCTTCATATAACTTCACCTGTCGCCGTCTGAATTTCTTAATGCTTTCCTGTATGGCATCCATCTGCTGTTGGAACCGCTTCGCTTCCAGCTTTTGAAAAGGCATATTGCCCACGAACGCAAGCACTTCACTGATTTTTGCGCATTCCCGGATGTGGAGCGTCACTGTCTGAAAAACAGCGTCATAAAGGGCGGTTTCACTGATGGAATGGCTTTTACAGCCGTCCCCACGCTTATAGGTAGAGCAGATATAATAGTAGTGCTTTTTCTTTCCGTTAGGTACATTCTTACGAACAAGATTTTGATCGCAGTCGCCGCATTGTAGCATACCGGAAAACAGATATACCGAATCAGCGCCCGGTGCTATGCGGGTATCCAGTTTGAGCAGTCCATTGACAAGTTTAAAATCCTCAGAGGATATGATTGCTTCATGGGTACTTTCTTTACGAACCCAATCGCTTTCAGCTTTTGTCACCCGTTTTTTGATCTTATAGTTAGGCGTTGTGGTGATACCTTGTATCAAAACACCGGTATAAAGCTCATTTTTGAGGATACGCCCCACTGCCACAGGCGTCCACGCTGCTCTGATATTGCTCTGAAATGTAGTCCGGTATTTGGAACCGTTTTGCTTTTTATACTCCGCTGGTGAAGGTATGCCAAGCTCATTGAGCCGGTCGGATATCACTTGCTGGCTCATACCGCCGATTTTCCATGCAAAGATATTACGGACGGTTTGGGCGGCTTCTTCATCAATCAGAAGGTGGTTGTGGTTTTCCGGGTCTTTCCGATACCCATAGGCCGCAAAAGGACCAATAAAATCGCCCTTTTTACGTTTCATTTCAAAATTGCTCCTGATTTTTCGGGAAGTATCGGCGCAGTATGCGTCATTCAGCAGATTCTTAAAAGGAATCATCAGGTTGTCTGTTTGCGGGTTGGAAGTTAAGCTGTCATAACCTTCATTAACGGCAATAAAGCGAACGCCCATGAAGGGGAAAAAGCGTTCCAGCAGTTTTCCCATTTCAATATGGTTCCTGCCCAAACGGGACAGGTCTTTGACAATCACGCAGTTGACAAGTCCTGCCTGTATATCGGCAATCAATCGCTGGAAGTCCGGGCGTTCAAAATTGACACCGGTATATCCGTCGTCTTCATATACGGAGTAGAGTTCCATATCCTGTCTTTTCTCCATGTAGGAATGAAGCAAGTCTTTTTGATTGGCTATGCTGTCACTTTCTTCTTTGTCGCCGTCCTCACGGGACAGGCGCGTATAAAGCGCAGATTTCCATAGCTGGATATCCGCCATTCGGCTGGGTACAGCGGTGCGGTTGAAGCAGGCCGCCATGAAGCCTGTGTTTTCTAAAATATTCAAATCAATCACTCCCGGTTGTTAATATTCCAAGGCCAGAAAACAACCGGGTTTCACTGATATAGTCCTGTAATTAGGCTACCATAAGGTAGCGCTTCTGTCTAAGTTGTCATCCGGCCTGAATCAGAGCAAACATATTCCCAAGTTGGGAATATGCTTATTCATAGCTTCGTCATCAGATTTTGCAGCCTGTCTTCCAAAGTCGCTCCACATTCGGGGAAGGTCAATTTTACAGCCACCTTACCAACACGGAAACAATAAGGATTTTTCACCTGCAGTACAAAGTCCCGTAACCGCTCTTCGCGTGTTTTTTGCTGGTCTATCTGTATCTCGCGGATATCTACCAGCTCTGCCAGATCAACTGTGCTTATATCCACATTTTTCATTTGTTCCAGAGTGCTTTTACACATACTCGGCTCTCCTTTCACAAAAGAATGCCGGACTACACGAAGTAATCCGGCTCTTTTTTGCTTTGTATAAAAATTTTCACAGCTTCAATATCAGAGGTAACCAGGCATTTCGGAAGGGCATGTAATACCTGCTCACGGTAGGGGGCACCTTTGCGTACCCGGCAATCCAGTAATGCTACCACACCGGTGTCGGTTTCACGCCGGATAAGACGCCCAAAGCCCTGTTTGAGCTTTATCAGCATTTCTGGCACCACAATACTGTTTTTGTATTCCTCCATACTGTCATAAAGTGTCCTTTCGTACTCGCTGAGGGGATCAGGCACCGCAAAGGGAAGCTTTACAATAATCAGCAGGGAAAGCACATCACCCGGCAGGTCAATTCCCTCCCATAGTGAGCCGCTTGCAAACAGGATACCGTTGCCGCTCTGACGGAAACGCTCAATAGCACCTATACCGCCCCTGTCCAGACGGAACAGAGGAAAGTTAAGGTTTTGCCTCTCTATCAGTGCAAACACCTGATCCATTGCTTTATAAGAAGTAAACAGCAGGGCTGCATGTCCGTGGGATGCCAGGATCAACTGTATTGCTTCCTCTGCCACGGCAGCAATGTAATCCCTGTCCTGAATATCAGGAAAGGGTACGGTTTCGCTGATATATAAAAGAACATGTTCCCGATGACAGAAGGGTGAAGGCTTGCTGATCTCCATCAGAACGCGTGCACGGTCAAGACCCATTTTTCGCTTAATATGTTCAAAGCTGCCGGCTGCCGAAAGCGTACCCGAAGTGAGTACAACGGGGATTCCGCTGCCCCAAAGGTCAGCATACAGCATATCGTTCAACTGTTTCGGAATGGCGCACAGAAAGGTTTCCATATTCTTATCCAATTCCAGGGGGTATTTTGCTTCCTGGCTTTCTATCCAATAAACGATTTCATTATAGTTCTCCAACACACTGGCCTGCTCCAGGATATTGGCAAGCTCAAAGCGTACTTGGGCACACCGGCCTTTATACCGGGCAAGCAGCAATTTTTCCGAAAGCAGTTCCGAGATCTCGCCACCAATGCGCCGGATATTTCTCAGATGCCGTGCAGCTGTTTCATCCATAACAGTTTTGTATCGCTGCATTTCCTCATCTATGCTGTCCGGAGGGATATTGTCGATCAAGTGCCGGAACAAACGGTGGCTCTGTCCTGCCAGCTTTCCTGCAAGTTCTCTTACCGCCATACCGCTGACACCTTTGCAGAAGGTAAAGCACCCGATATCCTCCACAACACGCGGGATGGCAAGGCTTCCGAATTCTACACCGTACATCTGACGGGCTGCCTGTAAAAACTTGTGTGCCTCATCGATGATAATGGCCTGGTAATTGGGAATGAGTGGGGCTTTCCTCTTGGAGCGCCGTATTACATCGGCAAGAAAATAGTTATGATTGCAAACCTGAAAATCATGTTCCCCTGACTGGATTAGCCGTAAATAGTTCTGATAACGGCAGTCATTATAATAGGGGCAGTTTTCGCCGCAATACCCTGATACACCGATTTTGCGTTTGACATAGGGAGTAAGCCGTTCTGCATTGGCCAGATCAATGGATGCCGAACTTTTCAGAAGCGGAGCCAGCAGTCTCCTGCCCTCATCCTCCGCATCCCGGTAATATGACAAAAGGTTTCTTTCACAGATATAATGGTCCCGTCCTTTGCGAAGGACACAGGACAGGGGCGTATTTATAATACCGTGAGCCATCAGGATGCGGGATATTTCAGGAATATAGTCCTTTACAATCGCATTCTGGAGCGCGATGCTGGCAGTGGAAATCACTACGGGCATGTAGGCGCTTTCGGCATAGCTCTGGTCAGGGTAATATCCGCGTAGCCAGAAGTCATTTACCCGTCCTCGTTTGGCAAGAGCGGCAGCAATTAGGTAAGCATGGGTTTTTCCCGTTCCCACCTCGGCCTCGGAAAGGGAAACTGCACGATGGCCGATGGCTTCTAGGATATGTTCCGCAAGCTCCATCTGTTTTTCGCGGATACCATAGCCATATTCCGGCAGAATGACTTCAAAAATGTGATTCTGAATCTCCGCAAGGCTTTCCCTGAGTAGATTTTCACCAGGCGGCATGTCAATCTCATATTTACCTTTACCTGCAACAGGCGATAGACGGATTCGTTCTACCATGGCGCCTACACCAGAAATAGTCAGGGGATTGGTTCTGCGGTGAATGGTCGCCATACGTCCGGTGTGCAGGTTGAATGCCTTGTAGGTGTAACCCTTGGTTGTTTCGCACTCCAGCAAAACACAGCCGTAGGCGGTAAAAAGGGCCGCTTCTCCATATTTTTGCAAAATACCCGGAGGGATTTCGCGGCTGACCTCATGAATGGCCCGGTACTGCATGGTTGTTCCCTCCTTTTTACTGACGGCAGAGTGGTACGACAAAACAGCATAGCCGCTTTGCCGCAATAGCTCTGCCGTCAGGCAGATTATTTTTGTTAAGCACAGATTTCGTATCCTATTTGACCTCGTTTCCCGGATACAGGGGGTAATGTCAAGCCGCAGAGTAAAGCTCTGCGCATGAAAGCCCCCTCCGGCCTATTCCAGCTGGAGCGATGCTTTCCCAGCTACTTGCCTCTTTCGCTGGCCCTAAAATGGGAAGTATCATTATGGCTCCCACGCCTTTTGTCTGCCGGCCTTTTGTTTCCAAAAGGGCGGGCGCTCCCGTACGGCCATCTCTCGGCTGTATAAAATGGACTTATACAGCCGGGAACGACCAGCGATCCTGGCGCACGGCATGGAAGGTAATGTACCTGACATCCTGGTATGACCGGTGAAGCACACCAGTGTTTTTCAAGGAACAGGTGAGAAGCAGAAGTGAACCTCTCACCCAATGTCAAAAAAGGAGGGGGGTGTTAACCCTGTTCAAAAAAAATTTTTAGTTTTTCTTTAGCAAGGGTAATGGATTTATGTACGGCCACATGGCTGACATGTTCCTTTACCGCTATCCGCCGTGTTGACAGACCATGAAAAAAATGCATAAGAAATCTGCGCCGTTGGGTTTCCGTCAACTGTCCGCTATCGAGCAGCTGACATGCAGCGCTCAGTGCCCTACGTTCCTCAGCTTTATGTACCAACACCATGTCAGGGGACGGTGCGGAGAGTTGGTCAGTTTCCTCCAGTCCGTTCATAGACACATCCAGACGGCTTGTCCGATGCTCGTGCATGACCTGCTGATGATACATTTCATCTGACAGGGCTTTTAAGTCCCGGAAGTCTTGTTCTGTTTTGCCGGGGTTTTCCGCAAGGTAGTCTTCCAGTGTGATTTTCACGATGCGGTCGGCAAATTTATATACAATGCCCTCGCTGTATTTATTGAGGGCATAATCGCTGTCTTTATAATTTTTCATGTTCCTTTCCTCCGAACTTTGAATTTTGGTAAAATCCAAAGCCCGGAGGCGGGGAACGGCAGTGCGGAATCGGTATGGTCTTGTCGGTGGATAAATTGTAAAAGTATGTATATCTTAGTCGTGATTTACGTTTTCTTGTCGAATAAAAAAAGTCAGTAGATTGCCAACGGCAAAATACTGACTTTTTTACAAGCTGAATATGAAATTGTATGTACAAGTGGCGATATATACGGACTGCGCCGTCTTTATTTCCACCTCCGTGTGGGAGGACGGTTATTTTTTCTCACAGAGATACCCCTTTCGCCAGAGCATAGCGAAAGCCGGTATCCCGATATCCAAATGATCCGTCAAAAGCCGAGAAAAAAGTGCAAAGGCCTGCCCTCTGTCGGAGAGGGCAGGCCCTGCGCGGTTTTTGGCAGCCAGGCTATCATAACGTCCGAAAACGCCTTAGATCCTGTGGCTTTGCGCCCCCGGTTTTCACCGGGTTTGCCCTTGGCTCTATTCAATTGTTTTGCTTACTTGGATTGACTTATTTCATTTGGATCTACTTTGATGCTCATGAAAGAAGGCCATCTGCACATGAAGTCACTTCTGTGCAGGTAACGTCTGAGTTTTTTCATAGATACTTTTATCAAGCCGCAGCATTCCAGCTAATGCTGTCAATACGCCTCCTGTGGCAATCATTAATATCCTCATAGAAACTACATCTGCAAGCGGGCCGAACACAGCCATACCAAGAGGCAGACAGCCGCTGTACATCGCGCTCAGAAACCCGAAAACACGTCCTTGCATATTCTCCTCTGACTTTTCCTGTATGAGTGTTGTCACAGCAGTCTGTACCATTGTGAGCGCAATGCCATAAACCGCCATGAGCACCAGATAAATAGCAAAATTTCGGATTGCTCCCATCCCGATAGCAAGAGCACCAAAAGAAACAATACCCACCAACAAAGTTTTAACTCGGTTGGGAAAACCTCCCCAAGTGCTTATGAGGATACCTCCTGCGGTCATGCCTGCAAATCCGACCAATTCCGTAGCTGTCAAATAGAAATAGCTGTCACCATAAGTGCGGCTTACAAACAGCGCTGCAAGAAATCCCGCCGGTACGGCAAGGAAAATGAATAAACCATAGCTAAGCAGAAGCTTTCCGATAAAGCGGTTGGCGAATGTATATTTCATTCCTTGCTTAATTTCAAAGAAAACGGAGGGTGCTTCTAACTTTTCTTTTGTCCCTTGTTTGGGAATCGCTATACAAGCAAGTAACGCAACTCCAATAATGGCGGTAGAAATGTCGATGAACAAGGTACTGCGCAGTATACTGAAAGTTAGGATGGCCCCGGCAGCCGCGGGGGCGGCAAACTGTACCACAGATTGCAGTGTGGCATTTATCCCGTTTAGGCGCATGAGATGCTCCTCTGGAACAAGTTGTGGAATCATAGAATTTACAGCCGGTGTTTGCACTCCTGCACCGAGAGAGCGAATCACCGATGTAATAAGCAGGGTTGTATACAGTGTTGTGCTGTTATCAATGATTGGCATCAATAGGGCAAGTGCCAGCGTTGTAGCGGCGATAACTGTATCGGAGAGGATAATCAAAAGCTTCCGCGAATATCGGTCTGCCCATACACCAGAGAAAAAGGAAATCAAGAATTGCGGTAAAAATGAGCAGATTGTGAGCGCGGATACCCAAGCTCCTGATGACGTCTTGAGCGTAACATCCCAGACGATTGCGAACTGCACCACAGACGACCCAAACAGTGTGATGCCCTGACTTATTAGAAAAATTATAGTTTTCTTCTTCCATGGCTGCATATAGAATCTTCCGTTTCCGTGACATTAGGAATGCCTTAATACCGATGTTATCGATATTTCGTTTGCAAATGTTGCCACATTATTTTTTCTTTAATTAACTATAGCAAAACAAAGAAGCTTGCTTTTAATCGATCTTGCTTTGTTTTTAATTTGACGAATTTAAGGAATGAATATCAGTAATACGGCAACAAAAAAAGATATCGCTTAAACCGCCGACATCTTTTTCTATTCGATTTGTTTTCGCTTATAAAAGCTTTTAAAAAAGCAGGCTGACTCTGGACTAATATGGGCCGAACCGTACAATCTACCTGCATATACAAAAGATTCATGGACAGTGCTTGTTCCCGGTCGTCGTTTTTCACTCTGTCTAGGCGCTCCATTGTATCTTTCGCTCTGGCTTGATGAGACACAATCATCTACAATGCAACCATCACGCATAGAGAGCCGTACACCTAATAACTCTATGATAGAATTTCTGTTCTTCTATGCCGCCGCCATCTTGCAGGTGGTTTCCGGGATAGGCGTTCTTATCAGTATTATCCTTCTGATAAGCGGGGAAAAGCTCGGCTTCGGCGTACTCCTGTTCCTGTCGTTTTTGATTTCTCCCCTTGGTATTTCCGCCCATTGCCTAGGAATAAATATCCTGAAGAAACGGTACAAAAAATATTGGACGCCACCCTAAGACTGTTTCTTGAAAAGGGGTATGAACAAACTACAATACTCGATATTGTCGATGAAATGGGAGGTTTGACGCGAGGGGCGTTCTATCACCATTTTGAATCAAAAGAAGAAGTACTGGATGCACTGACCACAAAGCTATTTTGCGACGATAATCTATTTGAACGCGCAAAAAAGCAAAAAGGGTTGACTGGGCTTGAAAAAATTAAATTTATGTTAGTCAAATCTTTTCAAGATAGCAATAGCATCCATCGAAAAATCAGTATGGAAGCCATGCAGTTACTCAGAAGCCCTAGTCTCTTGAAAATCCTTAATTGACGATAACCGCGATACTGTAGCGCCTATGTATCAGGAGATAATTGAAGAAGGTGTACGGGATGGTTCAATTAAAACAGAACATGTAAAATTGCTTGCCGAGCTGTTTACGATTCTAACAAATTTTTGGATGATTCCTACCATATTCCCCTGTAATGAAGAAGAAAGCTGGGAAAGGCTTCTTGTCGTCAAAGAGATTATAGATAAAATGGGATTACCCGTTCTTGATGACGAGATGATGGATTTATGCCGAAAAAACGCACTGGAATAAATAGAATTGCCATACGGCAATTTTATTTTAGCAAATTACATACAATATGTATAAAGAAGAATGATTATGTTTCGATACTTGAAAAAAACAAGTGAAATCTATAAATCCACGTGGACGTGGCTGAACAAGCGTGGCTGTGCGGCGCTTGTTTATCCGCAACTTTTGGAACGCTACGCTACCCAAACAGAACAAAGGCACACCCGTTGAGTCGCTGGAAAAGCGGCTCTCTTTAATTTCTCACTAAATTTTATGGGGGTAATTTCAATGAACAAAATTCTTGAACTGCGCGAAAAACGCGTAAAAGCATGGGAAGCCACAAAGGCTTTCCTCGACGCCAAGCGCGGTATCGACGGTCTGGTTTCTGCCGAAGACACCACAACTTACGAGAAAATGGAAGCTGACGTGGTCGCCCTCGGCAAGGAAATCGACCGTCTGGTGAAGCAGGAAGCCCTTGACCGAGAGCTTTCCAAGCCTCTGAACACTCCCCTCACAGGATAGAGCTTTCATTTACTATCTACGTTCTTGCCACACTCGTTACATCTCTGATGATGCTGGTCTATGATACCGCTGCATGATTGACAGGCAAAACACTATCTTTGCTCCTGTAAAAAAGCATACATGTCTCGTTTTGCATCCGAGCCATTTTGTATGAAATCTACATCATAATTTTGCCAATACCGTTGGTCAAGACTTCTTATTCGAGCACAAGGAAAGCTGCTACATTCAAAGCACCATTGGAAGCCTCGCTTAAAGGCACATTGTTTTTGACACAATTCCGGCAACTTTTTCGAGTGATTTTTTCAATCGGCGCTCGGCAGCCGGGACATGGCTTTTTGCTGTTCAAATGTGTACGCTACACGCAAGACAGTTTACGCCGCATGGCGCAATCATTCTCGCCTCTAACTTTTCTGGCATTCTCATAAAGCAAGCCCCCCATAATTCTCGAATTATAACTCATCTCTCACCAGCAAATTGGAATTTAGCTATTTCATTCTTTTAATTGTTTCATCTAATGAAATACATTCTGCATATCTTCCATTCCACATAAATTCATTGTAATATTGATAGCTTTGTTCTGCTGACATAAATTTATTATTAACTGTTGTATTTGCATATGCTGGAACTATCATATTAAATCCATGTTCAAATCCACATTTTATAGTAGCATCAATACAATAATCTGTTTGAAGCCCTACAATAATTATATCTTTTTCGCCATTATCTATTAAATACTCCAATAATCCAGTCCCTTTAAAAGCACTATTAACCTTTTTATCAAATATTTTTTCATCATTTATAGGTTGAAAATTTTCAAATATTTCAAAGCCGTCAGTTCCTTTTGTTAATTCATTTCCTATTCCATCATCATGACGTACATAAATTACTTCAATATTATTTGCCCTGGCCTCAAGTATTATTTCTTTAACATTAGATACAAACATATCATATTCATATAATTCTTCATTTGTTATCAACTTTTGTGTATCAACTACCAATAAAACCATTTTAATCTCCTTTTCAAATTGCTATTTATTGAGTTGTTTGGCATCTTTCTTATGTCACATTAAAATATTTGTACTGTAAGCTATCAAGATTTTTCAAATCGATTTTATCAACTTCCCGAAGTTCATATCCACTATGAAATAATTTTTGAGCTTCAGCAGAAATACATGGAATAATCCGACCTTCAAACACTGCAGTCGAAAACCATTTTGCTTCAAACTCATACCAACCACCTTGTGGATCAGCCTGCCGAGCGCTTCCATCTTTATTTATTATTAATGGGTGTATATCTATATAGCTCAATTCAGGATGATATAACTCGATGCGAGAAGGACTCCAATCAACTACAATCTCATAACCATTTTCTTTCAGTTTATTTAATAGAGTTTCCGTAAACTCTCCGTCAAAGTCAACGTCAATATCTCGATGTTCTCTGTTTTGTTTCCCAAGTAAAATATCTATTCCCCATCCACCATCTATCCAATATCTCATTTCCATACTATCTAATAAATCCAAAACTTCTATTAGGTTTTCCTTGGTCACGATTTCCTTCTTTTTCATAAAAATTCTCCATTCCGGCTGCCGCCGGCACAAATAGGAATGAAAGAGGTGTGCCGAGATAGCCTGTCAAAAATAGTGTTTAAATCCATTTTTCTCGTAATAACTTGATACTATTTCTGTTGTTTGAACTAACCATTCCGAGTTTGGGAAATGCTCAATGCAGCATTTTAGTAATTCTTTGCCTATTCCCTTGTTTTGAAATTTGGGTAAAACATAAATTATAGACCTGAACATTTTAACACCTTCACAGCCCCAATCAAGCGTTCATTTTCCCATGCTGAGATTACAAGAGTGGATTAATCAACGGAATATTATAATCCTTGAAGCCAATTTTCACAAAGTTTTGGCCAAATTGCTACCGTAGGTTCATCCTCACCTAATCCTAAACCATGGGGACCTTTGGAGAATATATGTAAATCAAATGGTAGATTTAGCTCATTTAGAGCTTGAGCAAAAAGTAAGTTTTGGCGCTGAAAATTCCAGTGATCGGTCGCTGTAATCCATAGAAAAGTCGGTGGTGTTTTCGCTGTAACATGTTTATGATTTGAAGTAAAGTCTATAAATTCATCCACTGTAATATCTTTTGTTAATAGAGAATCTGGCGGCAAATTTTCCTTAGAAAAGGGGGATGTCTCAGCATAACATAAAATGATCGCATTAAGTTTAGAACTCGTTTGATCAATCGGATCGTAAAAATCTGGTTCTCCCAAAAGCATCGACATAATTTGCGCATTTCGACTATCCGGTTCTATAATTCCATTATCAAAACGAGTTCCTATAAAAGCGGTAAGATAACCGCCAGCTGAAAATCCTATCATGCCGATCCGTTCCGGATCAATATTAAATTCTAGGGCATGATACCGAATATACCTAACCGCTCGTACTGCATCTTTGGTTGATGTAAGTGGAGTAAAAGGAGCAACCCGATAATTTAAAACAAAAGCATTTATTCCTATTTGATTTAGCCATTTTGCAATTGGTTTTCCTTCATTAGACGCTCTAAATTGAAATGATCCACCCGGGCAAACAATAATTGCAGGGCGGGGTTTCCCCCCTTTTAATAAATAAGGAGTCAGGGTAGGTAACCCTTCGTTATTCAAGTCCCCAATAGTAGAAGTTGAGTCGGTATCAGGAACATTTTTTTCCCAAAGTTTTATATCTTTTAATCCCATCGATATTATCCTCCCATTTTAATCTGCGGCTCGGATGACCGCGGCTTTTCGCGATATATCATATAACAGTTTGCATTGCCGATGTGACTTAAAGCTGCATAAGGTTTCATGCAATTCAAGCAAGGTATGCTTTTTATTTCCATATTATTCTCCAATCTCCACACCTTTATCTCTAATTGATGCTAATTAATTTATTTATTATTTACTATTCCATCCTTTTAAGTAACCTATTTTACCACAGGTATCACTTCCCATATTTTTGATAGGAAAATTATACCACATAGTAGATGCAATCAGATACCTCAAAATTCTTTGAGAAATAAGAATGAGCCAAGATTAAAAGAGAATGTGCCATTTCGAAATTTCTACACAGTACAAAAATAATGATTACAAAATATTATCTACAGCTTGAATTGAGTAAAATAGCAGAAAAATTACCAGTAGTAGACGGTGTATTGCTTCATAACATCCATTCTGTCAACTCAACCCTGTCCCTTTTATATCATGGATTGTTCTCCCAACAGAAAAAACAAGGGTTTCCGGGCAATGACACCCTCTGCTCATATTCATGTTCGGAAAGCCCCATGCTCAGAAACCCCTTATTTCAAGCCTTTTCAGCCCTCTCTACTTTGCTATCCTTGACATCAATACTACCGTCTCCACATGAAGTTATTAGGCTATTCTACACTTTCTAATAATACAGTAAAAATGCTGTGCTTATGCTGGTTCAATATCCATCCTGTCCTCTCGCCAAATGATTCTCAATTAGGCTATTTTCGATTCTTACTTCTTTGAACTGTATTTTTTGCTTTTCCGCTGGCTTGTATCTTCACCTTTTATCACATTGCTACGATGTTGTTTTTCAAGCTGCACCGCTTGGAATGTTTCCTTAGATATTATAGCCGGGTTGTTATTCTCTGCCCGATAGTATGAATCGTGCTTTCCATTATCCAACAACCGCACACTGCCCATATACTTTTCATTACTGAGCATTACGTCAATTGTTCTCTTCGGCCATGTAGCCTTTCCGGTAGGGGACTTGATCCCCAACCGTTCCAGTTCTTTTACAATACCTAAAACGCTCTTACCCTGAAGATAGAGATTAAATATCATTCGGACATTTTTTACTTCCTCATCATCAATAGCCAAATTTCCGTCTGCTTCATTGTAATACCCATAACATTTTCTATTATATAGCTTTGAAGTACCTTGTGCAGCGCGTTGTTTGATACCCCTTGATATTATCGCTGCGTGATTCATTCTCTGCCTGAGTAATTGACTCTATAATTGAAGTCATAAGGTCGTTATCTGTATCTGCTGTATCAAGCACTTCCTGTTCAAATATAACACGAACACCAAGAATCCTTAGCTGGTTCAACGCATCAAGAATCTCTACTGTATCTCGGCCAAATCTGCTGATGCTCTTGGTTAGAATAATTTCTATATCACGTGACTTACAATCCTGCAGCATACGGGTAAACTCTTTACGGGAAGAACCTGTCTTGCTTGAAGCAATGTCTATATATACATCAACCAATAACCATTTGGGATTAGCTGCCGTTAATCTTGTTAGCGCTGATACTTGAGCGGCGAGGCTTTTCAGCTGTTCCGCACTGTTTGTACTCACACGACAATAAATGCCTACTCGCTTTTCTCGCTTCGGAGGCAATGGTGGAATATAATGAATTCTTTTATTTTCAACCACGACAAAACCTCCTTAATTATAGTTTCCTTGACAAATTGAAGTTTGACTTACTACAATATTATGCTCTTTTTGCGAAGCCAAATCATTTATCGGAAAACTCTAATGTCACAACCTGCACCAAATCCATGCCTTCAAACTTTGACGGCTCAAAGTAATCTTGGAGAGAGTAACTTCTCATACTCGTGCCGCTGTCATACACCATAAGAGCAACAGGTATTTCTGTGTTGATTATAATGTCTTGAAATTCCTGCAAGAATCCTTTTATAGATGCCGTTGCTTCGTTATCAAGTAAAATCTCATCCGTTTTGTAGGAAGCCTTTCCACCGGCATTAATAACAAAATCAATTGTATAATTTTCTTTTAGCTGCATTGTAAATGTTCCGGTTAATTGGTCAATTGGCTTTCTATCTGTGCCAATAGAAATGCCACCGCCACCAATACTGCTCCATTTTCCACCTTCTTCAAGACGATAAACATTTACATTCAAGGCAATTGCTTCTTTCGGTGCATTGAAAGAAATGATTTGTGAAGTACCGTCCATATTGAATGACTGCAATATATATTTCTCACTTTCTGATAATTCATAAGGAGAGATGCCCTCTTTGCTTAAAACTTTAGGTAAATCAGCCTTACTTGAACATGCAGTCAACGTCACCATCAAAATAAACAGAATCATTGCCGAAATCAATCTTTTCATCGCATATGTCCTCCTCCACCTAATATACAGAGAGGTTTTTCCGGTCATTAAAGTACGAATGTATCTTCCTAAACGAATACAAGTCACCGAGAGAGTTGCGCGCAGCCATCAACAACTATGTAACGTTCTACAACAATGACAGGCATCATCAATGCCTTGGCTATCAGACACCAGAAAGCTTTTACTCCACCTTTAGTCAACCCTTTGCTTCATGATTCAGATTTCAAAGAACGACTAAAAATGAAAGGAACATAGCTTAGTTTAAAAAAAGTGTCTTGACAGCGGGGGGCACTACAGATGTCGCCGAAAGACGAAAGGGGTTCGTGTTTTAGAATAAAAGCCCTGCTCAGAGTGTTGGAACCTACTACTCATTAATTACACTATTATTGCTCTGATTTTTCCATTCATATAGCCCCCAAATTGAAAATCCGAGGAAAACAAACTGTAGAGTGAACATCCCGAACACTTTTGCATGCCATAAAAAAATAGCAAATAAAATATCACCAATAATCCAAAAATACCAGCAGCTTGTCATTTCCTTTGCAGTTAATAAGTTAGCAACTATTAATAATAATACTGCCATAGTCTCAATTATGTTATATACGCTATTGAATGATGTATTCCAAATGGCAATTGAAAATATTGCCAGTGATAATGCTAACCCTGCAATATCTAAATAGACTGAAATCTGTTTTTTACTTTTCATCTGTTTCCATCTCAATATTCCATATAGTGAAAATAGCATATAAGATATTTGAAGAGCAGAAGAAATATATAATGACTTACTCAAAAACATAACTAACCATAGCGTATTACATATAATTCCAGAATACCAATACCATATGCTTTTTTTAAGCATACAATATACAGAAAAAATTGAAATAATCGTACCACTTAAATCAAAAATTGACAATCCGTAAAAACTCATACTAAATCCTTCCTTCTCAATTAATTAGTTCAAAATATAACCCTAACCACAAATGCATAAGCTTAAATAAAATGTTTCAAATACTTATTGATTTAGCCCTGTCCCCCCTTGTATCAAATGATTTACATTTGCGCCTTAGTATCTTATACTATTACTATAGAATTATATAAGTTAATGGAAAGTACGCACTTTTTTGTAAAGTACTACCTTGATGGAAAGTAGGGATACATTATGGACGATAAAAAATTCATTTGTCCAGTGGAAAGTATCCTCTCCCGTCAAAACTTTAACTTATTTCACCAATAGCCATACTTCTTGAAATTTCAACATTTTAAGTTCTGCAACAGGATTACGGTCTCTACATGCCTTGTTGCTGTAATTCTGATGACCGTGGTGTCTGGTACCCCCTTGGCGGCAGGGCATCCGAAACTGACGTTCAAGGGAACATAACGACTTCATTTAATATTAAAATAATAAAGATCAGATAGAAACTACAATATTCCCCAGAATAAATTGATTTGAGCAGTAACTAAGTAAAGAAGTAATCCCATGGTAATCACCTTCATTATTTGTTTTGGAGACTGATATAAAACAAAAACCGTAGCTATCCAAAGTAATAATTCCAAAATACTTCTAATAGAAAAATACCATAATCCAAATGCAAAAGCCTGTCTTGAAATAAACATAATGATTATGGATGAAATAGAAATAGCAATTATGCCTTTCCCCTTTGCATACCAACATATAAAAGCCATTAATGGTGAAATAACAGTCATAATAATCCAAATCATCGTATACGATTTGGGAAAAAAACCAGCTATCATAACGGTATATAAATAATAACTGCCTATCAAGCCTACAAAAAACAAAAATATATTTATGCCAGATCTAACTGGCGATTTACTATTCACAGATATTAGCACCGCCAGGAAAATCCAAACTCCCATACGAGAAAGGAAATTTCTTAAATCCAACACTTCAAGGAAATACGGTAATGAATTACTAGCGGTTTCATCAAATATTTTGGAAATTACGCCTAAAATAACTCCTATGACAAATATTAAAGTTGAATATACAAGTTTTCTTGATAGCGATATGTTTATAGGCCTTCGAATTTTATTCAAAAAATCTATCATTGGTTTATCCAGCAATTTTATTCTCACTCCTTTTTCTGAGTATAATCGCAATAAAGTTTAGATATTTTCCGCCACCGGCTTCCATTGCCCTGCGGTCGCCAATGGCATATTCATTATCCTGCTTCAGCCAGTCAGCCCAAACTTCATCATTGCTTTCCATCTCATGAACAGAAGTGACCTCCGCGTCACAGCTCACCGGATCACTCCAAAGATCAGTAGTATACACGGTAAATCCGTATTCCTTCGCCAGAAACACACTGGTTAATCCCTGAACGCTTCCAAGATCGCAGATAACCTCACCGTCAGAGATTTTGTGATCAAGCATAATTCTTCTCCCGGTTTGATGGGATTCGGGCCCATGATTTTCGCCTATAATTCAGGTGTATTATATTTTTCACTGCGTATGTAATGCATAGCTTTTTCCTCCCGTTAAAATTTAGAAATTGTCATTTTGTAGGTTTGTCATTTTCTCTTGACATACTGGTATTTTGTAATTTCGTATAATGTTCATAATCCTCCATAAAGTGAATTTATCTCAGTTGCTCAATATGTCCGGATTGGATTGCCCAGGGCCCAATAAAGTATGGTACTTCACTGTACCCGAATCTGAAATATCTACAATACTCCTCTGATGTGTCATAAAATTACTAATGAAATGTGATTTTTGCAAATCTCCTTTTTAATGCATGACTATATTTAATGCTGGGATGGCCGAATATAACCATTATTCCACTTTTACTATTCAAAGGTATCCCATATTTTTCTTTCATTCTTTTTCCAAATAAGTTTAATAGTAGAGGGGGGGTGCCCAACATGCAACTCCCCAGTCCTAAAGTCTGTGCCGTAATCATTGCATAAGTTGCAGAGACATATGGGTCAGCAGGGTCGGCATATTGCGATGCATGAAAGAGCATCGCTAATGGAGCAGAATAAGTTAACCAGTTTGTTCCTTTATTATAATTACTTATAAATGTATCAATAGCAGTTGATGCAAATGTTTTAAGAGAGTCATATGTTTCTTTACCAACAAATGGTCTATATATTTTGAGCATTATTGGTGAAAATAGCCATTTATTCTTTTTCAATACATTAATTAAGCCTATAGTAAATTCTTCAACCTTTTCTTTATCATCTAACACCATAACTTCAACATCAGAACTTCCAAGACCATTGGGAGCGGTTGACGCTGCTTCTAATATCTTGTCTATAATTTCACGTTGAATCTTTTGTTCATTATAGTCTCTCACGCTTCTGCGGGATATCAATAATGACTTTAAACTTTCGTAATCGGCCATGCTTTCATTTTTAGGCAACTCAATAACATCATCCGGCGTCATATCTCTTCCATAAACTTTTATTGCATTGTTAGGGCAAACCGCCATACATTGTCCACATGCAATACACCCAAACACCCGATTATGGTCTATCTTAACTATTTTATCTTCAATAAATAAAGGTGACCCCTTACATACTTTTGTACAAAGACCGCAGACAGTGCATCTGTCTCTATCTATCTCAACTTCCGCACATTCATAGAATCGGCCAGTCTTTAATGACACAAATTCCATCCCCTCTCATATATATCCCTTTTCAATTCTATATTGACTTATTATCCAAAGCTTCTACTTTGTAAAAACACCACAAATAGTTTCTCCTATATCTGAAAACTCCTTCCCAGCAATATCGCCATAAAATTCAAATGCCTTGAAACCTGCGGGCTGAATTTCTGATAACAGTGATTCCTTAGTAAAAAAATGGTCCCATATATTATAGCAATTTATAGTTTCTTCGGTTATCACAATAGACTGCCTTAATTCTGTATTATCTTTATCATCATATTGATAAACGGACTCTAAGCAAATATGCGGCTTTTCGCTCCAAAATCCACCCTCTTCATAGTACCATGAACGACTTTCATCTTTTCTCATAAGAGGTGTAAATACATCAAAAATAAATTTCCCGTTCGGCCTTAATGCTTGATATACTTTTTTCAATAAAATAAGCCTATCAGTGATTGATAACACAGCATAATCACAATATATCAATGTTATTACATCGAACTGTTCTACATAATCAATTGTCAAGTAGTTTTGGTAATGGTACTCGATATTGCTTTTATTAAATAACGTTTGTTCCTTTGCATAAGCAATGGATCGTTTAGAAAAATCCACGCCTGTGACAGAATATCCAGCACTATTAAACCGCTCTGCATATAATCCAGGACCGCAGCCTAAGTCAAGTAAAAACTTATATTGAGATGATGGTGCAATTTTTGTAATCCAATTTACTGATTTATCGAGAAATTCAGGTTTGCGGGTTGCCGCATCCCAATTTGGATTTAGGTGAGCTTCCAACATACCTTTAGAGATATGTTCATCATCCCAAAATTTATTGGTGCTTGGAGCATTTAACTGGGGTTTAGTCGTATATTTTTTTAGTTCATTAAACATGGCTGCATCTCCTTTACAAATTTGCTTATTTTAAACGATAATATATAGCCTTATCTCTTACCATCAGGGCCACAAGCGGAAGTGTCCAGATTGAATGGAAAATTTGACCCATTTATCATTTCACTACATTACGCGTTTGTTGTACATTGTAAAATAATGTTCTTAATCCCCAAATCGTATCTATCCCAATAAAGGAGATATTTCCTTCGTATATAAAAGTGTCAGCTTATGCATAGCCCGTGTGCAGGCGATATAAAGTAAGCTTCTGTCATATTCCGTAAAATAAGTAGTCTTGTCCACGTAAGGGACTATGACCTCATCAAATTCCAATCCCTTTGACATCTGTATGGATGTAATACATATACCGTTTGCAAAGTGGGTGCTTTCCGGCGAAATCAAATGCACATCATAATTATGCGATAGCTCGACGTAAAGCAATTTTGCGTCATGGTTAGTCTTTGTAATGATCCCAAGAGAGGAATATGCTTTTTGGAAAAATCCCTCAATTTCGTTCTTTATACACATAAGCTCGTCACTCTTATTCTGACATTTAATTAGTGCAGGGGTTTCTCCATGACGTTCTATAGCTTCTATCGTTCCTGTACACTTGATCTGCTTGGCAAAAGAGATAATCTCATAGGTGGAGCGATAGCTTTTTGATAATTCAACGAATTCAACATCATCATATAGTTGCCGCATATCGTCTAATGTGTGTAAATGATTGGGGTTGATAAATTGATCGAAATCCCCCAAAATGGTTTTTTTGCATTTGAACAGCAGATTGATTACCGCGTATTGGATAGGGGTATAATCCTGCATTTCATCAATAACCAAATGTCGAATTATGCTACTCTCCTTTAATCCCTCGTAAGCGGTGTGAAGATAAATAAAAGGAAAAACATCAACCCACTCCAAGGTTTTCTTTGCAGGCATGACAAGCATTTCCGGCCTCTCAATATGCTTATAGAATTCCTTATAAAGGGATAGCGTATCTTTCACCTTCAACATTTTGCTTAACGCCTTCTGAATGGTTCTGCTTTTCGGTATATCCTCTTCCATGTAATTATCAGTATCAAAACGGTCAAAAATATCATCTGCTACCATCTGCAAACGTCGTTTGACAGGATATTTGCTATAAGCGTCAAAACGCGCGCTTATCGTATCTGCCTTTACGGTGAAGCGTCCATAAGTATAATCAACAGGTTCAAAAACTATGCCGGGCATTTGGGCAATAAAGCTATTCATTTGCTTCACAAAATCCAATGTAGACTTAAAGCGTACACGTTCTGCCCATGCTCCGTCATTTGTTTCTATGGGGTCTTTGTCTGCTTCAAAATCAACGACACCCTCCAATTGCACTTTGGCAATATCCGCAAAGCTCAGTTCATAAATAGGCTCTTCACCAAGCTCCGGCAGAACATTTGAAATATAATCCCCAAAAACCTTGTTTGGTGACAATATCGTTACGTTTTTTGCGGATAAACTGTCTTTGAAGCGATACAGCAAAAAGGCAATTCGATGAAGGGCAATAGAGGTTTTCCCGGAACCAGCAACTCCCTGAATGATAATTGTACCTGCTTTTTCATTTCTAATGATTTGGTTTTGCTCTTTCTGAATGGTGGCAATAATGGATTTCATCTTTTCATCAGAAGTATGGCTCAATTCCTGTTGCAGAATATCATCTTGGATGTTGACAGAGCTTTCAAGAGCATATTCCAATTTGCCATATTTAATCTTGAATTGCCGTTTACGGGTTAAATCTCCATCTATTCTCCCTTGGGGAGCGTCAAAGCCTGCCGGGCCAATCTCATAATCATAAAACATACTGGCGATAGGCGCGCGCCAATCGAATATCAGCAATTCATTTCCATGACTGAATGAAAATCGACCAATGTAGTAAGCTGTTGATTCTGCGGCGTTGGCCTCCCGAAAGTCTATGCGGGAAAAATAAGGCGACTCTTTCAACTTAGCAATTTTATCCCGTATGCCTACCGCAAATGCCCCGGAATTATCAATCCGGTTTAATGCCAATTCATTTTGGAACATTTCATGCGGGTCTATTTCACCGCGATTTTCCACCATGTAGCGCTTAAACTCCATGTATTCTCCATCAAGTCGATCAACATCGGCATCAGCCTCCTTCAAAGCATCATCCAACTTACAATTTATTTCTTCAAGATGGAGTATTTCGTCTGGGAAAGAAATGCTGCTATTTGTGTCTTGAGCAGAAGCAGTTTGGCTGCTTGCGTTAAGTTTCTGTTTTGTACTCATTTATTTTCTCCTCTGGTAAAACAAATCGCTGTGTAGGATAACCGAACTCAACCAGCAACTCAGCCTCCGCAAATCCTAAATCCATAATCGCTTTACGATGTCCAGTATCCGCTTTGTCTCCCTCTCTATATGTGGTAATACTAATTTTCTTTCCTTTTAGCAATTCGCTCATTACCTTATCAAGAAAGGCTTGGGGAATCCCCTTTTTACGGTAGAGTGGGTGTGTCCCCATAAAATCAATGCTTCCAGTTTTATATGAAAAAAGCATGGCTCCAATTGCAATCTCATTATCTTTTAATATCAACGCCTGTTTTGTTTTGATTCGCTGTTTTAATACCTGTATATATTCATCTTCATGCAAATGTGGGAAGCCATCAATGACAAGTCGAACCAGAACCATCCAACAGGATATGTCCTCTTCTGATGCATAATCAATATCCCATTGAATATTTTCTTCATTATCAAGCATATCGTACTCTCCCTCAAATTCAAATTTTGCTTGTAGCGGATAGAATTTTTCATTATCCCGATACTTGCTAGGAGGCTGCTTATACATGGCAGTAAAAATATTTGTAAACGCCTGTTGGCTTTCGTATCCCGCAATCAGAGCAATATCAAGAATTGACTTATCTGAAAAAACCAATAGCTTCGCTGCCTCGGTTAGTTTCCTGCGCTGAACATACTCATGAATGGTAAGTCCAATAGTGTTGGTGAACATACGGTGGAGATGATGTTTTGAATAATGAACCGCGTTTGCTACAATATCCAAATCAATCTTTTCAGTTAAATGGGCTTCAATATAATCAATGGCTAATGCCGTATTTTTAATGCTGTTATTTATCATTTCGTTTTGCCTCCTTTCGATTGATGCTATGAGGATATATAATAGTATACCAAAATCAAGCAACCCGATTTTAATTATTCTTGCTATTTTGAAACGAGAAGCCATTCGCTAAAGAAAACCTTTTCTAGGCTTCCATTGAGAACAGAGGCCCACCCTCTGTTTGGAGAGGACAGGCCCTGCGCGGTTTCCCTACGCCAGACGAACCAATCAATGCAAAGGTCTGACCCTTTTGGATACAAGGTAAAATCTGACCGCAACCATCTTGTTCTATTACGGAATTCACCAGACTATCTACCCCCAACAGCAACGGCCTTAACCGCTGCTATTTTTTTCGCTATATTTTCACATGAATCTACCTTTGTCAGCACCACTACATGTCTATATTCGTTGCTACGACCTGTTCTTTATATACGGTTCCCGCCGCTTTACGAATGAACATGCTTTTTCTCGTTAAGACACGATGAATGATAGCATGACCGCTGTTTTCCCAGCGGTCATGCATTACAAAATCACCAATGGCAGGGAAATCTGAAACGTTTTGAGCCTCATATCGGAATTTGCCGGAGATTTCTGCAAGATACTCTCCGCGTTCACACATCACGCGATAAAGCCCTTTTTCCTGTGACAATATCCTGCCGACGGTAAGTCCGGGATAGCCTGCGGTCAAAGCCGCGAAACGATCGGAAAAACAAAGGGCAGTCATATGAATCCTACTCATTATCAACTCTCCTTTGATGGACCCTCAACCAAATTTTGCTTTGTAAACTGGTCAATATGCGCAGTTAAAAACCTGACATTTTCTTCTCTGTCAGAAGTTGCGTCTGAAATGCTTATTAACAGATAAAGCGGAGCATAGAAATCAATCGCAAGCTGCTTCGGCTCAGCTTTCTTCCAGATACCTTGTTCCATCATTTCGTGGAACAAGTCTTCCATGTAGTTGATGGGCTCGCTTACGAGGCAGCTTTGATACAACTCCGCCATTTCAGGATTTCTATATTGCTCTATGGTCAGCAGTTTTCGAAAATTGTTGGCAAACTCGTCCACCGTCCAAAAATTGAATTGAGCCTCACTGAAAACTTTGATTTTGTCTATGGAAGCCTTGTAGTATGCCAGCGGCGTTTTTCCAAATGTTTCTTCCGGAACCTCATATTTTTTTGCACGTTCAGCATCCATCTGATACATACGCTCCACAATACTGTCAAATATATCTCGCTTATTTTTATAGTGCTTATATAAAGCCCCTTTTGTCATACCGAGTTCCCCGGCAATAGCACTGACAGAAACTGCTTCATAACCATCTCGTGCAAACAAACGGAGTGCAGTTAACAAAATTTTTTCTTTGGTGTCAACCATAAAAACCCTCCCTGCGCAAGTAAACGGTCGTTTACTTGTCAAGTCATAAGAGAAAATATGCCTCCTGAAATTCGAAAACCAAAAATCCGAACGTTCGGATTTCAGTAATTACCCTTACCTAAAAAGTCCCCGGCATTATCTGCGTAACAAATTGAATTGTCTTGGTATTATTGAGCAATTTGACAATCGCGGCCAGTACTCAGACGGACGGCGGAGACAGCAGATTGTAAAGCGTGATCTGTATCACTTGTTATTGCCGGAGTTCAAAAGCTGTGGTTGACTGTTACCCTGACTTCTGCATTTCCTCGGTTACTTGCAGTGCAAGCTCGTTGATGCCGCACATAAAAATCCGCCTTTCGATATAGTTTTGGGTCCCATCTTCCTTACCATGTTATTATGGATTCGTTTGCCCAACATTAGTGCGTGAATATATCTTCCGAATTATCCACGCTTTTGTAATTTACTACAGTTTTCTCGCCGCACTGTAAATCAATCTTCACAAATGTTATCCACGGTTTTCAAGATGCAAATTCCGTTATTTCGTCAACTTGCTGTCCATACCGTAGATAACTTGAAAGCGAGGATAACTAATACGGCAAGCAGGGGGAATGGCACGCCATTCCCACGCTGCACGCATTCCTTCCTCCGGTCGGAATGGTTCCGCTCTACTTGTTGAGGCTCTGCCCCAACCCCCGTCAGACAGTCGCATTCGCGCCCGTCTGTTAAGCGCCTATGGCGCTGCTGCACGTCCCTTCGAGGACGCTTTATACATGCGGAAAGAAGAAGATACAGGAAGCTTACCGTCGCAGATTTTCCTGCTCCGGTGCAGCTGGTGAGAAGCGCAACAGACGGTCGGTATTCTCTTTTGCTGTCAACAGATTTTTCATCGTTTCTCTGGCTTGGCGGTAACCCTGATAGAGCTTTTTCTTTTCCGTAAGAAGTACCGCATATTCCTGTTTGAGCATTTGAATGGAAGGGAGTTTTTTCAGACCCAAAGCATCAAATGCTTTTTTTGCCGACTGGTGCAAAAGAATTTCTCCTTCATGCTCTGAGCGAAACTTTTTGCTGTATCCACTCTTCCGATACTGAACATAAATTTCTCGTGTCCTGCTATAGTTGGAGATCTGCTTTTGCAATTCTGAAATTTCTTCCATACGGTTTTCCGTTTGCTTAATTTTAGCAGAAAGGTCATTAAAAGTCGCAGTTGCTTCCGCTGCTTTTTTCTCAAGTTGAGCATATTCCGTTACACCATTTTCCTGCAAAAAGATCAGAGTCTGCGCCGCCTGTTTCAGGTTGAAAATCTTTGCCCAACGTTCATAGCCGGGACCTTTTCCTGCCTGAATTTTTGACTGAATATCAATGAGTAAATTGACTCTTTGCGCTGTCGGTTCAAAGGCGGTGCCGCCACCGGAAACTACCATGCGGCTTCCTTCAATCCGCTCACGGATAGCCTGCTCGGTATAGTCGCCTTTCAAGGTATCGCACCGGGTTCCGCGTATCTGTCCGGAGCCGGTAAATTTGATATGTTTGCCACGCTTGACTGCGTAGCCGGATTCCTCCATAAGGGAAAGAAATGCTTCAAAATCGGAGGGCTTTTGCATCAATACGACATCAATAGTGCGACGCAGTTTTTCTTGAAAGGAGAGCGGTTTCTCATCGCCAAGCCATGTTCCATAATGTCCCTTACTCGGCTTCGGGTTTTCAACAATAGACAGTCCGTTTTCCACACAGATCGTATCACTTAACCTGCGAATAGCACGCCCGGATCGTTTAAAATCTTCAAACTTTCCGGTGCATTCTAAATTGGTAGAATTGAAGTAAATATGTGAATGGATATGATGCTTATCCTCATGGGTTGTTACGATAAAAGCATGGCGGCCTTTTGTAAAACGTATAGCCAGCTCATAACCAATCCGGTTTGCTTCTTCGGGGGTAATTTCTCCCGGTTTAAATGCCTGCCTGATCTGATAGAGAAGAATATCTTTATCCCTTTTCTGCTCCCGGCCCGTGATGTAAAAATACTGACGCTTGGCAAGTAGAAACTCTGTGTCAGCCGTAGCCGGATCGCATTCATAAGCAGAGATCAGAAAGCCGTTCCGTGTTTTTTTCGGATTCTTTCCGTAGTCCAGAGTTTGTTTCAGAGTTGCTAGAATGCTCTTACCCTGGTCAATATGACGCGGACGGAAATAAGTGGTTGCCGTAATATCCCTCCTTCCAAAAAAGAAGAGCCTGTTTCCGGTAATATCGGTAAAGCAGACTCTTCTTTTTCATATAGTTTTTTGTATTTATATGTCCATGTTTTTTCGTGCCCACAGATGCAATAGAAAGATGATTAATGCCCCAGCAATCCAAACTCCATATGTCCAAAAAGGATTGCCTTTTGTAACGCTCCATGCTACAAAAGCGAAAATAAATCCCCATAAAACGGATAGTAAGATACCGATAATCCAAAAGCCAGGCTTTGTCATTTGCAGCCCAAGCAGTATACCAAAAACGGCAATCCCGATCACAACCGCCAGAACTATATGTAAGTGAAATAAGCCATGTGCTACAAAACCGGCTATGATACCAAGTGCAATACTTTCAAAGGCAATTATCTGTTTGAGAAAAAGACCTATGATAAAAACCACAATACCAATTGCCATACCAATCAGTAATTCAAAGCCTGCCGCCACTAAAAGTCCCATAGCATCCCTCCTTTTGGATTATTATACCATTTCACCGAATTTGTTTCTACTACAGATTGAACAAAATCGTTGCAGCAATAACTATGCACAGCACTGCCATTTCTGCTTTCACTTTTGCATTTCTCTATTCCGTTTTATTATCCGAGATGTCAATAATACGCAGTTCCAGTCCTCTTGCAGTTGCCATTCGGATTATCTGTGCGGTATCACTTTTAGGTCTTCCGTCTGAAACAGCAATTACCCTTGAAGAGTGTTCAATAAAATAACGATTCCTGGCAAAAAAGCAATCCCTGTCACGTTCCTGGCTGATTAACTTAACGCCGCCGCATTGGTTTATTAATTCCTTGAAGCGTTTATTTTTAGATTCCATTCGGTCAGCGTAAGGGATAACCGCTTCCAGATACAGTTCGGAATGCTCCTGCTTTTTTTCTGTTACAAGAGCAGCAAACTCCAAATCCACGTTATTCAACATACTGCTGAGGAAGCCGATAAAACCTTCTTTGATAGACTGCTCCATTTCATGACGGAGTGCCTGTCTCACATATTCGTCTGATATTGTCAATATTGGTTTACACTTTTTTCTCAAGAATGTTCGACCTTATGCTGCCTCCTGCAATGAATCATAGTACTGCTGTCGCTTAACCATCGGAGGTAAGCCACCGTTAGCTGAACAGA
>JAEWYE010000043.1 GCA_023458755.1 Bacillota bacterium | reverse complement strand
GACAGCTTGACCGCTTCTTCTTTGAACTCCTTATCATATTTGCGCATTGCAAACACCACCTTGTTCTTTCTTTGATTCTATCACATTTGGGGTGTTTGCCCTCTGCACTTCTATGATATCCCTCCATGTTTATCTGCTGATAGAACCCACCGACGTGCAATATTTGGAGGACGACGAGCAGAGCCAAACCCAATATGAACGTCTTTGCAAAGAGTCGCAGGCTGTGCTGACAGACTTCCTCAAAAGCAATCAAATCACTGTAAATTCGAAGTGTCCGGACCGCCCCTGTTATCGTGTTGATTTCTGACTGAGAATCGACGGCCCCCTGCATTTTTTATGCAGGGGGCCGTCTTACTTAAGAATGTTTAGTAACTCGTATGATTACTGCAAAGATAAGCAATGGTGTAACCGGCAGAATCGGTTAAGTTAGTATACGTAATCTTTTTAACCTTATTACTGCGGTTGCCTTCCACTACTTCAGCTGTGCCAGCGCTGTAATCTACACTGACAACAATGCCGACATGGTCTGTTGCGGCTCCGCCATCATGTATATTAATTACAGCAATGTCACCAACCTGAAGACGATTAGGATTATTCTGGGACATCGAAGGAGACAAGTTTCTGCGGTTATTCGAATACCAAGTATACATATCAGAAGTGCTTGCTTTCTTGGGAATTTTAGGTACGGCCCCGGTAGAAGACGTCGTCAAAATTCCCGCCTGATTCGCACACCAAGAAACAAACATAACACACCACGCTGCGTTTGGGGAACCATACCAATCACCATATTTAGTATAGTTGTTGCTTCCTTCCTGATATCCGACTTCATCAAGAGCTGTCTGAACAAAATCATCAAGTGCCATAGTTTACATCCTCCTTATTGTTTTTAAAGTCAACTTCTTAACAGCATGATTATCTGGACATAACGATGCCATGAGCTTGTCCACCACTGCATAACACCGAATCAAATATGTCTTAAATTGACTTCAAAACATAAAGAGAAAACCCCTATTGCTTTGTAAACAACCATTTTGAATAATTTACGGCTAGTAGTAAAAATTGAGCGTAGACTGCTAAACTTGATCAAGACCCAAGAAAGCAAAGGTAAAAATAAAGAAAAAGCGAGAGGATATAAATATTCTCTCGCTTTCAAACGATTGAAAAAATAATAAGCTATGATACAGGACCTATTCCTTTTTGCTAAGCTGTACAATAGCATCTTTTAGCTTTTGGGGGATAGGGAGGCCCATGAGACTCATGTTTTCCAAAATGCTAATTCCCTCGTTTGATAGATAGAACATAATAAGCAATGTTTTCAGAGCACTTCCGGAGCCTAATATGTATTTATCAATAATATTTCCCATAGACACAATCATAAAAATTAAGAACTTTTTGCATATGCCTTTGAAACCTATTTCACTCGAAACTTTTTTATTATGAATTGCAACTAGAACACCTGTAATATAATCCAGCGCAACAAAGGCAATTAGCGCAAAGAAGAGAGAATCAAGTCCTCCCAAGAACCAGCCCAACATACCTCCAAGCAAAGCCAGAGCTGTCTTAAAGTAATCCATTATTGAATTCAAGGTCTTACCTCCTTAGGCTTGTCCCAATAGAGAATTTTAATTTTTTTAAGCGCTCTCAGTTTTGCCTGATTTATAGCTTGTCTTGATATGCCCAATAAATGAGCCGTCTCCGTCGTAGTGTAGCCCCTGAAAAAAATGGATGTTATGACTGATAACTCAGATGCGGTTAAAAGCTGTTTGAAGGCTGAAAAATCACACTCTGAATATTTATCAGTTGTCGAACAGATAGATTCAATGTCATACAGTTCCTGCTCGCTTAATTCTGAGTAAAGTAGTGTTGTTTGACTTCTTTTAATCCATGCTAACCTTCTGACATATATGTTAAAGAATCCGAGTAAAGGGTTAGATGAAAACATTTTCAAAGTAATCAAGGTAGCGGAGAATCTAGACCTCCTACAAAACATCGACAATAAAGACCTCACCCAGTCGATAACGAAGGATGAGGCCATGCAGTTATTAATAAATACCTATGAATCCGAAAACAAGCAATATGGATATTTAACAAATATGGAATATCCAGAATATATAGTATCGGATAATAAGTTAGTAGGTGATCTAAGGTATCCAGATGAAGCGGTAAGTTATTTCCCGGAGCAAGAGGTAATATTTAAGAAGGTAAAAGAAGAGGTAGACAAGTACAAATCCACAGATGGGATAGTTGAAGGTTTAGATAGGGCGGAGAATTTAATTAACGAATATATATCTTCAGGAGGCTTACCAGAAGGTGGGTATGAGATGTATATGGATTGGGTATCCAGTGGTGGTAGCACTGATTCAGTCTCGGCGAGTAGTGTAGACACGACAATTAAGGATACAACGAGTGGTACTGTAGAGACAACGAAGCCAGCAACAACTCCGTCAAAAACACCATCATCCACGAAGAAGCCATCTTCCTCCACAACGAAACCAAAAAGTCAAGATAATTCTTCATATGTACCGCCAGAAATGCAGGATTGCATTGGTGTACAGGATGATGAGGTAGATATCACCGGTATAATAGATCCAGGAGAGAATGTGCATTGGCATTAATCATCCCAAGTAGCTCATTAAGAGATCATCCAATCACAATACCCCGTCGCTTGTCGCCGCGATATTTTTTCTAAAAAACACTATAAAAAGCGGCCCCTTATCTTCTTCGTTAGGTAGGGGGTCGCTATTTTACTGCTTTTCAACTATATTATTATGTCCTTGCTTTTTGTTCATATGCCTATATCATCCAGATAAACAACAAATCCGAACCCATCTCCTATCGGAAATAAGTTCGGATTATGCTGTTTTGGTGGAGACGAAGAGGATCGAACTCTCGACCTTACGGATGCGAACCGTACGCTCTCCCAAGTGGTCCGCAAAGCGGGCCCGTTTCCTTGTCCCCAAAATTAGCACTTTTTATGCAAGGATGCGAACCACACAACGGAAAGGACACGCATGGTTCGCAATCACTGGGTAGATTCATAAATTAATTCCTGTATTTTTTCTATGAGGTA
>JAEWYE010000042.1 GCA_023458755.1 Bacillota bacterium | reverse complement strand
CGATTGCACGGAGCCAAGGTAAATAGGCTTGCTCAAAGCCTTGTCAACCTCGACGCGCGCTTGCGCGAAGCTATCGCCCGAACCTTTGACCACAGCGGGTTTTTGCCCCCCATTGCTTCCCTCACCTGTGCTTTTGCTTGGCGTAGTATTGACAATTTCGACATAAAATGAATATTCACTGTCCTTGTAGTCAACCACCACTGCAGTGCAGATGCTCATATCCTCAATGCTCACAGCATCCCAGCAACCGCACATCAGCAAAAGGATCATCACCAGATAAAAACTAACGATTGCTTTTTTCACGCTTTTTCACCTTCGTAATCAAAAGCAACACAAGCGGTATCGCAACCATCGCCGCTAGGCTGCACACGCTGAGCGCTGTTTTAAATATTTGAGTAGTATTGGGAATTGGGAAGATTACAATGCTGGCAAACAGGATGGCGGCGCCCACAACCAATACAACAGCAATCCGCTTTGCCTTGGGAAGCATTTTGCACAGCAGTTCGACGAGCGCTAAATAAATCATGGATTTCCCTACGAAAACGCGCATGAAGCCGATGGTGTCGTATGCGATGTCCATCCGCTGCAAGAATTCAATCTTGGGGTATTCCAGCAGCCTGATTGCCGCCACCATCGGAAAATTGTAATTGGTGACCTCATCCATACCGATCATAGAGTAGCAGCCATACACGTCAAGAATATAGAAAAGCCCAACTCCGAGAATGGAGAAAAACGCGACCTTTGGCGCGCGTTTGTTTTTCTTTAGAAATGGGATGATGAGGAGCACCTCAATGCCCAAGAAAGGCTCTGCGGTATCCTTGAGCGCGAGAAGATACTTTCCGATATCCGAAGCATTAAAAAGCGGCAATATGAAACTGAAGGTTCCCTGGAACAACATGGAAGTAAACAAAATAACCGTAACGACAAGAAATATCAAGCCCATGATCTCGGCCAGCCTGCCAATGTTCCTAATCCCTTTGTAGGCGATGGTGCCGTATACCGGCATTCCTGCCAAAAGCATTGCCCATACGGGCGTTTTTGCCATAAAATTCGCTTTGATGAGCAGGCTGAACGAATTGCAGTAATACAGCGAAAATAGGAAAAAGTACGCAAGATAAAAAAGTCCGATCAACAACCCTACATGCTTTCCGACAAGAGCTTGGCTATACTCATATAAGGTTTTCCCTTCGTTAAGCTGGTTCAGCTTCACAATCAATGCGGTGATTGCGGCAAAAATCAATGAAGCAAGAAGGAGCGTGATCCATGCACCGTGTCCTGCGCTCAACGCCATTGTTTTGGCAAGGATTGACGCGGACGACGTTGAGATCGCTATAAACAGAACAAAGGCCATTTGCCGATTGGTCACAGTGTTTTGCATTGGTTGCACCTCGCTTAAAAATTAAGTATTCCCCAAATGCGCCAACATATTGTAAACGGCGATGTTTTGTTTAAAAATGCGAGGTCATGCTTAAAGCAAACGAACGCAACAGCATGCCCATCGGCTCCGCGACCGGACGTATGACGAGGTACTCAACCCGCCGCGAACGTCACGGAATGACATAGCGTAACATACTACTCTTCTGATAAAGCAAGATGGCTTAAATAGAAAAGGCGTTCCCTCGTGGAACGCCTTTTCTGTTTAAGCCTGCGTCTTTGCATCGACATATTGATGTAATTTCAGCATGACAGATCTTGCGATCGGTTGTGCAATCAGCAATTCTACACCAAGAGAAATGCTGAAATTGCGTGGCCACTTGTAAAAGAACCCGGTAATAGGTTCGAGGCTAATCTGCCTGCTGCCAACCCATGTTCCGACAACCGTGAGGAAAATTGACAAGATGAAAACGGTGCAAAGAATGTTAATTGTCACAACCGAGCGAAAGCTGTCGCCGCGATTAACAATGCGATGTGTCAACCACTCAGCCGGCTTATATGTTAAAAGTACAAGGGCAATAACCGCCAGCCATACAAACGGAATCCTAGTTAGTGAATCTCGCCAAACGCTCAAATGGAAACCCATCTCAAAGCAAGTTATCAGAGGGGCAATGATATGAACGGAAACAATGGAGATAACCCCTAAAAATAAAGCAAATTCTCGTTTGTCGCGTGGCAGTTTCATGTAAAAGTCCATCGTTTTTCTCCTTTTTTGCTGCGCATAAAAACAGCGCACTCCAAAGAATGGAGTGCGCTGAACCATTATACGCGCGTATTTATTTTATCATTTTGCCGAAAAGTTGTTCACTTGTCAATGCCGATTTTTAACAAACATATGGTTTGGAAAAGTGTTAACCACCCATGTCTTCTTTCCCTATGCGGGAGAAGCTTCGGACGCAGCGGTTTTGTTTTGACAGTGGAAGACCTATGTGCTGTTGGACGGTATGCCCAGCTTTCGATGCGCGAAAACATATCGTGCTATTCTTCAGCGTGTGCAGCAGCGCGCGTCTGATGAATGGTGCCATGCGGATGCTGGGGCGGGGCATAAATGGAAAATAGCTTAATTGGCTTTCCACCTATATTAATTAGGTTGTGCCATTTCCCGGCGGGAATGATAAAGGCATAATCCTTGCTCACGTAAGCTTCAAAATCCAGCATGTTTTCGGCATCCCCCATTTTTACAAGCCCCTGGCCGTCTTCAATGCAAATGAATTGATCCACATCGGGGTGCATTTCAAAACCAATGTCTTCTCCTGGATTTATAC
>JAEWYE010000041.1 GCA_023458755.1 Bacillota bacterium | reverse complement strand
GTAAGGAAAGATGGCATACCAGCAACGTGAACCAGATTTTACGCAATGAGAAATACATTGGCGATGCCCTTTTGCAGAAGACATACACCGTTGACTTCCTTACGAAAAAACGGGTCAAGAATAACGGCCTTGTCCCTCAATACTATGTGGAAAACAGTCATGAAGCCATCATCCCGCGTGAAATTTTCATGCAGGTGCAGGAAGAACTGGTTCGCCGGCGTTGCGTTCATACCAGCAAGAACGGAAACAAACGTAGCTTTAGCAGCACCCACTGCTTTTCCCAGATAATTATCTGCGGAAACTGTGGTGAGATATTCCGCAGAGTCCATTGGAACAACCACGGGAAGAAATCAATCGTCTGGCGATGCGTCAGCCGCCTCGAAAACACAGGCCTGTTCTGTGATGCCCGCACAATACTGGAGAGCACCATCGAACAGGTTACGGTCACCGCCATAAATAATACGCTATGCGGCAAGGACGCATTTCTCAAAGTCTTGGAGAAAAACATAATCACCGTGTTATGCCGCGAGAACGACAAGACCCTAATAGACATCGACAAAAGGCTAGAGGAGCTACAAACTGAGCTTCTGAAGCTGGCTAGTTCCAAGGCTGACTATGAAGATGTCGCCGAGGAAATTTACAGTTTGCGTGAACAGAAACAAAATGTTCAGATGGAAAGCGCCGGGCGGGATGAAGTAAGAAAACGCATTGCTGACATGAGCGCGTTTTTGCGGGAACAGCCCACAGCCATCACTGAGTATGACGAGCCGCTTGTCCGGCGGCTGATTGAAAAGGTTACCGTCTATGAGGATAAATTCACCGTGGAATTCAAGTCCGGTTTGACGATGGATGTTGAATGACACGAGGTGTAGTCTTATCACTCCCCGTTGTTTGCAATATCAGACAGTTTCGAAGTTTTGTAGATAATAAAACTGTTTTTCTGGAAATCCAAAATACCTTCCTGCCGTAATTTACTGAGTTCGTTACACATCGCACTTCGATTAACACTAAGATAATCGCAAGCTGATTACGATTATACGGAATCTCGAAATTCTCGCTTTTGGCCACCTCCGACATATTCAAAAAGTATGCCGCCAGCTTTGAACGGGTTGTCTTTTTGGTCACAAGTTCAAGGCGGGAACTAAGGAATAGGTTTTTTTGAGCCATTAGACGCATTAAAAAGAAGTTCAAAACTATAACCCCGCCAGTACGGACACACCATACTGGCGGGGTTTTTATTATCTATTAAGCCATAAAAAGTTCAATGTCCGAATCCACGGTGTCAACCCCAGCAATACCGAATTTCTCTACCAGAACTTTAGCTACATTTGGAGACAGGAAACCCGGAAGAGTCGGCCCAAGGTGGATATTTTTCACACCCAGATATAGCAACGCCAAGAGAACTATAACGGCCTTCTGCTCATACCAGGCGATATTGAACGCGATCGGCAGTTTATTAATATCATCAAGGCCAAACACTTCTTTCAGCTTGAGCGCGATGACGGCAAGTGAATAGGAATCGTTACACTGTCCGGCATCCAGCACTCTAGGAATTCCGCCGATATCTCCAAGACCCAACTTATTGTATCTGTATTTCGCGCAGCCTGCGGTAAGAATAACAGTGTCCTTCGGTAGCTTTTCAGCAAACTCGGTGTAATACGCTCTCGACTTCATCCTGCCATCGCATCCGGCCATAACGAAGAACTTTTTGATTGCTCCGGATTTTACAGCATCGACAACCTTATCCGCTAAAGCTATAACCTGATTATGGGCAAAGCCTCCAACAATTGAACCAGTCTCAATTTCGTCTGGAGCAGGAAGAGTTTTAGCCAAAGCGATAATCTCCGAAAAATCCTTTTTGCCATTTTCGTCGGCTTCAATACGCTTGCAGCCCGGATAACCTGTGGAACCTGTGGTAAAAATTCTGTTTCTGATTTCTTCGCTTCTTGGGGGAACAATACAGTTGGTAGTAAACAAGATAGGTCCATTGAACGGTCCAAACTCGTCTACCTGTTTCCACCATGCATTGCCATAGTTCCCGGCAAAGTTATCATATTTCTTAAAGGCGGGATAATAGTGGGCAGGCAGCATCTCACTATGAGTATATACATCCACACCTGTGCCTTTAGTCTGCTCCAACAATTGTTCCAGATCGGTGAGGTCGTGGCCGGATATCAGGATTGCGGGATTTTTTCTAACGCCGATATTAACCTCGGTAATTTCAGGATTGCCGTACCGTGACGTGTTAGCCTCATCCAGTAATGCCATTGCCTTTACACCGTATTCGCCGGTTTTCAGCGTTAGCGCAACAAGATCGTCTGCAGTAAGCGAATCGTCCAATATTGCAGCAAGAGCCTCATATATAAAGGCACTAATCTCCAAATTTTCCTTGCCGATGTTCTTGGCATGCTCTGTATAGGCAGCCATACCCTTGAGACCGTAAGTGATCATCTCACGCAGAGAGCGAACATCTTCATTTTCTGTTGCCAGCACCCCTACAGAAGCGGTCTTTTCCAGCATTGACGCTCTTGTGTCCACTGTAAATGTTGAAGCATCGTGCAGGTTTTCAAGCTTAGCAGCTTTTTTCAGGCCGTCCCGAACAGCAAGCATTTTCAAAATTTGTTTTTCAATGGACTCATCGTCAAAATTAGCGTTGGTGATTGTCATGAAAAGACTGTTCAGCATTTCATAATTTGTGTTGCCAAGGTCTTTTACATCCAGCTTTCCTTTAATAACTATTTCTGAAATTCCCTTCAGCGTATAAATCAAAAGGTCCTGAAGCCTTGCAACCTCTTCGGTTTTTCCGCATACACCGCGTACCGTACAGCCTTTGCCTCCTGCGGTTTCCTGACATTGATAACAAAACATGCTCATTTGGTTTTCCTCCGTTTATTCTTCAATAATTTCAAACTCGTCCTTGCCTACAAAGCAAATAGGGCACTGCCAATCATCTGGGATATCTTCAAACGCAGTACCGGGCGCAATCCCGCCATCAGGATCGCCAACTTCCGGGTCATAAATGTACCCGCAAGGGATACAACGATATTTCTTCATCTTTCTTTGCCTCCTTTCCAATTGTTATCTATAGAATTTTCATTCCATATCAAAAGCTTTTGCCCAGGTGTCAATCATAGCGTGCAGTTTTTCATGGACGCCATGTCCTATAACAGTCTCTTCATACTGCTCAAATTGTTCAAACATAAGGCTCTGCGATTGTTCATCAATCACATTATCCGCCATCATGAAAAGCACATTATTCTCCTTGTCGATATGTCTGCACAGCAGATCTCGGTATTGATCAGCAGCGTTGTTAAAGCTGCTGATGTTCTTATCCTCAAGGAATTTAGTCATTTGTGCAATGTATTCTCTGCCTTGAGTGTGCTCCTGCAGCATGACACCGACCGGTCCTCCCTCGTTAGGTATTCCTTTATTAACCAGTTCTTTGAACAGGTAATTCTCCTCTTTGCCGTGGTGGCATTTATCCGCAAATGTCTTGAGGAAATAGACAACCTCACCGTAATAGTGAAACAGGGTTTCCGCATCACGGTTATCGGACTCCGTCATTTTATCAAGTATTTGCAGAACATAAAGAATGGCCTCGTGTTCTTTCCGCAGATCTTGTGTCGCTTTTCCCATTTTGAATCCTCCTTCTAAAAATACAGCATAAAATTTGCAAAGCTTGTCCGTCAGCTTTTTGGGGCAGGTGCTTTGACGATTATAAGCTCCAAAGTATCATCATGTAGGTTTTTTACATTCATTTTAGTTTGATAAGGGATTTTCAGCAGAGTACCACCCTCATATTCATGTATCTCCTGATCATTCAAACCGATAGATAGTATCCCGCGAATAACGGTCATATACACGTTTGAGTTGGAGAAGTGTTCCGGCAACCCTTCTGTTTTGTTAAACACCATGTGCAGATAGTGCAGGTTATCATCGAAAATAACCTTCTCGACGGCTTTTTCATTGCCCCTTGACAATTTGAATATCTGTTCAACCATAATTATGCCTCCTATTTTATAATCATTTTACCACAAGCACAACTTCAAGTTTGGCTTGTCGCTGTCATAAAAGCATTTTTTCATGCCTACATCTAAACTGACCACACAACCTCGGCTTTTTCAAAAAACATCTAAATCGACCACTCTCAAACCCATGTTATCTAAATCGACCACTCGCCAAGTGCTGACATCTAAATCGCTCTCTCGCACTCGAAAATGCCGTCTTTGACTTGTTCCCATGAACCGATATTTTCACGATTTTGACACATCAGATTTTTACTCTCAAACCTCTAAAAACCCAGTATTACTGGACTTTTCACCCATCTACTTCTCAACCCTTGACATCAATACTACCGTCTCAACGTGGTTCGTGTGTGGAAACATATCAACCGGCTGAATAGCGGTCACGCTGTAACCGTGTTTGGTCAAATACAGCAAATCCCGCTCCTGCGTTTCTGGATTGCAGGAAATATAGACAATTCGGTTCGGACTCAGTGTAACGAGCGACAACAAAAACGTTTCGTCGCTGCCCGCACGGGGAGGATCCATAAACACCACGTCGGCAGTCTGCTTTTCATGTGCCATATCGCGCATGAATTCGCCCGCGTCCGCGCAATAAAAATAAGCGTTTTTTATCTGGTTGCGCTTTGCGTTCGCAATCGCGTCACGCACCGCGTCTTTGTTTAGCTCCACACCAATCACATTTCCCGCTTTGCGGCTGGCAATCAGACCGATTGTTCCGATTCCGCAGTAGGCATCGATAACGGTTTCTTTTCCGGTCAGCTGCGCCAGCTCCATTGCCTTGCCGTAAAGCACTTCAGTTTGAACCGGATTTATCTGATAAAACGACTTTGCGGATATGTGGAATACACAACCACAAAGGGTATCTTCAATTGTGCCGCTGCCGTACAGCACCTTTTCGGTATCGCCAAGCACCAAACTGGTAAAACGATTGTTTACGTTCAGCAGAACCGTTGTAATTTCCGGGTGCTTTTTCAGCAGCGCGGAAACAAAATTTTTCGCGGGGAACACCGGAGTACCGGCCACCAGAACGACCATAATCTGGCCGCTTGTAAAACCGCGTTTTACAAGTACGTGGCGCAGAAACCCGCGCCCGGTAAATTCATCATAAGGCTGAAGCTTAAAACTGGCGAGTAGTTCGCGAATCGTAACGATAATGGCGTCCGCCTTTTGATCTTCTATCATGCAGTTATCAACCGGAACAATATGATGCGTACTGGACTGATAGACACCGGAAATGATTTTTCTAGCCCGGTCAGTGCCAAACGCTGCCTGTACTTTGTTGCGGTAATGATAAGGCTTGTCCATGCCCAAAATCGGGCTGACTTTATGAAATTTATGAAGCAGCTTTTCCACCTTTGCCTGCTTCCACTGCAGTTGACGCGAATAGGTCATATTTTGCAGCTGGCAGCCGCCGCATTTATGATAAAGCGCACAGGCTTCCGGATTATGTGCCGGCAGAACCTCCGCCGGTACCTTACTGTTGACTTTCGGACGGATATCCGATTGAAACTGAACCTGCTTTTGGGATTGTTTTTTGGGTTGCGACATATTGTTATGCTCCGTTTCTTTTCCTGAGTTTATATAAAATAATACTATTATATCATATATTTTTAAAAATGAAACAAAGTTTATTCAGCGTAAATCTCTCTATGTGAATGAAAAATTCTTATATTTTTATTTTGTTATTGACTGATTGAGTCAATAGTGCTATAGTATTGACCAGATTAGTCAACAAGGAGGTTAAACGGATTGAATGACAAGTTTTTTGAGTTGCCGGAAGAAAAGCAAAAAGTTATTCTGAATGCCGCAATGCACGTGTTCGCCCAACACGACTATAAAAAAGCAACTACGGATGAGATTGTACAGAAAGCGGGAATCTCGAAAGGACTTTTGTTCCATTACTTTGAAAACAAAAAGGGATTGTACCTCTACCTTTATAAATTCGCCGAACAATTTTTAATCACGGAAATGCGAAAGGATTATGATCAGACTGAAACGGACTTTTTCAATATGCTGATTAACGCGCAAAACTGCAAGGTAAAAATCATGGAGCAATACCCGGATTTGTTTGCCTTTTTAACAAAGGCATATTTGGAAAAGGACAATACGGTGCAAACAGATATTAACTGCAGCTTCGGTGAACTCATTGCCACAAGCTGCGCTTCTGTACTGCAGCGCGCGGACTTACATAAATTCAAAGAAAGCGTGTCACCCGAAAAGGTTCTGAATATAATTATTCTGGTTTCTGACAGCTTAATGCGGAACCGTTCAGCGGAACCGGTTGACAACCTGCTCGTGATAAATGACGAGTACATCACTTATCTGAATATGATGAAACAGAATTTTTACAAGGAGGAATATTTATAATGGCTGTGATACAAACCAACCATCTGACAAAAAGCTATGGGAAAGCAAGAGGCATTGTTGACCTGAACCTTACCGTAGAGGAAGGGGACATTTTTGGCTTTATCGGTCCGAACGGCGCAGGCAAAAGCACCACCATCCGCACACTGCTTGGGCTGATTGCCCCCACATCCGGCAGCGCGGCTGTTTTGGGAAAGGATTGTGTAAAAGAAAGCACCGCGATTTTAGCGAATGTCGGCTATATGCCGTCAGAAGCCATGTTCTACCGCGGAATGCGTGTGGGAGACGTAATCGCACTTTCCGCAAAGCTGCACAAAAAGGACTGCCGCACGGAAGCAAAGCGCTTATGTGAACAGTTACAGCTGGATGAAAAGAAAAAGGTGGAGGAGCTTTCGCTCGGCAACCGCAAAAAAGTCAGCATTGTATGTGCCCTGCAGCACAAGCCTAAGCTCTACATACTGGATGAGCCAACTAGCGGGCTTGACCCCCTGATGCAGAAGGAATTTTTCTCTCTGCTGAACGAACGGCAGCAGAACGGCTCGACTATTCTGTTTTCTTCCCATGTGCTGTCCGAAATCCAGCACTATTGCAAAAACGCCGCCATTATCCGCGACGGCAGACTGCTTATAAGCGACAGCGTGGAGAATCTGTCAAAGACTTCCGCGCGCCGAGTGAATCTGCAAGGTATCACTTCGGTTCCAGAGTTAGAGGGAATCGCGGACGCAAATGTCCAAGAAAACGCGGTCAGTTTCCTTTATCAGGGAGAGATGTCACAATTGATTTCGGCACTGAACGGTCTGCCGATTCAGGATATGACGATCTCGGAGCCAGATCTCGAAGAAATCTTTATGCACTTTTATGAAAGGGCGGATGGCTGATATGACGATATTTTTTCATGAAATGAAACAAAGTGTGAAATCACTATTGATTTGGAGCATCACAGTAGGAGCAACGGTTTTTGTATGTATGCTGATGTATCCCGCTATGAAAAGTCAAATGAGCAGTGTGAACGCAATGTTTGCCAACATGGGCGGATTAACCGCAGCGTTCGGGATGGATAAGCTCAGTGTGGGAACCGCCATGGGTTTTTACGGGATGGAGTGCGGAAATATATTGGGGATTGGCGGCGCATTCTTTGCTGCACTTGTCGGCATTGACACTCTGGCGAAGGAAGAGTCCGGCCACACAGCAGAATTCCTTTTGACACATCCGGTGAGCCGCGTAAAAGTTGTCAGCGAAAAGTTGCTGTCCGTTGCGGCAATCATTATTTGCTTCGATGTAATTTTCCTTGCTTTTTCAATTACCTCCTTTTGGGCAATCGGTGAATCAATTGTGTGGCAGCCGTTTTGGCTGTTCCACCTTGCTCAAACGGTCATGCAGCTGGAAATTGCCTGCATCTGCTTTGGCATTTCCGCTTTTTTAAAGCGCGGGAACATTGGCATGGGGCTTGGGCTCGCGGCTTTACTTTATTTTTTGAATATTTTTGTCAACATCAGTAAAGATGCGGAATTTTTGAAATACATAACGCCTTTCACATATGCCGACCCGGCAAATGTGATTGCTTCCAACAGCCTTGACGGCACGCTGATTGCCATTGGAGCGGGAATCGCCATTGTTTTTACCGGCATTGGATTTTTGAAATATCGGTTCAAAGATATCGCGGCTTAATAGAGCCGGTTAATTTGACAACAGGAAAGTCACCGAATGATCGGTGGCTTTTTTGCATTTCTGAATAACAAAATTCTGTATCTTTCGTAAAAAAGATTGGATTTATAATGAATCAGCACGAATTACAGCGAGAAGGATAGTCTAATACTAATAGAAATAATACATATTTTTTAATTTTTCTATATATTTTTTATAAATGTAATGCTATAATGATAAATAATAAAGTCTGTCATAGAAAGGATCGATAATATGGATTTTGGGGTAACATTTTTTCTGGAACTGTCCATTGCTATTTCATTACTTGCGTTTGCGTTTGCAGGATGGCTTTCGTATTGGGTAAAGAAGCGCCCGTCATCCAACGCGCGAATCGCTCAGATCGGCGGACTGATACAAAACGGAGCGAGTACGTTCCTGAAAAAAGAATATACGGTTCTTGCAAAATTTGCCGGAGTTGCCGCAATTCTTATTTTCACTTTCCTGCCCAGCCCGATTTGGCAGGGTAATTGGCACGATAACCTGACCATGTTCCTTTCCTACATATGCGGTACCATTTTCTCGGCAGTTGCGGGCGTAATCGGAATGAAAATTTCAACTGTAGCCAATATGAAAACCGCAGAGGCTGCTCAAAAAGGGATCAAACCATCCTTTATGGCAGGATTTCGCGGCGGAGCAGTCATGGGTATGGCGGTTGTGGGCGGAACGCTGTTCGGCGTTGCACTCGTTATGCTGATTACCAAAGATACCACGGCTCTGCTGGGCTTTAGCTTTGGCGCCAGCTCGCTGGCACTGTTTGCGAAAGCGGGCGGCGGTATTTTCACAAAGACTGCCGACATCAGCGCGGATTTAGTGGGCAAAGTGGAACTTGGGATTCCGGAGGATGACCCTCGAAATCCCGCAGTTATTGCGGATAACGTAGGCGACAACGTGGGCGACGTGGCCGGAATGGGCGCTGACCTGTTTGACTCGAACGTTGCCTCTATGGCGGCGGCGCTTGTCATCGGTGCCACCATCGACAAAGCCGCAGGCGGAACAGTGAACACAAGCATGGTGTTCTGCTACGCCGCAGCCGGACTGCTTTCCTCCATCATCGGCGTCGCGTCCGCCAGAATGGGCACACACGGCAACCCGACAAAAGCACTGAACCGCAGTACCTATGTGACAACCGCAATCTTTCTTCTGCTGACCGCCGCCGCAACCTTCGGATTCCACTTCAAGTGGCAGATATGGGGCGCAAGCGCAGTCGGCCTGCTGGTTGGTGTCATCATTGGATTTGCAAGCGACTATTTTACGGACGATACCAAAAAGCCGGTACACAATGTAGCGAAAGCCTCGGAAACCGGTCCGGCATTCACCATTTTATCCGGCATATCCTACGGATTTATCAGCGCGCTCCCCTCCATGGTGGGCATCGCCGTTTCCGCGCTTGTGGCTTATAAGCTTTGCGACCCACTGGGCAGCGGTTACGCCATGTTCGGCATTGCCATGGCGGCGGTCGGAATGCTTTCGATTGTAGGCATGATCGTTTCAAACGATGCCTACGGCCCGATTGTGGATAATGCGCGCGGACTGGCTGAAATGGGTGATTTAGGTGATGAAGTTCTCGACATTACCGATTCCTTAGACAGCGCAGGAAACACCGTAAAAGCGGTAACGAAGGGCTTTGCAATCGGCGCGGCCGGTTTGACGGTCATCTCCCTTTTGGGCGCGTTTATCAGCGAAGTAAATGTTTCCGCAGCCGCATTGCACCTAACAGGAATTACCGGATTTGACATTATGAATCCGACTGTTTTCTTCGGACTTCTGGTAGGCGCTACCATTCCGGCTATTTTCTCTGCCATGCTGATGCTCGGCGTTGACCGCAACGCGCAGAGAATGGTTGCCGAAATTCACCGCCAGTTCCGTGAAATTGTCGGATTAAAGGAAGGCAAAGAAGGGGTTACGCCGGAATACGGCAAATGCATTGAAATTGCCACTGTCGGCGCTATTAAAGAGCTGATTCCGGCAGGATTGGTTTCCATCCTTGCCACCATTGCCGTCGGGTTCATCGGCGGTGTGCAGGCAATCGGCGGATTCCTTTGCGGCAACATTATTACCGGGCTGCTGATTTCGCTGTTCATGAGCAACGCGGGCGGCTTGTGGGATAACTCCAAGAAGTACATTGAATCCGGTCACAACGGAGGAAAGGGTTCGGACGCCCACAAGGCCGCCGTTATCGGCGATACGGTCGGCGATCCGTTCAAAGATACCGCAGGGCCGTCCATCAACACACAGATTACGGTGGTATCGCTCGTTTCCTCCCTGATGTCCACCATGTTCCTTACGCTGTCCATCTTCCATTAATAAAATATAAATTGTTTTTGTGAACACATAACAAAGCACGGAAGATTGCCTTAAAAGGCGGCCTTCCGTGCTTTTTGCTATATGCTATTGTGCATTTGCACATTTATTCTTTATAAAAGATTTAAAATCATCCGAATTACCAATCGTAAAACTGTCTTTTTTTAGTATCAGGCCTTGTTTTACTATCATCAAAATATAGAGGTTTTCCGATTCAATAATTTTTGTGATTTGGCTATAATTAACATCCAAATGGGAATGTTCAGTGTCTCTCAGAAAATTATCCTCTAAAAAAGTATATGTAATTTGCGGATTTTCTCCGTATATTCCCCGCATATTCTTTTGATTTAGTTTTGCTTTAATCGTATAACCTTTAAAAAACATAAAACAAAAAAATGCGGAAAGTAGCAGCATACATGCAGAAAACCAATACATATAAGTTTCTGTCAACCCTAGAATTACACAGACAATACAAAGAAGAAACATGATCATTAAAAAGCTACGATATTTTTTCCCATAAACTTTATAAGTCTTCTTAGAAAATTCAGCAAGTGTTTCGCCCGTCATGTTTGTTCTATTTTCAAATATTGTATCCATTATATTACTCCAATAACTATAAATTTAATTTTATCATATGGTTTCATTTATATCATTATACAACAGCATTTTACGGAATACAATCTTATATTTGTAAAGGCAGATGCCCCCCTTGTTTATGCGGAGATTTTCAAATCACACCTGCCCTGGTTACGCACAAGTCGATAAATTGTTTCATGGGTTCCGTTAAAAACTTGTTTTTGTGGTAAACAATTTTAAACTGCCTGCGAAAGCGAATGCCCCGAACACTTTTTTGGCAAAGCATTTCGGATGCAACTTCATTAACAACGGCACGTCTGGATATGACGGAAACGCCCAGCCCCTCTGCCACCGCGATTTTTATCGTGTCCGCGTTGTTGCAGGTCCAGCTTTCTCTCCAAGCCAAGCCGTTTGCCGTCATCACATCTTCAAACGTTTTGCGGGTGCCGCTCCCCTTTTCGCGAATAATAAACTTTTCGTGTTCCAGTTCTTTCGGCTCAATTTCCGTATATTGAGCAAAACGGTGATTCGCGGCACAAATCAGCACCAGTTCATCCTCCAAAAATGGACGAATGACAATATCCGGCGAAGAAATGTCGCCCTCTACCAGTCCGATATCAATTTGATCCTGTAAAATTAAATTTTCAATTTTCTGGGTGTTGTCCTCAATGACGGTAATGTCGGTTTGCGGGCTGATTTTGCCGAATGCGGCAACCTGTTTCGGCAGAACATACGCACTGACCGTTACGCTTGCTCCCAATCGGATGGAACTGTTTTCAAGCAGTGTCTGCATGCTGGTTTTTGCTTCGGCGTTCATTCGGATGATTGGCCGCGCATAGCTTAAAAGCCGTTTCCCCGCCTGCGTTAAATACAGCTTTCGGGACAAACGCTCAAAAAGCCGGACATCATAATATTTCTCCAATTCAGCGATTGCCTGACTGACAGCAGACTGTGACATATACAGTTTTTCGGCGGCGGCTGTCATATTCATGGTATCGCATACCGCTGCAAATATTTTAAAATGCCGCAAGGTCATAGAGATTGCTCCTTAATCTATATATAAGTATTTACTTATCATTTTAATTAAATAATAATATTTTACTTATTATCTGTCAAGCGGTATGATAGACAACAAGCGGCAGACTTGATAGGGAGTTTGTGAATGTATAGACAGGATGGATAGAGATATGAAAAGCGTAGCCAACAAACTGCCCGGCATCGCACTAACCGCGCTGATTGCGGTTCCGGCATGGATACTGGGAAAATTCTTCCCGATTGTGGGCAGTCCCGTACTCGGAATTTTATTCGGAATGATTCTCGCGTTTTGGAAAAGGCCGGATTTTCTGAACTGCGGCATTCAGTACACTTCGAAAAAGCTATTGCAATACTCCATTATTCTGCTGGGATTCAGCATGAACCTGTTCAATGTTTTTAAGGTTGGCAAACAAACACTCATTTTAATGGCGTTCACTCTGACTGCCGCGTTCGTGACAGCCTTTATTATCGGCAAGCTTTTGAAAATTGACGGAAAAACGGCAACGTTAATCGGCGTGGGTTCCTCTATTTGCGGCGGCTCGGCAATTGCCGCAACCGCACCAGTCATTCAGGCAAGTGATGAAGAAGTGGCACACTCCATTTCGACCATCTTCTTTTTCAACGTGATTGCCGCGTTTTTGTTTCCTTTTCTTGGACATGCGCTCGGCATGAGCGACCAAAGCTTCGGCCTTTGGGCAGGGACAGCGGTCAACGATACCTCATCGGTTGTGGCGGCGGGGTACTCTTTCAGCAATGCCGCCGGTAACCTTGCGGTAATTGTAAAGCTGACCAGAACCCTTATGATTGTTCCGATTACGCTTGTTCTGGCGGTTTACACCTCTAAAAAAGCTGCAGGGCAGCAAAAAGGCAGCTTTCACTTCGCAAAAATCTTTCCCTGGTTTGTTCTTGGATTCCTTGCCGCCTCTATTTTGAACACCTTTTTGGCTCTGCCTGCCGAAATAAGCAGTTTCCTTTCGGAAGCGGGGAAATTTGTAATCGTTATGGCGATGGCAGCAATCGGACTGAACACCAATCTGATTCAGCTTGTAAAAAACGGAGTAAAACCGATTCTTTTGGGGTTGACGTGTTGGGTCGTTCTGGCGCTTACCTCGCTTGGCGTACAAGCCTTTATTCTGAAAATATAAAATCTGCATTCGTTATGGGCTGCCGGAAACGGCAGCCTGTTTTTTGCCCTGACAATTTTACAAACAGTCGGCTGAAAATTTATTCATAATTTTTTCATAAATATATTGTAAATTCCCGTAATCCTTGCTATTATATACAATAGTTTTACTTTAGCGATTAAAAGCATTAAAAGTTAAAAGTGCTAAATTAATGAACTGTTTCAAGGCGGGCGCGAACCATTCGCCGCTCATAATGAATGTAAGGCAGGATGATACAATGAATCTGTTATTAACGCTCCTACCGATTGTGGTTATTTTATTGATGCTGGTGGTATTTAAGAAATCTGCGGATATTTCCGGCATAGTGGGACTGGCCGTAATCGGGATTATCGCCATGCTGTTCTTCCAAACCTCCTTTGAGGTTGTGGTACGCTCCACCTTCGCCGGATTTATTAAATCTTTCTCCGTTTCGCTGATTGTTGCGACCTCACTTTTGCAGATGGCTCTGCTGGAAAAGAGCGGCGCGTTAAAACGAATTATCATCTTCATTAAAACACTGGCAAGCGACAATAAAGCGGTACAGATTATGCTGGTGAACATTGGGTTCGGTACACTGATGGTCGCGGTGGGTGCCACCCCGGTTTCCCTGCTGCCGCCGATTTTGCTTTCGATGGGCTATTCCACCTACGTTGCAATCGCGCTGCCCGCAATCGGTTACGATTCACTGTGTACATACGCTTTGCTCGGCGCGCCGATTGTGGTATTTGTCGATATGGCCAACGCGTTTATGAAGAACAACGGACTGCTTGCGGCGGTCGGCGAAGTAACGCTTTCGCAGGTCGGTCAGGTTTTTGCTTACTTTCTGCCGTTGACTTCCATTATGATTGGTATCTCGATGCTGTACATTACAGGCAAATGGAAGGGCGTAAAAAAAGGCCTTCTGCCCTGTCTGGTTACCGGACTTGTTATCGGCCTCATTGCGTATATCACCAATAAATTCGATAATCTGGTCGTACTCTCCGGCGTACTGTGCGGAATCGGAGTAATTGCCGCCATGATTGTTTACTTAAAGATAACCGGCAAAAAAATCATTGACAAGAGCATTTTGACGACGGAAGAATTGGAATACGAAAAGAAGTATTCGCTGTTACGAGCTTTCTCCCCTTGGATTCTGCTGATTGTTATGATTTTGATTATCAATATTCCAAAAGATCTATTTAATCAGTTCTACCGTGTATGGCTGTTCCCGATAACCGGTTTATCGGCAGACGGCGCCCCAATTGCCACACGGTTCTTATGGAACGCGTATACATGGATTTTAATTAGCACCATTCTTGCGGCTTTCATTATGAAGCCAACCAAAGCGCAGTTGAAAGATACCATGCGCGTATGGGTAAAGCGCGCCCCGCGTCCCGTTTTTTCGGCGGCAATCTTCTTTGCTATCGGTGAAGTCATGAATATGTCCGGCTACAGCATGCAGTCAAAAAAATTCGTGGCAGACAGCATGATTAAGGTACTTGCGGACAATTCCGCGAACTTTTTCCACTCCGCTTACGGCGCTGTGGTATCGTTTATCGGGTTGTTCGGCGGCTTTATCACGGGCAGCGAAGCTTCAACCGTCGCGATGTTCGCGAAATACACCATGAGCACCTCGACGAAATTAGGACTGAACCGCACCTCTCTCATTATTATCACGGCGGGGCTGGCGTTCGGCGGAGGGCTGGCGAGCGTGATTTCCCCGGCAAAGCTGCAGAATGCGGCTGCATCTATTGATCGGCTGGGAGAAGAAAACAAAGTCATTCGCACTGCGTTTGTGTTCTCACTGATTTTCACCGTGGTAACCGCAGGTTTCATCATGCTGCTTCTCGGAATTTTTGCGTGATTCAGATTGATTATTTCTCTTGCTGAGGGAAGAATAGCCGCCCTCTCCCCTATTCGTATGTATATGAAATACCAACTGACACAAAAGGCCATCAGTCGCTGTTTGAACGACTGATGGCCTTTTCCTCTATTGTTCTGTCTGCACGCTAATTCGAGACTGTATTACCCTTCCATGCCGAGGATTACGATACCCACTACGGCAACGGCAATGGCGAGGTACTGCCTCCATTGAAGCTTTTCCTTTAAAATCAGTCTTGCCCACACAACAGAAAACAGGCAGTAAGATGAAATCAGCGGTGCGGCGACAATCGCGTTGTCACCCAGCGCGTAAATATAGGCAAACTGTCCGGCGGTTTCAAAAACTCCGGCAATCATTTTGGGCTTTTCCCGGGAAAACTGTATTTTTTGCTTTTTGATGATAACGACATAAACAAAAGCGAGAACCGCCATGAGCAGAAACGTAAACTCATACGCAATATTGGCGGATTCCTCTTTGATGAACTTATCGAGGAGCAGCGCGTCGGTGAAGGTTCCGAGTCCATCCAGAATGCAATAAAAAATAGGGAAACAAACCGCGATAAAGCCGTATGTATACTTTCTGTCCGGTACAATGCCCGCTTTTAAACGTTCGGTATCTTCCTGCCTTTTTTCAAAGACCGAAAGCATCAAAACACCGATACAGACAAGCGCCACTGCCGCGAATTGCAGCATATTCATCTCCTGTTTCAAAATGAAAAAGCACAGCAAAGCAGCGACCGCGCCGGATGAATTGCAGATAGGCGTGGAAACCGAAAGCACCACATACCGCAGGCCGACATAGCCAAGTATCATGGAAAGAATATACAGTGCGGACGCGGGCATATAGGTAACCATATCCGAAAGCCGGAACTGCGCGCCGCGGCAAAGCTCAAAAACAGCGTCGGTTCCCATCACCGTGCCGACCGCCATTACCATTTTCCAATGGCTGTACTTGTCATCCGGCTTGGAACCCATTTTTGAAAATAGGTCGGAACCGCTCCAAAAGAATATTGCGATAAGAGAGAGCCAAAACCACATATTGTTACTCCTGAATGTTTTTATTGATTCGCTGCGGTGGGTTCACACGTATTCGGATTCTTTTGTGTCCGGTAATACCGGCACGGCTTTTGAAAGTGTACCGGATTAATCACGCGAAGCTGTTCCATCACATAGGCCCATTTTTCGGGATTACCGAGCCAGAAGTCCGGGTTGACCGCTTTTGTTGTGCCATTGGGATGAACATCATGAAACTGATATTCGATAATCTTTAGCTTTGGACTTAACACAACCTCTTTGCAGACTATTTTGCTGTTCTCCACATCTGTATCCCGAATATTAATCATCGTGATTTTCTGGTCGGGGTACCATTCACCGAAGGCAGTCAAAAAGGATTCCAGTTCCCCTAACGGCTCTTTTCGGCTGGAAACCAGCGCGATTCTCTTTCCTTCTTTTATTGCCCTGTCCGATTTTTCCCATCTGTGCAGCATCTGCCGACGAAACTGAATTTGTGCGGAAAGCAAATTCTGCGAGATCGGAAAATGATGGATGGATTTAATTTGATTTTTGGTGTCTAAAACAAATCTGTGTTCATCCACTTGCTTTTGCGTGTCTTCTATTTCTTCAAAGAAATCCTGAAAAGACGTGCGCACCAAATGCAGAACAGGGGGTAAAGAATTCGTCATTTGCCAATCGAGCGGAGACGCCTGCGTTCGAAGCCCATGTTCCTGTAAGTGCCGGGCGGCCCGGCAGTCAGGGCCGATAGACATGATAAAATGAAACCAAAGCTTTTTCACTTCAAAAAACCTCACGATATGTATAAATACGGTATCGAACAGAAATTAGTGTGGATTGCCGCAATGCGGAACAGGAATATTATAGCATAAATTTCTTGAATTTGAAATGAGAGGATGTATGATGGGAATACTATAGTCAGTTAACATTAAAAAACATCCAAGAAACAATCGTAAAATCTTTAACATATGGATTTTACGATTGGTGATTGGTTTGTTTTCACGGGGTGAATTTTCATGAATAAAATTTTCTATGAAATCGGCGGCGTTGCAGTAAAAAGTGTAGTGGCCGCATTCGTACTATTTGTTCTGGCAAGACTGATGGGAAAGAAACAGATTGCCCATCTTACTTTTTTTGACTATGTGGTCGGAATTTCAATCGGATCAATCGCGGGAGCTTTATCGGTCGAAAAAAATATATCATGGATAGACGGCATTACCAGCATGGTAATTTGGTCGCTCTTTCCTCTTGGATTCTCTTTTTGGGCCGCTCACAGCATGTGGGCGCGAAGACTGCTTGACGGAACCCCCACCATACTGATACAGAACGGCAAAATTGTTGAGAAGGATCTCGTAAAAGCGAAGTTAACGATTAACGATCTTTTGGAAGAATTACGAATCAAGGATGTTTTCAATATCGCCGATGTCGAGTTTGCTCTGCTTGAAACGAACGGAAGGATCAGCGTATTCAAAAAGCAGTCAAAGCAGCCGGTAACCAACTCAGATTTAAAAATACCGGTTGATTACCAAGGTCTGTGCGCAAATATCATCATAGACGGAAAAATCATGCGAAATAATTTAAGCCTAATTAATAAAGACGAGCAGTGGCTTTTAAAGGAACTGAAAAAAATCAACGTTGTTTCGGTTGAAGAGGTGCTGCTGGCCTGTTACGATGCAAGCGGCTCGCTTCATATTGACCGGAAAAATCAAGACCCGTCAATTCTGAATGTACTGCAATAACAAACTGGCTTTGTTCCGTAAAAAAGCCGTGTGAAAATTGCTCACACGGCTCTTGATTTTTATCGATAGGAAATGGTAGTTGTCATCCCGCCTAACGCCGACTGCATGTTATTGGACATATGATGCGGAATGTGACAATGGAACGGCCAGTTTCCAAAATTGTTCGTCCGAAAATCAATATCATAGGTTTCACCGGACGCCACATGGATGGTATTTTTCACGGGTCTGTTACCGGGCGGTATGGGGTTTCCGTCACTTGCCGATACCGTGAACTGATGCCCGTGAATATGCATCGGGTGAGCGTTATGTCCCAAATTTCCAAGACGTATCCGGACATTCTCTCCCTCATTTACATAGAGCGGAGTATTATAAGGAAAGCATCTGCCATTGATCGTGAAAAAGTTAAAATCATGCGACATGGTGTTTAAAGGATAGGTTCCGGGCGCTGTTGAGCCCATTTCGAGACCGGTTAACACAAACTCCTGCAGCATTAAAAAGTAGTCACGGTGCAGATTCGCATTACGGCTTGGATTGAGAATAAGAAACGCGCCGCCGAGCCCCATCATCTGCTGTACAGGGGAATTCATATGTGCATGATACATATGTGTGCCTGGGGGATTGGTAATGCGGAAAAGATAATCAAAAGACGCTCCCGGTTCAATTTTCGGCGAAGGTTCCACATCGGGAACACCGTCCATCGCGACGGGAACATCCAATCCATGCCAATGAACACTTGTCGCTTCCGGTAAGTGATTGATGACGCGTATACTGACAAGGTCACCCGGATAAACCTGTATGGTGGGTCCTGGAATACTGCCGTTATACCCCCACCCGTTCAGAAAAAGGCCTGGAAGAATTTCTCGTTTTACCGGCTCCGCGACCAGCTCAAAGTATTTTATGCCGTTTTCCATCTGATAGGAAAGGTTTGGAATATCCGGAGTAACCACCATGGCAACGCACCTCACTTATGTCTCATCGATACAGTATATGATTGTATGGATGAAGATAGAATGTAGGATTACGGCCTGTTTCTTCCCTATCTTCCCGAAAATTCCGTTGCCTCAAATATATAAAATTTGGAAATTAGTGAAATCCGATTGCATTTTAAGCATATAATTGATTAAAGCACGAGAAAGTGCTATAATAAAACTTGACTTTAAAAGAAATTTATTTTTCTTTCAAAGATATTGTGCAAAAATGGAGGTGCATGCATGCCAAATTTGAAATTAAAAAAATTTACGGTGATTTGCGGTCATTACGGCTGCGGAAAAACAAATTTGTCCATAAATTTGGCAATTGATTGCGCCAAAGCCGGAAAAACCGTCACGTTGGTAGATTTGGATTTGGTAAATCCGTATTTCCGCTCCTCGGAATACGGCGAAATTTTGCAGAGAAATGGAGTAAAACTGATTGCTCCGGTTTTTGCCAACACAACGCTGGATTTGCCTATGCTTCCTGCCGAGCTGAACTCTATTTTTGCAAGTTCCGATGACCATATCATTTTGGATGTGGGCGGCGACGATGTGGGATCTACGGTACTTGGCACGATTGCACGTAAAATCAGCGAACTGGACTACGAAATGCTCTATGTGGTGAATCGCTACCGCGTGCTTTCCACTACCGCGGAAGAAGCGGTTGAATTATTAAGAGAGATTGAGGCTGCATCCAGGCTGAAAGCCACCGCTGTTGTGAATAATTCACACCTGAAAAATGCAACCACCGCACAAAATATTCTGGATTCCGCCGAATTTGCGCAGAAGGCCGCTGATACGCTTAATCTGCCGCTGCTCTTTACTGCCGTACCGAAAAAAATCTGCGCGGAACAAGCAGAAATGCTTAGCAAAGTTCCTAATTTGTATCCAATCGACATTTATGTCCGTTCACCATGGGAATAAATGTTACACAATAAAGGAGGTGCCGATATGGCAAGAATACTTGTAGACGAAACCGTTTGCAAAGGCTGCGAAATGTGTGTCCACGCTTGCCCGCGCAAAATTATTGCGCTCGCAAAGGATAAAATCAACAGCAAGGGTTATCATCCCGCTCAGTTATTGGATGAATCAAAATGTACAGGCTGCTGCTCATGTGCACTTATGTGCCCCGACGTAGCAATAACAGTAGAAAGGTAGTGAACAGAATGCCCGAAAAGGTATTAATGAAAGGAAACGAAGCACTTGCCGAAGCCGCTATTCAAGCGGGATGCAGGCACTTCTTCGGGTACCCGATTACACCGCAGACCGAACTTGCGGCATACATGTCAAAAAGGATGCCGAAAATCGGAGGAACCTATTTGCAGGCGGAATCTGAAGTTGCGGCAGTCAATATGGTTCTTGGCGCTGCCAGCGCAGGCGTGCGCGCTATGACATCATCCTCCTCACCCGGAGTAAGTTTAAAAACAGAGGGTATTTCTTATATGGCAGGCTCTGACCTGCCGGCGCTTATTATTAATGTTCAGCGCGGCGGCCCCGGCTTGGGCGGTATTCAGCCTTCTCAGGCGGATTACTGGCAGGCAACCAAAGCAACCGGACATGGTGACTTTCAGATTCTTGTTTTCGCACCTTCTACGGTGCAGGAAATGGTTGACCTTGTTTCCGACGCGTTTGACAAGGCGGATCAATACCGTATGCCAGCCATGATTCTGGCGGACGGCATGCTCGGCCAAATGATGGAACCGGTACAGCTTCGTGACAACAATGACCGGACTCTTCCCGAAAAGCCCTGGGCCGCCAGCGGTCACCAGAATAAAAGAGAACATAATATCATTAATTCCCTATATTTAACCCCGCAGGAACTTGAAAGGCTGGTAAAGGAACGCTTTGCAAGATATCAGATTATCAAGGACAAGGAACAGCGCGCCGAAGAATATTTGGTGGATGACGCGGATATTGTCATTGTCGCTTACGGAGCGTCCTCCCGCGTTTCACGCAGTGCGGTCAACACCGCCCGCGAGCAGGGCATCAAAGTCGGTTTAATCCGTCCGATTACCCTGTGGCCTTTCCCGACAAAGGCAATTTCAAAAGCCGCCGAAACCGCGAAAGACTTTTTGTGTGTAGAAATGAGCATGGGACAAATGGTAGACGATGTCCGTCTGACCGTAAACGGTAAGGTTCCGGTTCATTTTTACGGCCGTACCGGCGGAATGATACCGACACCGGCTGAGGTGCTTGGACAAATTCAGACAATAGCAGGAGGGCAAAAATAATGGCAGTAGTATTCAGCAAACCACACGCACTTAGCGATGTGCCGTTTCATTATTGCCCCGGCTGTACGCACGGTATTGTTCACCGCTTAGTCGCCGAGGTACTTGATGAGCTTGGTGTAGAAGGAAAGACCGTAGGCGTTGCATCTGTTGGCTGTTCCGTTATGAATTACAACTATTTTAACTGCGATATGGTACAGGCACCGCACGGACGTGCTCCGGCAGTGGCTACCGGATTAAAAAGAGCCAAACCTGAAAACGTGATCTTTACTTATCAGGGCGACGGCGACCTTGCCGCCATCGGTACTGCGGAAACCGTACACGCGGCAACCCGCGGCGAGAACATTACGGTTATCTTTATTAATAACGCAATTTACGGCATGACGGGTGGCCAAATGGCGCCGACCTCTCTGCCGGGGCAAATTACCCAAACCACCCCCTATGGCAGAGATGTGAAAACAGCCGGTTACCCGGTTCGTGTATGCGAAATGCTTTCCACTTTGGACGGCGTAGCGTTGGCACAGCGCGTTACGGTTGACAGTGTAAAAAATGTTAATGTCGCGAAAAAAGCCATTAAAAAGGCTTTCGAAAACCAAATCGCGGGCCGCGGATATTCCATTGTCGAAGTGCTTTCCACTTGCCCGACCAACTGGGGGCTTTCGCCGCAGGAAGCAATTGAGTGGCTGCAAAACAACATGATTCCTTACTATCCTCTCGGTGTTTACAAAGATACTTCTGAGGAGGCGGCATTATGACAAATAACCTAAACATTTTACTGGCAGGCTTCGGCGGACAGGGTATTTTGTTTGCCGGTAAAGTCATGGCATACGCCGGCCTGATGGATGAAAAAGAAATCAGCTGGCTGCCCTCCTACGGTCCCGAAATGCGCGGCGGTACAGCAAACTGCAGCATTTGCCTTTCGGATAAGCCAATCGGTTCCCCACTGGTTGTGAACCCGAATGTTTTTGTTGCAATGAATCTGCCTTCTTTTGACAAGTTTATTGATTCGGTTGAACCGAACGGAACGGTTCTTGTAGACAGCTCCCGTATTTCCAAAAAGGTGGAGCGCACTGACCTGAATGTGTTTTATGTTCCGGCTTCTGAACTTGCAGAAAAGAACGGCATCAACGGTCTTGCTAACATTATTTTGGTGGGCAAGCTGTTCAAGGAAATCGGCTTCTGTTCAAAAGACGCTCTGGACAAAGCGATTGTCAAATGCATCCCCGCTCGCAAAGCAGACATGCTGGAGCTGAATAAAAAAGCAATTCAGCTTGGTATGGATCAATAATACGAGTAATCATAAAATTGGCAGCCTGACCGGATTTGAATTCGGTCAGGCTGCTTTTCGTTATGACTTTAGTTTACACTACTCTTGAAATCGCGATTATAAAATCATATAGTCTCTTCATCTCCATCGCGCTTAAATTTTCGTCTATATTTTTCAAATTTTACGAAATCATGCCTATTTTATCAACATATACGTTCGTTTTAAATCTTGCGGAAATTCTTTTATATGGTAATGGCAAGCGGAGCGCCCGCCTGATTGCTCAGGTAGCCTACCGTATAAGCCGTTGCGTCGGAAGCCATTGTTGTCACAATTGTTTTCCCCGCAAGTTTTATTGCCGTTAATCCGCCTACTTCAAGCCCTTTTGTGGCTAAAACTGCGGTGCCTAAAGTGAATATGTCTACGACAGCGAAAACGCCTTTCATGGTCAGCTCAAAACTTGTCAGGTCTTCGCCTGTGATCAAATCAAAGCCGGTAGTGCATTCGATGAGCGGCTTTATTATGGTGATATCTAAAAGTCCCGAAACAAAGCTTTTGAACGGTTGTTTGCTAAAAAATTCAAGCAAGCCATACCGTGGTATCACATTATGGCTTGCTTGGTACGATTACTACAACATTTCCTTCTTGACTTTTATTTTAGCTTCACGTTTGTTTATCCACTTTTGGTAAATACCTTTATCTACACATTCCATACCAAGATTCTGGCAAATTCTATAATCAAGTGTCATCGTACACAATAAAATCTTATCACCGTCATCACCAATCACATCAAAACTATACCCTTGGTAATTCGCTGTTGTTACTATATCATAAATTCCATCGATTTCTTTTCTTGAAACATATTTGAAGCAAACAATATCTTTTTCTACATCCCTAAATTTAAATGGTTCACAAATCACAAATCCCTTTTTGATATCATTTTCATCGGTCGACCTCAAAATAATAATTTTATCGTCTTTAAATCCTGCTGAATATTCTTTGCCATTATACAAAGCTGTAGTTGTATCTTTCATTGCAACTTCCTCCTATTCTATTGAAATTTGGTGAAATCCATAGAAAATTGCTGGTTTTAAATTTACATACTCTTGCTTTTTCTAGCTTCAACGAGAATACTTGCCTCTTCTTCTGTAATTTCATTAAAATCAGTATCTCCTCCTATAAATTTTCTGATTAAACTTCTATCCTCAACCCAATTTCCTGCTTCATCTAAATATTCTACTATGGCTCCTACTCGTTTCATTGCGCCATCTCCAATATCAAATTTATAATATCTTGTTTTACTCATTATTATGACCATTCCTTTCCGCTGCGCTTCAAGGCACAAAAGGGAATGAAACCATTGCCCCTGACGCAGCTATACAAAATTTGTTAGAATATGCTTGAGGAGACAGGCACACTACAGAGCACGTGGAGGTGAGTGGGCACAGCTTGTTTGCTGACCGAATTATTATGTGTGCCGGACGCTCTTTCAAGCACAAATAAGTGGGGCCTTGTACCCCGTAAACTTATCTTTGGAGAGACAAACTACTCGTTTTTCAGTGAGCGTCCAGTCCCTGCCTATTCCCTCAAATACTTTTTTCAGAGGGATGTGTTATGCTCAAAATTGTTTACCCTGTTTGTTGTGGGATGGATGTACACAAATCCTTTCTCGTGGCCTGCATCGCATCAACCGGCAGGCAAGGCGTCACTACTTACAAAAGCAAACGGTTTTCCACCTTTACCGGGGATTTGCGCCGCTGCGCGCTCTGGCTTTCCGAGAACGACTGCGAGGATGTCTGTATGGAATCTACCGGGAAGTATTGGATTCCTATTTACAACATTCTGGAACCAACCTGCAAAATTGTTCTTGCCCATCCGAAATACGTTAAGGCAATCCGGGGCAAGAAAACAGATAAAAAGGATGCGAAGTGGATTGCCGATATCTTTAAGCACAATCTTGTTTCAGGGAGCTTTATTCCACCCGCTGATATCCGTCAGCTCCGGGACTTGGTACGCTACCGTTGGAAGCTGACCAACTTCTCCACCGGAGAAAAGAATCGGGCACAGAACTGCCTAACAGTCTCCAACATCAAACTGGATGATGTATTTTCCGATGTGTTTGGGAAAGCCGCTTCCGCTATTACCGGAAGACTGCTTGAAAACAACAAACCGTTTGATGTGACGCCCTATCTTACAAAAGGCATCAAGGCTTCGATTGAGGACATACAAAGTGCCGTGGACGGAGAAATGTGTGATGAACAGGCTGAAAAGCTCCGCATCATCCGTTCCCACATGAATAGTCTTGAACTGTGCAAGCTGAATCTGGAATCTCTGATTCTTTCTGTCGCAGAGAAATATCTGCCCCAACTAAACCTCGTTTCGACGGTTCCGGGTATCCAGTCCTTTTCCGCAATCGCTGTTATTTCAGAAATCGGCGTGGATATGTCCGTGTTTCCAACCTCGAAGCACCTCTGTTCCTGGGCTGGTCTTACTCCGCAAAACAATGAGAGTGCCGGAAAGAAAAAGACCACCCGTATTAATCGGGCCGGAGCCTACATCAAACCGCTTCTGGTTCAGTGTGCCAATGCTGTTGTCACCAGTAAAAAACACCCTGAGATCCGCAATCGTTATCTTGCGCTCAAAAAGCGGAGGGGACACAAAAAGGCTATTATTGCTATTGCGAGGATGCTTCTGACTGTCATCTACAACATTCTTAAGAAGAATGAACCCTACAACCCGGAGTTTTACCGCAACTCTGACCTTCCGCCGACACATCGTGAGGTCTCTGTGGCAGAAGCCGTTTTTATTCTGCAAAGGCAGGGCTATATTGTGTCTGTTGCACCAGTTCCCTGATTGACATTACTGCTTTTTTGGCTGCCTCTGGGCGGTCTAATTTGTTGCGTCCCTTTTGGGATGGTGCTCAAATTACAGTGTTTCAAACTT
>JAEWYE010000040.1 GCA_023458755.1 Bacillota bacterium | reverse complement strand
CATCAACGGCTATTCCGACGGCACCTTCCGTCCCACCGCTTCCCTGACCGGCTTTGCATTTGCAAAGATGCTGCTGGGCGCTGTCGGCTATCGCGGTGACGTCGAGGGCTTCACCGGCTCCGGCTGGACCATGAATGTTGCCAAGCTGGGCAGCACTTCTGGCCTGTTCGATGACTTCACTCCCGCTTTCGGCGGCAATGACAGTGTAACCCGTCAGGATGCCTGCCTGCTGGCACTGAACGCGCTGAAGGCCACCGAGGTGGAGTACACCGCTAACGGCAACAACATCGTTGTGGGTGACAAGGGCAACATCACCGGTGCTACCACCAACTACAACCGCAGCTATGTTACCAGCCGCAACGACAACATCAATGCGAACATCAGCTCTGAGAAGAGCGGCAACGATTCCAACTATCTCACGCTGGAGTTCGGCGAGGAGCATTTCTCCGACCTGAAGCTGCGGGATGATGTGGATTCCTACGGCCGTCCCTCTAACACCTGGAGCCTGAAGAACGTCAAGATCGGCACCTATGCTAAGGCCGCCGACTTCAAGTTCACCGAGGGCGTTGGTTCCTCCACTGATAGCGATGCTACTCTGGAGTCCAAGCTGGGCATGAAGAGCTACAAGCTGGCTTCTGACGTGGAAGTCACCGTCAACGGCAAGACCAATCAGGCCCTGTCTTCTGTGGCTGACATTGCCCGCACTTACACCGGCAACGGCACTACCGTTCAGGTTTATCTGAACGAGAAGACTGCCGACCAGATCGATTATGTGGCTGTTATCAAGACTCAGCCCATGGAGATCAACAAGGTAACTTCCTCCAGCGTTACCCTCGATCAGCTGGATCTGAACGTCAAGAACGGCGACAGCACCAAGACTGGCGTCAAGGTTCAGTCCGTTGAGAGCACTGACGACTGCTACGCCGCCCTGAAGGGTCTGAAGGCCGACGACATCGTCATCGTCACTCCGCTGACCACCGACGACAGCACCTATGATGTTGACGCCGTGTATGTTCCCACCTCTGCTACCGGCAAGATCAGCGCCGTGAAGCTGAACAACTCCGGCAATCCCAACGGCGTGACTGTGGATGGCGTCGACTATAAGATGTCCGCTCAGTGGACCGTGGAAGATGGCCGCTACAACCTCGACAAGACCAGCGTTTCCACCACCGTGGACACCACCGTTTACATCGATGCGTTCGGCTATGTGATCTATGCCAAGGACGTGAAGGCTTCCAGCGACTTCATCCTGTTTGACGAGACCTATGCCAACACCGTCAACGGCAAGATCGTTTACATGGCTCAGGGCTGGGATATGAGCGGCAATGCCCTGTCTCTGAACATCGGCACCAGCTCCACCACTGCTAACGCTCTGGTCGAAGGCGCCGTCTATCAGTATGACGAGGCTACTAACAACTCCAGCGCCGACTATACTCTGAAGGCCGTTAATACTGCCAGCACCGAGCGCCTGGCAAAGGTTGCTCTGGGCAGCTTCAAGGCCATTAACGCCGGCCAGAGCAGCTACACCTTTGGTACGAAGAATGGTGCCGATGTGCTTGGCAGCGGCAACTACACCTCTGCCAATACCTATGCTACCCCTGTTTATTATGACAAGAGCGTGAAGTTCGTCTTCATCACCCGTGATAACGGCGGCGACGTCACCGGCATCACCGTGAAGGACGGCGTGCAGGCGATTACCTCCGCCGCAAACGTGACCTTTGTCATGAACAAGGACAAGGACAAGATCACCACTGTGATCGTCGACTCCGATAAGGACGTTGAGATCAGCTCCAATCTGATGTACGTCACCAAGATTGAGAAGAGCATCAAGAACACTGCCGGCGACACCGTCTCTCTGGTCACCGCTTATCTGAATGGCGATAAGACCGAGGGCATCGAGCTGGATAAGCAGGCTTCTGCCAACACCTTCTACACCTATTCCAAGAACGATACCACCGGTGTTTACAAGGTGAATGCTTACAATCCTTCTCTTGGCCGCAGCCAGTTCACTCTGCCCAACACCAACATTGCTGGCAGCACCACCAGTGTTGTTCTGAGGACCTCTGACATTCAGGCTAAGAACTACGTTCAGGACCTGTATATCAATGGTGTCAAGACCAACGTGAATCCCGCTCTGGGCGCCACCGATCTGCTGAACTTCTCCGGTGCCACCTTCGTGGACCTGATCGACATGAAGCAGAATGTCCACGAGCAGTTCAGCTCTCTGGGCGATCTGGTTGATTATGCCAAGGACAAGGGCTTTGTTCAGGATTTCACCCTTGCTCTTCAGTACAACACCTCCACCGCCAACAACGCACAGACCAACCGCGTTGCGTTTGTGTATGTTCTGGGCGTGAATGCAACTGCCACTCCCGTGAACGCCGCTGATTACTACACTCTGCCCGCCGTGGCCGGCGTGCAGTACAGCACCAACAACGGCACCACCTGGACCAATACCAACACCGCTACTTCTGCGGTGAAGGACTCTACGGTTATGATCAAGGTCGATGCTACTGCTACTGGCGTGGCTACTGTTCCCGCTCAGACTCTGACTACCGTCAGCGCTGGCGTGTACAGCTTCAAGATGCCCGCTGCCAACATCACCAACGTTACCTTCACCATCCCCGGCGTCTATGCTGGTAAGTCCTCTGTGGATATCTCCACTGCTACTGCGGTGCAGCTGCTCTACAAGGGCACTCTTCCCACTCCTGAAGAGCAGGTTGCTCTGATTAAGGCTGCAGTGGAATCCAATGGTTACACGGTCACTGCTATCAATCAGGCAGATGCTACCAAGGTTATCATGGTTGGTCACAAGACCATGTCCGGTGTCAGTCTGCCCGACGTCACCTTCACGATGACCGCTGCTACTGACCTGAAGGCTGCTGTTGACATCACCCTGAATGGTACTGCGAAGTTTGTCGCTGCAACCACAGCGTACAATGCTATCATGGCTGGCAAGTTCGTGTATGTTAACGGCGCGGCTACTCCCGTTGCTGTTGATGCTACCACGGTTGCCGACAATGCGTCCTATGTGGATGGCTACTACTCTGTGACTGTGACCGCAAATGCCGCTGGCATTACGGGTGACGGCGTGAAGCTGACTCTGCCCACTGGCGCGGCTGTGGCCTACTACAAGGCTACCGATACCGTGAACGTCACTCTGGTGTCCGACGGTGCTAACGCGACTGCTGGTTCTACCCTCATTGCAACGCTGAACGTGAACAACGCCACGGCTTCTGTGACGACTGGTTTCGTCAACGCCACGTCTGCACTTGTTGGTGCTGCCGGTGCTGAGACCGTGACCTTCACTTCCGGTACTGCGGGTACTGCCGTTACTGGCTCCGCAGTGGTTGCACTGACCGGTTTCACTGGTAACGTTACTGTCACTCTGAGCTAATTTTCTGAGATTAGCTACTATCAAAAACGAGTTTACTCGTTGAGATAACAAAACCCCCGCTCCAAAAGGAGCGGGGGTTTTGCGTTGTTCACTTACACATTGTACCACGGCCTATATGCCCCGGTAATATTCGCATACGTCCGGTTGCGCTCCATCACACAGCCGCCGTTAGCCTGAGACGCAAGGGACGTGTTGCGTAACGGCTTAATAATCGCACGGCTGGAAGCAGTGCCTTTTAGGAGAGATAATGTAGTATCTTACAAAAAGTGAGATTGCAGTTTTTGTAAGCTACTACACTTTTCAAGGAGGCAAAGTGATGGAGGAAGTTATGGCAGTGCGAATGGCATGCCAAGAGCAAGAATGGGTAAGCGTAAAAGCTGTCGGCATATAAAATATCTCCTGCTCAGCCGCAATGTGCTGAGCAGGAGATATTTAGTCTTGAGGCATTCTGCATTCCTGAGGTGCATTGGTTGGCAGGAGCTGTTTAGCCCAGGATTCTTCTGCCCGGCTGAGACCAGGTGCGTTTTTCAGAATCCAAAGCAGATAGCGGTAAGGATCCAATCCGTTCTCCTTTGCCGTTTCAATGAGACTGTAGAGCATACTGCTGGCCTGTGCGCCGCCCGGCGT
>JAEWYE010000039.1 GCA_023458755.1 Bacillota bacterium | reverse complement strand
ACATTCAGCAAACGCAAGCCGATATTGATAAGATCGTTCCGACGCAATACTGCGAAAACAACGCCGTCAATTTGATACTGTCCTCCTTTGACGCAAAGGCAAAGCAGCACGGCGTAACCCTAAGCGCTAAGGCCAACATTCCCGCCGCACTTCCGCTTTTGGATACGGAGCTTTGCGCACTGCTCTCAAACGGCTTGGAAAACGCCGTGTTTGCCGCCGCACAAGTATCTGAAACCGAGAGCAAGACGGTTCGCGTCAACTGCCAACCGCACAAGGACAAGCTGCTCATTTACATCAGCAACCCCTATTCGGGAACCATCACCATGCGCGACGGATTGCCGGAAGCTGCCCGCGAAAAGCATGGCTTCGGCGTCAAAAGCATTCAGCTGATTGTGGAAAAACACGGCGGCTACTGCTCCTTTGAAGCAAAGGATGGGCTTTTTACCTTAAAGGTCATGCTTCCGCTTGGGGAGAGCGTGAAACAATAGCAAGCCTTTATGTCCCGGCCTACTTCCTTTTTGTGAATATCCCTTTTGATTTGAGACGATACTGTTACCGAAGCTTGCGGGTAAAGTCCCGCCGCTTTTTGCCACCCGCCAGCTGCCGATTATAAATTTTTCGTTGCAGATGGTGGGTGGCGTCTATTTCACGTTATTTGAGCAAGCGCATATGTTGATAGTAAAAACCGTCGTGCTGGCAAAACCAGCCTTACGATAAGCGCCCGCGCCTCTGACCAAGCATTTTCGGATCCGGAGACGATACAAGCGGGCGCTTCGCAGCGTTCAAGGCCCGCCTTGCTTTGGCACGGCGGAGAATACGCTTTTGAGGCGCAACCTAACTCGCTGCCGCTGTATTACAAAGATGATTTCACATATTTCACCTGCTGTCAGGAGGCGCAAAGCCGTGTACAGCAGGACTTTTTTGTTTCATTTTTCTCCTCTTATTCCTTCATCTGTCTTCTCTCACTTTGCAGTTCATTTGCATAAAATGCCATAAAAGGAGGTGATTTTATGCCGAGAAGGAACTTTTTATGTTGGTTTTTCCCGTGGCTTTGCCCGCACCGGCGCCCTCCCGGTCCACCGGGGCCGCCTTTCCCTCCACACAGACCTCTAAGCTCTCCGGATCCCCCCTATGACCCATCGGAACCTCCCTATGAACCGCCGGAATCTCCTTATGGCCCTCCTGGTCCCTCAAGATATTCACGGAGACCATAGCGCTCACTTACGGCGCTGCTTTGGCAGAGCCGTTCTGATTTTTGGGGGAACTTATGTTAAGCATAGCGCGCTTATGCGCACCACATAGTATGCTGTATAAAAAAAGAGGCAATCCATTGCCCCATATGGCCAAACGGAGAAACGCCCTTGCAGATTGAGGATGAACTGATCAACACGGCTGATTCTCTTGCCAAGGACTACGCGCGCCTTTTGGAAAGCAGCCGCGCTGCGCAGGACAGCACCTTTCTAAACAATTCCTTGGCTGAAACCATAAAATTCAGGGAGTTTAAGACGGCGGGTGTTACGCGCATAGAGGCGTGCAAGATAGATTCCGTCATCCTGCCTCTTTTGGCCGACCACGTATTAAGGGAGGCCAATCATTTCATAAGGCTGCTGAGCTGATACGAGGCGGCAGATCCTGCGCCTTTAAAAAGATGGCCTATCTCCTCAAATTTAGGCATTTTGCAATACAAAAAGGGCCGGTGTCAGAACCATTCGGTTGTTTGCGTTCTGACTTTCGGCCCTGACGCGATTTTTCAAAAGTTCCCTATGGCTGTGGCTTTTTTCGTGAGTTCAGCAAAGGTTTTGTTCAGCTTCGCGCAGCTTCCACAGCACGAAACCACATTCATGACTTTTCTCCCTTCGTTTCGGGCATCCTAAGCCCGAGGTGATTGCTACGCGACCAAGAAAAAAACAGCTTATCGTTGATGGAACCATTGACAGGCCAATCTCCAATGCATACCCGGTGATCGACAACGATCTTGCCCGAGACAACATTGAAAACGACATGCCCGCGGGTGATTGGGAAGACCTATGAGGTCTTCCCCCACGACGCGTGCGACATCCCGTTTCATAAGGGTTTCTCTTCCCTTCGTTGTGATTCCACACATCTATGAAGAATCGCCCATAGAACACAATTGTGAGCCACCACATATACTATAATGGCCGATATCTTTCGGTAAAATACTACGAAAGGTGGAACGGATATGTGCTGCTTCAACAATTTGGGCAATGAAAGCGAAGAGAGATGCATCGATCGGTGTGAAGATAGGTGTTTCGACAGGTGTGAAGATAGATGCAACAACGAGGAATGCCGCAGACGCTGTAGGCGCTGCTGCAGGTGCTGTTGCAGACGCTGCTGCAGGCGCCGCTTCGGGTTCATTTTCTAACAAGTACATGGGCCTGCTTGAAAGGCAGGCCCATGTTGAGTTCGGTGCGATCCTTGTTCTTTTTTCGTCCGATGTATTGCTTTTTGTTGAAGAACACTGCCCATTCCGGAAAGTTCCGCAGCAACCTCCTTCACTGCTGAAT
>JAEWYE010000038.1 GCA_023458755.1 Bacillota bacterium | reverse complement strand
ATACGGGCATCGTCCACCGATCCCGATGGTGATGCCATTACTTATGTATGGGAAGGGCGAAATGCTGAAACACAGACCTATCCCCTTGGGAAAAATATTGTTCGTGTGAAAGCGATAGACAGCACCGGCGCTGAGTCTCCATGGGCGGCGATTATCTTTTTTGTTGCCGACCCGAACCGGGGCGGCGGTATGACCCTGACTGGCCCGGAATCGACAATTATTGAAGATGGTGTAGATGGTGCAACCATTACTTCATGGACATTTACGGTTCCGCAGGTCAGCGGCCACAGCGCCAGCTATGATTATGGTCAGGTCAGAGGCTACAACCGACTGACCGGAAAATGGGAGCAGGTGCCCACAGTATCCTTTGATTCGTCTATCGGGGGTTCCTTTGCAGCCACTGACGGCAACGCCGCGCGTGTTTACAGCCATAACGGTGTGTACATGTACGGCACTTTGCAGCCTGGCATCTATACCAAGCTGGAAATGTATTACTACACGCCACATACCTGTATGTATAATAAGTCAAATATCACATACAGCGTGGAGTTTTTCTTTGAATAGGTAAATATATTTTGTGGGGCATCACCATTACCGGTGATGCCCCATATTTTTGTTGGAAAAGGAGGACACAATGCAGGGATTTTTGAAGCCTTATCAGGTGGAACAGATTAAGAAAAAATATCTCCCCGGTACAAGAATTGAGCTGGACGGTATGGATAACGAGCGAGATATGCCGGTGGGACTCAAGGGAACTGTTCGGTATGTGGATGACGCTGGGCAACTCGGAATGAGTTGGGATAATGGGAGAACGCTTTCTCTCATACCAAATGAGGATCGGTTTCACATCATCCAGCCCGAACAAAAGCAGGAGGAAAATCAAATTCGGGTGCTGGTGGTGGAACCGGGAAAAGCCCCCTATGCCAAGCAGATAGAGAATGACTACCGGGCAATGCAGAAGCTGGTGGATGGCTGTATTGAGTTTGTTCCGCTGCCGGAGCCGGATTGCCACCTCTATTGCAACGATGAGGGGAAACTTAACAGCCTACCCGGAAACCGCCGTCTGGATCACGGCGATATTATCTGTGGCACGTTCATTATCTGTGCGGATGATGGCGAGGGAAATGATACTTCTTTGAACGATAAGCAGCTCCAACACTATACCGAGCGTTTTCAGGAGCCGGAGCGGTACACTGATGAGGAAGCTCACCGCTTTGAATACGAGATTAAGGTCATGCCGCCTGCCAGCAATGACATGGAGGACATTCTCCGTATGATGGGTTTTTTGGGCGCCAGCGATGAAATGGAACGATAATCAGGAGGAAAGCATGAGCAAATTGGATCAATATATCGACTATATTAATGCACATATTCTGCCGTTCATTGATTACAACGAGCTTGACCGATCTTACCAAACGGCAGAAAAAGAGTACGCAAAGGGCATTTTGAACCGTTTGCATACGGCTATGCTGGAGCAGTACGGAGATACCCGGTTGATTTGCGGACATGGTGATATGCAAGAGGAATATGCCGTGGTCCCCGGCGTGGTACAGGGAAAGAAAACCGGAGAAATTGCGATTGCGCTGCTGGGAATAGACCTTTTATCCTCTGGCGAACACTGCCAGACAGAATTTTTATGTAAATACGGTGTGGTTTCACAGGACAACAACAATTTGCCGAAAGCTCTTTCCGGTGAAATAACCGCAAGGTATCTGCCCTATGATTACTGTTACACGGCAGACATTCCTGGCGATTTTCATATTTCTAAGAACAGACAACCTGACGGTATCAAGGAAATTCTGCAAACCTTTCAGGAACACACCACCGAGCTTTTATTTGAAGAAGATTGGGATAAAGAAACGGATATGGAACGCTGACCGTCCTGCTTGCAGGGCGGTTTTCTATTGGAGGTGAGTGGATTTGAGAACGCAGTCAAGACCCATGCCGTTTACCGAGGAACAGATGAAACAGGTCTTTGACACAAATATGATTGATTTTGCCGTGCAGCACGGCTTTCAGATTGAAAAGGGCGACCGCCACTCTGTTCATGTAAAAAACAGTGGCGGTCTTTATCTTTTCAATCACGGCAGAGGCTACTATTGCTATACAACAGAGCGCAAGGGAAATATTATTGACTTTGTAAAGGATTATTTCGGGCAGGATTTCAAGGGTGCGATAGAGCTGATTTTAGGCTGCCGCGCTTATGAACTGACCGAGCATTATATCCCGCCCAGCGAGAAGAAGCCTAAGAGTGATTTGGTGCTGCCGCCAAAGGATAAGGATTTTAACCGCACGATTGCTTACCTTGCCAAGACGCGCGGCATTGATACGGAAATCATTTATGCCATGATAAAAGAAGGCAAGGTTTATGGGGCAAGGACGGAGAAAAACGGCTATTCTTTCCATAACTGCGCCTTTGTTGGCTACGATGAAACCGGGAAGCCGCAATATTGCGCCCTGCGCGCCCCAAGCGCAGACAGCAGTTTCCGGCAGGATGTAGAAAATTCCGACAAGACTTATGGCTTTTGCATGGAAGGAACCTCCAACCGTGTCTACGAATTTGAGGCCCCTATTGATGCTATGAGCCATGCCACCCTATGCAAGCT
>JAEWYE010000037.1 GCA_023458755.1 Bacillota bacterium | reverse complement strand
TGTGGTTGGAACCTTTCTGAAACCATCTGGTGGTAGGAGTGATTAACCAATCCACAGCATCCTTTACAGTGTAGCACAGCCCTTGGAGAGGGGCTTTAATAACTACTACTCTATAATACAAGGAATGTATCAAATGAGCGAAGAAAATTGTACTCATGACTGCGGTTCCTGCAAGTCCGATTGCGCATCCAGAAAACAATCACCTGCGGATTTGCTGGAAAAGCCAAATGAGATGAGCAGCATTAAGAAAGTAATCGGTGTGGTGAGCGGCAAAGGCGGCGTAGGCAAAAGCCTTGTCACTTCCATGATGTCTGTTCTGCTGAACCGCAGAGGCTACCATACCGCGGTTTTAGATGCGGATATTACCGGCCCCTCCATTCCAAAAGCATTTGGAATCAAACAAAAGGCCGTTGGCAGTGAACTGGGACTTCTTCCGGTTAAATCCAAGACCGGTATTGATGTTATGTCTATCAATTTGCTGTTAGAAGATGAAAATGCTCCGGTTGTTTGGCGCGGACCGATTATTTCCGGAACGGTCAAACAATTTTGGACAGATGTTATTTGGTCGGATGTCGACTATATGTTTGTAGATATGCCTCCGGGAACCGGAGACGTGCCGCTTACCGTTTTTCAGTCCATTCCGCTGGACGGAATTATTATTGTGACCTCTCCGCAAGAATTGGTTTCAATGATTGTTTCCAAAGCGGTCAATATGGCACAAATGATGAATGTTCCCATTTTAGGTATTGTAGAGAACATGAGTTATGTGGAATGTCCTGACTGCGGCAAACATATTTCTGTGTTCGGTGAAAGCCATGTGGATGAAATCGCACAGCGGTACGGATTAAAAGTACTCGACCGTCTCCCAATTGATCCGTCGATTGCAAGAGCCTGCGATACCGGAACGGTAGAGCTTTTTGAAGGCAACTGGCTGAACAATACTGCTGATATAGTAGAAAAAGCGTAATTTATGTGACCTTTTCTAAAATCCTGCTGAAATGAATTTTTCGGCAGGATTTTTTGCGCTTTAAAATAATTTTGTCCGGTTTCGAATATCATTTTTTTACGCGTTTGTCAAGAAAGTTTTTGTCAGAATATGTCCCACAGCTTTTTCTTTATTCACTGCATACCGTGCATGAACTCTTACGTGTTTGGTAATAATGATAACAAGTTATTCCATGAAATGGGGGGGCGCGTGTGCAGTACAACAAAGTCGAGATTTGCGGCGTGAACACTGCCAAATTAAAGGTCTTAACGGAGGCGGAAAAACGAGAATTACTGCAAAAAATTAAAAACGGGACACCAAGTGAACGTGAAAAAGCCCGTGACGAAATGATCAGAGGAAATTTAAAACTTGTACTTAGCGTGATTCAGCGTTTTACCAACCGCGGCGAAAATTTGGACGACCTGTTTCAAGTAGGCTGTATCGGTTTAATAAAGGCTATTGATAATTTCAATCCGGATTTGCTGGTTAAGTTCTCTACTTACGGAGTGCCGATGATTATTGGTGAAATTCGCCGGTATTTACGCGATAACAACAGCATTCGGGTAAGCCGTTCCATGCGTGATACAGCTTATAAAGCGATGCAGGTAAAAGAACAGCTTACCACGGCAAACGGCAAGGAACCAACGGTTGATGAAATCGCGAAAGCGCTGGAGATTAAGCGGGAAGATGTGGTACTTGCTTTGGAATCCATCGTAGAGCCGGTTTCTCTGTATGAACCAGTTTTTTCAGATGGCGGTGACACCATTTATGTAATGGATCAGGTGGGTGACAAAAACGACGATAATAATTGGCTGGATGAAATCGCATTGAAAGAGGCAATCGCAGACTTGAGCAATCGGGAAAAACGAATTCTTTCCATGCGCTTTTTTCAGGGAAAAACGCAAATGGAAGTCGCATCCGAAATCGGTATCAGTCAGGCTCAGGTAAGCCGGTTGGAAAAGGGTGCGCTCGATAAAATCAAGAAGGATATATAATATACAGAAACGGCAGTGTGCTTTGTTTGAAGCACATTGCCGTTTTTTTGTTCATGATATTAATCGTGTACTGTGAAGTTCGTTTACTTTAAGTATCATGTAATCCACTTATAATCTTCCGATAATCTTCAAAAAAACATCACACAAGAAAATTAAAATTAAGAAGATGAAAAAACCAAGGAGGGTAATTATGGAACAAATGATTCAAACGAAAAAGTCATTACCTCAGTTGCTGAAGAAGAACGGACATATTCTATTGTTGATACTCATCGGTTGTCTTTCCTTCTTCTTTAATTTTTACGCGATTTCTCAATATGGAACGGGCAATGAGTATTACGCTGCCGCCATAAAAAGTATGACACAGAGCTTTCATAACTTCTTTTTTCTGTCCTTTGATCCTGCCGGCATGGTGTCGGTGGATAAACCGCCTCTCGGATTGTGGATGCAGGCAATCTCCGTACTGATTTTTGGTTATCACGGATGGGCAATGCTTCTGCCGCAGGCACTGGCAGGCACAGGTTCCTGCATTATGCTTTACATTTTAACGGCAAAGCATTTTGGTCGTCCTGCAGGACTCATTTCTTCGTTACTGTTTGCACTAACTCCGGTAGTAGTCGTAGCATCACGCAACAACACGATTGATATGCAGCTCATTTTTGTACTTCTTATCGCAGCATGGTTTTTATTTAAGTCGATTGACAGCGGAAAATGGCGCTATCTATTTCTTGCGGCTATGCTTGTCGGCTTAGGCTTCAATATTAAAATGCTACAGGCATACTTAATATTGCCGGCCGTCGCGCTTACGTACCTGTTCTTTGCAAAAGAAAAAGTTGCAAAGAGATTTTTAGCCGGTGCAATCAGCATGGTTATTATGCTGGCGGTTTCATTTGTTTGGGTTTTTGCGGTGGATTTATATCCATCGAGTAATCGTCCTTATGTAGACAGCTCCACCAATAATACGGTAATGGAACTCATTTTCGGGCATAACGGCATGGAACGTATAAACGGTCAAGGTACCGGTGGCGGTATGGCTGGCAGTACAAACGATGGTACACACCAAAGATTTGGTAATCAGCAGGACGGAAATGAAAGCGGTAGCGGAAATACACAATTTGCTGATGGCCAAAATGACGGAGGTACGCCTCCACAGATGTCCACACCGGGGCAGAATGGCAGTACCACGCAAAATAGCAATGGCATCCCTCCGCAAATGTCCGGTGAAGACGGGAAGGCCTTTATGCAGAATCAAGGCGGCGGTGCAGGCGACGGCACAGGCAGCAGTGAAATCGGAAATGCTTCCATTACCAGACTGTGGAGCAGTAATCTTTATGGGCAAATCTCCTGGATTTTGCTGTTTGCAATTTGCAGTATCATTGCAGGCATTGTCAATGCCATTCTGAATAAGTTCAATATCCGTAAGCCAACATTAAAACAAGGTGTGTTTGTCTTTTGGGCATTGTGGTTGGTTACAATGGGCTTGTTCTTCAGTTTTGCTGGTTTCTTCCATCGCTATTACCTGTGCATGCTTGCTCCCGCAATCGCGGTACTAAGCGCTGTTGGCATTGTAACAATGGTTCGCGGTTTCCTTGCTGAAAAAACAAGCAAAAAACAATATATACTACCGGTGTTCCTGTTCGTTTCTCTTTTGGCAACCATAGCACTTGAAGTCCGAACAGTCGCCGGCTATACGGCAGTGAAAACTTGGCTGCTTCCGATTATCGCAGTTGCGGGTGGATTGGGTATCCTATTGTTTGTACTTCACTTCTTCAAAGTAAAACGTGTTGCGCTGATTGCTTCTACTGCCTGTCTTCTTGTTTCAGCTTTGGCAGCACCAATTTACTGGTCGCTCACTCCGGTTCTATATGTGCCGAATTCTACGATGCCCTATGCGGGTCCGGAACTTGCCACACAGGGTGGGGGTGCAGGAAACGGAATCCCGAATAACCCCGGCAGTGCTTCTGCCAGTGGAAATTCTTCGTCCAATAGCGGCATGACTCAAACATCCGGCTTGGAATCGTATTTGGTGAAAAACTATAAATCCGGCAGTTTCCTTGTTACGACACAGCGCGCCAGTACAGTTGCGCAGTATATCATCGACACGGGTTTGCCGTGTTACGCGTATGGCGGATTCCTTGGCTCCGACAATTCGCTTACGCTTGCTAAGCTGAAACAACTGGTAGCAGAAGGCAAAATCACGTACTTCTTAGTTTCTTCCGAAGGTGGCGGTAGTGAGAGCACAAACTCCGAAATTCTCAGCTACGTAAAGGCAAACGCCACACTGATTGATTCTTCTGAATACAACGGTTCTTCCTCCGGCAGTACAGGCGGCAGAGGAATGGGATCAGATGGCGGTTCCTTATATCTGTTTAAAACAACAAAATAAAACCAATATACAAAAAGAATCCGCTGCAGGCTCATCTGCGGCGGATTCTTTTCTGTCAGTTTGTTATTTACAAAAGGTTTCCACGTAGCTGTCGATATAGTCCTGAATGATTGCTGTTGCTTCCTCACAGCCCTTCACTTCGTCGATTGCAGTGACTTTATTTTCAAGCGCTTTATAGACGGAAAAGAAATGCGACATCTCATCAAATATGTGCTTGGGAAGTTCCTTGATATCTTTGTAATTATTATAGGTTGGGTCGTTAAACGGAATCGCGATGATTTTCTCGTCTTTCTGACCGCCGTCTATCATAGAAATCACACCGATTGGATAACAGCGGACCAAAGCGAGCGGGAGGATATCCTCCGAGCAAAGCACCAGAACATCCAGCGGGTCACCGTCCTGCGCGTAGGTTCTGGGGATAAATCCGTAATTTGCCGGGTAATGCGTAGAAGTGTAAAGAATCCTGTCCAGTACCAAAAGCCCGGTTTGCTTATCCAATTCATATTTGATTTTGCTGCCTTTTGTAATTTCAATTACCGCGTAAAAATCCTTTGCAGTAATCCGCTTGGGTGAAATATCATGCCAAATATTCATAAGTTACCCTCCAAAAATAGGAATTCTGTTTATTGCTGTCTGCGTTTCCTTAGTTTAGCATATTTTTTGGAAGATATCAATTTACGTACAACTTAAGTTTTGCGAAACCAAACATAAAATATCTTCTTAGATTTTTACCACTTTCAGTTCGTTTACCGACTTTTTGAATCAATTTTAAAATGATTATCTATATTTTTGCTGTTATAGGTATAAGTGATGACATAATCTAAAATTTTATTCGACTTGGTATTTAATAGGGAAACACCAGCCTGATTTTTAGAAATTATTTTTACTTTGCCAGAGTCAGCAAATTCAAAATCATTTGAATCACTTTGTAAGCAAAATAAACCTATCCCGTTTTCTGTTACAACCGCTATGTTAGTTTTTGTCTTTTTGTCATTATCATAGTAAGAAATGATTGCCTGTATTGTATCTACAGATGATGGTAAGGTGGAAATTGAATAATCAATTATTTTGTAGTTAGCATTATTTTTCTTGAAATTTTCTATGATATTTGACTTTGAAGTGGTTGTAGAAGAATTACTTAATGATGATGTCGATAAAGAATTTAAGGAGGAGGTTAATGGATTGTTTAACGATATTCTATTATGGAAAGTGTAAATAATAATAGTTGTAAGGATACCTACCGATAAAATTATAATGAATAGTGTTAAAAATTTTTTATGATTCACAATTAACCTCCTCCTTTGTGTTTAAAAAATTAATAAGTGACTGCTTTTATGTGCCATGAATTTGCTATTGGGGTACGCACATCAACTACTTTCCTATAATCATAAAAATAGCTATCATTTGATGAATTATAAACTTTAAATACTCTATATCCAGTACAAGCCATAGCTGGAATATAGCCAGCTAAATAACCGGATTTTCCGGGAGAAACAGTAATTGCAGCTCCGTATTGTCTGCCTTCCGTCCAGCTTACAGAATTTGCAACAGTAACTCCTGCCGAAGCGGATACTTTAGCTAAAACTGTATTCATTTCACCTGATGCTGTAAAAGTGGACGAAAAGCTTCCGGTTTGTGTTCCGGAAGTTTGAGCTATAAAATTTACACTCATTGTTCCGGAATTACCGGAATTATCAAAAGACATATTACACATAAGATATCCTTCATTATAACGAACATTCTTAATAACCTCATAATGATCATAAACTGGCATGTTCATTCTTAGAATTGGGCTGTTAATACTAGTTTTTTCCGCAGCAAATGCGGGTATTGCGGAAATACTAAAAAGCAAAGCTACAATTAAGGATACACTTATTGTTTTTAATACCTTTTTCATAATAATCCTCCTTAATTTTAAACTGCGAATTGTTAATGTTAATTTTCAGTTTTTCTTTCAATACTTGTACATTGGATTCACCCTCATTCTTATTATTAATTACCAAAATTATACATCCAAGGTATAAAATTGTCAATTTATTTTGCTATATAAATTATTTATCATAAAGTTTGTACAGTAGTTTTGGAACAGCCGCATCGTGAATATATATAAAGGAAAGAATGGGGGTGTTTCTGTTGACCTGCAGAATTATTGATATGCGACATAAAGAGGTAATTTGTATCAAAGACGGAACAAGGCTCGGCTGTGTGAATGATGTAGAAGTGGATACTGCCTGCGGTAAGATTGTAGCGATTGTCATTTATGGCCGACTTCGCTGCTTTGGCGTATTAGGGCGCGAGGATGATATTGTGATAAAATGGGATGATATTCAGGTGATTGGCGACGATACCATTTTAGTATGTTATACGCCATGCATACGCAGCAAAAAGCACGGAAGAGCATTCGGCAGCTTTTTTGGCCCCGGATAAAAAATTTGCATTTTAAATTGATTTATGTTATACTTATCTGCGAAAAAACGCACGCTGTTGTGTTGACGGATTGGTTCCTCTGTAAAGAGGTGTTCCGCCTGTATCACGCGGCGGTGGAAAAAACCAAGGAGGACTAAAAATGTCAGTAGTATCTATGAAACAATTGTTGGAGGCCGGTGTTCATTTCGGTCACCAAACCAGAAGATGGAACCCGAAAATGGCGCAGTACATCTTCACAGAGCGCAATGGTATTTATATCATTGATTTGCAGAAAACGGTTAAAAAATTAGAATCCGCTTACAATTTTGTACGTGATCTTTCCCTTGAGGGCAAGTCCGTTCTGTTTGTCGGCACCAAGAAACAGGCTCAGGATTCTGTAAAAGAAGAAGCTGAACGCGCAGGCGCATATTATGTCAATGCCCGTTGGCTCGGCGGTATGATGACAAACTTCCGCACCATTCGCCACAGAATTGACCGCCTCAATCAATTAAAGACCATGGAAGAAGACGGCACATTTGATCTTCTGCCGAAGAAAGAAGTTATTAAACTTCGCTTAGAAATTGAAAAACTCGAGAAATTCCTCGGCGGCATCAAAGATATGAAGCAGCTTCCGGGCGCTTTATTCATCGTTGACCCGCGCAAAGAGAGAATTGCTGTTGCAGAAGCGAAAAAATTGGGTATCCCGATTGTCGCTATTGTTGATACAAACTGTGATCCGGACGAAATCGATTATGTTATCCCGGGTAATGACGATGCAATTCGTGCAGTTAAACTGATTTCCGCAACTATGGCAAACGCCATCATCGAAGGCAGAGAAGGCCAAATGGGCGCTGCTGCCGCGGAAGAAAAGGGCGACGACGAAGCGCAAGCTGCTGAATAATCAGCAACTGCTAGGCTATAAATACCCGCCTGTATCAGACGGGTATTTTTTGAGAATACTGATAAAATGCTATGAATACTATCAATCGAAGCGGAGGAAAATAGAATGAATTTTACAGCAAAAGATGTTGCAGCACTTCGCGAGAAGACTGGCTGCGGTATGATGGACTGCAAAAAAGCGCTGACAGAAGCAGACGGTGATATGGATAAGGCAATCGACGTTCTTAGAGAAAAAGGACTGGCTGCCGCTACGAAGAAATCCGGCCGCATTGCAGCGGAAGGCGTTGCGTTTGCAACTGTAAATGAGCAGGGCAATGTCGGTGTAGTTATTGAAGTTAACGCTGAAACCGACTTCGTTGCCGCAAATAAAGAATTCCAGGAGTTTGTAAAAACCTGTGCAGATACCGTTATCGACAGCAATCCTGCCGATGTCGACGCTCTGCTTACTTGTAAAGCAAGCGGCTCCGATCAAACCGTTGACGCTCTGTTAAAGGAAAAGATTTTAACAATCGGTGAGAATATTAAAATTCGCCGTTTTGCCCGTTTTGAAGGTGTTGTTACTACCTATATCCACGCAGCCGGCAGAATCGGCGTTCTTGTTAAATTTGACACCACTCCGGAAATCGCCGCAAAAGATGAATTCAAAGAGTACGCGAAGAACATTGCTATGCAGGTTGCAGCTGCCACCCCAACCTATCTCAATGAGAAAGCTGTACCGGCAGATGTTGTTGATCATGAGAAGAAAATTCTTACTGAGCAAATCATCAACGACGGCAAACCGGCAGCCATTGCAGAAAAAATTGTTATCGGCAGACTTGGCAAGTTCTATAAAGAAATTTGCCTTTTAGATCAGCCGTATGTCAAAGACGGCGATTTGTCCGTTCAAAAATATACGGAAGCAACCGGCAAAGAGCTTGGCGGCACAATTGCCGTTACAGACTTTGTTCGTTTTGAAAAGGGCGAGGGCCTTGAAAAACGTGAAGACAATTTTGCAGACGAAGTTGCCAGCATGATTAAGTAATTTTTCCGAATAGTTTTGATGGCGCGGGATTTTTCCTGCGCCATTTTTTCTGCGTATCCGTACTGTCAATCGGCATGCAGCTGAATGCCAGCGCCAGACTGCAAGCATAAAGAAGTTTCTATGTTTCAAATGAATTCGCTTATGTGAGAATAAAATGTTTCTAAAGTATGAAACTTGACAATAATAGGTAGGAATAGGGCATAAACACTTTACTTTGCTTTATCCTTATTGTAAAATAATAATGAAATAAAATGAAATGGCGGGTGTTTTTTTTGCAACCTAAATATAAGAGGATACTTTTAAAATTAAGCGGTGAATCTCTTGCCGGTGAACAGTCACACGGTATTGATTTTGATACGGTTTTGAAAATCTGCGCTCCGATTAAAACCTTGTCCGATATGGGTGTTCAAATCGGAATTGTAGTGGGCGGCGGCAACTTTTGGCGCGGCCGCAGCAGCGGAAAAATGGACAGAACACGCGCAGACCACATGGGCATGCTGGCAACAGTTATCAATGCGTTGGGTGTTGCGGATGCTTTGGAACAGTTGGGCGTTCCGGTTCGCGTGCAAACAGCAATTACCATGCAGCAGGTAGCGGAACCCTATATTCGCAACCGTGCGGTACGCCATTTAGAAAAAGGCAGAGTGGTTGTTTTTGGATGCGGAACCGGAAATCCTTTCTTCTCAACGGATACGGCGGCTTCGCTCCGTGCTGCCGAGATTGATGCCGATATCATCATGAAGGCTACTATGGTAGACGGCGTATATGACAGCGATCCAAAGAAAAATCCGGATGCCGTAAAGTTCGACAATATCTCTTTTATGGATGTGCTCAACAAAGATTTACAGGTTATGGACAGCACGGCGGCTTCGCTTTGCAAAGACAACAATATCCCGATTCTTGTTTTCAGCATTAATGAACCGGAAAATATTGTGAAAGCAGTTTGCGGTGAATCAATTGGTACGTTAGTTACCGTAGATTGCTAAGCTTCGAATAAAACTCAGTAAAATACTTTCGAAATAGTTCGGATATGTTTTACACACGGAATATATCTGATTATGAAATATAATTTACGTGTGAAAGAAAGGCGGTAAACTATGAAACAGGTATTAGCAACTGCGGAAGAGAAAATGAAAAAAACAATCTCGGTGCTTACCGGCGAATATGCAGCCATTCGTGCAGGACGGGCAAATCCTGCCGTTCTTGACAAAATCATGGTTGATTATTACGGAACGCCAACGGCAATCAATCAGCTTGCTGCGGTATCCGTTTCCGAGGCAAGAGTACTGGTTATTCAGCCATGGGATGTTTCTGTCTGCCACGGAATTGAAAAAGCAATTCAGACTTCCGATCTCGGCATTAATCCGCAGAGCGACGGTAAAATCATCCGCATTACCTTCCCGCAGCTCACTGAGGAAAGAAGACGCGAATTGGTGAAAGATATCAATAAAATGTCAGAGGAAGCCAAAATAGCGGTTCGCTCTATCCGCCGTGACGCGATAGATAAACTTAAGGTAATGAAAAAAGACGGAGAAATCACCGAAGACGATTTAAAGCATGCCGAAAAGCTGACGCAGGATTTGACCGATAAGTATTGCAAAGAAGTAGATGCGGTAAACGCGAAAAAAGAGAAAGAAATTATGGAAATATAGGACAGAAATAAATGAAATTCTTTGCAAAAAAGGCGGCAGAACAGGAACGTATTTTACCGAAACATATTGGCATCATTATGGATGGCAACGGACGATGGGCAAAAAAGCGCGGCTTGCCGCGCTCTGCCGGTCATAGCGCAGGTGCCGCGAACTTTAAAGCAATTACCCGTTATTGCAGTTCAATCGGCATTCAGTATCTTACCGTCTACGCTTTTTCCACCGAAAACTGGAAGCGCCCTGTCGATGAAGTAAAAACGCTGATGTCGTTATTCTGCCAATATCTTGACGATGCTTTGCGCGATTTTTTAAACGAAAATATAAAAGTATGTTTTATCGGCGATACTTCCGTTTTCCCACAGGAGCTTCAGGAGCTTATTGAACGGACGACAGAGGTATCCCGCAATCATACCGGCATGGTGCTGAACGTTGCTTTGAATTACGGCGGACGTGCTGAAATAGCACATGCTGTTCAACAATTGGCTTTGGAAGTAAAGGTCGGACATCTTTTGCCGGAGCAGATTGATGAAACAGCAATTGCCGACAAACTTTATACTGCCGGGCAGCCGGATCCCGACCTTATTATTCGTCCAAGCGGGGAATATCGCACCTCCAATTTCCTGCTTTGGCAGTCCGCTTATGCGGAATATGTCATTATGGATATTTTATGGCCGGATTTCAGACCAAAAGATTTGGAAACCGCTATAGACGAGTATTCAAATCGGAACAGGCGTTTTGGGGGGATTTAATTGAAAACAAGAATCTTATCAGGTTTTACTCTGCTATCGTTTATCGCTGCCGTTATTGTCTTTAATCACTCGTTTCCCATTGCGCTGAATATAGTAATTGCACTTGTGTCTGTGTTATGCATGCATGAGATTATTACGGCTCTCGGTCTAGGAAAAAAGTATATTTTACTGATTCCAAGCCTTCTTATGTCCGCAATCATTCCGTTTGCTCAAAATGAGTTTCAGCAAGGCGGGCTCTATTTTGTATATACGGTTGTTTTGTTTGCAGCAATGATTTCTTGCCACAAATTCATTACCTTTCGTGAAGTTGGCGTGATTTATAGCATGACATTGTTGATACCGACTGCATTGGAAACCATTATTAATCTGCGTGATATAGGCGGAACTCATGGTATGTTCTATGCGATGATCGCCATTTTTTCTGCGTGGATTGCGGATACCGGTGCCTATTTTGCGGGCAGTTTCTGGGGCAAGCATAAATTGTGCCCGGAAATCAGTCCAAAGAAAACAATCGAAGGGGTAATCGGCGGCTTTGTTTTGAATATTCTGGCGATGATGCTTTTCGGATATTTGTTCCATGCTATTTATTACAGCTACACGGTTGATATTTCCTATTGGACTTTACTTATTATCGGAATTGGCAGTACCATTATGTCTATTTTGGGTGATTTAAGTTTCTCACTTATCAAGCGCAGCTGCCATATTAAAGATTTCGGTCAGGCAATTCCCGGTCATGGCGGTATTTTAGACCGCTTCGACAGTGTGATTTTTGTCGCTCCTTTTGTCTATTATTTGGTATGTTATATGCCGCTTGTTATAAAATAATTGCCTTTCCGTGCAATATCACAATAAACTGGTGAATAATAATGAAAAGAAACCTTTCCGTATTAGGCTCAACAGGCTCTATTGGCACCCAGACGCTTGACGTTGTGCGAAAACTGAATCTTCAGGTTTGCGCACTGGCCGCTTATCGCAATATTGAGCTCTTAGAAAAACAAATTCGTGAGTTTAAGCCGCGTTTGGCCGCGGTTTTTGATTTGGAAGCCGCGAAAAAGCTAAAACTGGCGGTTGCTGATCTTCCTGTTCAGGTTGTGCAGGGAATGGACGGCTTGTGTGAAGCCGCAGCAGTGAACGAAGCAGATGTCATTTTGAATGCGGTAGTCGGCATGGTAGGATTAAAACCGACCTTGGCGGCTATTTCCGCGAAAAAGGATGTTGCGCTCGCGAACAAGGAAACTTTGGTTGCCGGTGGGGCACTGGTCATGGAAGCTGCACGCAAAAACGGCGTTAGAATTTTGCCGGTGGACAGCGAGCATTCCGCAATTTTTCAATGTCTGCAGGGCTGTCCTGAAAAAAGCGCACTCAAAAGGCTGATTCTTACGGCATCCGGCGGACCGTTTTTCGGCAAAACAAAAGAAGAATTAAAGCTGGTTAAGCCAGAGCAGGCATTGAAACATCCAAACTGGAACATGGGGGCAAAGGTTACCATCGATTCCGCCACCATGATGAACAAAGGTCTGGAAATTATAGAGGCCTCCTGGCTTTTTGATATGCCTGCCGATAAAATTGATGTTGTGGTGCACCGTGAAAGCATTATTCATTCGTTGATTGAGTATCACGACAATTCTGTCATCGCGCAGCTTGGCGTACCGGATATGCGCATTCCGATTCAATATGCCATTACTTGGCCGCAGCGTTTTGAATCACCGGTTAAGCAACTGGATTTGACGGATATTTGCAGCCTTACTTTCTATAAGCCGGACTGCGAAACCTTTTCTTGCCTTACGGCGTGTAAAAATGCGATTGCGCGCGGCGGTTTAGCTCCCACGGCGGCAAATGGCGCCAATGAGGTTGCGGTTCAGCTTTTTCTGCAGAACAAAATCGCTTTTACAGATATTGGGCAACTGGTTACGAATGCTTCGCAAAATCAGCCGGAAGTCGCCCAGGTTTTGTCGGTGGATCAAATCATAACCGCTGACACCAACGCACGCAATTTCGTTTTGGATGCTTTGCACATAAGCAGGTAATCAAAATCTTCAATAAAAATAAATTCTTTTGATTTCATGAGGTGAATATGCTGATTAATGTTTTACTCGTAGTGATTGCAGTTCTTTTATTTGGACTTATTATTTTCATACATGAACTGGGGCACTTTGTTACGGCAAAGCTTTCCGGTATTTGTGTCCATGAATTTGCAATCGGCATGGGACCAACGTTGTTCCATTTTGGAAAAGGTGAAACAAAATATTCACTGCGTTTGCTGCCAATCGGCGGGTTCTGCGCAATGGAAGGCGAGGATGAACACAGCGACGACTCTCATGCTTTTTGCAACAAGCCTGTGTGGAAACGCATACTCGTTGTAATCATGGGCGCTGTCATGAACATCCTGCTGGGCATTGTTTTAATGATGATCATTTTAGGGCAGAGGACTGCTTTTTCTTCTACCACAATAGCTGAGTTCGAATCAAATGCAGCAACGCAAAGTGCCGGGTTACAGGTAAAAGACCAGTTTTATTCCATTAATAACTACCGAACTTATACAGATGGTGACATCAGCTTCGCACTTGCCACCGCCAATCCGAATTCCGTGGATGTGCAGGTAGTTCGTGACGGAAAAAAACTGACCTTTAATCATATTAAATTAAATTCGGTAAAAAACAATGGCAAAAATATCGTTTCACTGGACTTTAAAGTATATCGCATTGATAAAAATCCCGGTACACTGATTACAAAATCCCTGAGTGATACAGTTTCCACTGTCCGCATGGTGTGGGCAAGTCTTGCCGGACTAGTAAGCGGAAAATTTGGTTTCAACGATATTGCCGGGCCAGTCGGTACGGCAACGGTTATTTCACAGGCGGCTTCCGCCGGGTTAAAGGTGAATTTTTGGGCAGCATTTAGTAATATTCTTTATGTGATGATGATTATCACGGTAAATCTCGGTGTGGTAAACCTTTTGCCTTTCCCGGCTTTGGATGGCGGCAGGCTGATATTTTTAATCATTGAGGGCATACGACGCAAACCGATTAATCCGAAATACGAAGGCTGGGTAAATGCCGCAGGCTTCGCTTTGCTCATGGTACTGATGGTAGTTGTTACTTTCAGTGATATATTAAGGCTTATTACCGGTAAGGGGCTGGGCGCATGACAGATTCTATAAACGCAGTCAAACGAAAATCCAGAACTGTGCTAGCGGACAGTCTGCCGATTGGCGGCGGCAATAAAATCAGTGTGCAGTCTATGCTGAATGTTCCCGCAAGCGATATAGAAGGCAGTGTAAAACAGGCTATTGCTTTGGAACAGGCTGGCTGTGACATCATCCGCGCCGCGATTCCGAATTTGGAAGCGGTTTCGCTTATTCCTGCTATTAAACAAGCGGTAAGAATTCCGCTTGTAGCAGATATTCATTTTGACTACCGACTTGCGCTGGAGTCGGTTGCTGCCGGAATTGATAAAATCCGAATTAACCCCGGCAATATCGGTTCCGACGACCGCGTTAAAGCGGTTGCGGATGCCTGCCGGCTTCATCATATTCCGATACGTATCGGGGTGAACTCCGGTTCTCTCGAAAAAGAGATATTAGCAAAATATGGCAGCCCGACGCCGCAGGCATTGTGCGACAGTGCCATGTACCATGCTTCTTTATTGGAACGCTTCGATTTCCACGATATTGTGCTTTCCATCAAATCTTCCAGCGTAGATACGATGATAAAAGCCTATGAGCTTGCAGCAGAGCAGTGTGACTATCCGCTACACCTCGGGGTGACTGAAGCGGGCACCGAACGGATGGGCTTAATCAAATCCGCAATCGGCATCGGCTCGCTTTTGCAGCGCGGCATCGGCGATACCATTCGTGTTTCTCTGACAGCTGACCCCGTCAAAGAGGTCGCGGCAGGGTTTGATATTTTAAAGGCGCTTGGTCTTGATAAGCGTGGAGTTCAGTTTGTTTCCTGCCCCACATGTGGCAGAACGAAAATTGATTTAATCAAAATCGCCAACGAAGCGGAACAACGCTTGGCAACCTGCAAAAAGCCGATAGCGGTTGCAGTTATGGGATGCGCGGTCAATGGGCCCGGTGAAGCGCGCGAAGCGGATATCGGCATAGCGGGCGGTGACGGAGTCGGACTTTTGTTTAAAAAAGGACAAATTATCCGCAAAGTACCGGAGAACGAATTGATAGATGCTTTAATGGATGAAATTGACAAAATGTAATACAAATCTTAAATTTACAGCAAATAAGGGTGAATGACGGCAATGAAAACTTTTGGCGACTTTTTTCAGAATTATATAGATATATCAAAAATGCCGTCTACGGTTTGCAAGGGAGAAATCACTTCTTTGCAGATTGACGAGCAAAATCGAAATATTGCGGTTGAAGTGGCGTTTCCATCTTTTGTGGAGCGCCGCGTGCTTTTTGATACAGAAAAGAAAATTTCCGATTCCGCTTTGGGGCTATCAAAAGCAAATATTTACCCAAAATTTCCAAGCAACAGCTTTTCAGAGGTTTGCTATCCAGATTTGGTGTTGGAGTTAAAGCGGCGCGATGCCAGCTTAAACGGAAGTTTAAAGGATTCTTCCGCCAGACTTCAAAATAATAAGTTTATTATTTCTCTCGGACACGGCGGTCACGATATGCTGGTGACGCGTCATGTGGATCGGGCTCTTTCCAAGCTGATTTCCGAAGAATTCGGAATATCAGTTCAGGTTGAATTTGACGGTACGCTTTCCATTTCACCGGACAGCACCGAATACATAGAAAAACAAAAGAAACAGCAGGAAACCGCACATCGTGCCGCAGTCATAGAGAAAGTAGAAAATTACGAATCGAAAATGGGTGCGCATAAAACGCCGTCCGTTATCAATATCCGTAGCGGTGAAACGCTGTTTCCGACCATTCTTCCCGAAACAGCGAGAGATATTTTGGGACGTGCTCCAAAAGCTAAACCGACTTCGATCAATAAAGTTACGCCCGATATCGGCAGTGTAACCATTTGGGGCGAAATCTTTTCTGCCGAACAGAAAGTAACGCGCGACAAAAGCCGAAAAATTTATTCCATCAATATTACCGATTACACCGGTTCCATGACTTTAAAATTACTGCAGGATATTAACCAGTGCAAAATGCTCGATACGCTAGCACCTGGTATGTCCGTTATTACGCGCGGCGACGTGGAGTACGATAAGTACGACCATGAAATCGTATTGCGCCCAAAGAGCATTGCCGCGGTAGACCAGCTGAAGGTTGCGGATGATGCCGAAGTTAAAAGGGTAGAACTGCATCTGCATACCAACATGTCCAGCATGGACGGCATGAATGCGGCAAGCGACCTTGTAAAACGCGCCGCAAGCTGGGGACAGCCAGCCGTTGCGATTACCGACCACGGTGTCGCGCAGGCTTTTCCGGAAGCGATGAACGCCGCAGCCGCCGTAAAGAAGAAAGGCGGCCATATCAAGGTCATTTACGGTGTGGAATCCTACTTTGTCAATGATATGGTTCCGGCCGTAACCGGAGAATGCGACAGAGGTTTGGATGAAGAATTTATTTCGTTTGATATTGAAACAACCGGCCTTAGCCCGAACAAAGAACGCATTACCGAAATCGGCGCGGTTCGTCTGAAAAACGGCGAAATACTGGAAAGTTTTGATACCTTTGTGAATCCGCAGATACCCATTCCGGCAAAAATTACAGAGCTTACCGGCATAACCGATGAAATGGTCAAGGATGCGCCACTGGAAAAAGAAGCATTGGAAGCGTTCTTCCGTTTCTGCGGAGAAGATGCTGTTTTAATTGCGCATAACGCCGAATTTGATACCTCATTTATCCGAATGGCCGCACAGCGAAGCGATTTGGAATTTGCCTATCCTTACATTGATACAGTTCCCATGTGCCGTTCCATGCTGAAGGATATTAAAAACTGCAAACTGGATACGGTTGCGAACTATTTAAAGTTGGATCCTTTTAACCATCACCGCGCAAGTGACGATGCAACGGTTCTTGCCAAAATTTTCGCAATCCTGCTCACACGTTTGCAGGAGGACACCGAAGCTCAGACCGTTGCGGATATTAATACTTCCCTAGCGGGTGGAGACCCGAAAAAAATGCGTTCCTACCATCAGATTATTCTGGTGAAAAATAAAGCAGGACTGAAAAACCTCTACAAGCTGATTTCTAAGTCCCATTTGAATTATTTTTATAAAAAGCCGAGAATTCCCAAAAGCGAGCTGATTCAGTACCGCGACGGACTGATTTTAGGCAGCGCCTGCGAAGCCGGAGAACTGTACCGTGCAATTTTTGACGGTCAGCCTTGGGAACGTCTTTGCGAAATCGCAAGCTTTTATGACTATCTCGAAATTCAGCCGCTTGGCAACAACCAGTTCATGATAAGGGAAGGCATGGTGCCGGACGAAGAAAAGCTCCGCGAGTTTAATCGTACCATTATAAAACTCGGCGAACGCCTGAAAATGCCGGTAGTCGCAACCTGCGACGTGCATTTCTTGGACCCGAAAGATTCCGAATACCGCAAAATTTTAATGGCTGGTCAGGGGTTCAGCGATGCGGACAAGCAGGCACCGCTGTACATGCGTACCACTGCGGAAATGCTGGAGGAATTTGCGTATCTCGGCAAAGAAAAAGCTTATGAAGTGGTGGTTACTAACAGTAATCTGATTGCCGATATGTGCGAAGAAATCAAACCGATTCCGGACGGAACGTTCCCGCCGTTCATTGAGGGCGCCGAAGAGCAGCTCACCACTATTACATGGACAAGAGCCAAAGAAATTTATGGTGATCCGCTGCCGGAAATCGTGAAAAAGCGCTTGGACCGCGAGCTTGGTTCCATCACCAAGCACGGCTTCTCCATTTTGTATATGACCGCGCAGAAGCTGGTTGCGGATTCTGTCGCACACGGTTATTTGGTTGGCTCCCGTGGTTCCGTTGGCTCTTCGTTTGTTGCAAACATGTCCGGAATTTCCGAGGTGAATCCGTTGGAACCACATTATGTTTGTCCAAACTGCAAGCACAGCGAGTTCATTACCGATGGCAGCTACGGTTCCGGCTTTGATTTGCCGCCAAAAAAATGTCCGGAGTGCAGCACAGACTATAACCGCGACGGACATACCATTCCATTTGAAACCTTCTTGGGCTTTGATGGCGACAAGACGCCGGATATCGACCTAAACTTTTCCGGTGAATACCAAAGCGGCGCGCACCGTTACACGGAAACTTTATTCGGAAAAGACAACGTGTTCAAAGCCGGTACCATCGCGACCGTCGCAGATAAAACCGCGCTGGGATTTGTGAAAAAATTTGAAGAGGAACGCGGAATTACCATGCATAGGGCGGAAGAACTGCGTCTGGCCATCGGCTGCACGGGAATCAAACGTACCACCGGGCAGCATCCAGGCGGCATGGTGGTTGTGCCAAAGGGCATGGATGTATACGATTTTTGCCCGGTGCAGCATCCGGCGAACGATCAGAATTCGGATAACATCACAACGCACTTCGACTTCCATTCTATTCATGATACCATTTGCAAGCTGGACGAACTTGGGCACGATGTTCCGACTATTTACCGCTATTTGGAGGATTATACAGGCATCCCTGTTATGAACGTTTCCATGAGTGATCCGGATGTTATGTCACTTTTTACTTCTACAAAAGCACTTGGTGTAAAGCCGGAGGATATTGATTCCCAAACCGGAACATTTTCTTTGCCGGAAGTCGGCACGAGTTTTGTGCGCCAGATGCTGCTGGACTCCAATCCAAAAACGTTTTCCGATTTATTGCAGGTTTCCGGTCTTTCTCACGGTACGGATGTTTGGCTCGGCAACGCACAGGATTTGATTAAAAACGGCACCTGTACGATTTCAGAGGTTATCGGTACCCGTGACAGCATTATGACATATCTGCTGTTAAAAGGCTTGGAACCGAAAATGGCGTTTAAAATCATGGAAATTACCCGTAAAGGTAAAGCACCGGTTTTGCTGACCGAAGACCATATCAACGCAATGAAGGAGCATAACGTTCCGCAGTGGTACATTGATTCCTGTATGAAAATCAAGTACATGTTCCCAAAGGCGCATGCCGCGGCGTACATGATTTCTACCCTTCGTCTCGGTTGGTATAAGGTACATAAGCCGGTCGCCTATTACGCGGCCTATTTTACGGTTCGTAGTGAAGACTTTGATGCGGCGATTGTTGCGCAGGGCAGAGAAGCGGTTCGCCGCCGTATGAATGAAATCAGCATGAAGGGTAAAGAGGCCTCCGCAAAAGAGGAAGCTTCCTATGCCACTTTTCAAATTGCCAATGAAATGCTGGCACGCGGCATTGAAGTCCTGCCGGTTGACCTTTATAAATCCGACGCAAGAAAGTTTCTGGTGGAAGACGGTAAAATTCGCCTGCCGTTTGGTTCGCTTGCCGGTGTCGGCGGCGCGGCGGCAAACAGCCTTGCCGCGGCGAGAGAAACAGGCGGTGTTTATATTTCTATTGATGATGTACAGACACGCGCAAAAGTTTCCAAATCCGTCATCCAAACGCTTGTGGATGCGGGTGCACTTGCCGGTTTACCGGAAAGCAGCCAAATGACGCTATTTTAAATTAAGATTGACAAAACGTATTTTAGTGTGCTATTATATTAGCACACTAAAGTGTTATTTGGGGTAATATCCCATAACGATTATCCGCCTGATGCAGTTTCTTCCACTTATTGTGTGACGATTCAGGCAGAATGGAGCTTCCTATGAAAAAATACAACAAAATAACGCCGGAAGGCACTGCCGACTTGCTTTTTGAGGAATGCCTTGCGCACCGATACGTGGAAAAAAGTTTAACGGACGTTTTTGCTTCCCGTGGATTTCACGAAGTGGTGACCCCCGGTATTGAATTTTATGACGTGTTTAATCCGGAACGCTCCGGTATTTCGCAGGATGTTATGTATAAAATGACCGACCGGCGAGGCAGGCTGATTGTAATGCGCCCCGATTCCACACTGCCTATCGCGCGTTTAGCAGCGACTCGTTTAAAGAATTCTCCTAAACCGATGCGGTTTTACTACACCCAGCAGATGTACCGCAACAATCCCGCCCTTACCGGCAGGAGCGACGAAGTTATGCAGACCGGCATTGAGTTGCTTGGAGCCGGAGGACGTAGGGCAGACTTAGAAGTAATTGTTACGGCGATTGAAGCGCTCGGCAAATGTGTGCCGGATTTTCGTATTGAGCTTGGGCACGCGGGCCTTTTTCAGGCGTTTGCCGAACAGCTTTGTGTTTCCGATGATTTGCGCGAGGATATCCGCAGTTCCATTGAGTCGAAAAATTATGCGGCTCTGAACGGAATTCTGGATAATTTGGAAGACAGCTTGGCTGTGCAGGCCATGCGAAGCCTTCCGCGCCTATTTGGCGGGGAAGAAGTGTTTGAACAGGCTGCCCCACTCTGTACAGATAAAAGAGCTGCCGAAACGCTGGATTATTTGCATGAGCTTTATACATCCCTTTCCGAGCTGGGGTTGGGCGATAAAATCATGATCGATTTGGGACTTGTCCAAAGAAACGACTATTATACCAATATCGTGTTCAGCGCTTATGTGGAGCAATGTGGTGACGCGGTGCTCATCGGTGGCCGGTACGATCATCTTTTGGCACAGTTTGATTCCCCAATGCCCGCAATCGGATTTGCCATAAATGTGGATGCACTTTCGAAAGTTCTGCTGGAGCGCGGAAGAATGCAACCGGAACATGCTACAGATGTTTTGGTGCACAGCGAAGACGGCTATGAAATCAAAGCATTGCATTATGCCTCACAGCTTGTAGAGCAGGGGCTTAAATGTGAAAACAGCGTGTTTGAAACGCACGAACAGGCTGTGGATTACGCAAAGAAACAGGGAATATGCCGGATTGATTTTGTCGGCGATACACTTACAACAACGAAACTTTAGTATTGGATGGGTGATAATGAAACCATTACGCATTGCCTTAACCAAAGGCAGATTAGAAAAAGATACCGTCGGCTTATTTGAAAAAATCGGCTATGACTGCGAGGCAGTAAAAAATAAAGGCCGCAAGTTAATTCTTCCGGTCGGCAACAATGATTTTGAAGTCGTTTTAGCAAAAGCGGCAGATGTAATTACCTATGTTGAAAACGGTGTCTGCGATTTAGGCGTAGTGGGGAAAGACACCATTATGGAAAATGGCAGCAGTTTTTATGAGGTTCTTGATTTGGGCTTCGGAAAGTGTAAATTTGCTTTGGCAGGGCCAAAGGGCGTGGATTTTTATCAGGGTTATTCCGCAAAGACTATCGCGACCAAATATCCGAAAATTGCCCGTACTTTTTTTGAGCAGAAGGCAATGGATGTCCGTATTATCAAAATTGAAGGTTCGGTGGAGCTGGCTCCGCTTCTGGGTCTTTCCGACGCGATTGTCGATATCGTCGAAACCGGCTCAACGCTAAAGGAAAACGGTCTTGAAGTAATTGAAACCATCTGTGATATTTCGGCAAGACTGATTGTAAATTCGGCAAGCTTAAAATTACGAAAAGCGGAAATCGAATCTTTGGCAAGTCAAATGGAAAAGGCAAAAGTGTAAAAAGGTTTTACGCTAGAAATTATGGGAAAAGGACGGTTATCGTAATGATACAGTTGGTGAAAGCGGGCGGCAGCTTCGGCCGAGATTTTATCCGCCAGTTAAAACAGCGCAGCGGTGAAAAGGATAAACGTGTGGATTCGGCAGTCGCCGAAATCCTTGAAAATGTACGACTTAACGGAGATGCCGCTGTGCGTGATTATACCATGAAATTTGACGGTCATGTGCCGGAAAAACTGGAAATCAGCCAAGCGGATATGCAGGAGCTTTCCAAGCAGTGCGACCCTGATTTCCTTTCGGCTCTGCATTGTGCGGCAGAAAACATCGAAGACTTTCACCGCCGTCAAAAGCAGCAAAGCTGGATTGAAACTCAGAAGAACGGTGTCATGATGGGGCAGCGTGTACGAGGACTTGCGAAGGTCGGCATTTATGTTCCGGGCGGAACGGCGGCATATCCATCCTCCGTTTTAATGAATGCCATTCCGGCGAAGATTGCGGGTGTTGGCGAAATTATTATGACTACTCCTCCCGGAAAAGACGGCAGGCCGAACCCCGATATTATGGCAGCCGCGCTGGTTGCCGGAGTTGACCGCGTGTTCCTCGTTGGAGGTGCACAGGCAGTCGCCGCGCTTGCATACGGAACGCAGACGATTCCAAAAGTAGATAAAATCGTAGGCCCCGGCAACATTTATGTTGCCACTGCAAAAAAGCATTTGTACGGCACGGTGGATATCGATATGATTGCCGGCCCAAGTGAAATTCTGATTATTGCAGATGAAACCGCAAATCCGAAGTTTTTGGCGGCGGACTTGATGTCACAGGCGGAACACGATGTTTTGGCATCTGCCATCCTGCTTACGACCAGTGAAGCTATCGCCGAACAAACCATCGCTCAAATTGAGAAACAGGTGCAAACGCTTTCCCGCAAAGAGATTATTGAAAAATCCCTTAGGAATTTCGGCGCCGTAATGGTTTGCCAAAGTATGGATGAAGCGGTTGAGTTCGCAAACGAGCTTGCGCCGGAGCATTTGGAGGTCTGCGCGAAAAATCCGATGGAATATGTCGGCAAGCTGGATAACGCCGGATCGGTGTTTTTAGGCAATTATTCACCGGAACCGCTTGGCGATTACTTCGCGGGGCCGAACCATGTCCTGCCCACCAGCGGCACAGCCCGGTTTTTCTCACCGCTATCGGTAGACAGCTTTATCAAAAAATCCAGTTTTATTTATTATACAGAAGACGCTCTGAAATCGGCAAAAGATGATATTGTTTCGCTTGCCAATACGGAAGGGCTTACCGCTCACGCAAATTCCATTCTTGTCCGATCCTAATTTGCTTTGAAACAGCACCGAAAGGATATTGATAAAATGGCATATATTTTAAATGAGAAAATACGTGATTTAAAGCCCTATGATCCGATTGAAGGGCAATACGACATTCGTTTGGACGCAAATGAATCCTTCTGTACCGTTACCACGGATATTGCGGCAAAGATGTTGTACAACGCCGCGTTTACCGCTTTGAACCGTTACCCGGACCCAATCGCGAAGGATGTCTGCAGCGCGTTTGCGGAGCATTATCAGGTGAATGCAGCCAATGTGACGGCGGGCAACGGCTCCGACGAATTGATTTCCGTTATTTGCAATGCCTTTTTGATGAAGGGCGACAACATGATAACGCTTGCGCCGGATTTCTCCATGTATAAATTTTATTCCTCCATTGTGGAAGCTACCTGTATCGAAATGAAAAAAAGGGACGATTTGACCATTGATGTGGATGAACTTATTTCCCTTTCTAATCAAAACAATGCAAAAATGATTCTGTTCTCCAATCCGTGCAATCCGACTTCGCTGGGTCTGAAACGTGAGCAGGTTCGTAAGCTGATTCGTTCAGTAAATGCTTTGGTTGTACTGGATGAAGCCTATATGGATTTTTGGGATCAGTCTTTACTGTCCGAAGTCAATGAATATGATAATCTGCTTATTCTTCGAACCTGCTCCAAGGCTTTCGGAATGGCGGCTGTACGTCTTGGATTTGCTGTAGCAAATGCCACCTTGACAAATGCGATAAAAGCAGTAAAATCACCTTATAATGTCAATTCTATTACGCAGACACTCGGTACGGTTATTCTAAAGGAAAAAGAGCTGAGCCAGGCGGCACTTCGTGAAATACTGGACTCGAAAAATGACCTGTACGCCGGACTGAAAGAATTGGAAAACAAACATCCGAACCAGATGAAGGTGTACGAAAGCTGTACCAATTTCGTATTTATCAAAACACCGAAAGCCAAAGATATTTATGAATATCTGCTGAAAAACAGCATTGCGATACGTTTTATGGGCGAATATATCCGTATTACCGCAGGGACAAAAGCAGAAAATGCGGCAGTGCTTGAAAAACTGAACGCTTTTTCTTATTGATTCCAAAATTAAGGACGAGGAAGTGTATGTCATGAGAACTGCGTCATTGGAACGCAAAACACTCGAAACAAATGTTTCGGTGACCCTTTGTTTAGAAGGTGGTCAAGTAGCAATTTCAACCGGCATCGGATTTTTTGATCACATGCTGACTGCTTTTGCGGTACACGGCGGATTTGGTTTACTGGTCGAAACAACCGGCGATCTTGCGGTTGACTGCCACCACACCATTGAAGATACCGGAATTGTACTTGGTAAGGCATTTGCTCAGGCGCTTGGCGATAAATCCGGCATCACGCGATTCGGCAGCTTCTATGTACCGATGGATGAAGCGCTTGCCTTTGCGGCGGTCGATGTAAGCGGCAGACCGTTTCTTGTATTTGACGCTAATTTTCCGGAAGAACGCGTGGGTGAGTTTGATACCTGCATGACCGAAGAGTTCATGCGCGCCGTTGCCATGAACGCGGGAATTACTCTGCATACGCGCGTGGAATACGGCAAAAATTCACACCACACGATTGAAGCGATGTTTAAGGCGGTTGCGCATGCCATACGCTTAGCGGTCGCACAGACGCAAAGCGGAATTCCGCTTTCGACAAAAGGTTCCTTATAGAAGTTTGGAGGGTGAACGATGATTATTTTACCGGCAATCGACGTGAAAGACGGCACCTGTGTACGCCTTGTAAAAGGTGATTATGAAACTGCCCATAAAGTAGCGGAGGATGCGGTGCAAACCGCTTATTCTTTTCAGAAAGCCGGAGCAAAATGGCTCCATATGGTCGATTTGGACGGAGCAAAGGCAAAACAGCCGGTTAATTCCAAAACTTTTTTTGATGTTCTTCATACCTGTGAACTGAAAATTGAGATTGGCGGCGGAATTCGCAATATGGAAACCGTTGATTTCTATTTGGAACGCGGCGTTTCACGTGTCATACTCGGTTCCGCGGCAATCAGCGACCCGAATTTTGTTCAGCAGGCCGTCAGTAAATACGGTGAACAAATCGCGGTTGGCATTGATGCGCGTGACGGAAAGGTCGCGGCGGAAGGTTGGACTTCCACATCAGAAATCGATTACATTGATATGGCAAGACAGATGGAAAGTATAGGCGTAAAGTATATTGTTTTTACAGACATTTCGCGTGACGGCACTTTGTCCGGCCCAAATCTGGTCATGCTTGATCGTATCAATCGCGCGGTATCCTGCCATATCATCGCAAGCGGCGGAGTAAGCAGTATTAAGGATATCATCAATTTAGACGCGCTGAATGTGTACGGAGCCATCTGCGGCAAGGCTCTTTATACGGGTGATTTAGATTTGAGCACGGCGATTACCATCAGCAAAGGAGCAAAATAATGACGGACATAAATAACAGCGTATTTGATGTAAAGTCAGATGCATTTATAGAGAAGTTCTTTCAAAAATCCGATTTAATTCCGGCCATCGTGCAGGAATATGGTTCGAATGAAGTTCTCATGCTTGCTTATATGAACCGGGAATCCATGAAAAGAACTTTGGAAACGGGTTACACTTGGTTTTACAGTCGGTCTCGGCAGGAGCTTTGGAATAAGGGCGCCACGTCCGGCCATTTGCAGCGGGTCATTTCGATTCACGGTGACTGCGACGATGATACCTTGCTTATTGTGGTTGCGCAAACCGGCGCGGCTTGTCATACAGGCTCACATAGCTGTTTTTTTAATAAAATTATATAAAATACAATTTAAAGGGGCATGACCAAATATGAACGATACTTTACGAGAACTGTATGATACTGTTTTAAGCAGAAAAAATACACACACGGAAGGTTCTTATACCTGTTATCTATTCGAAAAGGGAATTGATAAAATCCTCAAGAAATGTGGGGAAGAGTGCAGCGAAGTTATCATCGCCGCTAAAAACGGTGAAAACTCCGAAACGGTGCTGGAGATTTCCGATTTGTTGTATCACCTTACCGTGCTTATGGTAAATGAGGGCATCACGCTTGAAGAAGTCAACGCGGAGCTTGCCAAGCGCAGTGAAAAAACAGGCAACCTTAAAACCTTTCATCAGGTAGATAAAAACAGTTAAATAAAAGCGGCTGACATACTTAGAAAAAATCTAAATATTGTCAACCGCTTTTTTATATTACCTATTCCAATTCTTAAATTCGTTCAAAAACCAAATCTCTTTAGCTTCAAATTCCTGATGGTTCAAATATTCGAGTATGCCTGCCGGTGTGGTAAAGGCAAATTGAAGTTTATAAGAATACAGTGCCTGATATTTAAAGCCGGTCTGCTTGTTTATGGCATTGGTGCCATACTTGCCGTCGCCCGCAAGCGGGTGACCGATGGATGCAAGATGCGCACGGATTTGATGGGTTCGTCCGGTGAGCAGTTCGACTTCAAGCAGGCTGAAACCACCTCGTTCTTCCCATACACGGTAGCGGGTTTTAATGCTTTTCGTTTCATTAGTCGGTTTGTTGGAGATATATACACGGTTCTGGCTTTCGTTTTTTTCAAGGAATCCTTCCAAAGTAGCTGCTTTTTTCTCCATTTTGCCGTGCACAATGCAAAGATAATATTTTTTTAGTTCGCGCTCACGCATTTTATCATTCATAATGCGCAGGGTTTCCGCGTTTTTTGCTGCCATTACAATACCGCCGGTGTTGCGGTCTATCCGGTTAATGAGCGCGGGTGCAAAGGAATTTTCGTTTTCTGGGTTATATTCGCCCTTCTCGTATAGATAGTGCTGCACCCTAGCAATCAGAGAGTCAAAATGGTAGGTTTCATCCGGGTGAACAATCAGCCCGGGCTGCTTATCCAGCAGTATGATATTATCGTCTTCAAACAAGATTTTCAGCTTGTTTGGTGCTTTCAAAAAGTCATACTCCTTTTGCTCCTGCTGAAAAAATTCATCCTTCAGATACATGGTCAGAATATCGCCCTCATTCAGGCGGGTAGAAATTTCACACCGTTTTCCGTTAATTTTAATATCTTTTTTGCGAATACTCTTATAGAGCATAGACTGCGGCAGATTGCTGTAGGCTTTCGTCAAAAATTTATCTAAACGCTGTCCGGCGTCGTTTGCACCAATTGTAACTGTTTTCATAATGAGGATCATCCTTTCGCAGAGGCTGGAATGTTTTAAAACTACCCGCAAAATTATAACACGATTCCGCGTTATTGAAAATGATAAGTTTCGGCTATTTATTTATCCGTAAAAAATACTTGCCAGATAAATAAAACATTTGTTTCATTTTAGGCTTTTCAAAAAATACATTTTAGTATATAATAATACCATATGTTCGATAAAGAAAAGGAGAGTACAATGATTTCACAGGACAGAGTAATGGAGATTTTAAAGGAAGCTGGCGTTTTACTGGAAGGACATTTTAAGCTGACTTCCGGCAGACACAGCAATAAATACCTGCAGTGCGCAAAAATATTCCGCAATACCAAGTACAGCGAAGAACTTTGTGCCGCTTTGGCGGAACAATACAAGAATGACGGCGTACAGGTTGTTATCGGGCCGGCAATGGGTGCCGTTCAAATGGCTTACGAAGTGAGCCGTTCCCTGAAATGTGAAAACTTTTTTACCGAGCGTGATGAAAACGGTAAAATGACTCTGCGCCGCGGCTTTCAGGTTCAGCCGGGTGAAAAAGTGCTGGTTGTGGAAGACGTTGTAACAACCGGCGGCTCTGTTCGTGAAGTGATTGAACTGGTTCAAGCGGCAGGCGGAGACGTTGTGGGTGTTGGTTCCATTGTTGACCGTACCGGCGGAAAAATTGATTTTGGTGTGCCGTTTAAAGCGGTTATCTCGGTTGAAGTGGAATCCTGGGAACCGGGAAACTGTCCTCTCTGTAAAGCAGGCGCACCCGCGCCGGTAAAGCCGGGCAGCAGAAAGATCTGACACTTTCATTCGAAAGGACGTTATGGCGGTGCATGAGGGACACAGGGAGCGTATGAAAGAAAAATTTCTGACGGACGGTTTGGATCATTTTCAGCCCCACGAAATTCTGGAACTTTTTCTTTTTAATGCGATACCCAGAAGAGACACGAATGAAATAGCCCACCGTCTGCTGGATACATTCGGCAGCCTTTCGGGTGTGTTTGATGCGCCCTATGAAGAGTTATTAAAAGTGGAAGGTGTCGGTCAGACGGCAGCCACCTTTATTAAGCTGGTTCCTCCGCTCAGCCGCTGTTATCTGGATGATAAACAGCAGGATAAAGCCCGTGTTTTCAATACGGAATCCGCGGAGAAAATTGTTCTTCCGAAATTTATCGGAAGAACAAACGAAGTGGTTGTGCTTTTACTGCTTGACAGCAAAGGCAGACAACTTTTCTGCGGCGTTGTGAACGAAGGCGCGGTAAATACCGTGCCGATTTATGTGAGAAAAATCGTGGAACTTGCGGTTCGGTACAACGCAGCAAGCGCTATTCTTGCGCATAACCATCCAAGCGGTAGCACAATGCCTTCCGCGGGAGATATCACATCCACAAAAGATGTTTTTCAGGCTCTCCAAACGGTAAATGTGTGGCTGAACGACCACATTATCGTGGCTGACGGAGACGCGTTATCTATGGCGGACTGCGGCCTTATGAAAAAACTATTCGAATAAAGCGGAGTAATGGAAATTATGGATTTTAAACTTGTGTCCTCCTATTCTCCCACAGGTGATCAGCCGAAAGCGATTGAACAGCTTGTGCAGGGACTGAAAGACGGAGATAAAGAACAAACCTTGCTGGGCGTTACCGGTTCGGGCAAAACATTCACGATGGCGAATGTGATTGCCGCCGTGAATCGGCCCACGCTTGTTTTGGCGCACAACAAAACGCTTGCAGCGCAGTTATGTTCGGAGTTCCGTGAGTTTTTTCCGGAAAACTCGGTTGAGTACTTTGTAAGTTATTATGATTATTATCAGCCGGAGGCATATATTGCCACGACGGATACTTACATTGAAAAGGATTCGGCTATCAATGATGAAATTGATAAGCTTCGTCATTCCGCTACCTCCGCGCTTTCGGAGCGCCGGGATGTTATCATCGTTGCAAGTGTTTCCTGCATCTACAGTTTGGGCGATCCAATCGACTACCGAACTATGGTGATTTCCCTGCGTCCCGGCATACAGAAAAACCGCGATGAGTTGCTGAAAAAACTGGTTGAAATCCAATATGAACGCAATGATATTAATTTTATCCGCAACAAGTTCCGTGTTCGCGGAGATGTGGTTGAGATTTTTCCCGCACAGTCGAACGATACCGTAATCCGTGTGGAGTTTTTCGGTGATGAAATTGACCGCATCTGTGAGATAAATGCGCTGACGGGCGAATTTAAAGCGGAATTAAAGCATGTAGCGATATATCCGGCTTCCCACTATATTGTTCCGCGTGAAAAAATGCAGCGTGCCATTGGCGAAATCGAGCAGGAAATGGAAGAGCGCGTAAAGCTGTTTGAAACGAACGGTAAGCTGATTGAAGCACAGCGTATCCGTGAGCGTACGCAGTATGATATGGAAATGCTGCAGGAAATCGGTTTCTGCAAGGGTATTGAAAACTATTCACGCGTGCTTTCCGGCCGAAAACCGGGCAGTCAGCCATGCACTTTGCTGGATTATTTTCCGGATGACTTTTTGCTGTTCGTTGATGAATCCCATGTTACTCTGCCACAGGTGCGTTCCATGTATGCGGGTGACCGTGCCAGAAAAGAATCTCTCATTAATTTCGGTTTTCGTCTGCCTTCCGCTTATGACAACCGCCCGCTGAATTTCGATGAGTTTTATCAGCATGTTAATCAGGCGGTCTTTGTCAGCGCAACTCCCGGCGACTTTGAAAACGAGCATTCCGCGCAGGTTGTGGAGCAGGTCATTCGTCCTACCGGTTTGGTTGACCCTGAAATACTTGTAAAGCCTACAGACGGTCAGATTGACGACCTTATTTCCGAAATCAATCTTCGCACGGCAAAGGGCAATCGCATTCTGGTCACCACACTCACAAAAAAGATGGCAGAAGATTTGACTTCCTATCTGGAAGGAATGGGCATCCGCGTTCGTTACATGCACCACGATATCGATACGGTGGAACGTATGGAAATTCTGCGTGATTTGCGTCTCGGCGAATTTGATGTTTTGGTCGGCATCAATTTGCTTCGCGAGGGGTTGGATATTCCGGAGGTATCGCTGGTTGCCATACTGGACGCGGACAAAGAAGGCTTCTTGCGTTCGGAGCGTTCCCTTATTCAGACTATTGGGCGTGCTGCGCGCAATGCCGAAGGGCAGGTCATTATGTACGCCGATACAGTTACGCCATCCATGGAAAATGCGCTTCGTGAAACAGAGCGCCGCCGTAAAATCCAAATGGCATACAACGAAGAACATGGAATTATTCCGCAGACTATTATCAAAAAAGTTTCAGATGTACTGGAAATATCCAGTCATAAAGATGATGTCAAAGGCATTAAAGGCAGACGTTTGTCCGCGATTGAGCGCAAGCAGACGGTTGAACAGCTTACAAAAGAAATGAAGGCTGCCGCCAAACTGCTGGAGTTTGAGCATGCTGCGTATCTGCGCGACAAAATCAAGCAGCTTACGGGCGAAAAATAGATGGGGGAAAAGCGAGAATGACAGCAAAGAACATTTATGTAAAAGGTGCCCGTGAGCACAATTTAAAAAATATCAGCATTGAAATTCCGCGTGATGAGCTGGTGGTTTTTACCGGCCTTTCCGGTTCCGGAAAGTCGTCGCTTGCCTTTGATACTATCTATGCTGAAGGGCAAAGGCGTTATGTGGAATCGCTTTCCTCTTATGCGCGCCAGTTTTTGGGACAGATGGAAAAGCCGGATGTGGATTATATTGACGGACTTTCTCCGGCTATTTCGATTGATCAGAAAACGACTTCGAAAAATCCGCGTTCCACGGTCGGAACCGTTACGGAGATATACGATTATCTGCGCCTGCTTTATGCGCGCATCGGCATTCCGCATTGCCCGGTATGCGGGCGCGAAATCAAACAGCAAACGGTTGACCAAATTGTGGATCGTGTGCTGGCATTAAAAGAAAATACAAAAATACAGGTTTTAGCACCGGTCATTCGTTCCAGAAAAGGTGAACATACCAAAGAGTTTGAAACGGCAAGGAAAAGCGGTTTTGCACGTGTGCGCGTGGACGGCAGTATTTACGACCTTTCCGAAACCATCAAACTGGATAAAAATAAAAAGCATACGATTGAAATCGTGGTGGACAGGCTGGCCATTCATCCCGACATCCACGGCCGCCTTTCCGACAGCGTGGAAACCGCGTCCACTTTATCCGGAGGCTTGATTGTCATCAGTGTAGTAGGTGGGGAAGATATCACCTTTTCTCAGAACTATGCCTGCCCCGAACACGGCATCAGTGTGGAGGAGCTTACGCCCCGTATGTTTTCCTTCAATAATCCTTATGGCGCCTGCCCCAAATGCACCGGTTTGGGTGTTTTTATGAAAATTGACCCGGACTTGATTATACCGGATAAATCTCTGTCACTGAATCAGGGCGGGCTGAAAGCAAGCGGGTGGGCCATGGAGGGCAGCACCATTGCCGCTATGTATATTCACGCGCTCTCTAAGCATTACCACTTTTCGCTGGATACTCCTCTGGGCAAGCTGCCGCCGGAAATTATTGATATTCTCTTGTACGGTACAAAAGGAGAAAAAATCCAGATTGAGCGCAGCAATGAATACGGAAGCGGTATTTATAAAACCGAGTTCGAGGGTATCATCAACAATTTGGAACGCCGTTTCCGCGAGAGCCAAAGCAACTGGGTAAAAGAAGAAATCGAATCCTATATGAGCGCAATCCCCTGCGATGCCTGCGGCGGTAAGCGTCTTTCCCCAGTCAGTCTTGCGGTAACAGTCGGCGGAATTAATATCAGTGATTTCTGCGACAAATCCGTTACCGATGCGCTTGATTTTGTCAATCATCTGGAATTGACGGAGCGCGAAGGCCTGATTGCCGCCGCAATTTTGAAGGAAATCCGGGAACGTCTCGGCTTTTTACAAAGTGTCGGATTAGAGTACCTCACACTGTCGCGTTCATCAGGTACACTTTCCGGCGGCGAAAGCCAGCGCATTCGCCTTGCCACACAAATCGGGTCTTCTTTGATGGGTGTTCTCTATATTTTGGATGAGCCAAGTATCGGCCTGCACCAGCGCGACAACGATAAACTTCTCGCAACGTTAAAGCATCTGCGCGATTTGGGCAATACGGTTATCGTGGTGGAACATGATGAAGATACCATGCGAGCCGCCGACCACATTGTCGATATCGGTCCGGGTGCCGGTATACACGGCGGAAATGTCGTGTTTAATGGCAAAGTAGAGGACATTGTAAACTGTAAGGAGTCCATTACCGGTCAGTATTTGAGCGGTGTAAAAAAAGTGGAGGTTCCTGCGGTACGCCGTAAGGGAAACGGTAAAAAGCTCAAAATCATCGGAGCCACGCAGAATAACCTAAAAAATATCAACGTTACGATTCCGCTTGGAGAATTCGTGTGCATTACCGGTGTTTCCGGTTCGGGAAAATCCTCTTTGATCAATGAAATTTTGTATAAGCACCTTGCCGCGGAACTGAACGGCGCAAAATGCAGACCTGGCACTTACAAGGAAATCAAAGGGCTGGAAGAACTGGATAAAGTAATACAAATCAACCAGTCTCCAATCGGCCGCACGCCCCGTTCCAATCCGGCAACCTATACCGGCTTGTTTACGGATATCCGTGAACTTTACGCTTCTACGCAGGATGCAAAGCTGCGCGGTTTCAATTCCGGACGCTTCTCCTTTAATGTTAAGGGCGGTCGCTGTGAGGCTTGTCAGGGTGATGGCATTATAAAAATCGAAATGCACTTTTTGCCGGATGTTTATGTTCCGTGTGATGTCTGCAAGGGTAAGCGCTATAACCGCGAAACGCTGGAGATCAAATATAAGGGCAAGAGCATCTATGACGTTTTGGAGATGACGGTGGAGGAAGGCCTTGAGTTTTTCTCCAACATACCCAAAATTGCGCGAAAGCTGCAAACCCTACAGGATGTCGGCTTGAATTATGTGAAAATCGGGCAGCCAGCTACTACGCTGTCCGGCGGCGAGGCACAGCGTGTAAAGCTTGCGACGGAGCTTTCCAAACGCCCAACTGGCAGAACGATTTATATTCTGGACGAACCAACCACCGGATTGCATATTGCCGATGTTCACAAGCTGATTGAAGTCTTGCAGAAGCTGGTTGACGGCGGCAACACGGTTGTTGTGATTGAGCATAATCTGGATTTGATCAAAACGGCGGATCATATTATCGACCTTGGTCCGGAGGGCGGCAACAAAGGCGGTTATATCGTTGCAACCGGCACACCCGAAGCGGTAGCAAAGGTAAAAGAGTCTTATACCGGTCAGTATTTAAAGAAACTGCTGAATTTCAAAACAAAATAGTAATAGAAAAGACCGGCCGCAAATTTTGCAGCCGGTCTTTCTAGAAAGTGTATCGTTTTGATTTATTTGTTAATCAGATAGTTTAAGAACAGGGCTTCATCGTCCACGTTTTCAAATTTGATTTCCGGCGACAAGGTGGCGTCTTTCGACTTTTCCAACAGGGTTCTTACGCCGTAAAGCTGACAGAGTTTGCTTTTCAGATTCAGGTTGTCGCCTTCATCCGTAACCAAATATACGTTGCCTTTTGCCTGATCCAACAGCTCAATCAGTTTGTTGATTTCCATATCAAATAATTTCATTTTTATTACCCCTTTTTCTATTGTTTTTTTGAAGCCAATTTACATTGACAGAGTCGATAATGTTGGGACTTTACATTCTTTAAGCCTGCGAATGCATTCGATTTCCTTTACGCCGAAGAAATCGCATAAACATTTTTTCGTCTTCCGGGTTTGTAATCTTAATTTCCGGTGATATTGTTTTATCTGCCGAATCATCCAAGAGCATCTTGATGCAGTAAAGCTGTGAAAGCTTACTTTGCAAACTGAAGGAAATGCCTTCACTTGTAACCAAGTAAATATTTCCTTTGGAGTGTTCGAGCAGAGTAACAAATTCGCCGACGCTGATATCATATAATTTCATTTGTCATCCTCCTAACACTTTCTATTTATATGCTAACATGAAACATGCACAAAATCAAGTTATATTTATTGTGCAATAATTAAAATTTTGTAATGATTTCGTAAAGTTACTGTAATTATTTTCAAGTTTAGAGATAATTTATGCAGAACACCCATTCTTTATCCGCTTACAACTTATTTCATGCTGTCGGAATTATGAATATTCCTGAAATGACATTTGGCCTTAAACTACAAAATTTACAATATGTTAATTAAATACCTGCTGAAAGTATAGTAAAATAGCAATGTAAGTTTAATAGTAGCAGTTACGGCTATATTAAGGATGGTTTACTGTGTTTGGTTATATTCGACCGCAAAAATCCGAATTGCTTGTACGCGAATATGAGCAGTACAAGGGCGTTTATTGCGCGTTGTGCAAGCAGCTCGGCAAGAGTTACGGCTTTACCGCACGCCTGACTTTGAGTTATGACTGCACATTTTTAGTAATGGTGATGCTTGCGCTTTCGCCGGAATGTCCCGGATTTCATACCGGAAAATGTGTTGTAAATCCGCTCAAAAAATGCACATACTGTTCTGGTGGACAGCAGAGCTTTCAATTTGCCTCCGCACTTTCCGTTGTCATGACCTACCATAAGGTAAAAGACGATCTTGCGGATTCCGGATTTTTGGGCAAAATTCGTTCCGGACTTCTGTTGCCGCTTGTTTCGCACTCATACAAAAAGGCGAAAAAAGATTATCCGCAACTTGCAAAGATCGTGTCGGATGCAATGGTCATGCAGAGTAAAGCTGAGCAAAGTGCGCAGCCTTCCATTGATTATTGCGCGGAGCCGACCGCACAGATGCTTTCACAGGTATTTGAACTTCTCGCAGCCGACGAAGAGAAAAATAAGCGTGTGCTTCGACAGTTTGGCTATTTTTTGGGTCGCTGGGTTTATTTGGTGGATGCCGCGGATGACATGAAGAAAGATATCAAATCCAATTCCTTTAATCCGTTTATTCTGAAACTACAGTTGAAATTGACGGATTTTGCCGAAAATAATGAGCAAACCGAGCGTGAAAAACAGGCGAAATCTTATTGCAACGAGGTTTTGAACGCTACTCTTTCACAGGCGGTTGCAGCTTTGCAGCTCATGAATTTTCAGCATTTTGAATCGATTATTAATAATATTGTTCATCTTGGTTTACCCGAAATGCAAAAGGAACTTCTGTTTGAAAAGGAGAAAAAGAATGTCGGATCCGTATAAAGTCCTAGGTGTAACACCAAACGCAACCGATGCACAAATAAAAGAAGCGTATCGTGAGCTTGCGAAAAAATATCATCCGGATAATTATTCCGGCAGCCCGATTGCTGATTTAGCAAATGAGAAAATGCAGGAAGTAAACGAGGCATACGACACAGTTATGAACGAGCGCAGGCAGAGAAAGCAAGGCTATTCTGCCGGTGCTGATTACAGTAATCCGGCTAATTCCGGAGGATATAATTACAGCGGCTACAACAATACGAACTCCGGTTACAGCGATGTGCGAAATCTTATTATGTCCGGCCGCATAGCGGATGCGGAGCAAATATTAAACGGTGTGCCGGTCGAATCCAGAAATGCGGAATGGTATTTCCTAAAAGGTACTGTGCTGTACAAGCGCGGCTGGATTGAGGAAGCGTACAACCATTTTGTCAGAGCCTGCCAAATGGACCCCAATAATGCAGAATACCGCGCTGCTATGAATCAGGCGACCAATCAGCGCAGCGGTGTTTACGGCGGATACAATCCCAATGTTCCCAATGCCGGTGGCTGCACAGCCTGTGACGCTTGTTCATCGCTCCTTTGCGCGGATTGCTGCTGTGAATGCATGGGCGGAAATTTAATTCCATGCTGCTAATTATTGCGGAATAAAAGCGGGGGAGGCGTTCCATTGAATAACAGTATCCGTATTGCGTTTTGCGGAATTATCACTGCGCTTGGCACCATGCTGATGTTTTTTACCGGACTCATATCTATTGGTACGTATGCTTTGCCGGCAATTGCGGGTGTGCTCAGCATTTTGATTGTGGTTGAGCTGGGTGTAAAATGGGCATGGCCGGTTTATGCCGCTACTTCCATTCTTTCTTTCCTTTTAGCGGCTGACAAGGAAGCCGCTGTGTTGTATTTCGTCTTTTTTGGTTTCTATCCGATTTTAAAGGCTTGTATGGAAAGACTGCAGAAAAAATCGGTTGTGTATCTTTTAAAATTTGCTGCCTTTAACGCAGCAATGATTCTGGATTTTTTCATTAGCCTTTCTGTTCTGCGCGTGCCGCAGGAAAGTTTTACGGTTTTTGGCATTTATCTGCCATGGGCGTTTCTTGCGGCAGGTAACGTAGTTTTTATTATTTACGATTTTGCCGTATCCGGCTTAGTGGTAATGTATTACCAGCGCTTTCATAAAACGCTTGGGCGTTTACTGCACATAAAGTAATTCAAATCACAAACTTTAATTTTTATACTGCTCCAAGCGAGCAGCTCAGCTTGTAGACAAAAAACAATCAACACCTCTGTTCAATATGGTATAAGCCATAAGAACAGGGGTGTTTTTGATGAATGTAAAAAAGGACTGAGGACAGCAAAAATAAAAAATTTGTAAGCATAGAGGATTTGGTACCGAAAGACCACATTCTAAAAGATATAGACAGAACAATAGATTTCACTTTCATCCGTGAAGAAGTAAGGATGTGTATTCGGAAATAAAATGACGCAAGCTTGCAATTTCCCCGATAGCACATTTTATGTCCCAAAAAAACTATACCTGACGGTTTCAGGGAATGGATGTGTTTGAAAAAATCTTGAATCATATTTGGAGATTGTTGAAGATTATTGGCATACATCCAAGTATCGGGATCAAGCAACTTGTCAATTTCTACTGTTTATTTTTAATCGTGATCAAAAAGGTGCTTTACGCAATGCGTAAAACACCTTTTTGTCGACAGCCTGAAACCAGACGTTTAATATTTCCAAAGCAAAGCACAGGAAATATAGCCGGTTCCTACCGACCAGAAAACGATGTTGTCACCGCGATGGACAGTATTGCTTTCAATCGCATGATTCAGTGCAATAAACGGGCTGCTGGTTCCCGTATATCCGTATTCATCACCAATGTATTCAAAACAGTCGCGCTCCACTCCAAGTGAATTTGAAAGTATGTCCATATTTTCTCGGCACACTTGAGAAATAAAAAATTTATTAACCCTTTTTATGTCTATACATTGTTTTTCCAATACCTGTTCAATAAGAGCTTTGGCCAAAACGAAACCGTTATTCGCTGTTCCGCCTGTCCATAAAATTTTTTTATCCTCGACTGAGATGTTAGGGTTATACATGTTGGAAAGTCCGCATTTAGGGAACAGCATAACCGACGAACGCGTGGAATTTATATGATACGCCGCGTTCTGAAACCCCGAAACAGAGGAATTCGTTTTTTCAAGAATTACCGCACAGGCAGCATCACCGAAGTTTGCCCGTGTATATTCATCTTCTTCCTGTGAATAGCGATTCATCTGTTCAGAACCCACAACCAATGCATATTTTATTTCCGGGTTTGCCTGCATGTACCTGCTTGTTTGTTCAACAGCGATAAGCATGCCAACACAATTGGAGTTCATATCATAAGCAATTGCATTACTCCTGCCACCGATTAGTTCATGGACTTTTATGGCATTGGAAGGAGCCAAATATTCAGGGGTTCCCGATGAAAAAATAAGTAAATCAATGTCCTCTGCGGAAAGGTTGCTCTTTTTTAATGCATTTTTACATGCGTTGGCAGCCATTGTAATGGTGTTTTCATTAGCATCATCGGAAAGATAACGTGAATTGCGGCCAAATGTATGAAGCATTGGGACAATATCCTTACCTTTTGATTGATAATGCCTAATAAATTTTTCATTTGACACTTTATTCTTCGGATGATAAACACCGACTGTCTTAATATCAATACTTTTCGTCATAATTATCCCTGCTTTCATAGATAATAAAATGAAATTATAAAAACAGGAGCCTTACTATTTTTGCAGTATTTATTATAATGAATCTTAGCTCAAGAGCATACTTTATAAGCGTCAGCCAGACTGTCTACGAATACACCGGTAAAACCGGGTACCATATTAGCCGTTTTGTTAAGCTGCATATTTTGAATAGGATTTTTTGATTTTACAAAAACAATATGCTTGAAGCCGGTTGACATATACAATTTAAAAAGTTTTGATAAATGTTCAATTGCGTCTGTTTGAAAAACACCCATATTTGTGCAATCAATTAAAAGTGAATATTCTTTTGGGTTTACTCGGCTGACGATTTGATTATACTCGGCTAATACTTTTGCGGTTGCCGTTTCCATCGTTACAACGCTGTTCAATATTACTTGCAGAATCTTTTTGTTGTTGTCTACATTAACTGTCATCCCCATATGATTATCAACCCTTCTCGTAATTAATAAATAGTAAGGCTTCTGATTTTAAACAAAAATTATTTCCTTTAGTAATTATTATATACTACATATTACCATTATTCAACAATAAAAATCAAATTTCGATAGTACAATAAATATTAATGGCTTTATGGAAGATGGTTTCTTAATCTTATTTGGCAAGTAAGGACATTCTAAAACTGAATTGCATAAAATGCTAACAGCTTAATATTAAATTCCTATGATATTAAGACATTATTGCGAATTCATCCACTGTGTTTCATTTCGGAAGGGACTGAATTCGTATAAGAAAGAAGATACAATATGGCAACCCAGCTATTTAAACTTGTCATGAGTGCTACAGCGCCCACGACGAATGCTGTTCCTACTTCAATTCGATATTTTTACACACAGACGACCGACTATACTGGAGTAACTCCATTAGTAATCGCGTCAACCAGTATGTACGATGATACCGGTACGAAGTTAACGGGTAATATCACAACAGCCACCGCTAATAATGGATATTATCAGTTGTTCATCAATGGTATACTTCAGCAAACAAGCTTGTATGCGGTTGATTCAGGAGGAGCGAACGTAACCATTACGCTGCCTGCGGCAGACAGTAAAATTATAGCGAACAGCGTAATCGTACTCACGGTTACAAATTTCCAACCAACTACCACAGCTCCGGTAATCACAGGCTAAGTGTAATAGAGTGTGTGTTTTGACGTAAAGCACAGAGACGCACCTCTGTTGTTTGCTTTTTTGCTCAACAGGGGTGCGAGTATATATGGGGAGATCACCATGTGTAAAAGAGACTGTCTCTTTCTGGTTGGCCGTTTAACAGACGAAAAGGGTAATATTTTGTGCCCATATGAACCGGATGTCATTGTGTATTCGGAAACGTCTTTGCTGCAGCGGAAGCAAAGGTTGAAAAGGAATTCAGCCGGCAGAGAGGCAATAGCGGTTTCAGTTTCAGGATACATAACTATTTTTGCGGACGAGAAAAAAATTTCGCCTCCTTTGCCATTTCATATCATTCGGAATATCTCCCTATGGGTTCCAAAAAGTACTGCTTTATATTTTCAGGTTAGACAATTTCAATGCTGTATACAGAAAGACTCCTCCAGCATGGAACCGTTTATCGTTCCGATAAAAATTCTGATTTGTATAGAAACAATAGTGAAATCTAAGGCAAATATCGATTTAAATGTGCCGTGTGTAAACTCGTTACAAACCGTTCAAGGTAAGACCTGCATTTATGCAAGCCGAATTTATGATTTTATCACTTTTACAAGTGAGACTTGCATTCGGTATCCGCTACGGCTTTTAAAAGCGGAGGTATATCAATATAACACTTTGTCTGACGGTATGAAAAGGGTATATACGGATGCGGATGAGTTAACAGAGTATGGAACAAGGGGGATTTTATCTCCCGATAGCGTTTCCTGCTTGAATGTCTTTGTTAACGGCGTATTGCAGCCGAAAGCAAATTATCATTTAACCGAAGGACGATTGGAGTTTTTAACAGACGATCTGCCTTTAAAGGGACAGTCTGTGCTTATTTCGTTCCAATCATTTTATGACAGCTACGGACGTGTAATGAGAGCAGAAAATTATCAATACAACGCCATGGCACATGAATTGCAGTCCATTTATACCAATCAAGATGAATTAGAAAATTCTGATGGAAGAGGAATTCCCAATCCCAATGAGGTTTCCTATTACAATCTTTATATCAACGGTGTGCTTCAGCCAAAAGCCACCTATATCATTGAAAAAGGAGTTCTTGTACTAATTACGGGTGATGAACCGTTGCGAGACGCACTGATTATTCTGGAATCCGTTGTTTTAAAAGATGAGAAGGACCGTATCTTTAGGGGGATAACCTGCCAATTCCATACTTATTCGGGCGGACAAAAAATTTATTTAAGCAAAGATAGATTGCCGATGTACGGGACTCAAAAAATTCTAGCACCGGAACAAACCTCATACCAAACGCTATTTGTCAATGGAGTGATTCAGCCTATTGTAAATTATCAAGTCCGGGAAGGCTGCCTTTTGCTAAAAACTGAGGACAGTCCCCTGAACGGTGTTCCAATAACATTACAGTCAACCTGTGTATTTATGTGAATTGTTTTGTAAGTGTTTCGAAGGCAAATTCAGAGCGTCAGCTCAACCAATAGTATGAAATGAAATCTGATGCGCAGAATATACCGGATATGGTAGATTTCGCTGTTGCCATTTAGCGTAATAAAGTGTATAATAATAGCAAAATACGGTGTGAGAGGAAGAAAAAAATGTACAGTGATATGATGGACACGATCGGCTTTGTAACCAACGCGGATCAAGAGGTTGGATCTGCCATGAAGTTAGAATTGGAGCGTCAACAGCGCAATTTGGAAATGATTGCATCCGAAAATATGGTTTCTCCTGCGGTAATGGCTGCTATGGGCAGCGTGCTTACCAATAAATATGCGGAAGGGTATCCTTCCAAAAGATATTACGGCGGTTGCGAGTGCGTAGATATCGTCGAAAATATCGCGCGTGACCGTGCCTGCAAGCTCTTTCATGCCGAGCATGCCAATGTACAGCCGCATTCCGGTGCACAGGCAAATATTGCTGTTTATTTTGCTTTACTGAAGCCGGGTGATACCGTAATGGGTATGAGTCTTGCCGAAGGTGGACATCTTACACACGGTTCGCCGGTAAACCTTTCCGGCAGCTATTTCAATTTCGTTCCTTACGGTGTCAGTGCTGAAACACACCGCATTGACTATGACGCGCTGTATGAGCAGGCAATGAAAGTTAAGCCGAAAATGATTGTTGCCGGTGCCAGTGCTTATCCGAGAATCATAGATTTTAAGCGTTTCCGTGACATTTGTGACGCCTGTGGAGCCTATTTGATGGTGGATATGGCTCATATTGCGGGACTTGTTGCTGCCGGAGAGCATCCAAACCCGGTGGAATGGGCAGATATTGTTACCACAACCACTCACAAAACTTTGCGCGGCCCACGCGGCGGCATGATTTTGTGCAAAGAGGAATACGCAAAAGCAATTGATAAAGCGATTTTTCCCGGCACGCAGGGCGGTCCGCTCATGCATGTCATAGCAGGCAAGGCGGTATGCTTGGGCGAAGCATTAAAGCCGGAGTTTAAAGAATATGGTCATAGAGTTGTTCAGAATGCGGCAGCTCTGGCAAATGGCTTAATGAGCAGAGGATTAAAGCTTGTTTCCGGCGGCACAGACAATCATTTGATGCTTTTGGATTTGAGCGGTTTGGAACTTACCGGAAAAGAGCTGGAACATCGTTTGGATGAAGTATACATCACCGCGAACAAAAACACGGTTCCGAATGAGCAGCGCAGCCCGTTTATCACCAGCGGTGTTCGTCTTGGCACACCTGCGATTACAACACGCGGATTAAATACCAACGATATGGACATCATTGCGGAGTGCATCAGCCTTGCTGTCAATGATTTTGACAATCAGAAAGAGGCCATCCGCGCAAAAGTAAACGAAATTTGTGCTCGTTATCCGCTGTATAAATAAAACAAGATTTTTATTTCTTTCCACCCGTACCCAATAGTTGGCGTACGGGTGGTTTTATGTTATAATAAAACAACAAGAAATTTTTTAATTATGGTTGTCATGGTTGTACAAATAGACGAATATAATTAGGATAGGCGGTAATTTACAAATGTCTGCACCACTCGCTGAACGGCTGCGACCGCAAACACTGGATGACATTGTCGGTCAGCGCCATCTTTTGGGGCAAGGGAAAGCTCTGCGCAAAATTATTGAATCAGGTGAAATTCCGAACATGGTATTTTATGGTCCGTCCGGTGTCGGAAAGACCACGCTGGCTTCCATTATAGCGAAAGCTACAAAGCGCCGTTTGTGTAAGCTGAACGGAACAACCGCTTCCACTGCGGATATCCGGGATGTTGTTTCGCGTTTGGATACGTTGGAAACACCGAACGGTATTCTGCTCTATTTAGATGAGATACAGTATTTTAATAAAAAGCAGCAGCAGACCTTGTTGGAATTCATTGAAAACGGTCAGATTACGCTGATTGCTTCAACTACAGAAAATCCTTACTTTTATGTATATAATGCCATTCTCAGCCGTTCAACGGTTTTTGAGTTCAAACCGGTTGCGAAAGAAGAAGTGGAGCGGGCGATTAAGCGCGCATTTGATTTTCTTAGCGACGAAAGGGGAGAACAGATTGACCTGGAAGACGGAGTTACCGCCCATATTGCCACGGCCTGCGGCGGCGATGTTCGCAAGGCAATGAATGCAGTTGAGCTTTGCGTGCTTTCTTCCGAGTTTGCTGACGGAAGACGTTTGGTAACACTGGAACAGGCGAAGCAGCTTACACAGCGCAGCGCCATGCGTTATGACAAAAACGGTGATGAACATTACGATATCCTTTCCGCGTTTCAAAAATCCATGCGCGGGTCCGATGCGAACGCCGCTATGCACTATCTGGCACGTTTGATTGAGGCGGATGATCTGCCTTCTATTTGCAGGCGTTTGATGGTTTGCGCATGCGAAGATGTGGGACTGGCGTGGCCTCAGATTATCCCGATTGTAAAGGCCAGTGTGGATGCGGCCTTGCAGGTTGGTTTTCCGGAAGCGAGAATTCCGCTTGCGGACGCGGTAATTCTGGTGTGCAACGCGCCAAAGTCCAATTCCGCTTATCTTGCCATTGACGCCGCGCTTGCGGATGTAAGGGCGGGTAAAATCGGCAGTATTCCGCGCCAACTGCAAAACAAGCATTATGACGGGGAAGACAATGCCCATAAAGGACAGTTTTATAAATATCCTCATGATTTCCCAAACCGATGGGTACAGCAGCAGTATCTGCCGGATTTATTAAAAGATGTCAGCTATTATCACTATGGGGAGAATAAAAATGAGCAGGCTTTTGAGGCTTATTGGAAGAATATAAAAGGGAAATAAGATTTTTGTGATTTATCTGATTTTCTACTTGTATCTTGACACAAATGGTGTTATCATAGTAAAAATGCTTAAACGGGGGTGTGATTATGAATCAGGAAATCCTGCGCAGTTTGTCTTACGGCATGTATGCGATTGGTGTAAAAGGTGAAACCAAACCTTCTGCCTGCATTGTGAATACCGTCATGCAAATTACGAGTTATCCGTCCATTATTGCCATCAGTATGAGTCATAATAATTACAGCCACGATTGCATTGAAAAAAACGGTATTTTTACTGTTTCTGTCTTATCAGAAGATACTTCGGGTACCGTTATTGGTGCTCTTGGTTTTAATTCCGGCCGTGATACCGATAAACTTGTGAACATCCGTCATAAAATTTTAAATGAGGGTGTTCCGGTCATTAAAGAGAATATTTGCTGTTGGTTTTTGTGCCGTGTAGTGAACAGTATTGATACCCGGACACATACCGTGTTTTTAGCGGAGATACTTGCCGGCAGTGAAGAGACTAAGGGAAAACCGATGACTTACGATTATTATCATAAGGTTATCAAAGGTTCCGCTCCCAAAAATGCACCAACTTATCAGCCACCCAAAGCCGTCTCAGATTTGAATGACGGTGAAAGTTTTATTTGTACCGTTTGCGGGTATGTCTACAATGATCTGGATATGTCATTTGAGGAATTACCGGATGATTGGGTTTGCCCCATTTGCGGAATGCCAAAATCAGCGTTTAAAAGGAAATAGCAAAAAGCTCAATCTGATGCAGCGATGCATTGGATGAGCTTTTATTTTTGTAAAAATGTGAATATAAAACGTCATAAAATTATTTGTCGTGCGGATTCTTACCCAGTGTAGACCTCATGGCTGTATTTTTGTGTGCCAAAATCCTGCGGAAATTGAATCCGCATCTCTACATATTTGTATACATAATTTTGACAGGAAATAAATATGCTCATGAATCGGAAGGTTAAACGAATGCCTTTTTTGAAAAATGTTTATTTTATTTCTTTCAAAATTCATGTTATAAATTATTAAAAACAAAGGAATGAGGGGTATTATGTCAAAAAGAGTAATTCAGGTAGAAGAAAGACCGCCGTTAGGACAAGCTATTCCGCTTAGCATTCAGCACTTGTTCGCCATGTTCAGTGCGTCGGTGCTGGTGCCGAATCTGTTGGGAATTAACCCTGCTGTTGTTCTGCTTATGAACGGTATCGGAACAATGATTTACATCCTGATCGGTAAGGGAAAGGCACCTGCTTTTCTTGGTTCCAGCTTTGCGTTTATTGCTCCGGCGGGTATCATTATTGCTACAAAGGGTCTTGGCTATCCATATGCTCTTGGCGGCTTTGTTGCTTGCGGTGCGGTTTTCTGTGTTGCCGCAATCATTATTAAGTTCTGTGGGACCAAATGGATTGATGTTTTGCTTCCTCCCGCTGCTATGGGCGCGGTTATCGCGCTGATCGGTCTTGAACTTTCCGGTACAGCAGCACAAATGGGTGGCTTGGTATTTCATGATAAATATCAGGCAATTGATCCAAAGTTTATTGCTGTGTTTTTGGTAACTTTGGGCGTAGCCGTGTTTGGTTCAGTGCTTTTCCGCAAATTCCTGTCAGTTATTCCGATTTTGATTGCAATTATTGTCGGCTATGGAATGGCCTATTTTATGGGTATTGTAGATTTAAGCGTTGTTGAAAAAGCTCCGATTTTCCAACTGCCGAACTTCCAGTTGGCAAAATTCAATTGGTCTGCAATTTCCGTTATTTTACCGGCTTCACTGGTTGTCATATCTGAACATATTGGTCATCAGCTCGTTACCAGCAAAATTGTTGGCCGCGATCTCATTAAAAATCCGGGACTGCATAGAACTTTGCTGAGCGACGGTCTCTCCACTATGCTTTCCGGTTTTGTAGGTTCTGTTCCGACAACTACCTACGGTGAGAATATCGGTGTAATGGCAATTACGAAAGTTTACAGTGTATGGGTAATTGCCGGTGCTGCAGTTATTTCTATCGCGGTTGCGTTTATTGGCAAGGTTTCCGCCGCTATTCAGTCTATTCCGGGGCCTGTTATGGGCGGTGTCAGCTTTTTGCTGTACGGCATGATTGCTGTTTCCGGTATTCGTTTGCTGGTTGAGCAAAAGGTAGATTACAGCCGTTCCCGCAATCTTGCGCTGTCTGCTGTTGTACTTGTAACCGGTTTGAGTGGAGCTTTTATCCAAATCGGTCAAGTCAAACTCACCGGTATGGCACTGGGCGCAATTGTCGGTATGGTGTTAAGCCTTATTTTCTATGTCATTGACAAATTCCACTGGGCAAATGATTATGAGGAAGAGAATTCTGAAGAAACAGTTCCGACAAAAGAATAAGAATTAATAGCTTCCATAAAAATGATGAATGCCCTCACTGTTTTGGTGAGGGCATTTCTGTTATTGCGGTATTGATGGCAGACTGCCAAGATTGTTTCCTTCTTTATCGTCCGGCAAAGAACGCAAATACTCGCTGCCGTTTCGAGTGGCAACAGCAACACCTTTAATTTCTCCTGCTTTTGCCAAAGCAACGCCCTGCTCCTTTGATACGGTTTGACCGTTTGAAAGCTGGTAACCTTCAATGCGCCCGCTGTGCTTAACAAGCTGCGTAATCGTTTTGGCATCCGATTTGGGGCCTGGTGTCACTTTATTAATATTTACCGGCAGATTACCGATTCTGCCGTCATTCTGGTTATTCATACCTAAAAAACTCCATTCTGCCGCCAACGTAAAACTAGAGAGATAAACAAAACTACATTACGGCGGCAAGAATGAGTTTGGTCAGCGTTTCGGAAAGAAAATTGCCGGACTGAATTTATCGTCTCCGTTTTTATTTTGCCAAACTTATTTTGTAATATTACATGGAATCATCGGATGCCAGAAAGAATAAGAAAGCGGTAACTTAATCGTTCTCATTAAACTCCTTGAGAAAATTTTTAGCGGCAAAAGAGAGATATTCGTCTTTTCTCCAAATGGCGGCAATTTGGGTAATCATGCTGTTTTCTTCAATTGCAGGATAGATTAGTTTTTCACTCATCATAATTCTGGATGCGGATCTTGGTACGATTGCGACGCCCAATCCCGCGCTTGCCCACATTAAGGTGGTACGCGCGTCGTCATTTAAGCAGAATATATTCGGTTCAAATCCCGCGTTGTGGCAGCAGGATTGAATCAACGGTGAAAATCTACGGTAAAAAATGAGTGGCTTGTTTTTTAATTCAAGCAGAGGAACGCTGCCTTTTTCGGGATGTTCAAAAAAATGCGGATTTCCGGCTGCTATCATGGGTTCCTTTTCAAGGAAAATACATTCGGTGCGCTCGGACTGAAAAGGGGTTCTTACGATTCCGATTTCAATAATTCCTGCCATGAGCAGTTCAATTAATTCGAATGTGTTCCCCTCATGTATTTCAAAACGTATTTTAGGATATTTGTGCGCAAAAGCTGTCATGCGGCTGCTTAATAATGCGGCCCCAGAGGAAGAAACAGTGCCAAGACGAAGCGTGCCGCGCATACCGTTTCCAAAGTCATCCAGTTCCTTCGCGGTGGTATGTGTTAAATCTAAAATATTATTTGCACGTTTATAAAGAATTTTTCCCGCATCGGTTAGCGCTGTTCTGCGTGCACCGCGCTTTACGAGTTTCACTCCAAGTTCTTCTTCCAATGATTTTAACTGGTGGCTTAAGGGCGGCTGAGCAATATGTAATTTTCTTGCCGCCGCGCTGATGGAATCTTCTTCCGCAATGGCAACAAAATAGGACAGCTGCTTTATATCCATTCTTATTTTCTCCTATCGGTTCAATTTACATACCTATACAAATTGTGTATGAGTACCATATCAATTTAATATTATTAATATAGATCATACCATGATATAATAGGTACATACAAGAAAAAGATTGAGAAATAAGAATATGGGGTGCGCAATGTTAAAGATAGCTCGATACTTACGATATTTTAAAAAAGAAGTCATTTTGGGACCAATCTTCAAATTAATTGAAGCAATATTTGAACTAATAGTCCCGATTGTCACTGCAAAAATTATTGATGTTGGCGTGAAAACCGGTAATGTTGCTTATGTGTGGCGAATGGGTGGAATAATGCTGCTGTTGGGTGTGGTTGGACTTTGCAGTGCGTTAATCTGCCAAAAGCTGGCTTCTGTTGCGTCACAGGGTTTTGGTACAGTTGTGCGCAACGATTTATATAAACATATCAATAGCTTTTCCCATGTCGAAATTGATAAATTCGGTACGCCGTCGCTGATCACACGAATGATAAACGATGTGAACCAGCTTCAATACGCGGTTGCTATGCTTATTCGGCTTGTGGTTCGTGCTCCCTTTTTAGCACTGGGTGCTATTGTTATGGCAATGATGATTGATTTTCAGTTATCGCTTGTTTTTTTGATTGCTACTCCTCTTATTGCCCTGGTGCTGTATTTGGTAATGAGCCGTTCCGTTCCGTATTTCCGTGTGATGCAGAAAAAGTTGGATAAGATTTCGCTGATTTCTCGGGAAGGGCTTTCCGGCGTGCGTGTTATCCGCGCCTTTTCCAAACAAAAAAGTGAAGAATCACGTTTTCAGCAGGCTTCTGATGAACAGACAAATACAGCCATTCAAGTCGGCAAACTTTCCGCCTTGCTCAATCCTTTGACCTATACCATTATGAATTTTGCAATCATTGCGATCATATGGTTTGGCGGATACCGAGTGAACAGCGGCGGTATGACACAGGGTGAGGTTATTGCTTTTGTGAATTATATGACCCAGACTTTACTTGCTCTGATTGTGGTGGCGAATTTGGTTGTAACCTTTACCAAAGCGTCCGCTTCTGCATCAAGAGTTAACGAAATTTTTGATACGGTAACCACTGTTCCGGAAATAAACACGGAATTTGTAAAAGTACAAGGGAATATGGCTGTGCCTAAAATCGAATTTCAGAATGTGAGCTTTTCTTACGATCATACAGATAAATATGCAATTAAAGATTTATCGTTAGAAATTAAAGCCGGGGAAACGATTGGCATTATAGGCGGCACCGGTTCCGGAAAATCCACTCTCGTTAATCTTATCCCTCGCTTTTACGATGTAACGAAGGGGGATATTTTGATCGATGGAATCAACGTGAGGGACTATCCGTTTGAGCAGCTTCGAAGTGAAGTTGGAATGGTACCGCAGGAGAGCATACTATTTACCGGTACAATCGAGAGCAACATGCGCTGGGCCAGTGAAACCGTAAGCGAAGAGCAAATACACAAAGCGTTGGAAATTGCGCAGGCGGCAGAATTTATGGACAGGCTGCCGGAAGGATTGAAAACTCCCGTCAATCAGGGCGGAAAGAATTTTTCAGGCGGTCAGCGCCAGCGTTTGACGATTGCGCGTGCACTGGTGGGAAATCCGCAGATTTTGATTTTGGACGACAGCGCCAGTGCGCTGGATTTCGCAACAGATGCCGCACTGCGTAAGGCAATTAAAAATGAAACAAAAGGCATGACGGTGCTGATGGTTTCACAGCGCGCGAGCACCATTCGGCGAGCAGATAAAATTATTGTAATGGATGATGGGGAAATTGTTGGAATCGGCACACACGAAGAACTTATGGGAACCTGCGAAACTTATCAGGAAATTTGTCTGTCGCAGCTCAGCCAAGACGAGGTGAACAAAAAATGAGAAGAACAGTATTAAAGAGACTGCTGCAATATACAAAACCATATACGATTTTTTTAATCGGTGCGCTTGTCAGTGCTGTAATCAATATTTCTCTAACACTATATGGTCCTATTTTAATCGGACATGCAATCGATAATGTGATTGGGGTTGGCAATGTCAGCCGTCCCGCCATGGTGAACACGCTTCTGCTTCTTGGCGGCACAATTGTACTAAGTGCCATATTCCAATGGATAATGGCATACTGTACCAACAAGTTAACGTATAAAACCGTGCGCGATTTGCGCATTCAGGCGTATCAAAAAATCAACAGTTTACCGCTCAAATATATTGACGGCCATCCGCATGGCGATATTATCAGCCGTATTGTCAATGATGTCGATCAGGTTTCAGACGGCTTATTACAAGGATTCACCCAGCTTTTTACCGGTGTGGTAACTATTATTGGAACTTTAGTTTTTATGCTTACCATCAGTCCGGTCATTACCATTGTAGTTGTCCTCGTTACGCCGCTGTCACTTTTCGTTGCTTCCTTTATAGCGAAAATCTCACATAAAATGTTTGTGGAACAGCAGGCAACGCAAGGGGAACTGAGCGGATATGTGGAAGAATTTATCAGCGGTCAGAAAGTTGTAAAAACTTTTCATTATGAAGATCGTTCACAAAAGCAGTTTGAAGAAATGAATGCACGCCTGTATAACTGCGGTGTAAAAGCTCAGTTTTATTCGGCACTTTCCAATCCGTCCACCCGTTTTGTAAACGGTGTTGTGTTTACTTCAGTTGCGGTTATTGGCTCTGTTTGTGCTATTACCGGAAGACCCACTCATCTCACGATCGGTCAGATTTCTTCCTTCCTTTCCTATGCCAACCAATATACGAAGCCTTTTAATGAAGTCACGGGAGTGATTACCCAGATTCAAACTGCGTTTGCCTCAGCGCAGCACCTGTTTGCATTATTGGATGAACAGCCGCAAAAACCGGATGCTTCCGACGCCTTGGAAATAGAGCACTGCGAGGGAAATGTTGAGGTTAAAAATCTGAGCTTTTCTTATAATCCAAAGGTCAAATTGATTCAAAATATGAACCTTACCGCGCATAAAGGTAATCGTATCGCGATTGTCGGACCGACCGGCTGCGGTAAAACCACCATAATTAATTTGCTTATGCGGTTTTATGATGCGGACAGCGGTACAATAGAAGTTGACGGAATTGATGTGCGAAATATTACACGCAGCAGCTTACGCAGTATGTACGGAATGGTTCTTCAGGACAGCTGGCTTTTTTTAGGCACGGTACGCGACAACATTGCCTACGGAACGATAAACGCCACGGAGGAAGAAATTATTGCCGCCGCAAAGTCTGCACACGCCCATTCGTTTATTATGCGTTTGCCGAATGGATACGATACAGTTATTTCTGAAGACGGAAGCAATATTTCGCAGGGGCAAAGGCAGCTTTTATGTATTGCCCGCGTTATGCTGGCAGACCCTCCCATGCTTATTTTGGATGAGGCTACCAGCAGCATTGATACACGTACCGAAATCCGTATACAAAAAGCTTTTAATAAAATGATGGAAGGAAGAACGAGCTTTATTGTTGCACATCGCCTTTCTACAATAAAAGAAGCAGATATGATATTAGTTATGAATAAAGGTAATATTATTGAGCAGGGTACACATCAGGAGCTTTTAGATAAAAATGGATTTTATGCGAATTTATACAATAGTCAGTTTGCACTTGCGGAATAATTAGTTAACAGTGAAATGTAAGAAATTTGTAAGAAAATTGTAAGATGTAAGAAACAATTCATAATTAGAATTACAATTGCTATGTCATTATTTATAATTAGGTAAGTTATGATAAAAGAGATAGATTAATGGAGGTCAGTAAATGAATAGTACAGAAAAGAAAAATTTACAGATTCTTGCATGTAAAATCCGTATGGGCGCGATAGAAGGCGTGTATCATGCAAAATCGGGACATCCGGGTGGCTCCCTGTCTGCTGCGGATATCTTTGCGTACCTGTATTTTAAAGAGATGAGAATTGATCCCGAAAACCCGAAAGACGAAAACAGAGACCGTTTTGTGCTTTCCAAAGGCCATTGTGCGCCTGGTCTTTACGCGGCACTGGCACTTAAGGGCTATTTCCCGATGGATGAACTGAAAAAGTTACGTCATATCGGAGCCATGCTGCAAGGCCATCCGGATATGAAAGGTACTCCCGGTATTGACATGAGTACCGGCTCTCTTGGACAAGGCATTTCCGCTGCCTGCGGTATTGCGTTGGCCGGTAAGATGGACAAAAAAGATTATCGTGTTTATGCTTTGCTGGGCGACGGTGAAATTGAAGAAGGTCAGGTATGGGAAGCGTCTATGTTTGCGGCTCACCATAACCTTGACAATCTGTGCGTCATTGTGGACAACAACGGCTTGCAGATTGACGGACCAGTTGCCGAAGTAGGCGGACCGGAACCAATTGACGAAAAATTCCGTTCTTTTGGTTTTGATGTAGCTGTAATCGACGGGAATAATTTCGAAGAACTGGAAACAGCCTTTGAACATGCAAAGACAGTTCAGGGTAAACCTTGCGCAATTATCGCAAAAACGATCAAAGGCAAAGGCGTTTCTTATATGGAAAATCAAGTTGGCTGGCACGGCACCGCTCCAAATGCAGAGCAATATGAAGTTGCAAAGCAGGACTTACAAAAGGTGTTGTCTGGATTGGAGGCAGAATAATGGCTGAAATGATTAAGAAAGCAACCAGAGAAAGTTTTGGCGAAGCGGTCACAGAATTGGCGGAACAATATCCGCAGGTAGTGGTATTGGATGCCGACTTGGCGGCGGCTACCAAAACCGGTATTTTCAAAAAAGCTTATTCTGATCGTTTTATAGACTGTGGCATTTCCGAGTGCAACATGGTTGGTGTTGCTGCCGGTCTTGCGACTTGCGGAAAAATTCCGTTTGCGGCGTCGTTTGCTATGTTCTCCGCGGGCCGTGCATTTGAGCAAGTTCGCAATTCAGTCGGCTATCCGAAACTCAATGTAAAGATTGTCGGCTCTCACGCCGGTATTTCCGTCGGTGAAGACGGGGCAACTCATCAGTGCAACGAGGATATCGCATTAATGAGAACCATCCCAGGCATGGTTGTGCTGAACCCGGCGGATCATTATGAAATGAAAGCGGCTGTTAAGGCGGCAATTGAGCATAAAGGCCCGGTTTATATTCGTTTAGGCCGATTAGCTGTCGAGAGTGTGAATAACAACGACGATTATAAATTTGAACTTGGTAAAGGAATTACTTTGCGCGATGGCAAAGATATCACAATCGTTGCTACCGGTCTTATGGTGTCTGAAGCTGTGAAAGCAGTGAAAAACCTTGAAGAGCAGGGCATCGACGCAAGATTAATTAATATTCATACGATTAAGCCGATCGACCGTGAGTTGATTATCAAAGCCGCAAAAGAAACCAGCAAGATTATTACGGTGGAAGAACACAATGTGATTGGCGGTTTGGGTGACGCAGTTTGCGGTGTCCTGTCTGAAGAATGCCCAACACCGGTTATTAAAATTGGTGTGAACGACTGCTATGGTCATTCCGGCCCGGCTGTAGACCTTTTAAAGGAATTCAATCTTTCTGACTCCCATATCGTGGAAGTTACCAAGAAGGCTCTCGCAAAATAATATATTGCATAACACACTAAAAAATCGCTGTGCATTTTAAATGCATAGCGATTTTTTAGTGCTTCCAGAGCAATTGAAGAAGGATGTTCTTTAATTATTATCTTACAGAGAATTTATATATTGTTGTGGATTCAAATTCTTCGTTCGGCTTCAGGAAAGAAAAAGGAAATTCTGGATGATGTACGGAATCGGGGAAGAATTGTGTTTCCAAACATACTGCATGATGAGGTTCCATTTTAACTCCGCCTTTGGTTTTTGCATCTGCGCCAAAGGAGTTTGCAGTATAAAGTTGTATACCGGGTAAATCTGTAAACACTTCCATAACTCTTCCGCTTGGTTCGTCAAATAACTCTGCGGCTTTTTTCATACCGGTTCCGTTCAGCACAAAGTTATGATCGTATCCGTTGCAGATTTTCAGCAGTCTGTCATCGGCTGCAATATCCTGACCAATTGTTTTCGGTTCGGTAAAATCAAACGGTGTACCAGCAACCGATGTGAACTCACCGGTTGGTATCAGTTCATCATTAGCGGCGGTATAAGAATCCGCGTTAATTTGCAGAACTTGCGACAATACATCTTTGCAAGGGTCACCGCCGATGTTAAAGTAAGAATGGTTTGTCAGGTTGACAGCCGTTTCTTTGTCGGTTACGGCGTAATAATCGATTAATAATGCATTATCGTCAGTTATCGTATAGGTAACTTTGGCGGTCAGATTGCCCGGAAATCCTTCTTCGCCATCTTTGCTCACATATTCAAATGTGATAGAAGGGGCGTCGCTGTCGGCTGTTTCCTTTACATTCCACAGTTTATAGTGAAAACCTTCTCTGCCGCCGTGCAGTTGGTTTGCTCCCTCACTGGGAGCCAGCTTGTAGTTGATGCCGTTAATCTCCATTTGGGCTCCGGCAATCCGGTTTGCATAGCGTCCGATTGCGGCCCCGTGACAGTCACCAATCACGCAATAGCTGGCCAGGTCATCATGCCCCAAAATCATGTCAGCAAATTTTCCGTTTTTATCAGGTGCCCACAACCGAACAATGCGGCAGCCGTACGGTATGATCTCTGCTTTCATGCCAGATGTGTTTTGCAGGGTATAAATATCAACCGAGGTTCCGTCTTTCATCGTACCAAATAACTTTTTTTCAATACTCAATGCTAACCCTCACATTTCTAAATGCTATTACAGAACAAGGGCAATTGAAACGTTTTTATATACCCTTGAGATCCTCGTTTATGTTTTTTATTTTATTTTCCTAACAGAGCAGCGCCGATAATGCCGGCATCGTTTCCAAGTTGTGCTTTGCAAAGTTTGGTTTTATGTGTGGAATTCATTGCGTATTGCTCCTTTTCAATGTATTCACGCAAAGGTTTCAGCAGCGTTTCACCCTCATTGCAGATTCCGCCGCCAATACATAAAATATCAGGCTGAAAAGTATTAATGCAGTTGACAAGGCCGCAGCCCAAATACGCGATATATTCATCAACCACTTGTTGACCGACAAAATCACCGGCACGCATTGCATCAAAGGCGGTACGTCCGGTTACATTGTTTAGATTGCCTTCCGTCAGTTTCCAAATTGGACTGCTTTTATCAGCTTTCTCCATTGCCTCTTTTGTCGTGATAATCAAACCGGTTGCGGAAGCGTACCGCTCCCAGCAGCCGCGGCGGCCGCAGTTGCATTGACGACCGTTATATACGATGACGGTATGTCCCATTTCACCCGCAGCAAAGTTTGTACCGCTGTAAATTTTACCGTCGATAATGATTCCGCTGCCAACGCCTGTACCAAGCGTAATCGCTAAAGCATTTGTGGCACCGTGCAGAGCACCAGCCATGTATTCGCCGTATGCAGCGGCATTCGCATCATTTTCAATGATGATTTTCTTGTTCATACGTTGGCCTAATAGCTTTGACAATTCAAAATTTTTAAAATGAAGGTTGTTCGCAAATTCAACAATTCCGGTTGCACGGTTAACGGTTCCGGGACAGCCGATGCCTACCCAAGGAATATCATCAATTGATATTTTGGCATCGTCTATTGCTGCAAAAGCCACCTCTGCAAGCCGATCACACATTTCTTCCGGAGCGCAGGGCACAATTGTTTTTGCGGTTGCTCTGCCAATGATTTTGTTGTTTTCATCTACGATGCCAACGGCAATATTGGTTCCGCCAAGATCAATTCCCAAATAGTACATAATATTTTCCCCTTTTATAATGAGTTGCTATAATAAAACATTTTCTTTAGTATATCATTGAATGATGGCAGATGTAAATATTTTAACAAGGAAAATCAAAAATAAATCTAAACAATAGTGCTTGACAAAATTTGTTTGCTCCGTTAAAGTTTAAAGTTGTAACATTGCGCCATACTGTTAGTGATAGGAATAGTTTGTATGATTGGTGGGAAATCCTGTGACATATCAAGTTTTACCTGGAACCATGAGGAATGAAACCGTAGAAAAATATTTCGCCATACTTCAGTCACATAGGTTCGGTATGGCGGCGAAACGTGTTTTTGACATTGTGGTTTCTATTTTAATTCTGATTCTTTCCTCGCCGTTTTTTTTACTGTTATCGATTGGAATTAAACTGGATTCAAAAGGTCCGGTGTTTTACCGTCAGGTTCGCGTGGGACGTTATAATCAGGATTTTAAAATCTTCAAATTCAGAACAATGGTACAAAATGCAGATAAAATTGGCTTGCAGATTACGACCGATAATGACCCGCGAATAACACGGATGGGCAGACTAATCCGTAAATGCAGATTGGATGAGTTTTCTCAGCTTTTGAACGTACTTTCCGGAACGATGAGCCTTGTCGGGCCAAGACCGGAAGTGCGAAAATATGTGGATGTTTACAAACCGGAGTATATGGCGACTTTGCTGGTGCGTCCCGGGATTACCGCAACATCCAGCATAGCGTTTCGGAATGAGGACGAACTTCTCAATGCGGGCGGTGATCCGGAACAAATCTATGTTGACCAGATACTTCCGCCTAAAATGGAATTGAATTTGGAATATTTAAAGCGTATCTCCGTTTTTCAGGATATTAAAATTATGTTTCAAACGGTAGCTGCTGTTTTGAAAAAATAGTATGTTTCACCTCACGCTGCAAATACTAAGCGTGAGGTGAGTTTATGTCTAAAAAAAGAAAAACAGAAGAAGAAAATATAAAAATTTATAAAATAAAAAGTATGGCAGAGACAATGCAAAATGAAAATAAGGGTCCGGTTCCTTCCGATGTATTAGGAAGCTATACGGGAATGACGGCTGATAACACAAAGCCGGTACAGGATGCGGATGACTTATAAAAATTTAGGCAATTTTTACGGTACTCCATCATAATAATGAACAAGTAAAGTAGGTGATTACTTGATTTATTCTATTATGAATTGGAAAAAAAGTGTCGCATTATCTTTTCTGCTTGTAGCGGCGGTGGCGGCTATTGTGTTTTCCTGCACATACAGTAGCTGTCAGCCTGCCGCTGCAATGGTACAGACAGAAAAAAAGTCGGATTACATAAAGTATGTGGAATTTAATCCGCCTTATAACGCGCTGGATAAGGCTTTAAGCATTGATGTCGCGGCACAAGCGAAAGGAATTAAAAGAAGCTGGATTGAGTTGCTTGCTTACTTAGCCGCAAAATATGGCGGCGATTTTTCACGTTATAAGAGCACTGATATGGATGCACTGGTCAAAAAGCTTGACGCTGGGCAAACCATGGAACAGTTAACAAAAGGCAGCAAGTATTATTCCTATTACTTCAAAGCATATACCGCGGTTTTAGGCGGTCTAGTGGGAGAATACAAAATTCAGGTTCCGGATAAAAACAATCCAAGTTTGGTCACATGGCAGGAAAAATACGGTTTAATGGGATTTTCTCCTATCGCGAAGGGATATCCTTTTGTCCATTTTGATGATTTCGGTGCGCAGCGAACATATGGCTATGCCCGTCAGCATTTAGGTCATGATTTAATGGCTGCGACCGGAACTCCCGTAATTGCCGTAGAATCCGGAGTGGTTGAAGCTCTTGGATGGAACCAGTACGGCGGCTGGCGTATCGGAATCCGCAGCTTTGACAAACAACGTTATTATTACTACGCGCATTTGCGGCAGAATCGCCCGTATGCCGCAAATCTTACTGTTGGGCAAACAGTAAAGGCCGGTGACGTTATCGGCTATGTGGGGCATACCGGTTACAGTACGAAAGAGAATGCGAATAATATTGATGTAAGCCATCTTCATTTTGGATTGCAGCTTATTTTTGACGAGTCACAAAAAGAATGCAATAATGAAATCTGGGTAGACGTTTATCCGCTTACCATGCTGCTCAATCGCAATCGTTCCGAAGTTTATAAAGATGCTGACACAAAAGAATACTACCGGAAATACGATATCCAGATTGATGGATAGGTTAAAGCTTCAATATAGTGCGTTGAAACAGATTTCGTAAGGAAATGAAAATTTTGTAGGTTTGTCAATGATATGTTACACCAAGAGTAAAAAATTATGGAGTACCTGTTTAGGTGACTGCCACTTGAGAGGGCGCATAGGAAAAGCATTGTATTTATGAATATAGGTTTTTAATTGAGCTTTGAAATCATTGAATGAGTAAAATTTGTGAGTAGCATAGAAATACTCGTTATCTTTGCGAT
>JAEWYE010000036.1 GCA_023458755.1 Bacillota bacterium | reverse complement strand
TTGAACGTTCCCACCGCAAAGATAACGAGTATTTCTATGCTACTCACAAATTTTACTCGTTCAATGATTTCAGTGCCCAATTAAAAACCTATATCCATAAATACAATGCTTTTCCTATGCGCCCTCTAAAGTGGCAGTCACCTAAACAGGTGCTTCATGATTTCTTTACTCTTGGTGTAACATATCATTGACAAACCTACAGATTCCTTGGTTGTAAATTTTCCGGAGGGGTGTAATTTATCTTTTTTGATCGCCTTAAACCATTTCACACCCTTTATAAAAAACCAGAGGTGAGGGGGCTATGCCCCCTCACCTCGAATAATCATCCTATTTATAAACTTATAAATTTAACTGCCCCTGCTCCAGCATGGACTGAGCCGCCAACATGGCACCCAGCCGTCCGCTGTGGAAATTCAGTCCGCCCTGCATCCACGCGGCATAAGGCTCGCGCAGCGGCGCGTCGGCGGAAAGCTCAATGGAACCGCCAAGGGTGAATGCGCCTGCCGCCATAATGACTTTGGAGTCATAACCGGGCATATCCCACGGCTCCGGCACTACAAAGGAATCAACGGGGGCACCCTTTTGCACGCCCTGACAGAACGCAATAAGCGCCTGCTCGTTGCGCAGCAGCACCGCCTGAATGATATCCGCACGCGGTTCGTCGCATTTCGGGGTTACCTCGTAGCCAAAGGAGCGGAATAGCGCTGCGGTAAAGGCTGCCGTTTTGAGCGCTTCACCCGTCACATGGGGAGCGTGGAATGCGCCCATGAACAGTTCACGGTTGTTGCCGAGCGTGGCTCCGATTTCACGTCCGGTGCCCGGCGTAGTCAGGCGGTAGGAGCAGCTTTCCACCAAGTCTTTTCGGCCGGCAATATATCCGCCCGTTGGGGCAACGCCCCCGCCGGGGTTTTTAATCAGCGAACCGGCCATTAAATCCGCGCCGTGGCTGGTCGGCTCATCCTTCTGCACAAACTCTCCATAACAGTTGTCCACCATTACAATGCAGTGCGGCGCTTTTTTCTTCGCAATTTTCGCGATGCGTTCAATGTCCTCCACAAACAGAGATGGGCGCAGACTGTAGCCGCGCGAACGCTGAATATAAACCATTTTGATTTTTTCATTTACCCGGCTTTCAATTTCCTCGTAATCGGGTGTACCGTCCGCTTTCAGTTCTACTTGCTCATAGTGGATTCCGAATTGTTTTAAAGATCCGTTGCCGTCGCCGGTAAGACCGATAACCCCGCGAAGCGTGTCATACGGGATGCCGGTCACGCTGAGCATGGTATCTCCCGGACGGAGCACACCAAAAAGGGCAACCGTCAGGGCATGTGTGCCGCTTACGAAATTGTGGCGTACCAAAGCATCCTCGGCACCTAGCGCTCTTGCGTAAACCACATCCAGCGCGTCGCGTCCGCGGTCACCGTATCCGTAGCCGGTAGAGGCGGCAAAATGGCTTTCGCTCACGCCCGCTTCAATGAACGCGGCCAGCATTTTTTGCTGGTTGTAGTTTGTGGTTTCATCAATGCGTTTGATGACTCCGTCAATCTGTTCCATCGCCTTTTTTGCGGCGGATTGAATACGGTCGTCGATTTTAAAATAGGGGTATAGCATGTTCGGTTTGCTCCTTTGTTTCATAAATCTGCTTCCGCCCACTGTCCGTACGGTCCGAAACGGAGGGAGCGATAAAATGCGGCGTTCTCGTTCTGTGCGCGGAAAATAAAAATTTGTTCCTGCGGCAACAGGGACAACAGCGCAAGAACTGCCCGGCTGCCAAAGCCTTTGTGCTGATAGTCCGGATGTGTGGCGACTGCGGAAAGAACAGCCGCCTGTTCGGTCCGTGCTACAGCGATTGCGCAGGAAATGAGCGCGTTCTCCTTTTGGATTCCGACCGCACGGGCCGTACCGTGACGGACACGATGGGACATATCCAAATAAAACGGTTCAAATTCCGGAGGTGTAAAACTCTCTGTTTCGCAGGCGCAAAGCAGTTTATGTACTTCCTCCAGATCAGGGTTATCCTCAAAATCCTGCGCGGACAGTGGTTCTTGCTTTTTATAGACCATGATTTCTCCCTGCTGCGCAATCTTCAGGTTCATTGCCTGTGTGGCAGAGAGATTACACAATACAAATTTAACATTTAGTATAGAAATAAGTTCTTTTAACTCTTGGTAATTTGCTCCCGACGCGGTACAAAGCGTGAGTATGTCGTCGAGTTTGGAAACGGCGGCAACCGGACGGCCACCATCCGTCGTTTGCAGCCAAAACTGTGCAAAAGGCAGTTCTGTACCGTAGGCAGCAGCGGTTGATAAGATTTTGCAGGCAAATGGAGCTTGTCCGCCCAATTCCGTCAGCTCACAAAAGGTTTTCAGACGAGCATAGTTTTCGCGCGTAATCAGCCGAATCATGGTTCCATACCGGCGATTCGGTTTGCCAGTTCTTCAACCAGCTTTTCGGCGGAGTGAAAATCCTCCTGTGAAATCAACCCCACCGGTGCGTGCAGATAGCGGCACGCAAGCGAAACCGCAATGGTCCGCACGCCGCCGCGCGTCACATGAATCGCGCCGGAATCATTGCCGCCCGCCACGGCTTCTTTCGTCTGGCAGGGTACACCGACCGCCTTGGCAGTATCAAACGCCAGGTTGTAGTATTCTTTATCATAAATGGTACCTTTGTCCATAAACGAAAGGACAGGCCCGCCGCCTACGTGACATACCTGTTTTTCCTCGTCCACGCCGGGAATATCGGCGGCTGTGGTGCTTTCCACCACAATGGCGGCCTGCGGGTTTACCGCATAAGCGGCGGTACGAGCGCCGCGCATGCCGACTTCTTCCTGCACAGCAAATACAAAGGTCATATCATAGGGCAGTTCACTTTTCAAAATATCAATTAAAATGACGCAACCCGCGCGGTCATCCAGCGCGCGGCTTTTTATTCTGCCGTTTGACGTGTCAAAAATGGAATCAAAGCAGACAATATCCCCGAGAGCAACGTACTGTTCCGCTTCCTCTTTGTCTTTGGCACCGATATCAATATATAACTCCTCAATAGGAACGGATTTTTCCCGTTCTTCCTCTTTGAGCAGATGAATCGGTTTTGCACCGATTACGCCGGGGAGCGTATCGTGAACCGTAACAGATTTGCCGCAAAGCACGCGGCGGTCAATGCCGCCTACTGTGGCAAATTTGAGATATCCTTCTTGGGTAATGGCAGTCACAATCAAGCCAACCTCATCCATATGCGCATTGAGCATCAGTTTGGTTCTGGCACGATTTTTTCCTTTTTTAAACGCAATGATGCTGCCTAGGGGGTTGATTTCAACTGTGTCGACGTATGGGGTGATTTCTTTCAGAATCAAATCACGGACGGAGTCTTCCGCACCGGAAATTCCGCGCGCCGTGCAAAGGCTTTCCAAAAGCTTTAAATCCGCCATTCCTGCACCCCCTGTATATATTCCGCCAACAGCCTTGCGGTGTGCTCCACATCGTTTATGTCGATGACTTCAACCGGGGTGTGCATGTAGCGAAGAGGAATCGAGACCAGCGCGGTGCGAACGCCTTCACGCGTGACTCCTACCGGATCGGCGTTGGTACCGGTTTCGCCGCCCATCACCTCAAACTGGCAGGGAATGTCCTGCTCCTTCGCAATCGCAATCAGCTTTTTTGTCATACCGGTATTCAGGGAAGGTGCAATGCCAATCATCGGGCCTTTGGAAAGATGTCCGCATTTGTGTTCCGGTACCTGCGGCTGCTCGGCAAAGCTGACATCCACCATAATGGCTTCGGTGGGGTAAATCGAATACGCACCGGTTCTTGCGCCCTGCTCGCCGGTTTCTTCCCGTCCACTCAGCAGAATGGTCAGACCGCAGTTTAGCTTGGCATCTTTCAGCAGTTCCGCGCAGCGAATCAGAGCTGCTACACCCGCGCGGTCATCCAGTGCGGCGGCAGTAACGCGGCTGCCGATTAGCGCGCGCGGTTCTCCGTTTACGATGATATGGTCGCCAGGCTGTACCAGTTCTTTGGCTTTTTCCGCGCTCAAACCGGCATCAATGCACATTTTGTCAATTGGGACAATTTTTTCTTCGCCGCCCTCTACCAAATGCGGGGGCAGACAGCATACAATACCGTGCAAAATTTCTTTACCGTAAATTATCACCGGGCTGCCCGGCAGAATACGCCGGTCCATACCGCCGCAGTTCGCGATTTTTAAAAAGCCGAGGTCGGTGATGCCGGTTACTACCAAACCAACCTGATCCATATGTGCGTCCAGCATTAGCTGTGTTTTTGCCTTTTGGTCGCCCATTTTTGCAATCAGATTGCCCATAGCGTCTATGGACACTTGGCCGTATTTGGAAAGCTCCTCACTAGCCGCTTGTGCCGCGCGGTGTTCGTCACCGGGGAGTCCCGGCGCGGAGCAGAGCCGAAAAATAAGCTGTTGTAAATCCTGCATTTTTATTATCTCCTGAAATATGCCAAACGGCAAATCCGCAGATTAAAGCGCGTTTACGAGCGCCTTAAAATGATTGCCTCTGGCTTCAAAATTGGGGTAAAGGTCAAAGCTGGCGCACGCGGGGGAGAGTGAAACGATATCGCCGTTCACTGCCTGTTCCCGTGCGGTTTTTACAGCCTCTTCCATGGAAGAAACACGGATGATATTCGGGTTTCCGGCGGAATAGGCGGGAGAGGCCTTTACCGATGCCTCAATTTTATCGGCGGTGGCACCCATCAGAATCAAGGTTTTTACTTTCTCCACAATCACGGGGCCGAGGGAATCAAACGGTATTTTCTTATCATACCCACCCGCGAGCAAAATAATTTTACGGTCATAAAGAGAAAGTGTGCCGCTTGCGGTTCTGGTGGGACTGGTGCCGATGGAATCGTTGTAATATTGTACACCATTAAGCTCGCGAACGAATTCCGCGCGGTGCTCCACGCCGCCGAATGTGGCTGCTACCTGATGAATCACATCGGCGGAAACAAAGCCCCATACCGCCGAAATCGCGGCAAGATAGTTTTCCACGTTGTGGTTGCCGGGTATTTTGATATCGGTAACTTTGATAACCGGAATTTCCTCTTTACCCATCACAATCATGCCGTCTTCCCGCAGCCATGCCCCGTATTCACAAGCGCGTTTGCGGCTGAAGAACATGGTCTGCCCGCGCACCGTGCTGGCAAACGAAGCGGTAATTTCATTGTCCGCATTGAGCACCGACCGGCCGAACGCGTTTTGATGAGCGAGAATATTTTTCTTCGCGTCTATATATTCCGCCATATCCTTGTGAATATCCAAATGATTCGGTGAAAGGTTCGTTACCACCGCCACGTCGGGGCTGCGGCGCATGGAAATCAGCTGAAAGCTGGAAAGCTCAATGACCGCTACGTCGTCCGGCTGAACACTTTCAATCTCCGGCAGAAGCGGATGCCCGATGTTGCCGCCCAGATGAACCCGCTTGCCGCTCGCCTTGAGCATCTCAGAAATTATCGTGGTGGTTGTTGTTTTGCCGTCGCTGCCTGTCACCGCGAATATTTTGCAGGGGCAAAGTTCAAAGAAAACTTCCATTTCAGAGGTGACCGCAATACCGCGATTGCGTGCATCAACAAGCTCCGGCATGTTATATTTCATTCCCGGTGTGCGGAAAATGATATCCACGTCTAAATTGGAAAGGTAGCTGTCACCCAGCTTCAGCGTAACACCTGACTGTTCCAGTTCATCCGCCGTTTCACCAAGTTTGTCGCGTGTGCGGCGGTCGCAGGCAGTTACCAATGCGCCCTTTTCCCGAAATATTTTAACAAGGGGCAGATTACTGCCTCCAATGCCGCAAAAGGCCACTTTTTTGCCCTTGATCCCATCAAAGAATGCTTTCACTCTGCTATCCATTTAAAAATCCCCCGATATGTCTATTTCTATATGATTATATATGAGAATACGGTTCTATTATACTTTTCTGCTGGTAAAATATCAACCGAAAAGAGGTATTTAGGCCGGAAGGCTGCTGGAAGTATCTCAGCGGCCATTTTTTTACTTGATTCTGCGCACAAGCTCTTTGGTGTAAGCCTGAAAAGCGGTGGGAAGAGTATATTTTTCCGCCAACGCGTGCCTGTCCGCCCAGATAAAGCCGTTTTTGCGGCTCATGGTTTCCACGCTTACCGCCCAGCCGCTCATATGCCACTCAATGTGCGAAAAGATATGCTTTGCCGTTGGGAGCGGCTCTGTCTCACAAGGTGTAAGGCCCCAGCTTTTCAGCAGCAGCTCCGCCTGCGCGGCATTGAGCGCTCCCATTGTGTTCGGCAATTCCCACAAGCCCGCGAGCAAACCGGATTCCCCGCGCTTGCGCAGAGCGGCTTTCTTGCCGCGGGTAATAACGAACACAGTTCGCTCCTCTATTTTACGCGGACGTTTTTCTGACTTTACCGGCAATTCCGCTACAAGATTCTGCTGATATGCACGGCAAAGTCCGTTTAGTGGGCAAACCTCGCATTTCGCAACGCCGTTTGGTAGGCATACTGTTGCGCCAAGCTCCATTAGGGACTGATTAAAGTCGCCCGCGCGCTTTTGGGGCATAATTTCAGCAAATGCCTGTTCGACCGACTTTTTCACCGCAGGCTTGGTAATATCCTCACGGCATGCCAGAATACGCATGGCTACACGCAGAACATTGCCGTCCACCGCGGGCACAGGAATGTGATACGCAATGGAAGCGATCGCCCCCGCCGTGTAAGAACCGATACCCGGAAGAGTAAGCAGGGCTTCATAGTTTGCCGGAAGTCTGCCGCCGTATTGTTCCACAACGATTTGCGCAGCTTTTTGCAAATTGCGCACCCGGTTGTAATAGCCCAAGCCTTCCCACAGCTTTAAAATCTGTTCCTCCGGTGCGGCCGCAAGCGCGGGAATACTCGGCAGTGCCCGTAAAAAACGCTCAAAATATGGTTTTACCGCTTCTACCCGGGTTTGCTGAAGCATGATTTCCGAAACCCACACACGGTAGGGGGTGGGTTCTTCCCGCCAGGGCAGAATGCGCGCGTTTGCGTCATACCAGTGCAGCAATGGCTGCGAAATTTCGGATAATAATTCTATATTTTCCTGATTTTGATTTTTCACGTTTGCAAATCCTCGTTATTCCGATTGGTTATTTATCTATTGTATCATTGTGTGATTGTTTTTACAAACAAATACAAAAGTGCCGCCTGATTTTTCAAGCGGCACGGATTCTATATTATAGACAGAAAACCCAAATACGTTAGTAGCTTTGTGAATATGCGTTTGCGTATGTGTCCAAAGTGTTTTTATCCAAGCCAAACATTTTCAGCAGCGCCGCAAGCTCGGTATCTTTATCCATCAGGCTTGAAAGATATTTCATCGCGTCTGCTGTGTAGGAAACCATAAGTTTTTCCTGGCCTTCTTTCGGTGATCCGGCAGAATCAATCACGATTGCTTCCTTTTCGTTCACAGCCGGCAATGTGACCGCACTACTGGCTTTTGATGCGGACGCGCTGTTGAATGTGACGGTTACAATGCCGGTAATATTTGCTGTAACGGTTGAGGTTAGTTTATTGTTTTCCACTTTGCTTTTTAAAGTAAAGGTTGACTTGGTTATGTCTTTTATCAGGTCATTTTGTGCTCCGGCACTTTCCGTTATGGCTTTGCCGAGAAAATTGTCAGGGTCGGAAATTGAGAACTTATAGGTGCCGGTCGAAATATCTTTATTTGCAAACTTTGTTTTGGTAATGTCCGAAAATTCAACTTTAAGACCGACATTCATATTTTGACTGGGGTCTTTTACCGAAATCTGCATGGTACCGCTGTTCGCAGTATTGTAAAGCAGGGTTCCTGTCACATACTCTTTGCCGTCACCCAAAACATTTAGGGCAATTTGGCTTAATCCGTTCTTTTGAGTAAAGATAAAGTTCAGGCTGCCTTTTGAAATATCGCCTTTCATGCCGGAAATCTCATAGCTGTGTGCCACTTGAGTGCCATCGGGCATGACATAGGAAGATACAGTCAGTACTCCATCCGAAGAGGAATCATCACGGGAATTCAGTTCCCTGATCGCGCCATCTAATCCGTTTTGGTACTGAGTTTTATCCATTTTCTCAGCGCCTTTGGAAAGAGCGCTGTAATTGTCCGATATCACCGTGTAAAGATAATCATCATTTTTGATGGTTTGCAGCATTTTAGTCAGAATCTGCTTGCATTGTTCCGGCGTAAAGGCAATCGAAATTTTCTCTGCGGTGACAGTCAGACCCTCAATCGAAAGGCTTTGTCCATCCTGAACGGATGTTTTCGCATTCGGAACAGCATCAACATATACCTTTGCCAGCGCGCGGAGACTGGAATTCAGTTTTGCCGAGTCGTATTTTACGGCAAGGTTATACGGGTTCTGGCTATTTTCGGCAGTCAGATATGTTTTTGAAATATCCGGCAATTGGTAATAGTATTTTCCGGTTTTATCCATGAACATATTGCAGGACAACAGTTTGTTGGATTGATGTGTAATTTGGAAGGTTGATTGCATGGCTTGGTTGTTTACATTGGTGTTTCCTTTAAAGGACAGCGCATTTATGTAAGCCAACAGATTTTTTAAAACGGCATCATTACCACCCATTTGCTGGGCTAACTGACTGCTGAATTTGCTGTCTAGGTCAACATGAAGAGAACCTTCAAAATCAGCCGCCTGGTTGTCTTTTTGTACCGGAATGGATTGCATGACGGAATCCAGCGTTTGCATGGTTTTGTCGGTTAATGCGTAGGCTGTGGACTCTTCCAATGACTGTGCATATTTATTTTGGCCCATAAACAATTTCATGAGGTCACGCGCAAAAAAAGTTTTCCCGATAAATCCGCTGATTCCAAGAACCAGAACGGCGCATGCGGCAATGATAATGATCTTTTTGCCTTTTCCTGATTTTTTCACGGGTACTGCCGGTGTTTGCTGTTGGTCGAGCGTCCATTGCGGAACAGATGTGCCTTCAGCCGATATTGTCTGCGTAGATTCTGGCTGCTGAATTTGTTCGGAAGTCCACTTGGGAGCTTCGTTCAGCGGATACTCCTCCGCAGTTGGCTGGCTGTTCATGGTATCCTCTTGCGCAGCAGGTTCTGTGGATTGCAGTTCCAGCGGTGTGCCGCACTCTGGACAAATATCAATGCCGTCTTCAACTTGGGCGCCGCATTTTTGGCAGATTTTCATTTTTGTCCCCTCAATCTTTTAATTTTGGGGTATCCCAAAAGAAGAATACCCCGAGATCAGAGCAGAATATAAGCAAATTCCGTCACTCTTGCCGGAATAGATTCAATTCTGCATGCTCTATTTTCTATTATATAAAGAAAATATAAATAAGTCAATATTAGAACGAAATATTTATTTGTAATTCGCAATATCAAAACACGTTAATTAGAAACATATATGGTATCATGGAATTTAATGAGAACAGATTAGAGAAATAAGCGAAAAAGAAATTCTTACAATTGATTCTTGTCCAGATTGATGTATAATAATGGAAAAGTATTCGCGTTTTGAAAAAATTAGTTAGCAATCAAATGTGAATTAAGAACAGAGGGCACTGTCCACCTCGGAAGATTACAAAGCATAGGCTTATTGCGAAGGAGTAATAACATGCTGGAAAAAGTAAATTTGGAAGAATCCGTCACCAAAGAGGAATACAGCCGGGCAACAGAAAATCTGGCAAAAGAAATCAGCGTTTTGCAGCAGAGAGTAAAAGAAAGCAAGCTGCCGATCATCCTTTTGTTTGAAGGCTGGGGAGCAGCAGGGAAGGGCAGTTCCATTGCCTATTTGATCAAGAGCTTTGATCCGCGCGGATTCCGAGTGTTTTCCACCGTAGCGCCGAACGAAGCGGAAAAACGTGAGCCGCCTTTGTGGCGGTTTTGGAACAAGATTCCGGCGGCAGGACAGATTACCGTGTTTGACCGAAGCTGGTACCAAGATGTTTCCATTGCCCGTGTGGAGGAAGATTTAAGCGAAAAAGAAAATCAGCACCGGATGGACAGCATCAATACATTTGAACGGCAGCTTACGGACAACGGATATCTGGTTCTCAAATTCTTTTTACATATCAGTCAAAAGGAGCAGAAAAAGCGTTTTGCAAAACTGGAGGGTTCCAAGAATACGCAGTGGCGCGTCAGTGAACAGGACAAAAAACAAAACCGGCAGTACGACCGCTATTACAAAGCGTTTGACGAAATGCTTATTTATACAGATACTCCAAGTGCCCCGTGGAATTTAATTTCCGGTCATGACAAACATGCGGCGCGGCTGGAAATTTATGAGACGGTAACCTCTGCTATTCGCACCGCGCTCGGCGATACAAATGAAAAGCCGCAGCGCAAAAAATCAAAAGCAGCGGACCGAACGGTTCTTTCTTCCGGCTTCCCGCTTGTAAAAATGCCGAAACTTCAGGAAATTCCCATCAATCATATCCTGCAAAGAGAAGAATACGAAAAAGAGCTGAAAGATAAGCAGGAGGAGTTAAGCCGCCTGCACAATAAGCTTTACCGTAAAAGAGTGCCTGTTATTGTGGTTTATGAAGGATGGGATGCCGCGGGCAAGGGCGGTACAATTAAACGCGTTTCCGCGGCCCTTGACCCGCGCGGTTATGAGGTGGTGCCGATTGCCGCACCTGACAGAACCGAGGCGGCACATCATTATTTGTGGAGATTTTGGAACCATATTCCAAAGGATGGACACATTGCTATGTTTGACCGCAGTTGGTACGGCAGAGTAATGGTAGAGCGAATCGAGGGATTTTGCAAAGAATCGGATTGGCGGCGCGCGTATCGGGAGATCAACGAATTTGAGCGGGAATTGTATGGCTGGGGTGCGGTCATTGTGAAATTCTGGCTGCAAATTGACAGGGACGAACAGCTTCGCCGTTTTCAGGACAGGCAAAATACGCCCGAAAAGCGGTGGAAGATTACGGAAGAGGACTGGCGCAACCGCGAAAAGTGGGAGCAATACGAAATTGCGGTGGATGAAATGCTGCAAAAGACTTCCACAGAGTTTGCACCGTGGCATATTATTGAATCGCAGAACAAAGAGTACGGACGCATTCAAGCACTCGATACCCTGATTGCTGCGATCAGGGAGAAAATATAATTTCGAAACGAGCTTTATGGTTGCTATTTTTAGATATTTGATTTATAATAATTATAATCTGGCTTATATTGGAAAAGGAGGAAGTAAAATGGAGACAGTATTGGCAACCAAAGATTTAACCAAAGTATTCTCGCATAACATAGCTGTGAACCATGTGAATTTGAATGTTCAGCGCGGGGATATTTATGGATTTATCGGCAAAAACGGTGCCGGAAAAACAACATTAATGCGCATGGCGGCGGGGCTTGCCGCACCTACGAGCGGAGAAATTCGCCTGTTTGAAAGCGCTGATTTAGCTCAGCAGCGCAAACGCATCGGCACAGTAATCGAGAACCCTGCAATATACCCGAATATGTCGGCAGTGCAGAATATGGAGGTACAGCGCAGATTATTGGGCATACGGGATAAATCCTCTGTTCAGCAAACTCTGCAAACCGTGGGGCTGGCGGACGCGGGTAAGAAAAAGGCAAAAAACTTTTCACTCGGCATGAAGCAGCGCCTCGGCATTGGACTGGCACTGCTTGGCAACCCGGATTTTCTTATTCTGGATGAGCCAAATAACGGACTTGATCCGGAAGGCATTAAGGAAATCCGCGATTTAATATTAAAACTAAACGCGCAAAAGGGAATTACCATTTTAATTTCCAGCCATATTCTGGGCGAGCTTTCCAAAGTTGCAACCCGCTACGGGATTATCAATAATGGCGTCATTGTTGATGAGTTTACCGCGCCAGAGTTGGAAGAGCGCTGCAAAAGCAATTTGATAATTCGAGTAGACGATGTGCAAAAGGCGTGCAATGTTTTGGAAACCGTTTTACAAACGAAGAATTATCAAGTTCAGCCCGACAATTCCATCGCTTTGTTTGACTTTTTGGAGGAATCCGGAAAAGTAAATGCCGAGCTTTCCAAAAACGGTGTGATGGTCGAGTCTATCTCGTTAACAGGGCGGGACTTGGAAGCATATTTTTTGGCATTGATAGGGGGCGGAGCAAATGGATAAAATTTTAAGAGCTCAATTTTACCGGTTGTGGAGAATGAAATCCTTCTATGTTTGTGTAGCGGTTGGAGCGGCATTTGCTGTACTGGGTATCATTATTATGCAGGCAGAAATGGGTATGTATAAGTCAATGGTTACTACTCAGCCTCAACTGCAATTGACGATTGACAATATTTCAGCCTCTATAAAAGAAGGCGGTGTTGGCCGCTTAGCCGCGTGTATGGGCGGAAATCTAATCCCTATTTTAATTGGAATAGTTATCTCTTTATTCATTTGCATGGATATCAGTTCTGGTGCCATTAAAAACGCGCATGGTTTTCGAAGAAGTGAATTTTATTTTGCGACACTCATTGTTACTTGTGTCTTATCCGTTATTATGACGCTTATCTATATGCTGTCTTCCTTTGTTGCAGGCAGTATTGCATGGGGTACGGGGACAATCAATAAGGATGTTATTTTAAACATTCTGAAATTGGTTGGAATACAAAATCTGTTGATTGTTGGCTGCGCTTCATTGTTTGTAATGGTTGCGTTTTTAATCCGAAACAGCGGCGGGACCATTGCTGTTAATTTAGGGTCATTAATTATTGTTTCACTTATATTAACTTTGATTTCTCCGCTTTTTGAAAAAGATTTTTTAATTGATCAATATTGGATAGGTGATGCAATTTCTTTTGTGGCAAAATTAAATATAACTAACGACGATATTATCCGCAGTTTGATTGTAGCTGGCTGTTACATAGTAATACCAACCGTGATTGGGCTTTTTACCTTCCAAAAGAGAGATATTAAATAGGCGAACAATCGTAAAATAAAGGGGTATTGGCCGGCAGCTGTCGGTCAATACCCCTTTGCATATAGGACTTTTATTATTCATTTGTTTTTTTTGATTTTATCATACCTTTGCAACCGAAGTACGTCGCAAGGAAGTAACCGCCGTAAATCAGCAGAATAATCGCCGCTGTAAAGAGGGTGTTTCCGACAATATCCAAATGGCCTAACATAGAAACGACACTGTTTGCAACCGATATACCCACAATGGAGTGCACAATGCCTAGCCCGAGCGGGAGGAAGAAGTAAATCGCGATTTGCGTAAACAGGGAGCGGTTAATCATACTTTCTTCTGCTCCCAACTTTTTCAGCAATCCGTAACGCTCCACATTATCTGACGCTTCGGAAAGCTGCTGCAATGCAAGTATGGCGGCACAGGTAATCAGGAACACAAGACCGATATAGATGGCAAGGTACGAAACCATTGTTTTCAAGCTTGCGCCCTGTTCAAACATATAAACCCTGCTTCTTCGGTCAGCGTAAGGGCATGTGATTTTTTGACTGCTGATGTCCTTGTCGTTATAGACAGAGTCAAGCTGTTTAAAAAATTCGGCTTCGTTTGCGCCGGATTTATAATTGACATTTAAGGCTTGCTGGATAACGGTAAGTCCGCCGACCATATTGTCAGGGACTATCAGTGTGCCGGTATCCTGCTCCTGCATGGTGGTTACAAATGAAATCCGTGTCGGTACGGTTTGCGTACAGGTCAGTTCTTTACCGTTTAGCGTGACTTTTGCTTTGTTTTTTAGGAAATCGTTGATCAGCGGAAGGACTTGATCAAAATTCGCGTTGACGGCAAACTCGTTTTCTTTCAGCGATAAAGGTGGTTTACCCTGCATCTTTACCGCGTTGTTGTAGTCCGTAAGGGAGATAACCGCAACCGGAGTTTTTTTGATCATGTCGGTATTTCCAAAACCCTTTGGAAACAGCGAATCATTTAAATAAACATCTTTGTACGTAAGGTTCGATGTATAAACCGTAATCTGCTTGTATTCTTTCGCATACTTGTTTAGATCAATTTTATCGGCTATCATTTTTTGGGCAATATCTCTTGTTTCCACTTTTTTCGGTTCTTGCCCGACATACGATAAATCGGTTGTAAACGAAATATCGTAAGGTGTAGCATTCTTTAACGTATCAGTCAGAGCGTTAGCCAGCCCGGAGCCGGTTGAAAGAGCGCCAATGGTAACCAGAAGCATAATACAAATGACGGACATGGAAACAAAGGTGGTATTGATTTTGCTGTTAATCTGACGAAGGATGAACATGTTCATGTTTTTAAAGTACAGGTGTTTGTTGGACTGTACCACGCGAAGCAGAAAACCGGAAAGGGAAAGGAAGAACAGCAAAGTTCCAATACAGCCCAAAAGAATGGATGCGCCAAACTGGTTATTGACCTCCATCATTCCGTTTTGGATAATCAAGTAGTAAGCGGTGCCAAGGCAGACAACGGAGACGAGGAAGAGAATAACGGAAATCCACAGCTTCTTGATTTTCAAGTTTTCGTTCTTTTTACCCGCGGAAAGCAAATCAATGAGCTTGATTTTCGAGATGGAGATGGTGTTGAACACCATAACGATTATAAAAATAACACCGAAATAAAGAAGCGTTTTGTAGAACGCGTTGGGGGAAAAGATAAACTGAAACGCTTTCATGTTTACTTCAAACATTTTTGCGGTAACAACCGAAAGCCCCTGTGCGGCGAACACACCCACAAGAAGACCCACAGCGAGGGCAAAAAAGCCGATGAAAAGCGTTTCCACGATGATGATACGTGAAATTTTGCCTTTTTCCATGCCGAGTGTCATGTAGACGCCAAGTTCTTTTTTGCGGCGTTTCATTAAGAACCGGTTGGCATAAACAATCAGGAACCCTAAAATGACAGCGATAAAAACGGAAACATAGTTAATCATTTGTGTCAGCAGTTCCAGACTTTCAGATTGCTGGGTGCTCAGGTCGAGCAAAACCTTTTGGGAGTCAATTGAGTTGAAAATATAGAAAAGGCAAACGCCGAAGGTCATGGTCAAAAAGTAAATAGTAAAATCCTTAATGCTTTTGGTAACGTTTTTCAGTGCAAGTTTAAAGAACATTGGAATTGTCACCTCCGAGCAGCGTAACAACCTCAATGATCTTGTTGAAGAACATTTTTCTAGTATCATTGCCGCGAACCAGTTCGTTAAAGATTTTTCCGTCTTTGATGAACAAAATCCGGTGACAGTAGCTTGCAGTGAACGCGTCGTGTGTAACCATAAGGATGGTGGCGGCAAGGTCACGGTTGAGTGTTTCAAAGCTTTCCAAAAGCATACGCGCGGATTTAGAATCCAGAGCGCCGGTCGGTTCATCTGCCAGAATCAGCGACGGGCTGGTCACGATGGCTCTTGCCGAGGCCACACGCTGTTTTTGTCCGCCGGACATCTGGTATGGGTACTTGTTCAGTACATCCGTGATTTCCAGCGTTTTTGCCACCTGCTGAATCCGGATATCGATTTCACTTACCGGTGTTTTGATAATAGTGAGCGCCAGCGCAATATTTTCATAAGCAGTCAGTGTGTCGAGCAGATTGAAATCCTGAAAGATGAATCCGAGCTGCTCTCTGCGGAATTTTGAAAGTTTTTTGGAATTCAGGGAGGTAATATCTTTGCCGCCGATAAAGATGTGCCCGGCCGTTACGGTATCAATGGTGGAAATGCAGTTGAGCAGTGTGGTTTTGCCGCTGCCGGAAGAACCCATAATGCCGATAAACTCACCCTGCTGTACGTCAAAGCTGATGTCGTCCACCGCTTTGGTTACATTGCCGCGGTTGCCGTAGTATTTTTCAATATTCTGAACGTTTAAAATTGTCTGCATGATGTTCGCTCCTTCTTTATGATGGGTATATAGTCAGTTAATTTGAAAACAAGACCAATCTTCAAGCGTAAAATCCATATATCAAAGATTTTACGCTTATTTTTGGATGTTTTCTAAAGTTAACTGACTATAGGTTATCATGACAGAGAAAAACGTACCATTGATTTTCCTTACAGTTCCCTTACACTTTTGTAAGGCGCAAGCTGAGCCTGCAGGCGTGTCGCGCTCACAAGTTTGCCGATTGATTCAATTTTTGCGTCCGCGTAACGGTGGAAAAAAGCAATTAACCCATCACATAGAGCGGAATGCCGGTAAAGTCCGCTGTCAGAGACGCAAACTTACTCCAGTTTGGCGGCAGTTTAATATACCCGTGCGGGTTAAAGTGTTCGCCGCTGTCAGTTTCCGCGTTAATTTCCCAGCGAAAACCGCCGCAGGCATCGCTGTAGTAGCGGCTGCCCCAGTCTAGAAAATTTGATTCCGTTACCAATGCCCGAAAAAAATGCTCTGCTTCTTTGGGACTTCGCTTGATCTCCTTCTTTTCCAGCGGCAGACCGACCGCGTTATAAACGGTATAGGTGATGGCGCCGTCAGAGGAAATGATATGCTTATACTTGCTTTTGAAGCTGCCGCCCATCACGCTCAAATCATTTAGAATGATGGTAAGTTTTATTAGGTTGCCGCTCATAACACACCGCCTTGTTCCGCTAGTTTAGGTTTAAACTGTGCATTTCGCTAATGGGGAACGTAATTTTTACGGTTGTGCCGACATTCTGCTCGGACGCAAGGGAGATTCCCAAACCTAGTTTTTGGCATAGCTTTTTGCACAGATACAATCCGATGCCGGTTGACCGGGTATATAAATGCCCATTCTCACCGGTAAAGCCTTTTTCAAACACCCGTTCCGCGTCCTGCTGCGGAATGCCGATGCCGTTGTCCGTAATATACAGCGTTACGCCGTTGCTGTTCTTTTCGGCGGAAAATGTCAGTTTGGGATTTTCGCACTTATATTTGATGGAATTTGAGAGGATTTGTCCCAGAATAAAGTCTGTCCATTTGCTGTCCGTAAAAACGACGGCATCCAAATCCTGCTTTTCAATGGTCATCTTGTTTTCAATCAGCTGGCGCGCGTGTTTTTTTACCACACTGTTTACCAGCGTGAGAAGATTGCATTTTTTAATCGCATAGTCTTTTTCTACGGTGTTGCTGCGGCAGTAATAGAGAGCCTGCTCCACAAAGCCGTCAATTTTTAAAAGTTCGTCGTGCATGCTTTGCGTGACTTCATTTTTGTTGTTTTCATACAGGAGGGAAGCGGAAGCAATCGGCGTTTTTATTTCATGAACCCAGGTTTCAATATATTCCCGATAGTCCTGCATGGCATGGCGGTACTGCGCTACCTGATCGTTCATGGATTTGTTGCATTCCTGTAAGACATCACAAAGAAAATCGCCCTCGAAAAAATCGGGATGTTCCACCATTTCCGAAAGCAGAAATTTTTGATCCAGTTTGTCCAAACGCATTTGAACTGCCTTGTAAAAATTCCGCTTCTTATAATAGTCAAACGCGGCGGCGGCAAAAATAGCAAGCAAATACGTTCCGTCTATAAAACCGATTGTATAGCGATTCAGTTTTAGCACATGCAAAAGGATAGAAGTGAACCCCATTGCGCACAGCAGAAAAAGAAGGAACAGAAGCTTTCCGCGCAGATAATTTTTAACGCTCATACCAAATACCCCTGCCCGCGGCGTGTCAGCAAAAAGTCGGTCACACCAATGCCCTCCAGCTTTTTGCGAAGCCGGTTGATGTTCACGGTAAGTGTGTTGTCGTCCACAAATTCGTCGGACTGCCAAAGATCATTCATTAAATCGTCGCGCGAAAGAATCTTCCCCTTGTTCTCCATGAGTAAATGCAGGATGCGCAGTTCGTTTTTTGTCAGATCTGCCTGATTTGAGCCGTGGCTTACCGTACTTTTTGAAAGGTCAAGTACCACACCATTGTGTTCCATCGTGAGAGCGGCTTCGCTTTGATAGCTGCGCTTCAGCACGGAAGAGATACGCGCAAGCAGAATCTGCGTATGATACGGTTTTGTAATGAAATCATCCGCGCCCAGATTCATGCTCATCAACTCATCCATCTCACTGTCGCGGCTTGTGACAATAATAATCGGGAGGCCGGACTGCGCACGTATCTCGCGGCAAATCTGGTAGCCGTCAAACTGCGGCAGATTGATGTCCAGCAGCACCAAATGCGGCTTCGCCTGCAGTACCGTTGCGGTCACCTGCTCAAAATCATCCGTGACCGCACAGATATAGCCGTATTTTTCAAGCAAAATTTTCAGCTCCGTACGGATTTTAACATCGTCTTCCACAATAAAAATTTTGTAACTGTTATGCATACCGGCCTTCCTCTCTTAATGAAAAGTCGCTGTTCAACTGCAATGACTGAGAGTTATGTATTGGAATCGTTATACATACTGTATAAACTGTAATAAATGCCTTGCCTTGCCATAAGTTCCGCGTGACTGCCCTGTTCTTCTATTCCGTTTTCGGTAAGTACCCAAATGACGGAAGCGTTCCGGATGGTGGTCAGACGGTGCGCGATGGTAAAGGTTGTTCTGCCCTTCGCAAGTTTTTCAAGCGATTGCTGAACAATGTGTTCGCTTTCGTTGTCAAGCGCCGAAGTCGCTTCATCCAGAATCAAAATCGGCGGATTTTTTAGGAATACGCGTGCTATGCTGATTCTCTGCTTCTGTCCGCCGGAAAGCTTCACGCCGTGTTCTCCAACATAAGTGTCGTATCCGTTCATCAGTTGGGTAATGAATTCATGTGCGCCGGCCTGTTTGGCGGCAGTAATGATTTCTTCTTTTGCTGCGCCCGGTTTGCCGTATTCAATGTTCTCATAAACGGTGCCGGAAAATAAATAGACTTCCTGCTGTACCATGCCGATGTTGGAGCGTAGGGAACGCAGGGTGAGCTGTTTAATATCTTTGCCGTCAATCAAAATTTTGCCGGAGGTCACATCGTAAAAACGGGGAATCAAATTGCACAGGGTGCTTTTTCCGCCGCCGGACGGCCCGACCAACGCAACATTTTCGCCCTGATTCACGTGCAGAACAATGTCGGAAAGTACATCCTTGTGGTCGTCGGAATACTGAAATCCCACGTGGTCAAACTCAATTTCGCCCGCCACATCAGTAAGTTCCATTGCGTCCGGAGCGTCTAAAATTTCAACGGGTGCGTCCATGACTTCCAAAAAGCGTTCAATTCCGGTCATGCCTCGTTGGAACTGCTCGGTAAATTCCACAATTCTGCGGATAGAGGTTAAAAGTGTGGTCACATAGAGCAGATAGGCCATCAAATCCGCGGCGGTAATTTTTCCGTGAATCATAAACAGTGCGCCCGCAACCACGACCACGATATACATGATGCCGTCAAATACCCGGGTGGTGGTTTGGAATCCTGCCATATAGTGGTACATGACCTTTTTAATCTTCAAAAATCCGTCGTTGCCCTGCTTGAATTTTTCTTCTTCAATCGGTTCATTTGCGAAAGATTTTACTACTCTTACGCCGAGCAGGCTGTCCTCTACTTGGGCATTCAGCTCGCCGATTTGATTGCGCGAGCTTTTAAATGAACGCCGCATTTTTTTGTTGAAGTACATGGAGCAGACCAGCATAATGGGAAGAATGGCAAAAATGATGATGGTAAGCAAAACGCTCATATTACACAGAATGATAAAGGAAACGATAATTTTGAGCGCCGCGATAAAAAATTCCTCCGGACAGTGGTGGGCAAACTCGGTAACATCAAATAAATCACTGGTGATACGTGCCATAATCTGACCGATTTTTGTATTGTCATAGTAGGAAAAGGAAAGTTTTTGCAGGTGCGCAAACAAATCTTCGCGCATGTCGGTTTCAATCTTCGCACCCATTACATGTCCGATGGATGCCATGAAGTAGTTGGCGGCCGCGTCGATGGTGCGGAGTACCAGATAAATTCCGCCTAAAGAAAGAATGACCTGCACGGTTAGGCTTTGCATATCGTTCATGCCCTTGTCGGTAATAAACCGTACAATCAGCGGCAATACAATATCGCAGATGGTGGTAAGGGCGGCACAAAATAAATCCAGCACTAAAATCCAGATGTATTTTTTAAAATACGGCGCAAAACGCTTGATCAGTCCACTGTTCTTTCGCTGTTTAGTTGCGCTTTGATTCTTTGCGGTATTCATGAGAGCCTCGCATTCTTTATTTTATTACTTTAAACTGTCTTCGTTAAGATGTAATCAGCCCTTGCGTGGCAGGGGTTTGTTTTCAAGGAACTGATCCGTGGGCTTCGATTTATGTGCACCGCCTGAAAAGACGGGCTTTGGCGCGTGCGTGTTTTTTTGCGGTAAGGGGCTGCGGGTCGGTGCGGATTTCTGCGGCGCATCCGAGAAAGCATCGTTTCTGGTCACGATTTTCTGCGAGGAAAAGCGTGAGGGAGCCGGCTGGCTTGGGCCGGAGCGGCCGGACTTGTGGGAATTTTGCTGTCCGTGCGGTTTGTTTTTCCATTCAGCCTGCGGTCTGCGGTCTTGCTGGACAGGGTTGGGTAATTTGTGAGAGGATGCTTGCCCGTTTCTTTGTGGACGCTCTGTTTTTGTGCCCGAAGAAATCTTTTGCCTTTGCCGCGGCTGTTCCGCTTTTGGCGGCGCGACGTTAACCGCAAGCGGATACGGGTGCTTCAAAACAACCGGAATTTGTTTTCCGATTAGTTTTTCAATATCCTTTACATACGGCTTTTCCGACGCGTCGCAGAATGAAATCGCGATGCCGCTTGCGCCCGCTCTGCCGGTACGCCCGATTCGGTGCACATAGGTTTCGGGAATGTTGGGCAGGTCAAAGTTAATCACATGGGAAAGCTCGTCAATATCGATTCCGCGTGCGGCAATATCAGTTGCCACCAGTACGCGTGCGGTGCCCTGCTTAAAGCTGTTTAAGGCAAGCTGACGGGCGTTTTGGGACTTGTCCCCATGAATGGCAAGCGCGTTAATTTTTGCCGCGAGCAGCTCACGCGCCACGCGGTCTGCGCCGTGTTTGGTACGGGTAAACACCAAAGCCGAGCGGATGCTTTTATTTTGCAGCAGATAGATTAACAGCTTTCGCTTGTTTTCCTTATCGACGAAGTAGAGTGATTGTTCAATCGCGTCTACGGTTGAGGCGGGCGGAGTAACTTCTATCTTGACCGGGTCGGTTAAAATAGAATCCGCCAGACCGGCGATTTCATCCGGCATGGTGGCGGAAAAGAGCAGAGTTTGCTTTTGGCGCGGAACTTTTGCGGCAATCTTTTTCACGTCCGCGATAAAGCCCATGTCCAGCATACGGTCGGCTTCATCGAGTACAAAAATTTGTACACGGCTCAAATCCACACAACCCTGATTGATTAAGTCATTCAGTCTGCCGGGGGTAGCGACCAAAACATCGACCCCGCGGTTGAGTGTTTCCACCTGCGGTTTTTGTGAAACGCCACCGAAAATAACGCAGCTGCGCATATTGGTAAAACGCCCATAGGCACGAAAACTCTCGTAAATTTGAACGGCAAGTTCCCGGGTCGGTGTTAAAACAAGAGCATGAACTTGATGAGGTGTATTTTTTTCATGTGCCTGTGTACTTAACAATTGTAAAATCGGTACAGCAAACGCCGCGGTTTTTCCGGTTCCGGTCTGTGCGCAGCCAAGAAGATCTCTGCCGGCCAAAACCGGAGGAATAGCCTGCTCCTGAATGGGAGTGGGGGATACGTATTGTTCGTTTGCCAATGCCCGCAAAATGGGGGCGGATAACGCTAAATCTTCAAATTTCATATTTACATTCCTATTCTGTTCGTTTAACGATGGTCATAGCTGTCTTTTGCAAATCTGCTGTTTCCACATCACAGCAGATTGAACTTTAAAAAATATAACACACAGATGTGTGAGAACTCTTAATAAATGAAGAAAGACAAGTTTTGTTCTATGAGCATACTTACACTTATTATACTATTTTTATCCCAAATAGTCATCTGTTCCATGAAAGTTTCTGCGATTCGTATAAATCCGTGTTTTCCTAGATGTCATGAAAGAAGAAATTACTGCATAGTCTTTTCAGTATGGACTTGTTTTGAATACAAAATCAAAATATTTCCATGATTCTTCTTGCGCTTTTTGCAACTTCTTTCTATAATGAAGCTAGGGAACCAAATGAATCTTTCATGCGGCACTTTATGTACGCAAACACCAACCGAACCGCGGTTCGAAATTTGAGGAGGAAAGAGTATGTCAGCTAAATTTTGCGATTTTTGCGGAGCACCTATGAATGAGGGGGAAACGGTTTGCAGTGCCTGCGGTCACTTTACCGCAAATGCGGACAGCGCACAGCCTTCCTATCAGGCATCCCCATCTTATCAACAGGCCCCGCCGCCCTATCAGCAGCCGATGCCGCAGTACCAGCAGCCCGGCCCGTTGTATCCGCAGCCTGGTTACATAAATCCGCCGTATCCTTATGCACAGCGGGATACAAGTCCGATGAGCATGGGAGACTATCTGCTTATGATTTTTTTAAGCGCAATCCCTTTGGCGGGCTTTATTCTTTTGCTTGTGTGGGCGTTTGACTCCAACGTGAATATAAATAAGAGGAATTATGCCAGAGCATATCTGATTTTCGGGCTTGTTGTAGTGGGACTTTTTGTTGTAATCTGTATCATAGCGGGAATAGCGGGAGCGTCTTCAAGCTCGTACTCGAGCTACGGCACTGCGTATTAATGCGAAAAAACAATAAAAAGGACTTTACGAATCGACGCAGAAAAAGTGGTATAATAATCAAAGATAATAACAAATGGAATGCGTTCCAGTTCATTATAGAAAGGAAATAAAAGTTGATTCAAAGAGTCTTTTTAATTGTACTGGACAGCTATGGTATTGGGGAGGCGCCCGATGCCGCTGATTTTGGGGATTATGGCGTGAATACATTGGCCAGTATTGCAAGGAGTGCAAGCTATGATTGTCCGAATTTGACAAGCCTGGGACTTTTCAATATTGACGGCGTAACTTGTAAGTCAAAAAGCAGCGCTCCAATCGGCAGTTTTGCGCGGCTGCAGGAGCAAAGCATGGGGAAGGATACAATTATCGGTCACTGGGAGATTGCGGGTATTGTAAGTCCAAAGCCAATGCCGACGTTCCCGCACGGCTTTCCCAATGATTTTATGCAGGAATTTGAAAAAGCGACTGGACGGAAATGCATTTGTAATTTACCGTATTCCGGTACAAAGCTTTTAACCGATTACGGAGAGGAACACCTGAAAACAGGTGCACTGATTGTTTATACCAGTGCCGACAGCGTTTTTCAAATTGCCGCGAATGAGGCGGCAGTGCCATTGGAGGAACTTTACCGCTGCTGCGAGATTGCAAGAAACATGCTGAAAGGTAATTTAGCAGTTGGACGTGTGATTGCCCGTCCTTTTATAGGAAGCAGTCCAAAAGATTTTCAGCGTACATCCCAACGGCACGATTACGCGCTTTCTCCAACATCTCCCACAATGCTGGATGTTCTTCAGAGAAACGGAAAAGAAGTTATCAGCGTTGGTAAGATATACGATATTTTCAACGGCAAGGGCATAACGGAATCCAACCGTACGGTAAGCAACGCAAACGGCATGGAGATTACTCTTCAAATGCAAAAGCGGGAGTTTAACGGATTGTGTTTTGTCAATCTTGTCGACTTTGATATGCTGTACGGTCATCGCCGCAACATCGATCAGTACGCGGAGGCTTCCACGGAATTTGACCGCTTTTTAACGGATTTTCTTGCAAACATGCGGCAGGATGATTTGCTGATAATTACAGCGGATCATGGGTGCGATCCGGCTTATAAACGAACTACAGATCATACGCGGGAATATGTGCCCCTGCTCCTTTACGGGCAACAGGTGAAAAAAGGCGTGAATTTAGGTACGATTCAGGGTCTTTCCACCATAGCAAATACCGTGTGTCAGTCGTTGGGGGTTGACTCCAACTTCCCGACAGCGGGAGTTTGGAATACGGTTATCAATCAACTTTAGAAAATATTCAAAAAGCGGGGATATGTACAGATGCTGTACGTATCCCTGCTTTTTCATAGTCAGTGATTGTGTTCCGCATTCATTGCGTCGGCTTTTGTCCGGTGCACAGTACCCTTTGGATGCTGAGGCGGCGCGTAAATCGAATACAATTTTAAAGGCCCACCGCCTGTATTGATTAGGTTATGCCAGGTTCCGGCAGGTATAATAATCGCATAGTCGGCGGAAACTCTTCTTTCGAAATAAAGGTTATCCTTGCTGTTTCCCATTCGTACAATTCCCTGACCTTGTTCAATACGTAAAAACTGGTCAAGATTCGGATGAATTTCCAGCCCGATATCTTCCCCGGGGTTGATGCTCATTAGGGTAAGCTGTAAATGAGTCCCCGTCCACAGCGCGGTGCGGAACGTGTTGTTTTGTTTGGCCACCTCATTTATATTTATCACAAACGGTTCCGGCCCATAATCTTTTACGATGTTCTCATCCCGATTATCCGGGCAAGGGCATCTTCTATACAAATAGCTCCACTCCTTCTTAATACGAAAATTTAACTAAAAGGCAAATCGAAACTTTGGATATATGGTTTTTGATGAGTGTTTTTATCTTAACTTTTCTTAGAGATTAGCATTGTGCATATACCATCATATGAACGACTGTAGTGGTTTGTGTTTCGTGAGCCTTTTTATGCCGTTACACGACTAATTCATATATGCCCATCAGTATAATAATCAGCCCGGATATCAATTGCGCGTATTTTCCGAAAAGCGCGGATGCGCACTTTCTTCCAATATAGCACCCCAATGGAATGGATAATAAGCTAAAGATAAATGTACATGCAACGGTTGCGAATATGTTGAGACCCGTTATGCTTGCACCGATTCCCAAACCCAAGTTGTTGATGGTCAAAGCGAGAGCAAGAAAGAAGGATTCTTTCAAGTCAATAACACCGGAATGGTCACTGTCGGCTTTTTCAGGCTCCTCAAGAATTTGATTGCAATTTACCAAGTTCGGCTTTGTTTGATCGTGCGGAACCTTTTCCGGCCGTTTCAGAAAGAAATCTTTTACTATCCACAAACCCATTACAATCAGCAGTGTGCTTCCGATTGCATTGGTCAGGTATCCGGGTACTACTTTCACTACGGTAAGACCGATCGCCATGGATAGAAACGTGCCAACTGCGATAATAGAAGCAATCAGCAAATTGCTGGAAAATCCGACTTTAATTTTTTTTGTCCCATACGCGATACAAACGATACAGTTGTCAATATTTGCGGAAATAACAAACAATAAAACGGAAAGAAAATGCACACGCTTCACCTGCCTATCTTTATAGGCTATGCCGGCGAATGTATCGTGTGCATGTATTAGACGATTTACTTAAAAATGGCTACAGATCCTGTTCTTTATAGCTGTAAAAATTCCGGTGGAAATGAGAGAAGCCGTTTGTTGATAAAATAAGGATGATGGGCAGTACCGAAATAATATAGCGGGAACGCGCCTCAAATAACAACTGATAAAGCAAAAATCCGAAAACAGCGATTCGTAAAATATTTGTCAGCGATTTTTTATAATCGTCACTGTTGTTAAATAAGGGGCAGATAAGCAGAAACAGCAGGATTATCCATATCCCCTGTGCCAAATTTGCAAAAGCGGGGTAATTGGCTCCATAAAACCGGAAATAGCTTTGCACCCAGTTGCTGAAGGCGGTTGAGGAGACACTCGGCTTGTCCACGTCATAGCCCTCGCCTTCTACCCAAAAGGTGCCGTCGCTGAACACCCAGTTTGCTTTGTTTGACAAAAACTGAAGATAGCCTTTTGGCGTGTACGCACGAATTCGCTCTAAGGCTACCCGCATAGTTTCACTTTGCTTTGCCTGCGGTGTCGGCAGACTGTAGACAAACAAATTATCATTGCCGTTGTATGCCCCGTACAAGGTTCTGCCGGTCCCCCCCGAAGTGGTCGTATTCAGTCCCATCATAAAGAAGTACGACATGGGTAAAGACTGGGAATAATCCAATACCTTTGCATAAGGCTCCTTGACCGTAACGTTATAAGCGAAATAAGAGCTTGCGGCTCCCAAAAACAGAATCAGCGCTGTAAGGAGAAAGATTCCTACTTTTTTCATACTGTTGATACTGTGTACGAATAAATACAGCACAATGGCAATACCTGCAATCAAAGTATATGGCTTAATAAAATAAGCAAAAACGGAGATGAAACCAATTAAAAACAGATAAATGCCTTTTGCCGAAAGATGTTTTGACTCCTTAAAATTAATAAACAGAAGAATAACCAAAGGGGGAAATAGCATGGCAAAGGTATCGGAGTAAGGCACGACAAGCCACGGTGAAAGGCCGAACAATAAAACAAACAGCGCATACGAAACAAACCCGCAGGATAAACCAAACAGTTTTTTGCAGACAATAAAGACCAAATAGATGGCAACGTCGACCATAAGGATGTTTACAATGGATAAAAACAGCCAGTAATTTTGCCCGCCAAAGTAAAAGAAAGCCTTCAGCAGATATTTCAGAATACAGAACATCAGCAAATTGTTGGGGTAAGTAGAAAAGTAGAACCGTTCGGAAGATAAATCGCCTTTTACCGCACAGCTTACAATTGCTCCGCAGTCCCAGCCGATTGGTCGGTAAATCGCCTGTGCCAAAACAACCTGAAAAATGAACAATACCGCTAAGCCGGCGACGGCAATCGAGGAATTATGCCGGTAGAAGAACGCCAGAAAATGTGAATGGGTTTGGGCGAATGCCTTGCCTTTCTGGATAGCCAAAAATAAAAGAATCAGTACAATTCCCGCAATAGCCAGCGACATCGGCATATTGAAAATATACATACTGCTTGCATTCAGAAAGCAAACATGAATAAAAATCCAGGAAAAAATCAGTAAAAACAAATACCGAAAAATTAAAAACAGCAGCTCCGGGAAAGAGCTTGGCTTTTCAAAAAAATAACTTTGTATGCGTTTTCGGAAGGAAGGCGCAAGAGAATCAGCCAAATTGTCAACTCCTTTGGAAACTATTGCTGAATTTTTCGCGTGATTTAAGCAATATTTTCATAATGATTAATTCTTTTTTATTGTCGAAATTTGTAAACTATCATGATATTATGTTAACATAAACAAGCTGTCAAAATAGGAGGAAATATGGGTTATAAGGCATACAAATATACCTTTAAGTTGCACGCTTCTCATAATTTAGATTCATCCTTATCCGAACAGCAGGCACATTTTCACACGTTTGAAATCGTTTTATATTTAACCAATTCCAATTCCGCATTTGTCAGCTATGAAGATGTTGAAAAAATCATCGATGACTATATGAAGCAATTTGAAGGAAAGTACCTAAATAATACCGTATCTTTCCAAAATGTTAATCCATCTGTGGAAAATATAGGAACTGTATTTTATGATCATCTCAAGTCCATCACTCTGGCGCACGGCTTTTCCTTACTCCAGCTTGAAATCAGTGAAACCCCAACCAGAGTTTTTCGCGTATCTGAAAACATTATTATATAATGCCCGCTAAGCAAACCAACATTTTAGGATTTGATGCAATTATTGCGGACTTTGCGTTCTACTTAACTATTGCGCGCTCCCGCGCGCTAATTGAGGAAGTGAGGGCGGCGAAGCCGCCCTTTTCGCTCCGCTGGGGCACAAGGTTTTGGGAATATTCTGCAAAGATTCTTGCTTCTATACAAATTCCCTATCTATGAATTCTTTCATTTCTTTTATTATCTCTTGATTTCTCTTGAATTCTAATCATTCAGTAAGCATTATATAACAGATTGCAAAATTTAGAACTGGCCGGAGGAACCAGAATGAAAAAGTTGAAACAGCTCCTGACCGTACTCATGATTTTTGCTCTTTTCGTGAATATAACCCCAATTTACGCCTCAGCCGCATCCAACGGCAGTTCTATCATCAATATTGACGGGTCTTTTCATGACTGGGACGGCCTTCCGTATTCCTATGAATATAACTGGGACAACCCCTATATATATCCAAACCATTGGAATCCGGTTACACAAAAAAATGAGACTCTTACCATAACCGATGAAAACGGAAAGCCTTACAATACAACCATCCGTCATAAAATGGCACTTTATCGGGATAATGACAATGTTTATTTACATATTATCATAGCCGACAACTACAATTCGGGATTTAATGGGAATAATTATATCTTTTACTGCGACGGACAGCAAGTTCAATTTCAGGTTTGTTTGCCGAGCGGCAAAGCGGTTTCCAAAAATTCTTTTGGTGCCGGAATTTATACACTCCAAGTCCGGCATGAGGATACCGCTTTGTCTTCCCATGAGGCACTGAATTCAAAAGCGATACTCAAACGAAATGCCAACGGTCTGAATGATGAACTGGAAATAAAAATACCCCTCTCGGAATTTCATCGCCAAAACCCGAATATTGATGCCTCAAACATTCGGATGCTGGAATTTTTCACGCCGAATCTCATGTACCGTCACATTATTTGTGCCGGTACCGACACCGCCCCGTATGTCGGAATTGTTGGCTGCATGGCGGTAGCCGGTGCGGGATGTTACCTATATCAAAAGAAAAGGAAGATTCCTGTATGACGGCGATATCACTTGTTTGTTTTGTCATATGGCTCTATTTTCTTCGCGTCGGATACCAATCCAAGCTGGGGTTTTTCACATTTGTCTGGGGCAGTGTGGGACTGTTTGTTTTTATGATGCTTTGGGTACGCCCGGTCGTCTCTGACCCGTTTTCACAGCTCGTTGCGTATGTGTGCGGATTAGTCGGTAAGGCGACCCATTTATATGAGGCCTATGCAACACCGGGTATATTGTTTGTTCCGAACGCAAAAACCGCCTCGATTTCCTTGTATATCGATTTAGAATGTTCCGGAATTATTGAAATCATGGCGTTTACCTCGATGATTTGGTTCTTCTCAGTATATAAAACACTGGAAAAACTGGCAATCAATTTGATTGCGGTTGTTTGGATTTTTGCGGCCAATATTCTTCGTGTTTTTCTTATTTGCACACTGGTCTATTTTTATGGGAGCAGCTCGTTTTATATGGCGCATTCGATTATCGGACGGTTGGTATTCTATGCTCTGTCCATCTTCCTGTATTTTGCCGTATTTACAAAATCCCAGATAATCCGACAAAAGGTAGGAGGGTTCAGCTATGCAGGAGATCGCTAGATTTCTGTCCAGCCAGATTATCTTTTGGCTTGCGTGGATTGTGATACCCCTTGTTATGGAAATACTTCCTTCTGTTTTTGGCTTCTTTGTTTTGTTGAAAACAGGACTGCAGCGCAAAAAAGAAAAGGAGCCTATCCGCCTGCCGGAAATATCGCTCATTATACCGGTTTATAATTCAAGCGATACGCTGGAAGCCTGTCTGGAGTCTGTTTACAATTCGAATTATCCTACCGATTTGATTGATGTTTTGTTGGTGAATAACAAAAGTACCGATGACAGCTTTGGTGCATATCAAAGGGTACAGGCTAGATTTTATGACTTGTCCATGCAATGGCTCAATGCCAAACAGGGCAAATCCAAAGCGCTGAATATGGCGCTGTTCAACAGCAAAGGAAAATACATCATACATATTGACAGTGACGGAAAGCTGCATCCGGATGCGCTGCGGAACATGGTTCTGCGGTTCGAACAGGACTTAAACATGCATTGCATGACAGGCAGCATTTTAACCGACCCACAATTGATTAATCAGACGAAGAAACCCGCAAAACGTCTGTTCCGCAAGCTGGAATTTATGGAATACTGTCAGGCGTTTTTAGTGGGCAGAAATTTTGAGTCGGAATTGAACAGCATTTTCACGCTGTCCGGTGCGTTTTCCGCGTTTCGTAAATCCACCATTTTAAAAACGCAGTTGTACAATACGGATACGGTTAGCGAAGATACCCATGTAACATTTCAGGTGCGAAAACTGCTGAATAAAAAGGTCCATATCTGTGAGAATGCCTTTTTTATGGTTGATCCAATCGAGGATATGAACAAGCTGTATGTGCAGCGTCAGCGCTGGCAGCGCGGAGAACTGGAAGTTGCGCATATGTTTCACTTGGAGCGTTCCGCATCGTTTGCGGGCTTCTTTTCCAATTTTACCACCCGAATTCTGTTGTTTGACCACACTTTTGTTTTCCCCAGAATGATCTGGTATTTTGCATTGATTTTTCTGGCTCTTTTGGGTTCACAGGCGAACCATATAATTACTTCGGTTTTCATTTTATACGGTATGTATATTTTTACTTCGTTTTTGTATTATATCAATGTGAATATCTATTTTTCCGGATTTCCTGAATTTCAAAAGTTTTACCGCACCAAACTCTACTTGGTTTTTCTGCTGCCGCTCTACAATTTTATAATTTTCTGGTTCCGCGTCGCGGGAATTATAAACAGCATTAAAGGCACAAACGGTTGGCGTACAAGCAATCTGACGGAAGAAAGCAAACGGTTTGCGACGGTGCTGCGGGCAGATTTGTATACGCTTTCCTGCTTTTTTGTTCCCAAAAATAAGCGTGTAAGGGCTGACGCTGCAAAAGGAGAAGTAAAATTTGAGATTTGAGCAATATAAATTCAAGTTTTATCTGAACGCAAGGCACGCGATTCAAATTGCCGGAAAGCTCGGACAAATCCATCCCCACACTTGGGAAATCAGTATTATCACCTTAAAATTAAGCGATAAATTTATAAGCTTCAATGATGTGGAAAAGATTGTGGATGATATTTTTCATGTTTATCAGGACAGATTCATCAATGAAATAGCGCCTTTTGACCAAATTAATCCGACTTTGGAGAATATTTGCGAAGTGTTTAAGGACAAAATCCACGATGTTTTAGAGGCGAACGGATGGGAACTGCTCAAAATTGAGGTCAGCGAAACGCCGGCTCGCTCTTATGTAATCAGTTTAACGGAGGACGATCATTTTCATCCGCCCGTTTCGGATTCTTCAGAAACCGCTAAACCAATCCATTTGAATTCCAAAAGCAAGGAAGACCTGATTACGGAAATTATCAACGAATGCAACCAAAGAAAGAAGAAAACTGACATGAAATAAAGAACGCGTAAGTTCCATAAACCGGACTTACGCGTTTTTTGCTGCATAAAATACATTTCCTACTGTATTCGCATTTTAGCATCCTGAATTTGACACGAAAATTTAAATCTGTTATACTTAAAGCATCGGTTGGACGGCGTAAAGCCGTTTTCAAGAAATAGCTTCTTGGGTGGGAAGTCCGTTTTGGGCTTCCCACTTTTTTATTTTGTGAATAGGGATGCTCATTTTACTGGAGAAAGGAAGAATTCGATGGAAAAGACTTTGCTTGCAATCGCCTTGATTTTGATTGCAACAAAAGCGGCCGGCATCATCAGCAGAAAGCTGAAAATGCCGGAGGTGCTGGGCGCTTTGATTGCCGGCGTTATCCTTGGCCCGGTTGTACTGAATGTTGTGCAGTATGACGCGGACATAAAACTGCTCGCAAATCTCGGCGTGATTATGCTGATGTTTTTAGCCGGTTTGGAAACGAATGTAGAAGAGTTCAAAAAGGCTGGAAAATCCGCACTGCTGATTGCGGTAATGGGTATTTTGGTTCCGCTTGTGCTCGGCACACTGAGCGCATTTCTTTTTTACAGCAATATTACCGAGAATATCTTTATTGGTGTCATCTTGACGGCGACCAGTGTCAGTATTACTGTGGAGACATTAACGGAGCTGGGCAAGCTCAATTCCCGTGCGGGTATTAATATTCTGGGAGCCGCGGTGATAGACGATATTTTAGGTCTTATCCTGATATCGGTGCTTCTGGCGACTTCCGGAAGTGCGGGCGGCACAAATGGGAAGTCTTCTTTGGCTGTTACTTTAATCGGAATCGGATTGTTCTGCTTGTTTGCTGTTCTTGCAATCGTATTTTTACCGAAGATAATCAACCGCTTTACCAAGGACAGCAAACCAGGACCTGCGCTGCTCGTCTTTTCGCTGGCCGCAGCTTTGCTTTTCGCATTTCTTGCGGAGAAACTTGGAATTGCTGCCATTACCGGTGCGTATCTTTGCGGGCTGCTGCTTTCTCAGTTTGCGCACAAAGAATATTTGGAGCGCAATGTAAAAGCGATTTCGACAGGATTTTTGTCTCCTATATTCTTCGCCAGTGTGGGTATTGAGGCCACGTTAAGCGGCTTCGACGCTAAAGTGCTGTTCATAACACTCGCCATGTTTCTCATCGCCGTATTGGGTAAAGTAGTCGGCTGTGGAATGGCGGCGCGCTTTTTCAAAATGAGCCGCAGCGAATCTCTTCAAATCGGAGTCGGTATGATTTCACGGGGCGAAGTGGCAATTATAACCGCCAATATCGGTCTCCAAAATCATATCATATCGCAGGAGGTTTTTATTCCTACCATTATTGTCGTCATACTCACCACAGTTGTAACACCGGTGCTTTTGAAGCTGGCTTTTTCGCATAAAAATGAGACGCGGGTAAACAGGCAGTAATCCAGAGTTGTTTCGGTACGCGACGGATTACGGCTACTCGACCGATTTCAGGGATTCAATCATATCGATTTTTTTCAGCTTGAAATAGGTGATTACCTGCATAATACCGGAAAATACCATTGTGATCAAAAACGCCCAGACAAAACTGAGAACTTTAATATTTTTAAAGTACACAATCGATTCGCGCTCAATTTGACTCATTACAAAGTGATGGAGCCCGATTCCAAGAACCAACCCCACCGCAATGCTGATTAAGGTCAGAATTGCCGCCTCGCGGTAAATGTATTCGTTCGTTTCTCCGTCGTAAAATCCAAGAACCTTCAGGGTTGCGATTTCACGCTTTCGCTCGCTGATATTAATGGAGGTCAGGTTATAAAGAACAATTACCGCCAATAGCGAGGCAATGCAGACAATCAGGATAACCACACTGTTTAAACTGCTGTACTGCTTGTTTGCCTGCTGCAGAATATCATTTTGGAAATTTACGCTTATAATCAGTCCGCTGTCCAGAAGATGTTTCGCCAGCGTTTTTTCGTTTCCGCTGTCATTTGAAACCACCATATTGTAGTCTGTTGATTTTCCGAATACTTTGCTGTACAGAGCCTTGTTCATATAGATATAATTTTCAATATAGTTTTCCGCAACGCCCGAAACCGTAAGTGTATAGGCGTTATGATCCCCGTCTTTTACGGTGAGTTTACCGCCTTTTCCTACGTTGTACGCTTCCGAGATTTTCTGGGAAATAATGACGCCGTTATCGTTTAACTTTAAGTCCGTTCCATTTGCCGCATCTGCCAGGTGAAAATACTGGTAGAAATTCGTTTCGCTTTCGGGGACAATCAAATAACTATCGAGCGATTTTCCGCCGGATTCACAGGTGAAGGCATTTTGACTGATCAAAACCGGATTTTGAATTTTTTCCTTTTCGAACAGGCTTTTTAAATTGCCGCTGATTTCTTTGGTATCATTTTTCAAAACCATTAAGTCCTGATACCGTAAAATTTCGCCGTACTGTTTTTGCGCGACTCCGTTTATACTGTCTTTTACACCGAATCCGGTGAGCAGCAGAGCCGTACAGCCTGCGACACCGATAATAGTCATGAAAACTCTCTGCTTAAAACGGAATATATTCCGCATGGTGACTTTCCATGTGAAGGAGAGATGATTCCAGATAAACCCGATTGTTTCCAACACGATGGTCTGCCCGTTTTTCGGCGGAACCGGACGCATCAGCGTTGCCGGGTGCTGTTTTAGCTCGCTCATACAGAAGGTTACCGTTACGGCAGTCATCAGAAGAACCGCAACCGCTAAAATTAGGAAAAAGGCCGCAAAATCATAGTGAATAAGCAGCGGGGGAAAAACGTATGGGAAACAGGCAAATATGATTTTGGGAATAATCGTGCATCCGATAAAGTAACCGGTGACCGCCCCAAAAACCGTGGCCGACAAAACATACAACAAATACGTAACGGTAATTTGAGCATTGTTATATCCCAAAGAAGTCAAAGTGCCCAGTTCACTGCGTTCTTCCGCTATCATGCGTGCCATAGTATTCGAGGTCATCAGAATTACAATCAGGATGAAGAACAGAGGAAATACCGCGGCAATTGAGCGGATGGTATCCGCGCCGGATTTCAGGTCATGATAACCCGCAACAATCGTCTTTCGATCCAAAATGGTCCACTTCGCCTTTTCGATATCAGAGAGTTTTTTCTTTGCGTCATCGATTTTTGCCTGTGCGTCCGCCATCTTGGTATGAAACTCATCTGCGTTTTTGTTGTATTCGGTATAACCGTCTGCTAATTTTTTTCCATTCTTCGCGAGTTCAGCTTTTCCGTCTGCAATTTTCTGTTCGGCTTTCGCAATTTGAGCTTGAAAGACAGAAATCCCCGTATTCAGTTGGGTTTCCTGTGCTGTCAGTGCCTGAATGGAGGTTTGAAGCTTCACCAGACCTTGATACGTAGCGGTATATTGACCGATTTGCGCACCAAGCTGGCTGTATTCGGGACTGTTGGAAGGAAGTGCGTTTTGCTGCGCTTTCATGGCTTGGATGCCGGAGTTCAGCGCGCTGACTTTGGCATTCACATCTTCCCGGGTAAGCCCGTTGCTTTGCAGGGCGGAATCAATTTGCTTCCAGCCGTCCGCTGTTTTTTCCTTTGCAGTCTGAAATGACGCGTTTTGGGATTTTGTTTGCTGCTGCAAATCCGCCTCATTCTTTGCAAGCTGTTTTTTTGCACTGCTTAGCTTGAGGGAACTGTCATCCAGCTTTGCTTTTGCATCGGAAAGTTCTTTTTCCGCTTTTGTCTTTTCATCTTTCAGCTTTTTCTCGTTCTTGTCGATTTCATTGAATGCCTTTTGGTAAATTTCCTGATAACGAGCGGTTTCCCTGCCGGATTTCATCTTGAGCAGCTCGTTATTCACCTGTGCCGTAATGCCGCTGTATTGCTCGGAAAACGCTCCGACACCATCTGTTCCGTCACAGGTGACGGCGATTTGGGTATAGGCATCCATCGTAAAATTGGTTTTACCAATGAAAAGAAACGAGGACAATTTTCCGTCTCCGACTGTAGTTGTCCCGTAATCCTTTGATAAATACAAGGGAGACTCTGCGGTGCCGACAACACGGAATTGCTTGTTCTTGAGCTTGTCGCTTACATCGCTTTCTATATGGACGGTATCTCCGATTTTATAAGTTCTGCTGTCCGCGACACATTCGTTATCGGCCGTCGGCATACGCCCCGCCATCAGGCGGATCGTGTTGACCGATGTGTCAATTGCATGAATCCGTACAGCCTTGCCCTGAACCAGAACATCCAAAGAATAGCCGGGCTGCACGGATTTTATATGGTTTACCGTTTTGAGCGCGTTCACATCGGCATCCGTGAGCCCTAAAGTACTCACGATTTGAAAGTCCATCACTTTATTTGCGCTGTTGTACTGATCAAGGGTTGCCTCAATGTCCGGTGCACTTTCACGAATCCCCGCAAAGAAACCGACACCGACCATAACAATAATAAACAAAGAGATAAACCGACCGAAGGATTTTTTTATTTTCATCAAAGAGTTTTTAAACAGCATACCGGTCACCACACAATCTCGTCGGCTCGTTTCGGGTGCTCGTTGCGGACAATGTCGCTAACGGTTCCGTTTTTGATGTGGATGACTTTATCCGCAACATCCGCAATTGCCGCGTTATGCGTGATTAAAATCGTTGTGGTGCCCATTTTCCGGCAGGTGGTCTGCAAAAGTTCGATAATCCGCTGACCGGTTACGCTGTCAAGCGCACCGGTAGGTTCGTCGCATAAAAGCAGTTTTGGATTTTTCGCAACCGCTCTGGCGATAGCGACACGCTGCTGTTCCCCTCCTGATAGCTGAGCCGGAAAATTGGAAACCCGCTCCGCTAAATCTACTTGTTCCAATACATTTTTCGGGTCGAGTGGGCTGCGGCAAATCTGGCAGGCCAGCTCCACGTTTTCCAATGCGGTCAAATTTCCTACAAGATTGTAAAACTGAAAAACGAAGCCGATATCGTTGCGCCTGTAATTTACCAGCTGCCTTTTGCCGTATTTATGAATTTCACTGCCGTCTACGGTGATACTGCCTCCGCTGGGGGTATCCATGCCGCCCAGCAGATTCAAAACGGTTGTTTTGCCCGCACCGGATGAGCCGAGTATGACAACCAGCTCCCCTTTTTCTACAGAGAAGGAACAACCTTTAACAGCCGTGATTTTTACATCTCCAATTGTATACTCCTTTTTTACATCTTTAAAGTCGATAAATGCCATGCAGAATCCTCCGATAATTATTAGACATAATGTTGATTATTTATCTTTAGTATAGTATAATAACATTATGTAATAAATACAACAAACAGATATTTAAAATCTGTTTGTTGGGCAACGGATTTGCGGAATCTGTTGAATAAATGTCAAAAGTTTGTAGGAGTGGGTAGAATGAAAGAGGAAAAAACGGACAGACGGGTCAAATATACTATCATGGTCATAAAGGAAAGCTTTATCCGGCTTTTAAAGGAAAAGTCCATTTCAAAGATCTCCATAAAAGAAATCTGCGAAGGCGCGGATGTGAACCGCGCAACCTTTTACGCGCATTACTCGGATCAATACGATTTGCTCCACCAGATTGAAAATGACCTGATTGACGATGTAAATGCGTATTTGAGCAGCTATAATCTTCGCGGCGGAGCAAACATGCAGCCGGAAGTGCTTGTCAAGATTCTGGAATATGTTAAGAAAAATTCAGACTTGTGCGACATGCTGCTGAATTCGAATGGGGATATCGAGTTTCAGCAGGAAATTATTCATGTGTTTGGTCAGCAGCAGTTGCTGCCAACCGCGGTAAGCGAATCTTTAAGTACGGAAGATGCGCAGTATGTATTCCTGTTTTTTGCAAGCGGATTTATCGGAATGATTAAACAATGGCTGAAAGACGGAATGGAGAAATCTGCCGAAGAACTGGCCAAGCTAATGCTTCGGGTTTTGATGAACGGCAAGTCATCTTTTGAAAACGGCACCTGTGATTAGTCATTTGAATTTAGTATTCTCTCATATAGGATTTTCACTATAGCTGGCTCTTGATTAAAAAGCGGTTTGTAGAAGGAACTGTTATAAGGGAAGCAATGGGGAAGGTGTAGAAATAGGTGACATGATTTTTTATTAGTGTGCTTTCATTTTCAGTTTCATTCATAGCTGACTGCGTAAAACAAGTGGATACCCCTTGCAATTATGGCAATAATCTTATATAATAGCATACATGCTCACTTGATTTCTCAAATGAGCATGTAAATATGCGGATATGGTGGAATTGGCAGACACGCCAGATTTAGGTTCTGGTGAGTAACCCTCGTGCAGGTTCAAGTCCTGTTATCCGCACCAGTTGAGCCACGAAACTAAAATGTTTCGTGGCTCTTTTTGTGTCGTCAATTTTATTTAAAATGTCTGTTTGGCACAAGTAACGCAACAGCTCTCAAGCCACTACAAAACGACGGTTTTACGTGGACTGTTCGGGCTGCTGTATTGCGGAAAACTGCTTTCTGCCGTTTTCGCAGCTTGCGAGCTGCTTCTTTTGAAAAAGTAATATATACCTTGAACTATTCCATAAATTGGTATAATATGAATATTAATACTATAGCATTAATCGGTATTATATCTTTAGTGACTTTATCTATCAAAATAAAAGAATAAATTGATAGTATCCAAGTAAAAACTCAAAAATGAAAGGATAACAAATTCAATGGAGATAGTTGCACAGCGTGAAGAACTCAGAAGCAGTATTCGGTATTATGAAAATAAAATTGATGACTTAAATGATGAAATTCGAGAGTTGAAGAAAAAGCTTGAAACAGCTTATGAATTTAAAAAAAAGTATGAAGCATCGTGCAATCAATTTTTTTTAAACCTTGAAAATAGGCGAAAAAGTTTAAATAGTTTAGATGAGTTTTCAGATAGAATGAAGAGCGCTCGTTTGTATCAAGACCATATTGTAAATGGTAAAATAAAGCATACCGATTTCCGCCAATGAAAACATACAAGGTTTCGCCACAAACCATACAGGTTTTCGCCAACGACCATACAACTTAAATCACAAAAGAGGTCAGCCAACTGATACAATGAAAGTATCAAGCATAGGAAGGCTGACGAAATGAAGGGGTTTAAGATGTATCATCAAATTATGCAGTTAAAAGAGCTGGGATTTTCAAAATCAAGATGTGCCAAGCAACTGGGAATCAATCGTGAAACAGTCACTCGCTACTGGAATATGACAGCAGAAGAATTCGATGCACGCTTGTATTCAGTTCAGCGCAAGCAGGCAATTGACGAATATCAGAGCGTCATCATCGGCTGGATACGGCAATTCCCGTCGATTACGGCTGCACAAATACAGGATTGGCTGCAGGAGCAATATCATCAGGGATTTAAGGAGCGCACGGTCAGCCGTTATGTAAAAGAATTGCGAGAACAATATCACCTGCTGAAAAGTAATCGTCCCCGAGATTACGAAGCAGTGGAAGAACTGCCCATGGGACAGCAAATTCAAGTAGATTTCGGTGAATTGGCACTGCGAAATATCGATGGCGGCAAAACCAAAGTGTATGTGGCAGCTTTTGTGTTATCCCATTCTCGCTTCAAATGGGGCGTATTGCAGGCACGTCCTTTTACCACAACCGACTTGGTCAATGCCTGCCATGGCTGCTTTTCCTACATAGGCGGAATGCCATATGAACTGGTTTTTGACCAGGACAGCATTGTATGCGTAAGTGAAAACGCCGGAGACATCATCCACACTTATGAATTTGAGAAATTTCGTCAGGAGTATGATTTCAAAATCTACCTTTGTCGAAAAGCAGATCCGGAAAGCAAAGGAAAAATTGAGAATGTAGTGAAATACATCAAATACAATTTTTTAGCGAATCGATTGTTTGTGGATGAGGATATACTCAACGGTTCTTTCCTTGATTGGCTTGACCGGACAGGTAATGCCAAGGTGCATGGCACCACAAAGCGTGTGCCTGCTGAGGTTTTCGAAGAGGAACGGGATATGCTGCGCGCTTTACCGGCAATACCCATCTATGAAAACACCGATGTATACCGTACTGTGCGAAAAGACAATACCATCGTTTATGACAGCAACCGCTACTCGGTACCATTAGGCACATTCAACAAAGAAAAGGAAGTTCGTATTGCTGTTCAAGATGGAAAACTAATTATTTCCGATGCATTTGGAGATGCGGTCATTTGTGAACATACCATCTCGCCCGGACGTGGATTGCTGATTAAAAGTACCAATCATGGCAGAGACCGTGAGAGCAGCATTGATGCTTGGCAGCAGAAATTGAATGAACTGCTGGATATGCAGGCCACAGCTTTTTTACAGGAAATACGCATTCAAAAAAGGCGGTACAGCCGTGACCAGTTTCAAATACTGCAGCAGCTCTTTGAGCAATTTGGTAAGATTTCCGTGTTAGAAGCTATTGATTTTTGCGGGAAGAACCGCCTGTACAGTGCCAACTATGTGAGAGATTTTCTTACAAATCAAGCGCATCCGGATGTTGACCCACCTGAAAATGTACTTCCGGTCAGCAACAAGAAATACCACGTAACCACCCAGAAACGTTCCTTGGATGAGTATGCGAAGGCAGGCGGTCTACAATGAATGAGCGTCAGCTACATATTGAAACTTTGCTAAAAACATTACGATTGGTGCCTGTCGATTTTGATGACTTGTTTGCTGAAAACACTTCACCCACACCCTTAGAGTGTGTGGAATCGTTTTTGCAGTATCAGCTGAATCAACGAACAGAAAAGCAGATTCTGATGCGACGCAAACGAGCCAATCTTCCATCTGTCAAAACCATAGAGCAGTTTGACTTTGGCTTTCAGACCAGCATATCCAAGCCACAACTACTGCGGTTGTGCGACATGACCTGGGTAGAACAGGCATACAATGTTTGCTTTCTTGGGCCTCCCGGCATTGGGAAAACCCATTTAGCCATTGCCTTAGGGGTAAAAGCACTGGATTTAGGCTATGCAGTGACGTTTACTACCTTGGACGAATTAATCAAATTACTGAAAACGGAAACTATCTCTGTTCAGAGCAGGCGACGCTTAAAAATATTGAACAGTGCTGCGTTGATCATCGTAGATGAAGTTGGATTTTTGCCATTAACCAACACCGAAGCAAATTTGTTTTTCAGTTTTGTATCTGCACAATCCGAAAAAACATCGATGATTCTGACATCAAACAAGGGGTTTGATGAATGGGCAGACTTTCTGGGTGATGCTACCATCACTACTGCCATTCTCGACCGACTTATTCACCACTGTGAAATTATCAACATGACAGGCAAAAGTTATCGCCTGGAACACCGCAAATCTATCACCGATTTCTAACACGTAAAAAGTTGTATGGTTTGTGGCGAAAATCTGCTGGTTTTACTTGACTGCTTACA
>JAEWYE010000035.1 GCA_023458755.1 Bacillota bacterium | reverse complement strand
ATGAGTACACCACGCAAGAGAATGGCTCTGGGTGCATAAGGGTGTTGAAGATAGGAAGATAGTAGCGCACTCAAAGTAATCCAGATAATTTGAGGATCATTTCATCATCATTAATCCAAACCGGCACGGGCGGCGGAGCGTTACCTCGAACAATATCAGCCTTGTCAATCGCCGCGCGCTTCATTTCGGTATCCGCATAGGCATATACTTTGGTTGTTTCCTCACTGGCATGACCGAGATATTCAGAAAGCAGCATCATCGGCATTCCTTGGTGGTACAGGTGCATTGCTCTGGTATGCCTGAGCATATGCGCATGGATATGTGGCGGGACCTCCGGGCAGGCACGGCAAGCCAAATCTCCGTATTTTTTCAGAAACAGCGCCACCGTATCTGCGGACATAGGCTGCTGTATTCCATGAATAACGGTGTAGAATAAAGGTTTTTCACTGTCCGCCGGTTCATTGGTATGGAATGTACGCAAATATCGCTCACAATGCTGAACTGTTCCGGTAAGCAAAGGTACCGTGCGGGTCTTGTTTCCTTTGCCGTGCAAATAGGCAATGGGATGCTGAACCTTAACGCGCAGATCACGAACCTTCATGTCCAAAAGTTCACCGCAACGCGCGGCTGTATCATACATCAGCACCATAAAAAACAGGTTGCGCAACCCGGTTCGTTTTGTCGGATATGGCTGTTTCAGTAAAACCTCCAACGCTGTTTCCGACAGATACTCTACCACCTTGCTTTGCGGAGTTTTAATCGGAATATTCTGGACGGTTACGCTTAATGCAATCTGCGTGCAGTCGAGCTCCCCGGCGTAATTAAAAAATGAGCGCAATACCATAAGCCGTTGGTTTCGGGTATTGACGCCGCAGTGCCGGTCATTTTCCAGCCAATCAAGAAAATTCAAAATCATTTCTCTGTTCATGGCATCAAATCGTATTTGCTTAACGGACATCCTTTGTTCCGTCCGCAAATACAAAATGAATAGATTCAGCGCCTGGCGGTAGGATCGAACCGTATTTTCGCTAAAGCATCTTTGGTTGGGCAGATACTCCAACAGAAAACTTCTGATGGTATTAAAAAAATCATTCATCGCATTCCACCTCCGGCAGAAGATGTTCTGACGCTGAATAATCGAACCCCGTCATTTTTTCAAACAGGCCCGGAACCAAGTGGATATAGTAATATGTGTCGCTTAACTGCGCGTGGCCCATATACGCGCTTAGATACGGCAGCATGGCAGTTACGTCCTTGCCATCACGCATCCACTGGTACAGACGGTGCGTCGCGAATGTGTGCCGGAAGTCATAAAGCCTGGGGGAATGCTCACCGGATGCTCCGATTCCTGCTTTGGCTTTAGCAATGCGAAATGTCTTTTCCAGCCACTCTTTGGTGTACAGATTTCCATCGGAATTGGGAAAGAACAGCTCACGTCCCGGCATAAGCCGTGAAACAATTTCATCATATCGCCTGCACATTTCAACAACATCATCCGCCATCATCACAATGCGGCTTTTGTGGCCCTTACTCTCCATAATCTCCAAACGTCCCTTTTCCAAATCCACATCGGCAGTCCGAAGTTTTCGAGCCTCGCAGGGGCGCAGGCCACAGCAATACAATAGCCGGACAAGCGTTGGAAGAACAAAATGGCGGATAGGATAGCCCTTGCGCGGCCGCAGATGGTCTAAAACATCCCATAGTTCAGCGATTTCTTCCTCGCTGTAAATGTGTGGGATGTGCCGCTGACCTTTCTTTGCGAAATTGGGATGGAGCACAAAGGCCAGTTCCCCGCAACGGTTTAGGTAACGAGCAAATTCCCTGACCGGCATTAAGCGATTGCGAAAGGTGTTATTGCCCTCCGTATCCTTTCGGACAGCCCAAGCCAAGCATATCTCTTTAGTCAAAGCGGTTTCAGAGGGGAACCTGTCAAGGCAGAACCGGTCGAAATCGCGCAGCAGTCGTAACGATTCGTTATACGGAAATCCGACGGCATTCTTTTGCTGTACAAACCCGCACAGACGCTTGTCAAAAAGGCTTTCAAACGTGTATGTCATGCCAAATCACCAACCTTCTCGCAAGGCACAAGCCCCAGAGCGCAGGTTTTCAGGCCTTGCTCATCTACGGAGAGATACGGTTTCGCCGAATCAATCTTTGAATGCCCCAAAAGTTGTCGAAGCAATTCAAGCGGTATCTCGTTTTGCAGCAACCGGGTTCCAAACGCCCGTCGGAAACTATGGAACCCCCGGTGGGGAATATCTGAAGCAATTTTTGCGCGGTGCAGGTACTTTGTCACAAGGGCGCTGGCGCTGCGGTTGTTAATGGGGCGCAGAGCGCCGGTGTGACACAGGAAAATATACGGCAAATCACTTTCTGGGCGGGCATGGAGCAGATAGTCTGCAATTGCGTTGCCGCTTTCAGGTTCAAGAGGCAGGCTCAGCGGCTTTCTCGTTTTCTGCTGAACAATGCGAATCTCCCGGGCCCGCCAGTCAATGTCCTCCCGTTTGAGATTTACAACATCACAGGCGCGCAGGCCGGTTTGGACAGCCAAGAGCATCATCGCGTAATTACGCTTTCCGAAGGTCGTTTCTAAATCTGGTTCATCCAGCAGGCACGCTGTTTCATCGCCGGTAAAACCCTCTCGGAATACTGTTCTGCGCGCAACCATCTCGGGAACCGCAAGGCTCAGGTTCTCTGGCGTGAAATTGTTTTCATACAAATGCAGGAGAAATATCCGGACGGAAAAGATGGCCGAGTGCAGGCCTCCGGTATACCTGGTTGCCATATGAGTTATGGTTTCGCTGACCTCTGCCAAAGTAATGCCGTCAAAGGATTTCCTGCCACGTGCTTCCAGTTCGAAGAAAAAGGTGCGTATGGCGCTCCGGGCCGTCTTGACTGTACTTCCCGCAAGTATGCCGGTACGGTTGGCGTTGTCACAGAAATGGCGAAGCAATGCTGCAAATTCGGGAGCCGGTTCGCGTTGACCCCAATCTGGAATTTTGCAGAAAGTAATGTTTCCGGTTCGGTGCATTTCATCCAGAAGGAAACTCGCTTTGCGCAGGTTCTGGTATGAAACCCGTGAGGTGAGCCCTTGCTCATATTTGCTCCGTATTTCCAACACTATCTCAGTTGTCAGTGGTTCGGAATAGTGTGCCAGACCTTGCTCTATGTGCCTGCGCAAAATGACTGTCATTCCTTCAGCCGTATAATGCTTAACTGTTCGTTTCGTCAGCCCCGCTTTGAGAAGCTCTTGCTTCACTCGCCAAATCAGTGCGAAAAGATCGTCGG
>JAEWYE010000034.1 GCA_023458755.1 Bacillota bacterium | reverse complement strand
TCAATTAAAAACCTATATTCATAAATACAATGCTTTTCCTATGCGCCCTCTAAAGTGGCAGTCACCTAAACAGGTGCTTCATGATTTCTTTACTCTTGGTGTAACATATCATTGACAAACCTACAATGGATGAGATATTTAAAAGAAATGAATACACAAGGCCATAATTCCCGCTCCAATGGATGCGGAAACGCCCAGGCGCCAAACCCAGTGCCAAACGTGTCTGGCTTTTTTCATGCCGGAAGGTGCACCCATACTTTTTAGCACTTTGCGCGCCTCTCGTTCCAAAAGCTGGCGTTCCACTCCTGCAAACTCCGGGTTTACGATTAAATAGGCTTTTTCATAATAGGCATTTCCGGTTTCCTGCACTTCGATGATTTGTCTGCTTACTCCGCGTATCATAGTTCCCCCATTCTGCCGCCGATACGAAATGTGCGGCAAAAATTTTCGCTTGCAAGGTCTGTGCCGAACTTATTCTCTTCGTTTTTCCTATTATTCCTATTTTAGGCTGGGCATAAAAATTTATTCAGACTTTTCCTATTTTTTGCTTATATAAAATGCAGGGAATGGGATGGCAAGGCAGTAATACATTCTGTATTACTGCCTGTTTACATAATTTACGTGGAAAACCTTGTTAACAATGTTGAAAACTCGGTGGAAATTGTTAAAAAGTCTACCATACAAGGCATTTTGGTTTTTCTACACCACCGTTGAATATCCAGTTATGTAAACCTTCAAAGAATGTCAAATCAAAAAACAGACAGTATTGAAACCTTTACGAATATTCTAAATTTTAAAATTAATCTGAAAATTTTTTCAAAATATTTTATAAATCTCATATGTTCGACAAATTGTGATAATTTTTATAAAAGGAATTTAGCACAATAAGGCAGTCCCACGAACCCCCGCTTTTTCACTGTCGACATACTATACAAAAACATCTTATTGCTCTGCGTTTTCGCCCGGCGCTTGGAACTGTCTGAAAAAATTCGGCAAAAATTTTATCCGTTTGCTTCCGCAAATGTTTCGTTTCTTCAAATTTTCTACAGATAGTTAAAGTATGTGCTGATTTTTGAACAGACAATGTCTCTTAGAAACAGCTTTTGCCATTTCTTTTTTATTGAAATATGATATAATACTACTAACCATCAACAAGAGTAATTCCACATGAAGTGAGGACTTGCAGAATGCGTGAAGATATTTGCACCATACCAATCAGTGAAGTGTTTGGGCCTAAAGACGGCTGCCCGATTTGCCGCATGCGCGACATGTTGGAGGACAGAATTGCTACTTATATTACCGGCGCGGCCATGATGGAACCGGACGTGCGCATTGAAACCAACCGGCTTGGATTCTGTGAACCGCATTTCCGCATGATTCGTGAACGCGGAAGCAGACTTTCGATTGCGCTGATTCTGGAAAGCCACCTAAAAGAAATTGAGGAAACAATTCTGCCGAAAGAAGGACAGGCTCCCTCCAAAAAAAACATGCAGGCCGCGGCCGCATTGAGCCACAGCTGTTTTATGTGTGAGAATATTGAAAAAAACATGAAGCACCTGCTCGAAACGGTTATCCGCCTTTGGCAGACCGAGCCGGAATTCCGGCAGCTTTATTCGGAGCAAACCTGCATTTGCCTGCCGCATTATCAGCTGGTAATGGATGCCGCGGCGCATATGCCAAGGAAAAACTATACACCGTTTGCTGCCGCCACAGGTGCATTGACCGGCAATTATCTGCGTGAAGTGGAAAAGGATGTCACACATTTTTGCAGGATGTTTGATTACCGCAACAAAGACGCGGACTGGGGCAGCTCGAAAGACTCCATTGAACGCGCAATCGGCTTTTTAACCTCGCGTAGACCGGAAGAAAAGAAAAACGACTAAACACCGATCAGATTTTGAGGTATCACCAGGATGGATTATACCGTTACAAACGCCGGCATTGCGCTTCCGGTTACAAAAGACTTTGATTTGCAGCAAACGCTTGACTGCGGGCAATGCTTTCGCTGGGAAAGGCAGCCGGACGGAACGTATACGGGCGTTGCGTTCGGACACATTTTACATATTCAAGATACAGGCAGAACTCTTTTGCTAAACTGCGGCGAACAGGAATTTCTGCAAATTTGGCATACTTATTTTGATTGCGATTTTAATTACGGAACGGTTCGCAATACTCTTTCGCGTACCAACCCCGTGCTGGCACAGGCGGCGAAATTTGCGCCGGGTATGCGCATTTTGCGGCAGAACCCGTGGGAAGCGCTCGTTTCGTTCATCCTCTCGCAGAATAACAACATTCCACGCATCAAAGGGATTGTGGGCCGGCTCTGCAAATCCTTCGGCGATTCCATATCGAACGGGTTTTATTCGTTCCCCTCCGCTGAACGTCTGGCAGTTCTGAGCGAAAATGACCTTGCCCCTCTACGCAGCGGGTTTCGCGCCAAATATATTCTCAGTGCGGCACAGCACGTCGCGAGCGGAGAAATTGATTTGGAAGCTCTGCGCACGCTGCCGATGGACGAAGCACGGCAAAAACTGATGACCATTCACGGAGTGGGCCCAAAGGTTGCCGAATGCGCCCTTCTATACGGAATGCACCGATTGGAGGCTTTCCCTATGGATGTGTGGATGAAGCGTGCCATGGCGGCACTTTTTCCCGGCAAATCACCGACGGATTTTGGTGAATACGCAGGCATCGCGCAGCAATACATTTTTCATTACAGCCGCAATAATCCGCAGCTATTTGAAGAGCCAAAGCAAACTGCATGATAATTTTTCTACAATCTGCTGTTCAAGCCTCCTGTTTTGTGGTATACTATTTTTAGGTATGAAAAGCAGTAATGCATGGGAATGCGTTCAAAAATTTTAGGAGTGTGATTTTAATGCCACTAGTAAATACCACCGAAATGTTCAAAAAAGCGTATGCCGGCGGTTATGCGGTTGGTGCATTCAACGTCAACAACATGGAAATCATCCAAGGTATCACCGAGGCTTGCCAGGAACTGAAAGCACCGGTTATTCTGCAGGTTTCCGCAGGCGCCCGCAAATACGCAAACTCCACCTACCTTGTAAAGTTAGTGGAAGCGGCTGTAAAAGTAAATCCGGATATTCCGATCGCTCTGCACTTGGATCACGGCCCGTCCTATGAACTCTGCAAAGACTGCATCGACGACGGCTTTACCTCTGTTATGTTCGACGGCTCTTCCAAGCCATATGAAGAGAACGTAGAAGAAGCACGCAGAGTTGTGGAATATGCGCACAAATACAACGTAACCGTTGAAGCCGAGCTTGGCAAACTTGCCGGCGTAGAAGACGATGTAAAGGTAGAAGACGACAATGCTCAGTTTACAGATCCGAACGAAGTTCAGGATTTCGTAACCCGTACCGGTGTTGACTCCCTTGCAATCGCTATCGGTACAAGCCACGGTGCCTTTAAATTCAAGCCAGGCCAAAAGCCAAAGCTTCGTTTGGATATTTTACAGGAAGTTTCCAACAGATTACCGGGCTTCCCGATTGTTCTTCACGGTGCTTCCTCCGTTATTCCGGAGTTCGTACAAATGGTGAACCAATTCGGCGGCAATATGCCTGACGCAATCGGTATTCCGGAAGAAATGCTCCGCGAAGCGGCTAAGATGGCTGTCTGCAAGATTAACGTTGACTCCGACCTGCGTCTTGCCATGACCGCATCCATCCGTAAATATATGGCTGAGAATCCTTCTCATTTCGATCCCCGCCAATATCTTGCTCCTGCCCGTACCGCAATCAAGGATATGGTTGCTCATAAGATTACAACCGTTCTCGGCTGCGAAGGCAAAGCATAAGATTCCGCTTATAATCATAACAAACTAGGCACCTCGTACTTTATCAGTACGAGGTGCTTTTTTGCGCTTGCAGCCACTGCTTTTAGAAGCTTCTGCTCTGCAAGGGTTGCATAGTATGCCCCATACCAGTATTCACAAAAAATGGGGAGCGCCGTATGGCACTCCCCGCAAATCATCGATTATCTTTTCACTCGTCTTTACCGCAGCATTTTTTATACTTTTTGCCGCTGCCGCACGGGCATGGATCATTGCGTCCCGGTTTTTTACCCTTGCGAATCGGTGCGTGTGTATCGGACTCGTCGGAGCTGGTGGCGGTTGGTGTGGCGACCTGCTCACGTTTTGGCTCCTCGGTCGTGCGAAGCTGAACCGTCAGCATCATACGAGCGGTATTTTCACGAATCGTCGCAATCATGGCGTCGAACATGTCAAAGCCTTCAATGCGGTATTCCACAACCGGATCGTGCTGACCATAAGCACGCAGGCGGATGCCTTTTTGCAGTTCGTCCATGGCGTCAATGTGATCCATCCACTCGGAATCCACGTTTTTCAGCAGAATAACGCGTTCCAGTTCACGGCAGATTTCCTCGCCGAACATTTCTTCACGGCGCTCATAAAGCTCTTTGGCCTTTGTGGTGAGTTCGTTCGTTACAAATTCCGGCTCCAGATTTTCGAGTTCTTCGTCCGTATACTTTAATTCGTCCTGCGTAATCAGCCAGCCCATATAGTGGTCGCGAAGTCCGTTCAGATTCCAGTCGTCATGAAGGGCATTTGCAGGCAGGAACTGCTTGACATTGCTCTCGATTGCCTGCTCGACCATCTTTACGACTTCTTCTTTCAGGTTATCACCATTGAGCACTTGGTCACGCTGCCCGTAAATAATTTCACGCTGGCGGTTCAGAACATCGTCAAACTGCAGTACGTTTTTACGAATACCAAAGTTGCGTCCCTCCACCTTACGCTGCGCGCTTTCAATGGTATTGGAAAGCATACCGTTTTCGATTGGAGTATCTTCCTCCACATTCAGGCGGTTCATCAGGTTTTGAATGCGTTCGCCGCCGAACAGACGCATCAGGTCGTCTTCCAGTGAAATGTAAAAACGGCTCATACCGGGGTCACCCTGACGGCCGGCGCGGCCGCGGAGCTGATTATCGATACGGCGGGATTCGTGGCGCTCGGTGCCGATGATGTACAAACCGCCGGCCTCTTTTACCTCTTCCGCCTCTTCTTTGATTTGCTCTTTATACTTCTCATTTAATTCTTTAAAGGTTTTGCGCGCATTCAGGATTTCCTCATCAGCCGTATCGGAATAACCGGTGGATTCACTGATGAGTTCCTCGCTGAACTGCATGCGGCGCATTTCGGTTTTTGCCATATACTCCGCGTTGCCGCCCAGCATGATATCCGTACCGCGGCCAGCCATGTTGGTCGCGATAGTAACCGCGTTTTTATGACCCGCCTGCGCGATAATCTCCGCTTCTTTATCGTGGTACTTTGCATTCAGCACTTCGTGCTTAACGCCGCGCTTATGCAGAAGCGCGCTGAGTTCTTCCGACTTCTCAATGGAAATTGTACCAACCAGTACCGGCTGGCCGGACTTGTGGTGTTCGATGATATCTTCGATTACTGCGTTGAACTTTGCCTTTTCGGTTTTGTAAACCACATCCGGATTATCCTTTCGGATCATCGGCTTATTGGTCGGAATTTCCACAACATCCAGTTTGTAAATCTCACGGAATTCGGCTTCTTCTGTCATGGCGGTACCGGTCATACCGGATAATTTGGAGTACAGGCGGAAGTAATTCTGGAAGGTAATCGTCGCAAGGGTTTTGCTTTCGTGCGCAACCTTGACGCCTTCCTTCGCTTCGATTGCCTGATGAAGGCCTTCATTATAGCGGCGGCCGTACATGAGACGTCCAGTAAATTCATCGACGATAATGACTTCTCCGTCTTTTACCACGTAATCAATATCCGCCTGCATAACGCCGCGCGCTTTAATTGCCTGATTAATATGGTGCTGAATGGTGATATTGTCCGCGTCGGTCAGGTTATCAACGTGGAAAAACGCCTCCGCTTTTTTTACACCGGACGGTGTGAGCGTCGCGGTTTTTGCTTTTTCATCTACAATGTAATCCGCGTCGGAATAAATTTCATCATTGTCTTCTTTATCGTTGAGTTCGGCTACCTTCACCATTTTTAAAGTTTTCGCAAACTTATCCGCAACGGTATACAGCTCCGTCGACTTATCGCCCTGACCCGAAATAATCAGAGGGGTACGCGCTTCATCAATCAAAATGGAGTCCACTTCATCCACGATAGCGTAATTGTGCCCGCGCTGTACCTTGTTTTCCTTGTAAATGACCATGTTGTCACGAAGATAGTCAAAACCCAGTTCGTTGTTGGTGCCGTATGTAATATCGGCATCATAGGCTGCTTTGCGCTCATCATTTTCAAGATCGTGTACAATCAGACCGACTGTAAGGCCTAAAAAGCGGTAAACCTTTCCCATCCACTCCGAGTCGCGGCGGGCAAGGTAATCGTTGACGGTAACAATGTGGACACCTTTTCCGGAAAGCGCATTTAAATAAGCCGGAAGGGTGGCAACGAGAGTTTTACCTTCACCGGTTTTCATTTCACTGATACGGCCCTGATGCAGCACGATGCCGCCGATAATCTGAACTGGGAAATGGCGCATGCCCAGCACACGGGCACTTGCTTCGCGGCAGACCGCAAACGCATCCGGTAAAATGTCATCCAGTGTTTCACCGGCATCCAGACGTTCCTTTAACGCGGGGGTCTGTGCCTTTAACTCACTGTCAGAAAGGGCTTTGTATTTGTCTTCCAAATCTAGAACAGCCTGACAAATCGGCTGAATACGTTTTACTTCACGCTTGCTGTAATTGCCAAAAAATAAACTCAATACATTTTTCATGTTGATCACCTCAAAATAATATAGGTAACTTCAAAAGAATAGTATAGGATAAATCCAAAGGAATTATATTACGATTCTGTGAATCTTGTAAATAACTTCCATCAAAAATAATTAGGAGTAAATAAAAGCCGTACTGTTCTGCGGAATGTTATCGTACATCCACTTTGCGTTTTCAATCGCAAGGCGCACACAGCCATGGGAAAGCGGCTTTCCCAGAGTTTCACAGGTTACTTCACGCTTTTCGTTCATCGGCAGGGAATGAAACAGATAATCCCCGTCAAAGCCTACCCACCATTTGGCTCCCTCGCCAAGGGACTTGTTATAGAACCAGGTTCCGCGGTTCTGAATTCGGAACTTTCCGGTCGGCGTTTGGCTGCCCAACGCGCCGCTGGAGCAAACAAAGCTCTTTACCTGCTTCCATGCGTTCTTTTTTCCGGTATAAATTCCAACCTGCTGTGCGGTTAAATCCACCAAAACCAGAAATTTGGTAGAGCTGTAGCAAGGCTGGGCATTCTTGTCCATGGTCAGACTGGCATTATTTTTTGAAGCGGCATCCGGTTTGACAGTCGCTTTTTCGGTTGATACCGTCGAAAGGCTTTGGGCCGGCTTGCTTGTCTGCTCGGAAGCGGCACCCATCGTATCCACCGTACAGGCTGATTCGCCCACTTTTGCAAAAACACCGATGGCAAGCAACGGAAGAGCAATCGCAAGCGCGATTGCGGCACCTTTTACGGTATTATTTTTTACTGCGTTATTTTTCATTTATTCCTCAAATATTTTCTATCTTTCATATGCCGACGTGAATCGGCAGTGCAATTTTTGTTCAACAGGCAATATATTTATAGTATAGCATGTGTTCCAATTTCAGTCCAGCATAATTTAAGGAATTGGCAAATCGGACATATCCTTTATTTTTTCAAGGTTCTCCCACAGTTTGGGCAAATTTTGGTATCCGACGTACAGGAATGGCCGCATCCCAGACAAATAATCTCCAACAATTCAGGCTTTTGGGGCATTGGTACGGCATCCAATCTGTTTTCTGTCTGCTCAAACAGATCTACTGGCGAAAATGGCTGCTCGGCCGATTCTTTGTTTTGCTTCCTTTTCTTCCACCATGCAGCGCCGATGCATGCAAGCACCATACAAACAAAAACCGCGATTAAAAACCAGCCCGGCCTTGTGTCCGCATCCGTTTTTTCCGGTCCATCCGGCATAGTCTTGCTTATTGCTGGCACCGGATTCAATGAACGGAACGCAATACCGTTGCTGTTGGCATAACGCTGCGCCGATGTGTTTTCATAGCCTTGAATTTTGACCGTCATATTTTTGATTGCATAAGCACCGATCTGATTTACGCTGCGCGGAATTACAATATCTGATAAATACTTACTTTTATTAAACGCATAGTCCTGAATAAACATTACGCCATCCGGGATATCATAAGTTGTCTGTGTTCGACCGATTGGGTAATACAGCAGGGTTTTCCCATTTTTGTCGAACAGCACACCGTCCATACTTTGATACTTTTCGTTTTCACTCTTTACACGTATGTTTTCGAGCTCACTGCAGCCACTAAAAGCAGAAATGGCAATTTTGACTACGCTGCCCGGAATTGTGATGCTAGTTAAACTGGCGCACTGCTCAAAGGCAGATTCCCCAATATTGGTCACCCCATTGGGAATTTCTACATCCGTTAATCCCATACAGCCACGAAATACGTTGCTGCTAAGATTCGTAACACTGCTCAGAACTTTTACATCAGTTAAACTGATACAGCCTTCAAATGCTCCGTCACCAATACTGAAAATTTCCCCTGAATTCTCTACATGTCTCAGAGAGGTACATTGTGCAAAAGAATAATTTCCGATACTCGTAACACTTCTTGGAAGTGTTACCTCCGTCAATCCTCTATAACCCTCAAAAGCACTCTCGCCAATTCCAGTTACACCATTCGGAATGGTTACGGAATTGTCAGAACCGTAATATTTCATCAGTATTCCATTTACAATGACAAAATCGCTGTTTGCATCCGCCGCCCGTACCGCCATATCCAAAAAACCGGCGGCTGTTACTAGACATGCTAAAAGAACCGCAAGAAATCTGCCTGCTTTCTCCATATGTGCCGCCCCCGAAATGGTATATTTTTCTATATTATATTCCGAATACGCTATCCTTACAAGGATTTTATTGCAAAAAACAGCAGGCCGCAAAAATACGGTCTGCTGCTTATATGCAAATATTTATTTGGACGGATCAATCAGTTTGGCGTTATCCTTTAAGTACACGAAACCGGAAATGACGGTGAGCAGGGTGGCGATCACCATAAGTACATTGCCCGCGGCAGTGAACACCGCGGTGGTATTGAAACCCAATCCAGCCACAAACGCGGCTGGAATAATCTGCAGGCTGATCAGTTCCTGAATATACTGGAAAATTAGGATCGCTACAATCGCGACAATCTGACTGACCGTTTTGGCTTTGCCCCAGTTGTTGGCGGCAAGCACCACTCCCTCGTCCACGGCAATCAACCGCAAAGAGGTCACTAAAAACTCGCGCGCGACAATCAGAATGAGGAACCACGCATCGGTCAATCCAAGCTGCACAAAACACACCAATGCCGCAATCACCATGACTTTATCGGCAATCGGGTCCAAAAATTTACCAAAATTCGTAATTTGATTGTTTTTTCGTGCAAGTTTTCCGTCAAAGTGGTCGGTAATGGCGGCAGCGCCAAACAGAAGCCCCGCATAAAGATAATGATGTGCGGGCTTAAAATTAAGCAGGAAAAATACAAAAAACGGTACCAGAATCAAACGTGCAACCGTTAATTTATTCGGCAGATTCATCGGTGCGCCTCCTTCATTCCGTCATTTCCCCGGTCAAATCACAATCCATGCAGTCCCCAATATTCACCTGAATGAACTGCCCGTACCGCGGTTTCTTGCCGCTGACGGTGAAAAACACTTTACCGTCAATATCCGGCGCGTCCGCATAGGTTCTGCCAAAATAGCATTCCGCATAGCGGTCAAACCCTTCGGTGAGAACCGTTACGGTTTTACCGATTTGTGCCTCGCCGTTTTCCTGCATGATACGCATTTGTTCTTCCATGATGATTTCCATGCGGTGATTCTTTACTTCTTCGTCAATTTGGTTTGGCATAGCTGCCGCAAGTGTTCCTTCCTCCTGCGAATAGGAAAAACAGCCCAAGCGTTCAAAGCGAATCTCCTTGACAAATTCCGCCAAATCGGTGAATTCTTCGTCCGTTTCACCCGGGAATCCGGTAATCAGCGTGGTACGCAGCACCAAACCAGGAACCATGGCCCGCATTTTTTGAATCAGCGCGGTCAGACTTTCGCGGTCGCCCCTGCGGTTCATCGCTTTCAACACGCGGCCGTTGCAGTGCTGTAAAGGCAAGTCCATATATTTTACGATTTTCTCCTGCTGTGCCATGGTTTGCAGCAGTTCATCGGTAATGTAATCCGGGTAGCAATAGAGCATGCGAATCCAACGGATACCGTCTATCTTGCAGAGTTCCTTTAACAGTTCCGGCAATGCCAGATGTCCGTAAAGATCTTCGCCGTAACGCGTGGTATCCTGCGCGATAACAATCAGTTCTTTCGTGCCGTTCTGCGCAAGCTGCTTTGCTTCTTCCACTACATTTTCAATCGTTCTGCTGCGGTAGCGCCCGCGAATGGATGGAATCGCACAATAAGCGCAGCAGTTGTCGCAGCCCTCTGCAACTTTTATATAAGCAAAATAACTTGGAGTGGACTGCACACGCTCTCCGCACAGCGGAAGCTGTGTTTTTGGCGGGAACGCTTCGGGGCGTTCTCCCTGAAGCGTTTTGAAAATAATATCGGCAATGTCGGCATTCGCGCCGATACCGGCGACCGCATCCACTTCCGGCAGTTCCTTTAAAATTTCATCCTTGTAACGCTCCGCTAAGCAGCCGGTAACCACAATTGCCTTAATTTTACCTTCTGCCTTCAGCTTTGCCAGTTCCAGAATCTCGTCGATGGATTCCTGCTTTGCGCTTTCAATAAAGCCGCATGTATTCACAATCGCAACATCTGCCAATGCTGCGTCATCACTTAATTCATAGCCTGCATTTTTCAGCGTTGCCATGAGCATTTCAGCGTCCACCTGATTTTTTGCACAGCCTAAGCTGACCATTCCTACTTTATATGCCATTGCATGTACCAATCCTTAATTTTATATTACAAAGCGGCAATGAACGTTTTCCTTTCGGAGCTACCATTCATCGCCGTTTTCTTCTATGTCACTGTCGCTCAGTGCACGCCGGATATCTTCATAGCGGTAACCGAGTCGCTGCAGGGCGTTAACCGCGCGCCGGCGGCCTTTTTCATCGGTCAGAACGCGCGCATACTTTCTTCCCAGTATCTCTTTTATTTTTTCTACCGGGTCCGGTGCAAGCTCGCCGATGATTTCTTCGGCTAAGTCCTTGTCGATTCCTTTTTGGAGCAGTTCGTGCCGTGCGCGGGAAGCGGAAAAGCCTTTTCGACCGAGCAGTTCCGCCGCATAATCCTTTGCAAAAACCGCATCGTTGATAAGTCCCAGTTCCTGCATATGCTCGGCTGCTGCCTGTGCCGCACGTTCACCGACGGTTTGGCGGATTTTATCAATCAGTTCCTTTTTGGAATGATTCCGGTGTTCCAGCAAATACAACGCCTTTTCGTTCGCACGGCGATTGTCCGAGGTCTGCACCAACTCATACAGCTCTTCGTCCGTAATTTCTCCGCCCAGCTTATAACCCGATTTCAGGAGCGTTTCACTGTCGATATTCATGGCAAACTCGCCGTCTAAAAAGAGTGCGGAAAGCGACTTCCTGCGCGGTTCAATTGCAGTAATCTGCATATTGCTTCATTCCTAATTGATTATACATCATTTTATAAGCGGCATTGATTCTGAATATGTATTATTCGTCGTCCACCGTTATGTCAATATCTGCCTTGGAGCTTGCCCTTGTAGATACGGCAGGCTTCTCTACCGCAACTTCAACCGGCTTTGCGGCAGAAGCTGCACCCTTTGCACTCTTGGCATAAAGCTTGCCCACGTTTTCCTTTACCTTTTTTTCAATTTCAGCCGCAAGGTCGGGATTGTTCGCCAAAAACTCTTTTACATTGTCACGACCCTGACCCAGTCTGGAATCACCGTAGGAGAACCAGGAACCGCCTTTTTGAATAACTTCCAGTTTGACTGCCAAATCCAGCAGTTCGCCCTCACGGGAGATACCCTTGCCGTACATGACATCAAATTCCGCTTCACGGAACGGTGGTGCAATTTTATTTTTTACCACTTTTGCACGGGTACGGGAACCGATTTGCTCGGTACCGTTTTTCAGCGTTTCGATTTTGCGGATATCAATACGTACGGAAGCGTAGAATTTCAGTGCACGTCCGCCCGGCGTAACCTCCGGACTGCCGTACATAACTCCTACTTTTTCGCGGAGCTGGTTAATAAAAATCGCGACGCAGTTGGATTTGGAAATCGCGCCCGCCAGTTTGCGGAGCGCCTGGGACATCAGCCTTGCCTGCAAGCCAACGTGTGAGTCGCCCATTTCACCCTCAATTTCCGCGCGCGGAACCAAAGCGGCAACCGAGTCCACAACGATAACGTCAATCGCGCCGGAACGCACCAGCGCTTCCGTAATTTCAAGTGCCTGCTCGCCGGTATCCGGCTGCGAAACAAGCAGGGAGTCCACATCCACGCCCAAAGCCTGTGCGTAAACCGGGTCAAGTGCATGCTCCACATCGATAAAAGCAGCATAACCGCCGCTTTTTTGTCCTTCCGCGATGCAGTGAAGCGCAAGGGTGGTTTTACCGGAGGATTCCGGCCCATAAACCTCTATAATACGTCCGCGCGGCAAGCCGCCGATGCCCAATGCCAAATCCAGCGAAAGTGAGCCGGTGGGGATTGCTTCCACGTGCATAGCCTCGTTTTGACCAAGACGCATAACCGCGCCTTTACCGAACTGCTTTTCAATCTGTGCAAGAGCCGTATCCAGTGCTTTGCTTTTATCCAACGCCATAATGACACTCCCCAACTTTATTTTAATCTTAGAGAATATATTCGATATAATATGAATAATTATATCTTATTTTTTTCATAAAAGCAATGCAATTCCGGAATTTTCGAACATAAGTTTGTAGGTTTGTCAATGATATGTTACACCAAGAGTAAAGAAATCATGAAGCACCTGTTTAGGTGACTGCCACTTGAGAGGGCGCATAGGAAAAGCATTGTATTTATGGATATAGGTTTTTAATTGG
>JAEWYE010000033.1 GCA_023458755.1 Bacillota bacterium | reverse complement strand
TGTGGTTGGAACCTTTCTGAAACCATCTGGTGGTAGGAGTGATTAACCAATCCACAGCATCCTTTACAGTGTAGCACAGCCCTTGGAGAGGGGCTTTAATAACTACTACTCTATAATACAAGGATTGGATAAAAGTATGAAAAAAGTTACTCGAAAAGCGCTTTCTCTGCTGCTTTCCATTGCCATGGTATTTGGCATGGTGGAAAGCATCGGCATTTTTCCCGTATTCGCGGTGATGCCGCCCGTCTCCATCGGAGGCACGGCGCTCACAAGCGGCAAGTATTACACTATTTTGCTGAATACCATAACCGCGTCGGACAGCGCGCCGGCAAGCGGCGGTTACCTGTATTACACGCTGAACGGGGCGGCTGCCACTCTGGCTGTGACAGGCGGCGTGACCTATAGCGGCACAATCCCCGCTCTCTCAATCGCAGACAGCACCCTGACCCTGACCGGCAGCGGCAACCTGGATATGGAGAGCGGCAGCGTCCCGACCGTGGTCGGCAATTCCGGCAGCCTTGTCACCTCCGGTTACACCGGAAGCCTCCGCTTTCTTTCCACCGCCCAAAGTGCCATTACCGGCTGCACGGATGTGACGCTGGAAACCACAGGCGAGCTGGTAATACACGGAAAGAGTTCCGGTACAATCATTTCTTGCGATAATAATGTCACACTGAAGGGCAGCACTGTCAGCCTAACCAATGGAATGAACGGCCAATTAGTGGAAACAAAGGGCAAAAATATTTCGATTACCTCCACCGGCAGCGATTTGGATCTGGCCGGCAATGCTGATTCGCCGCTTCTCCTTGCGGACGGCGGCGGGCAGGGAGCAAACGGTACCGTGACCCTATCCGCAAGTGGTGATATTGCCGTAAACAACAATATCGGTCCCGGCATGGTGGTCGGCGGCGCGCTGACGGTGAGCAAAGCGCAGAACGTCACCGTTGCCGCCAATAGCGCCAATCCAACCGTCGGCGGCGCGGCGAACATCACCGCAGACGGCGGCGTCAGCATTCAAAACACCGGTTCCGGCATGGCAGTCTCCGGCGCACTGACGGTGAGCAAGGCACAGAGAGTCACCGTTACCGGTGCAGGCAGCAGCCCAACCATCGGCGGTGCAGCGAACGTCACCGCAGACGGCGACGTCCTCATTCAGAACACCGGCACCGGCATGGCAGCCGGCAGCGATTTGACCGCAGCGTCAACAAACGGCTCGGTCACGGTGGAGGGCAAAGCGGCTTACGCTCCCGCCGTTTCGGGAGCCGCGACCATTACGGCGGCAACGGGCATCACCATTACCTCCGCTTCCGCGGCCGATATTGGCGGCACCGCCGCACTTCATACCGGCAGCGGAGTGATTGTTCGCACCACAAGCGTGGGTACAACCATCACCATAGACGGCAAACAGGTCAGCGTCGCCTACGGCGGCGACATGATCTCCCAAGACCTGGATATCAGCACGCCGCCCACCAAAGCCACCCTTTATTCGGTGGGAAGCGGTTACTGCCTCTTCACGCCTGTGTCCGGCAGCACGCCCGCCGCGCTGACCCTGCACAATGTGGACACCAGCTGGAGAATTATTCTGCCAAGCACGCCGATGACGCTGTCCCTTGAGGGGAAAAATACTGTCAATGAAATAACAGCTTCCGGCGCCGTCACGGTTTCGGGCAGCGGCTCGCTGGACGCGCATGATGTCACCAACAGCGATTTTTCCGACGCGCTGACGATAAACGGCGGCGCGGCGCTGAATGCCTGGTATCAGACGACGGACGGCAGCGGCGTTACCACCAACACCATTTACGGTCGCTATACGATGAACGACGGCCATGGTCTTACTGTGGATTCGGACTCAAAGCTGGCACTGGCCCCCAATGCGGTTTTAACACTGGGGATGCAAGGTCCTATAACATTTAGAAAAAATGCGACCCTTGACGAAATGACCGTCGGCGCGGGCGCATCCATTGTGAACAACGGTACTGTAGTCTTGCCAAAGGGCACCACAGTGGCACAAATCAGGGCGCTGCACCTCACCGGCTCCGGCATGGTGGGGGTTGCATCCGGGTATGACAGTTACGGATTTCCCACCGCGGGGGACACCTACACCAACGACGGCACTGCGCTGAAAACTGTTACCGGCGACCTAGACCTGACCAGTGGCGACTACAGCAGCAAGAGACTGGATGCCGACGGCTACACCTGGGACGCCGCCGCCAGCACCCTGACCCTGAAAAACGTATTGATCGCGGGCATAATCACCCTCCCCGACAACAGCACGGTCAAGGTGGATGGCGCGGCATACACCGGAGACCTTGACGGCGGCAGCAGCGGCGGTGCGCTGACCGTTTCCGGCGGAAGGCTGACTCTTTTGGGCAATCTCGATAACATGGGTGACGTGACGCTTACCGGCGTAAATTTTTCCGGCGGAATCGACAACAGCAATGTGAATTCAGATAAGGTGCTCACCGTCAAGGATTCCACGATAACCACCCCCTACTTTTCGTGGATGGCGAACGGCGGCGTCTCGCTGCAAAATTCCACGCTGACGGTCAGCAATGCCTTCTGGGCGGAGAAAATAGCCATGGACAGCGCATCCGTCATCAATATGAACAGCGAGCTGCATAACTACAACAAAGTGGTAAACGGTCTGGACGGCATCAAGTCCTATCTGCCAAAGGGATACACGACGGGCGTAAAAAATACGTATAATACCATTTTGGACAGCAAGGGAAACATTGCCTCCGGCATCGTCCTCAAAAACCAAAACACCGGCAACAACGATGATAACAACAGCAGCAACACCAGCAGCGCCGGGAACACCAACAGCAACGGGAATTCCGGCAGTACCGGTGGCACGGCTTCCACGCCGCCACAATCACAGGATTCTGCAGCAGATGCAAAGAACTCGCAGACCGGAGATACTTCCCGTACAATTCTGCCTGTGGTTATGGTATCCATGGTAAGCGCAATTTCTCTCTTTGTCATTCTTATGCGCAGGCGAAAGAAAATATAATCAGCAGCAAGGTTGCGTTCTGCGGAAGACTTGCACAAAAACAAACGGCAAAAGCTACTTCGACGGACGATACCGCGAAATTCGGCACAGCCATCGTTACCGTGACAGGCGACGATTGAAACGCCGCGCTTTCCGGTGATATACCTAGGAGGAATTGCCGTTGCTTTGCAGGCCAAGTATTTAAAAAGAGGCAAACGCTATAGTGTTTTTTAACTATCTAACAGTGTATTTCCCCAAAAGTGCTTTACACCAAAGCAGAACACCTTTTTCGTTCATTCTCTTGATACGGATTAGTGGTTATATACACAAACAGCAAAGTCGGAGCAGCAAATTGCTCCGACTTTTTCTATGAACTATTGATTATAGTCAGTTAACTTTGGAAAACATCTACACTTGGAGATTGGTTCTGTTTTCAAATGAACGGACTATATTTTTATTGGAGATTCGCGTTCTCTTTCAGCTTTTCATTGATTTCTTTCACTTTTTCTTTCGGAAGTTTTACAACTTTTCGGTCATACGAAATTAAGCCGTTCAGTTCGTCTTCCACGTCGGTCAACTGGGTATAAACCGTTGCGCAAAGTCCCTGTTCTTTTGCGGGAAGAATTTCATTTACATATAAATCTTGATACGCCTGAAACAGTTTTTCCTCGCTTTCAAAACGCTTGTAACCAAAATCCTTTTCATTAAAACTATGCCCGTTCACACGAAAATTATAACCGCCGAATTCCGATAAAACGACCGCGCGCCCAAGCTTATCTTTGTGAAAGCGGTATTTGCGGAAATAGACGTGCAGACTTTTAATTTCACCGATTTTCTGGTCGTGCCAGCCGCTCGCGTGGTCAATGGTGCGGGTAGTATCCAACGCTAAAATTTTCTTCACGGCTTTTTCCGCGTCAAACTGTCCCCAGCCCTCATTGAACGGAACCCACATGGCAACGGAAACGGTATTGTACAGATGGCGGATCATTTCATTGAGCTCCGTATAGTACCGACTGCGCCCCCCTGCGTCCTCACGGGCGAACCTTTTGTAATGGCTGTCTTTCAAATGGATGCCGGTTACCAAAGGAGAGGTAATTACAAACGGGTGATAATCGCCGCCGCCGTTTATCATATCCTGCCACACCAGCATGCCCAAGCGGTCACAATGATAATACCAGCGCAGGGGTTCGATTTTGATATGCTTACGCAGCATGTTAAAGCCCATGTCTTTGGCGGTTTGAATGTCGAAAATCATGGCTTCGTCGCTGGGAGCGGTATACATGCCGTCGCTGTAATAGCCCTGATCGAGCAATCCGGTGTGAAAATACGGTTTGTTATTTAGAAACAGCCGTTTCACTCCCGTGCTGTCGGTATCTACTGAAAACTTCCGCATGCCAAAATAACTCTGTACGGAATCTTCACCCATCGTTACAGTCAAATCATATAAATGCGGGCATTCCGGTGTCCACGGGGTAAACTCCCCCATCGGGATTTTTACAGGCTCATTGGAGGTAAACGCAGTTTCCGTTTCCCCCACCTTTGCGCAGCAGGGCTGAACACTCTTGGAAATGACCGTCAGTTCCACCGCTGCCTCATCAAAAAGCGGGGTAATGCGCAGGGATTGTATGTACTCCTTCGGCACACTTTCCATCCACACGGTCTGCCAGATACCGCTCTGTGCCGTGTACCAAATTCCGCCCCGCCTGCTTTTTTGCTTGCCCCGGGCGTCGGGAACCGTATCGCTGAAATCGCGGACTTTTACCAGAATTTCGTTTTCTCCTTGCAGAAAAGCGGTAATATCCGCACGGAAAGGCGTATAGCCGCCCATATGGGAGCAAACCTCTTTGCCATTCACAAAGACGGCCGCGGTTTGGTCAACCGCTCCAAAGTGCAGAAGTACCTGCCCAACATTGAACTGCTCCGGCAAACGCACGGTGCGCCGATACCAAAGTATCTGCGTCGGTGAAAGCGAGCGCATGACACCGCTCAGTTCACATTCCGGTGAAAAAGGAACTAAAATTTCCCCGTCAAATTCATTCGGCATTTTATCCGTTTCGGTGATTGCGTATTCCCATATACCGTTCAAATTCAAATAACTGTCCCGCCGCATTTGCGGGCGCGGATATTCCGAAAGCACCTTGCTTTTATTCAGGTTTTCTCCCCATACTGTCTTCATTTTATTTTCTTTTCGCTCCGTTTCAATAAAAAAATGGGAATCAGTACAAACAGCAGCACCACTGCCGCCGCAAGAAAAATGGACGGTGTCGGCACATTTTTTACAACGCCCAGTTCCACGTAAGTGCTGTTGCTGTTTTTGATAACCGCCGCGCCAATATAAGGCCCAATCATCATGGGCAGTAAAACCGCGAAAATCATGCGAATTCCCTGAAAATGTCCTGCCTTATCAAGCGGGGTATAATCCCGGATGGTGGCGGAAAGAGTTGCGGTAACCAGCATATATCCGGACATCATAACCGCACCTGCAAGAATGACCGCTACGGGCGAACGGGCAAAAAACATGGCAATCAATCCAATAAACATAACCGCCGCCGCAGGCAGCACGAATTTCAGCTTGCCAACCTTGTCGATAAAATTACCACCGATTACGCTGACAATAGACGCCGTAATCAATACGATGGCCAGCACCAATGCATAGCCGCTGATTTTTAAATAATTCTGTAAATAAATAATCAAAAATGGAAAGAATACCTGAACAGCCACGGAGAAAAGGCCGAACGCGAGCAAAGCGAGATACAGAAGCGGATTCTTCTTCACTACGGACGGGCGGAAACCGTAAATCAGGTTTTTAAAATACGGTTCGTCTTTTTTCACCACGGTATGGTCTTTCAATAAAAACACAGAAATGATACCGGTAGCCGTTACCAGTATTCCAAAAATAGCGAAGAACTGCTGCCATTGCCCTTTTTGCGTCATGGCATCAAAGCCGCCGAAAATAATCAGCATGGAAACAAGCGGCAGAACCGCAAGTACAGATTCCACCCTTCCGCGGTTGTCTTTATTTGTGGTATCGGTTATGTAAGCGTTAAAAGCTGCGTCGTTCGCGGTGGAACCGAAAAAGGTCATGACACAGTCCATAACCACCACAATCGCGGCAGCCGTGGCAACCGCGTTTGCGGCAGGGAACCAAGCCGCAACATTCTTTACCGTAATGAACCCGAATGCCACTGTGGTAAAGCCCCAAATAAAATAGCCGCCGCAAATAAACACCTTGCGTTTGCCGAGCTTGTCGGACAGCGCCCCCATGAGCAAAGTCGTCAAGGTCGCCGCAACAGCGCTTGCGGCAACCATGGTGGCAATGCTGTTCGGGTCGGTAGAGATGGTGTTGTAAAGGAACACGTTAAAGTACATGTTTTCAATTGTCCATGCAAACTGCCCCACCAATCCGATCAGCAGAAAGGACACCCATATTCGTTTCGATAATTTTGTCATGCTGTTTCCTCCCAAATCCTGTATTTCTATCTTTGATGAATTGATATTGCAAATGTGAACTGCTGGGTGCATTGCGGAATGGTCGGCATCCTCTATTCAAACAAAAGGGAGGAAGCGATCATAAGCTGCCCGGTAAAATAACAGATGCTGACGACATTGCGGAAGATGTGCTTATGTGCGGTATACCGCCATAATCCCAGAAAGGAATCTGAAATTAGGAATAAGAGCGCACCCGCTGAAAAGAGAATCTGAGCTGTCATTTGGAAAGCCGGAAACGCAAGCATCACCGTTGCTTTGGAAGCCATGAATATGACCAAAAGCGCATATACCGTCAGCGGAATAGCCGCCTTTTCCATATCCGGCTTACATTTTACCTGAAAAGCAAGGAACACCGCCAGAATAACGGCAGCAGCAAGAAACTCCCATTGGCTTAAGCCCTTTTTCAGAATCATAGCCGCTATATAAAGAATTTGCGCTACACTGAAACTCAGCACGCCGACGATAAATTTCCTGCAGTCACTTTCTACAAAAACAAGATAGTAATCACCCAACAAGGAAAAAAGAAGTCCGCCGAAAATCAGCAAAGAAAAAACGGAACCGGACTGTGCAAGCACCCCAAGGAGTCCGACCAGACAAAAAACGGCGGAAAGAGCCAATTTAGGAGCAACCGCGTGCTCAATTCCATTGCGTTTTTCCTTGATGATATACCTCGGCAGCAAAAAAGCCACATAAAAAAGTGCGAGTATTCCGACAGCAATTTTCCATGACATAAGCGCCCTTCTTTCCAAGATGAAATAGTCACCCTACCTATTATATTATGCGGATTGGAAATACAGACTGTGTCATACTTGTTGAAATGCTATAGCATCCGGTTTGTACTCAAACAGATCTCCCGGCTGGCAGTCCAACGCCTTACAGATGGCTTCCATTGTGCCAAGCTTCACCGCGCTGACCTTTGCATTCTTGAGATTGGATAGATTCGCGATTGTAATACCGACTCTCTCTGAAAGCTCGTTGAGCGACACTTTGCGGTCGGCCATTACTCGGTCTAATCGTATAATAATCGGCATGGTGCTTTCTCCCTTACATAGTCAGTTAATTTGAAAACAGAACCAATCTTCAAGCGTAAAATTCATATATCAAAGATTTTGCGCTTGTTTCCTGGATGTTTTCTAAAGTGAACGGACTATATGAATTGAGTATCGTTAGAATTTGTACTAGACGGTCGTATCATGCTCATTCTGCAGTGTACATCCATAGCGAAAGACTTCAGCAAGTACCACAACACAAAGAGCAAGGAATATACCATTTGGCAGCCAATTAAAATGGGGCTGAATCATACACTGCGTTCCATTTTGATGATAGGAATCAAAAATTTGCTGCGCATATAAATAATTCATGCCGTCATTCAAGTATACCCATGCAAGCAACGTCCACCCCATTATACGGATCCGGTTTACATTTTTTTGCGTGAACGGTGTCGCATCGCAAAGCGAATTCACAATATTGCGGAGCATGGAAAAGCATATAAAAAAAGCTGCCACATCTAGCAATGCGGTAAAAAAATAAAATATTCCGGTTGTCCCGGATTTCATAGACATAGCTTCAGTCAGAATAAAGCCATCCAAGTTCGGTCCGATGGAAAAGTAGGGTGATGTTTTATCCACAAAACTGGAAACAATAAGCCAACAAAAATAGAACAAGAATATAACCGCGGTGACCCAAAAGAAAAGATTTAATAAAGCGCGCAGGGCATGATAAACTTTAGAGTTTATAAATTTTTCATTCATCACATTCGCCTCCCCTTTATACGACTGTAGCAAATTCGCGCGAATATGTCAATACATACTTATTGCATTGCGATAAATATTCATTCTATGTGTGAAATCCTTTTTGCCCCGGCATTATGAGCAGATGAACTTCGGCACCCATTCATAAAATAACTTTTGCACATCTGTATGTTATCCTTCATCCTTTCATATTTATATGTCAAGGATGAAGGAGCAGTAATTTTCACAGACACGCTGCCTGCTGCGTCTTTCGCCCAAATATTGACATATATACAAATAATGGTACAATAAGTGTAATATTAATCCTGAATACAAGCTTTTTAATTGGATCTTAGTATAATAAATTTTATATCTTTACCGGCAATACCAGTATCGTTCTCCCTGATTTTATAAATAGTTCGGATGTGATAGGATGAAGGCCGTTATTCTGCCAACCAACACCGGTCAGGGACACAACAGTGCATCCCGGGCCATAAAGGGCTATCTTGACACACAGGGCTGCGAAACCATAATTTCAGATGTACTGAAAAGCCATAAAAAAGAAACCTCTCAACGGGTTTCTTCTGTTTACACCCATGTAACCACGCATGCGCCGTGGCTTTTCAAGACAGCTTACGATATCGGCGCCGCTGTCAGTTCCTCCAAACACCATTCACCCATTTATTACCTGAATGCGCATTACGGAAAAGAACTATACCAAAAGCTTACGGAAATGGCACCGGATATCATCGTCTGTCCTCATATTTTCAGTGCACAGGTTCTTACATATATCCGACAAAAATATCACTATAATGTACCCGCCGTCGGACTTATCACCGACTACACCTGCTCCCCGTTCTGGGAAGAAACGCGCCTTGACAGCTATATCATTCCGGCTCCGGAATTGACCGATGAGTTTGCAAACAAAGGAATCCCGCGCGAAAAGCTGTTTCCGCTGGGCATTCCGGTTGAAGCGCGATATAAAGCCGAACGCAATCCGCAGGCTGCACGGCATGAACTCGGTATTTCAGCCGAAAAGGTCGTGCTTATTATGGGCGGCAGCATGGGGTTCGGCAAAATCCCGCAAATAGCAGCCGCCATGCATACGGCGGAACCGGGCGCGCTGATTATTGCCGTTTGTGGAAATAACCGCTCGCTGTACAATAAGATAAACGGTCTGCCCGGCGTGATGGCTCTGCAATATTCCGAAAAGATTGATTTACTGCTGGATGCCGCGGATATTCTGCTCACAAAACCCGGCGGACTTTCGATGACTGAGGCAGCTACCAAACGAATCCCGATCGTATTCACCTGCCCCATTCCGGGCTGTGAATCGGTAAACTCCGATTTTTTTGGTTCGCTCGGCATGGCGAAAAGCGCCAAAACGCCCCGACAAGCTGCCGAAGTGGCAAGCCGCCTGCTTCGTGACCCCGCCGCGTGCGAGCGTATGATTGACTGCCAAATCCGGCATATTTCGAAGCAATCGGAAAAAGCGGTGGGCAATCATCTATTCCGTATGGCAAAGCAAAAAACTATGGTGTAAGGAGGGTATGCCATGCTGCTAAACGGTATCATTATGACAGTTATAGGGTTTGTCAGCGGTTCCGTTATGTACTCTTATCTGCTGCCAAAGCTGATTTTTCATATTGACGTGCGGGACGGAACCGAGGACGGAAACCCCGGAAGCTCCAATGCGATTCAGGCGGTCGGCCTGCCTTTCGGTTTATTGTGCATGCTTCTTGATATTTTCAAGGCGTTCCTGCCGGTCTGGTTCGCGGTAAACATTTTATACATAAACAGCTGGATGCTCGTTCCTGTTGCCGCAGCCCCGGTACTCGGTCACGCTTTCAGCCCCATACTCGGCTTTCAGGGCGGGAAAGCAGTCTCCGCCTCTTTTGGCGCTCTGTTCGGCCTGTGGCCGGTGAGCAAAGTTGCCTTTCTTCTGGTTCTGACTATGGCAATCTTTAAATTTGTTATCATCATTAACCCGGATTCCCACAAGGTCATGGTAGCGATGATCACGGCATGCCTGCTGGCACTGTTTTTTGAACCGATGCCTGCCGCGACTATCTCATTAACGGCAATTTGTATCATTGTGTCAATTAAAATTTGGATGAAGCCGAACAAGGGGAAGTGGAGCGTTCATGTTTGGCATTTTGCACTGACGCGTGATGAGGGTCGGCATTTTCATCTTGGCAGAAGCTGACTTGCAAATCCAATAAACAAATCCATACATAGAAACGGCATTCGAGTAAAAAAATACTCGGATGCCATTTTTTATAATTTTAAGTCGGCTATGATAATTCCCAGTATGTCGCCGTTCACAGCTTTTACCGGTACCGAAATTGCAATACAGTAATTGTTGGTATCCGTAGAAATATACGGTTCTGATATGTAATCCTTACCGGCTATGGACTGCTTAAAATACGGCCGGTGTGCAAAGCTTACATACACCTGCTGCTCGGTATAATCCAGAGTAACCGCCTTTCGCAGACCATCCTTTTGAACCAGCCCGAATAATTCAAAATAGGGATACTTTTTTAATTGTTCCAACAATACAGGGGTTGCCTTCGCATATTTCATCGTAGCCAATTCCGGCAATTTTGCAATTTCCTTTAAAGTTGCAATGCCGTTCGTAATAGACTGCTGTGTTTTTTTGCTCACTTTATAGTTCTGAATAAAAGAATCCGTATATTGCTTGATGTCTTTATTCATTTGCTGGAGTAGATTGATTCTGGCAACCGTTTTAACTGTGATTTTGTGCTGTTCTTCCGAAGCTGCCGCAATTTCGGCGGTAGAAGAAAACAACTTTTCGAATGTGAAAAAGACTTGCTTCACATCTTCATTAATTTTTTCTATATTGCCGACTTGCCCGACAATATTCTCACCGATTTCTACAAACGCCTGATAAGAATCATCCGTCTGCAATTTCAGGTCATTTAAGTTTGATTGCGTGATTTTGGAAATGTCGATATATTTTTTGATTTCCTCCACTTCGGACTCTGTTCGCAGCGCGATATTACTGATATCATTTCGTATCTCTTTGATAATATTTTCTATTTGCTTTGCCTGTTGGGTAGAATCTGTGGCCAGTTTGCTGATGGATTGAGCAATAACGGAAAAGCCTTTGCCGTATTCTCCTGCCCGGGCTGCCTCGATGGAAGCGTTCAGAGCCAGCAAATGGGTGCTGCGGCTTATTCTGCTCACCTGATCGGTAATGTTCTGAATCAAGTAACCTTTTTCTTCCAAACGTTTCACTTGTTCAGTAGTATCCATATAGGAACTTGCGGTTTGCTCTATTTTGCTGATCAAAATTTCGAGATTATCATAGCTGCTCCCCAGTGTTTTTAAATTCTCTGTTTCCATCTTTTTGATCGTGTCGGCCTTTTCCTCAATACTAACCGCCGTATTGCTCACTTGAGCGGAGTGATTTTTGACTTGTTCCAAAAAGGACATCTGTTTTTCCATGTCTTTGGATATATCGTTTATCATGGAAGAGTTTTCTTTGCTTGAGCTCTTGATTTCATCCGCATCTTTCAAAAGCTCCTCCGTAAAATTGATCGTTTTATCCGTCAAAGTAATAATGCGGGAAATTAAGCCCCTGATTTTTAAAATCACGTGATTGAGATTGCGTTTGAGACTGCTTTGTCCTATACTTTTTTCATCATAGGATTTTGTGAGGTCGCCTTCGGAGATTTGTTTTAATACCGCTGCAATTTCTCTTTTTTCATTTCTTATGATCATCTGTATAACCCCAATCTGTTTGAGCAAGTGTTACCCTATTTCAGCCACCAGTTCGATGCCGATCAATGCGCCTTTCGGAAGTGCGTTGACCTCCACACAAGAGCGTGCCGGATAAGGCTTAGAAAAATACAAAGCATAACTATCGTTTACCTTTGTAAAGTCCTCCATATTTTTTAAGAATATGGTCGTTTTCACGACATCTGAAAAATTTCCGCCTGCCGTACGCAGCACCGCATACAAATTTTCGAAAACCTGTTTTGCCTGCTCTTCAATGCCGCCCGGTACAAGTTCTCCGGTCTTGGCATCGACCGGAACCTGGCCGGATGCAAACAGCAACTTGCCGATTTGTACCGCCTGTGAATACGGGCCGATTGCCTCCGGCGCATTTTTTGTAAGGATGATCGCTTTTTTACTCATAATAAATTCCCCTCTTTCTTAATATTCAGAAATAGATATTAGCCGACGCTCTTCGTTTCTATAATTCGGAAAGGTCATAGGGCGTTCTTTGGTAAACAAAATAATTGAGCCAATTGGAAAACAAGATGGAAGCCTGACTGTGCCATGTCATGAGCGGCATTTTTTCGGGATTGTCATCCACAAAATAATTTTTCGGTATATCTGCTGGAAGTCCCTTTTTTACGTCCCGATTATATTCTTTTGACAGTGTATTCCGGTCATATTCACAATGACCGGTTATGAAAAACTGCCGTCCGTCCCGATTGGCGATCAGATAAATTCCCGCTTCCCTAGATACCGCAAGAATTTCAAGCTGAGGCACTTTGTCGATATCGGCCTTTCTGATTTCGGTATAACGGGAATGCGGAGCCCAAAAATAATCGTCATACCCTCTTAAAATCGGATGTGCCGGATAAAGGATGCGATGCTGAAATATTCCGGACAGTTTTTCGGGCAATTCATATTTTGGAATTTTAAAGTGATAATAGAGCGCCGCCTGCGCGCCCCAGCAAATATGTAAAACCGAATAGACTTTATCCTTTGACCATTCCATAACCCGGCAAAGTTCAGTCCAGTAATCCACCTGTTCAAATTTCAGCCGCTCCACCGGTGCTCCGGTAATAATCATACCGTCATAACGGTTATTTTTTACCTCATCAAAATTGCGGTAGAATTTCAACATGTGCTCCACTGATGTATGCTTCGTTACATGGCTGGCCATGCGAAGAAACTCGACCTCCAATTGCAGCGGGGTGTTGCTCAAAAGCCGGAGAAGCTGTGTTTCCGTATCCGTTTTCGTCGGCATCAGATTTAAAATCAAAATTTTCAGGGGTCGAATATCCTGATGGCTTGCCCGGCACTGGTCAATAAAAAATATATTTTCCTGTTGTAAAATTTCAATTGCCGGAAGGCCCTCCGGCACGGTAATCGGCATAAATTACACCTCCGCTTTAAGTAGAATAAAAAGCAAACATACCTTCGACGTTATCCTGTGGAATCATATATCCGACTAAAAAGAAAAAGCAGCCTAATTTCTTAGACTGCCTCCATACGCAAGTACATTCACAAAAAAGCAGTCCGTATCATGCAGACTGCACCATTTCTTTAAAAATAGTTCCGGCCGGATGATATGTTTATTTGATTATGTTCGCCTTTACACATGCTCACGGAACACTTACACATTTCAAACATTTTTGTCATTCTGACCGTCTCCTTAATTTCATATAATTCATATCTAATTTATATGAATTATATGCCGAATTATTCCATTTGTCAAGATATCTGAAAAAAGATTTTAATAATCTATTTTTTATTATCGTTTTTCTTATTCCTCTTTGCGTTTATATTGGTGAGTTCATCGGAGAATTCCGCAGAGAATTTGGATTTTGCCTGTGAGAAGCTTTCTTGATGCACATCCTTTTGTCGCAATGCGGAGGATCGAACGAATTTCATCGTCAAATAGGCGCACGCGTATACCACGACCATAACAGCGCCGGCGATTAATCCTGACGTCTGCCCCGGCACAAACGGCATACTGATAATAATAACAAAAAGAGACAGCAGCGTAAACAAAGAGGAATACGGAAAACCCCGCATATAGCATTTCCCCTCCGACGGGCATCCGTGTTTTTTGCGAAACCGAATGTGGCTTGCCACAACAACGGTATAGGTAAAAAGCATAGCAAAACCGCCTGAACTGATTAAGAAGAGATACACCTTTGGAAATAAAAGACCAAACCAAAGCCCCAAAAGCATGGCCAGACCGGAAAAGAGAATTCCGCGGTAAGGAACCTCCCGGTTATCCTTCAGCCATTTGGGAGCCTGCCCCTCATCGGCAAGCGAACGCATCATTCTGCCAAGACCAAACATAGCGGCGAGCATGGTGGAAAGAATCGCGGTAATCAGTACCGCGTTAATTGCGGTTCCGGCCCATGTTATGCCATTACGGTCAAGAGCCGCCACCAACGGGCTTATCTCCTCACTGACATTTGCCGTGGAAATAAGCGGCAGAAGCACCAGCGTGGAGAGGACATAAAAGGTAACCAAACAAATCACGGTGTAATTTATCGCTTTGGGAACGGTTTCTTTTGGATTCTCCGCTTCAGAAGAAGCAAGTCCAATAATTTCAAAACCCGCGTAAGCGAATATCACCAGCAGCATGCTGCCCGCAACACCTTTTATTCCGCCGGGAAGCAGAGATTCCCGGTTCAGCTCTCCGATGCCCACGGCAGGTCTTTCCGGGAAAAGGCCGGTAATCAGCAAAACCGCAATCACAATGAACGAAAAAATCGCCAGCAGTTTAATGGCGGCCAAACCGCTTTCCAGCTTGCTGAGCAGATTAGCGCCCAATAAATTCAGCATGGTTACAATTACAATGATCGAACTGCCCAACACGGGAATGGAAATATGCGGCACCCAGGTACGCACCAGAATCGACACCGCAGTCGCTTCGCTGGACATTCCTAAAACCATTCCGGTCCAATATACCCAGCCTACCACAAATCCGGTCCCGTTTCCGAAAGCCTCCGCCGCAAAGGTGCGGAAAGAGCCGGCATCCGGATTTGCCACGGTCATTTCAGACAAGGCATACAGGATATAATAAACCAATATTCCTCCGAACACATAAGAGATTAAAATAGCGGGTCCGGCGGCATGGATTGCTACCGAGGAACCGAGGAAAAACGAACCTCCGATTACGGTTCCAGCCGCCATCATAGTAAGCTGCCACGCGGACAGTCCTTTTTCTTTTCTTTTCATCATGCTATCTCCGTCACACCAATTGTTATAGATTATAGCATTTGTAAAATTTTCAAATAAATTCACATAAATAAAATCAGCCGAGTAGGGGCTATACTGTTACAATAAAAAGCAGGGTAAGGGGGGGCGCGCAGCCCCCTTACCCCCATCTGCTCCGGTAAAACCCAAAGCAAGCCCGCTCTATTTGAACGGGCTTGCTGAATTTGTCCTGAAATTTATTACATTTCAATCGTTACTTCGTTTTCATCCTTGAGAATTTCAACCGGAATCATCTTGCCGCTGATTTTTTCTCCGTTGACCGTGACCTGCCGTACACCCTTTTGACTGTGATTGGAATTTTTCACCTGAATGTTCAGCTTTTTGCCTCGGAATATTTTGCGGATTTCAAGGCCATCCCATTCGGACGGAATGCAGGGTTCCACCACAAGGCCTTCTACGCTCGGCTTAATACCGAGAATACCTTCCACGCAGGAAACCATAACGGTAGAAGCAGTGCCGGTAAGCCAGTGTACATTGGAACGCCCCATATTCGGGCTGTCTTTTGCTTCGGTAAACTGCCCGTGCACATAAGGTTCCATCACGCGGATTTCCGCTTTCTCATTCATACTGGCAGGGTTGCATTCTTTAAAATACTGATAAGCACGGTTCCCGTTGCCCGTAAGTGTTTCGGCAAGAATCAGCCACCCCTGTGCCTGCGAAAATATACCGGCGTTTTCCTTATATCCGGGGTTAAAAACAATCATCAGCGCACCGGGGAAAGCATGGTCACGATAGGCCGGATACATAATCATCGCACCGTAATCGGTGTTCAGAATTGACCAGACATTATCCATCGCCAGTTTTGCCTGACGCTCATCCGCCATTCCGCTTATAACCGACCAGCTCTGCGGGTTGAGCCACATGCTGGCTTCCGGGTCATGTTTGGAGCCGACAACAACACCGTTATCGCGAATGCCGCGGATGAACCGGTCATCTTCCCAGCAAACGGATTGAACCGTATCGTAAAGAGTTTTCATGCTGTCTTCCAGATAACCGACATAAGTACCGTCTTGCCTATCCGCGGCATAATCCTTCAAAATCTTCATGGCATAGTATAGCTGGAAGGCAACAAAGGTAGATTCGCCTTTTTTACCGAGACGCAGGCAATCGTTCCAGTCCGCGTGCAAACCTGCCGGTAAGCCGTGGTCGCCAAGACGTTCCATGCTGAACTGAATCGCTTTTTTGAGGTGGTCGTAAACCGTTGCCCCACCGCCGTTTGCAAACGGGATGATTTCATCCAAAAATTCAATATTGCCGGTTTCGCAGATATACTTATAGACAGTTGGGAACAGCCAGAGCGCATCGTCCGCGCGGTAAGAAGGATGTCCCGTTTCCTGCGCGTAGGAAATTTCATCCGGTGTATTCTCGTGACCGGCATTGTGGTTGTATTTTACGAGCGGCAGACCGCCGCCGTTTAAAGCCTGAGCCGATAGCATAAAGCGTATTTTTTCAAGCGCAAGCTGCGGGTCAAGATGAATGATTCCCTGAATATCCTGAACCGTATCACGATAGCCGTAGCCGTTGCGCAGACCGCCGTAAATAAAGGATGCCGCACGTGACCAGATAAAGGTGATAAAGCACTGATATGCGTTCCATGTATTGACCATAACGTCGAAGTTCTTGTCCGGCGTCTTGATTTGCAGATTTTCCAGCTTACCGTGCCAGTACGATTTGAGCTGTGAAACATCTTCTTTGATTTTGCCGAGATTCTCATAGCCTTTTAAAAGGTCTGCAGCCTGATATTCATTCTTGGCACCCAGCAAAAATGCAAACTCTTTGGATTCGCCGGCTTCCAGTGTAAAATCGGTTTGCAGCGCTCCACAGGAATTGAGGCCGTTGTTCAGCTTATTGCCGCATCTTCCGCTTTCCACCGCTACCGGATTGGAATAGCTGCGGTATCTTCCGAGGAAAGCCTGAAGGTCACCCTCATAAGCGTCCGCCTTTGCACCCACAAGACCGAAAAAGCGCTCAGAACCGTTTGTGCCGTCACTTTTCCGATGCTCAAACTGATTGATTCTTTGCAGAATCATGTTGTTTAAAAACTCCGTTTTGGTGATAAACTCGGTATATTGCAGATTGACATTATCCTGTTCATAATTGCTGTCGGAGGTAAACTCCACAAATCCGAAAGCGGAGAGGTCCCGTTTGCTGCCGCTGCTGTTGGTTACCTTGATGCGCCAAACCTCATAGGTTTGCCCCAGCGGAACATAGTACAGAGTTTCCGTTTGAATTCCCTCATATTTTGAAGTAATGACGGTATACGCCGTACCGTGACGGCATTCGCTCTCATACTTGCTGAGATCTTTGCCAACCGGCTGCCAGGAAGCCGACCAGTAATCGTTTCGGTCGTTATCCCGGATATATATATATCTGCCCGGTTTGTCGTCCGCATTAAAATGATAGCGGATGATTCTTCCGTTCGCGCCGGACTCCACAAAGCTGTAACCCCCGGCATTGTTCGAGATAATCGCTCCATAAGCCGGCGAACCCAAATAGTTCGCCCAAGGAGCAGGCGTATCCGGCCTGTTAATCACATACTCCTTGTTCTGCTCATCAAAAAAGCCATAATTCATACACTTTTCCTCCAAATTCCAATTTGTACTTATCTGAAATATTATCCTCTCTATTCAAAACAGAAAGATAATAGATTCCATATGCCTTTATTTGGGAAGTTCCATGTATACTGCTGTGACGTAATGTTCCATTTGTTTTTTCAACCGCCTATGGTTGCCGAACCACAGATTTGTTTTTCCATTTGCCCTGAAGATAACGGAGCCAGCTTGCTATGCCGGTAATCAGCCATGTCAGCGCGGTTGCCCACCAAACGCCCCACACACCGATTCCGCCTATTTTTGTTAATGGCCCGGCCAACCCGATTCTTCCCGTCATTTCAAGAATTCCGTTAATAAACGAATAGACGGTATCCCCCGCACCGTTGAGCAAGCCTCTGGAAATATAAATCATTCCCAGCGGGAGATAACACAGACTTGTGATCCGTAAAGCGTTTGCACCCAACGAAATTACCTGCGCATCGCTCACAAACATGCCGATGAGGAAATGCCCGCCAAGCTGCGCCATCGGGAGCATACACAACGTAAAAATCCCCATAATCAGGAAGCTCTTGCGGTATCCTTTGCGTACACGGTCAATTTTGCCCGCGCCAATATTCTGCCCCGTATAGGTGGAAAGTGCCATTCCAAGTGAATTGTATGGCTGCTGAACCAGCTGTTCAATACGGCTGGTCGCCGTGAATGCTGCAACGACCGTTGATCCGAAGGAGTTTACCACACTTTGCAGCACAATGCAGGAAATAGAGATCATGGAACTCTGCAAAGCAACCGGGAATCCCAATCGGATGCATTTTTGGATAATGTACCGATCCGGCACCATAAATTCCTTTGGAATTTTAAAATAAGGATTTTTTACTAACGCAAAAATCAGACTTCCCAATGCGGCGACTGCCTGTGCAATTATGGTTGCAACCGCGGTACCAAACACACCCCAGTGGAACACCAATACAAAAAGAAAATCCAGACCGATATTCACGACGATGGACAGTGCTAGAAAAACGAGCGGAGTCGTGGAATCGCCAAGAGACCGCAGAATAGCAGAGATACAATTGTAGGCTGAAACAGCTATGATGCCAAGGCTGGTAGTCTGCATAAACAAAACGGCATCATTTAAAATATCATCCGGAGTATTTAAAACGATGAGCATCGGCCTTGCCAGAAAGAATCCTAAAAGGCTCATAACCCATGCGGCTGCCAGCATAACATACACCGCGTTGGCGATAGAGCGTTTTACATATTCTTCGTTTTTTGCCCCTAAATACTGCGCAATTATAATTCCGATACCGGCCGCCATACCGCTGCATAAGGAAAAAAACAAAAAGTTGACGGAACCCGTCGCCCCGACGGCCGCCAGCGCATTTGCGCCTATGTAATTTCCTACAATAATGGAATCCACAATATTATACAGCTGCTGTATCAGATTGCCGATTAACATCGGCAGCGTAAACGTCAGCATTAGTTTAACCGGACTTCCGGTTGTCATATCCTTCAAAATATTTTTCATTGCTACCTCTATCCATGCCTAAAAATTAATTGGGCACTTCATTACTCTGTCAGTTATGCTTATTTTTGATTAGAATTTCTTATTATTAAAATTTATTCCTATTATAATTTCAAATAGATTCATATGCTAACTAGAATGAGTGCTTTTATTGCCCATTTATTGCTATTATTCTTCTATATTTTGATTCAACCTCTTGCTGTTTTGATAGAAAAAAGCTATTATTTATATGATTGGCAGTCTGTTTTCAAAAAAAATTTCGCAATGATTAAGGAATGGAGTTCTTCAAATGCTGGATAAAGAGCTTTTTGAAAATTTACGGTTTGACAAAAATTATCCGTTCAAGCTTTCCTATAATCAAAATCGGGAAACTTTTCCGCTCCACTGGCACAACTGCGTTGAAGTTGTTCTTGCTTATCAAACGAACATTCAATACGAAATCAATAACCGTTTATATACGCTTACCCCAAAGGACATTCTATTCATATGGTCGGGGGAACTGCACGCCCTCCTTCATCAGCCGCAGCCAAGCAAGGTGCTTTTATTACAGTTTGACTATCCCGTCATAAGCGACCGAATTGATTTTCAGGATAAGCTTTATCTGTTCCATCAGGTACGCATGATAAAAGCGAAGGAGAACCCGGAACTTGCTGCTGCCTTGGAGTACAAACTGCTCGCGATAAAAGACCTGTTCTATCATCCCGGCAATTTTACTGAAATCAATATCTGCATTGCGCTGTACCAATTTTTTATGATACTCGGCAATTATCTTTTAAGTACTTCGAATTTTCATTGCCATTTACCCGAACGGACAACGCGCCACGCCAAGGTTACCGAGCAGATGATCGCGGTCTGCTCTTACCTGTCCCGCCATTGTCTGGAAAACATTCCGCTGGAAGCCGCCGCCGAATATGCGGGATTCAGCAAATTCCATTTTTCCAGACTTTTCAAAGAATTCACCGGCGATTCCTATACCGATTTTATCGCAAAGGAACGGCTGCACAAAGCCGAAGAACTGCTGACTACGCCCAGTCTGTCCATTACCGAAGTTGCGTTTCAATCCGGGTTTAACAGTATCTCTTCTTTTAACCGGATATTCAAACAGTTTAATCAATGCTCTCCGACGAAATTCCGGGATTTATATCAAAATTCGCACAAATAACAAAAAGGTTCAAAAAGGAAAGGTTTTTTCCCTTTTTGAACCTTTTGACTATAGCTTGAAACAAAGGGCAAATTTGCTGATCACCATCATTCCGCATGGATTTGGTTGAGCGGTTGCTATCATAAGTGCTTCTTCAGCCCGGAATTGGCTGGTGTGAACTTTGCATTTGGTCTTTTATTGCTTTACCGAGGTGCTTGATTCCTTCTTCAATTTCCGCTTCATTGGAATTGGTGTAATTCAGCCGGAATGTGTTGGTATTCTTTTCATTCACATAAAACGGATCACCCGGTACAAACGCGACATTCACCTTGGATGCGCTTTCAAAAAGGGTAAGGGATGACATACCCTCCGGAAGGGTAACCCACATAAACATTCCGCCCTGCGGCTGCGTATAGGTTACCTGTGGCGGAAAATACTTCGTTGCCATTTCCACCATACAGTCACGCTGAGCCTTATACATTGCTTTAATTTTGCTGATATGGGAATTCAGGTCGTTGTCCGCAAGATACTGACAGACCACCCTTTGTGAAAAGAAATTTGTATGAAGATCTGCTGCCTGCTTTGCCGTAATAAGCTTCTCCATAATATCGTGGCAGGCGCAAATCCAGCCCAAGCGCATACCGGGAGAAACAACTTTGGAAAAGGAACCGAGCAGAATGGACTGATCCCCCAGAATAGCCTTCATCGGCACGATATCTTCACCCAAAAACCGCAACTCGCCGTACGGGTCATCTTCCACCAATATAGTGCCCATCTCTTTTAAAAGTTCCGCCGTCTTTTTCCGATTCTCCAGCGAATAGGTAAGTCCCGACGGATTCTGAAAATTCGGAACAGTGTAAAACAGTTTCGGCGCATAATCCCGCAGAATGGATTCCAGCGAGTTTAAATCAACGCCATCACTGCCAAGTGCAACTGAATGGAACTCCGGTTCAAATATGGAAAGTGCCTGAATCGCGCCCAAATAACCCGGACGTTCAATTAAAACCGCGTCGCCCTTGTTTAGAAAAATCTTTCCAAGTAAATCAAGAGCCTGCTGAGAGCCGCTTGTGATGAGAATTTCATCCGCGCTTATTTTTATTCCAAAGCGCTTCTCATACCGTTCCGCAATCATGCGGCGCAGCGGCAAATAGCCCTCGGTAGTACTGTACTGCAAGGCATTTTTCCCGTCTTCACGCAGAACCTTCTGTGCGGCGGCGCTGATTTCTTCCACCGGGAAAGAGGTTGGATTCGGCAGTCCCCCAGCGAAAGAAATAACTTCCGGATTTTCCGTTACCTTTAGAATCTCACGGATAAAGGATTTCTGTACATGGTTCATTCTTTCTGCAAACTGAAATTTCATGGTTCTTCCTCCTGACAAAATAAAACAGTTTAAAACAAATAAAAAAGCCTCCGTCCAAAATAGGACGAAGACCACACTTCGCGTTACCACCTAAATTTGCACAGAAACTGTGCACACTCACTCCAGTACGGGCATTTCTGCCGATACCGGTTTCCAATAACGGTGGATTTCCGTTGAAGACTACTCACGCGGAGCGCTTTCGATTCACAGCTCCATGGCTACCTTCCATATGTCCGCAGCGGGGATTTTCACCAGCCATCCCTTCTCTGAGTTGCGGGGAACATGTACTCTTCCACTTCACAGCTTTTTATCTGTTCAATTCTTAAACCTTATAGTAAACCAATGAAAATCATTTGTCAACCGGTAATTTTAATTTCACATTAAGTTCCGGTGTAGGATTACAATTGATGCGTTACAATAAGTGAAAAAAAGATAGCGAATAGGAAAAGCCTGTGTTACAGTTAAGTTACCACACTAACAACACACAGAAAGGAAATCCTATTCGCTATGAACACA
>JAEWYE010000032.1 GCA_023458755.1 Bacillota bacterium | reverse complement strand
GATACAGTCAACGACATTTCGGGCAAATCTGGAAACGCTCTTGGTGATGATCATGTCGATCTTCCCGGCACGGCAGTCGGAGATCATTCGGTTGAACTCGTCCCGGTGCGCCAGCGAAGTCCCGCTTATCCCTTCATCTGCGTAGATTTTTACCAGCGTCCAGTTCGGATGATGGACGACAAACTCTTCATAATACTTCTTTTGCAGTTCGTAGGACGAGGTCTGCTGGATGTTATCTGTCGAAACACGGGCATATACGGCGACGCGCTGCGGAACATCATTGTCATAGTAATCGATCTGCTTTTTAGCCGGTATAAACTCGTAGTTGTTCGGATCAACCTCGGCATAAACCCTTCTGTGGACACGCGCCTTTTGCTCCGCCAATTTCTGCTTTTTGCTCTGATCAATCATTGAGTAAACCTCCCATGCCGGGAGCATCGTCAGGCAGCAGTTTACAATCAGGGGTGGGGAGAAAAAACGGATCTTTTAAATCCTCCTGATAATATGAAGCCAGAGTGTAGATGTCCTCAGAAATAAAGTAGATGCCAACGGGCTTCTTGAGCGAGGCGAGTATCCTCGCGCAGAAGCTGAGTTCCGTTTGCTTCTTGGAAACATTGCTCGCCTTTTGGGTAATAATGAGGTCGATCTTTCCCTCGAAACAATCCTGAAGGAGCCTCGACCATTCCTCGGCTGTTTCCATGTTTGGCGCGGTTCCACCCTCATCCACATAGAAGCCGACAAACTCCCAGTTGGGGCAGAGGCCAATGGTATCCAGAAACTGCTGTTTGTGAAACGCGAGGTAGTCCTCGTGTTTTGTCTGGTTAAAATAGCGGATATAGACCGCAACCTTGAAGTGATGCTTCGGCAGGGGGCGTTCATGTTTGATGCTCTTAAGCCACGCACGATGCTCTGCGATTTGAGTCTGCTGCTCGGTCTCTTTTTCAAAAACGAAGTCAAAAGACGGCATGACTTCGAGATCAGCGTCATCGTCTCGTTTTATCAGATCAGACATAGAATCCCCTCCGGAACATAATGTTTTCTTGAAAATTATATAAACTGGAGGCTAAGAAAGAAATAAACCAGAAGTCAAGATGTTGACCTCTGGTTTAGATTTGAAATAAAAAAACGGTTTGGATCACTCCAACCCGCTTTGGTAGATGTTATTCTTCTTCTTTTTTACACATGGTCTGCTTCAGTTCCCGGACGATTTTCAAGAGGGAATCCATCTGCGATGGAGTACAGTCATTGAGGATCTCCGAAAACTCGCTCTCATAGAGGCTCGTTACGCCCGGCACATTCGGCCGGAGCAATGAATCGGCGGACACCTGCAAGGCTTCAGTAATCCGAATGAACGAGGTGAGCATCATATTGCTTTTCCCAAGCTCTATGTCGCTGATATGCGGCAAGGAAATGTTGGACTTCACCGCCAGCTCCGCTTGGCTCATGCCGTTCTTAATCCGAGCCCCTCTGATCCGTGAGCCGATCACCTGACTCTCCGTTGTATCGCGCCCTGCCATCGTCTCACCCCTCTCAACTTAATGCGCAGACTATTTTATAATCTCAATTATATCAACTGCGGAGTAAATTGATATAAAGAGAGGATTATCATATAGCCTTGACATTATAATGGAACCGACATTTTTATTTTGGAGGTTCTTATTATGAGTCTAAACTATCGCGCGATCGGACGCCGAATCATGATCATCAGAAAGCGAAACAACATATCCCAGTTGGTCTTCTCGGAGCTGATAGACAAATCGCCTACCTATGTCAGCTACATAGAAAACGGGAAAAAGAGCATGAGCCTCGAAACCTTCGTGCAAATTGCAAACGTGCTTGACATTCCGGCGGACATCCTCCTCGCCGAACAGCTCACTGGCTCCGTCATGGCTGCCAGCCAGGAGATCACATTGCTGCTGACAGATTGCAACGATTATGAAAGGATGGTCATTACCGACACGGTAAAAGCAATGAAAACATCGCTGCGCGACCACATATCCATCCTGACACGCACGGATCGATAAGAATTTTAGCGCACCTCGCGGAGAAAACAATCGACCGGGAGTCATGGTTTTGACTGCTGGTTTATTTTTGCGCAGTTTCATAGTGAATATATTTTTGGAAAAGTGATTATGTTTTCTGTGTGTCCAAGATTTCGGGCAGATATGTGGTTATTCCGACGACTCGGCGTGGTACCGAAAATTTATAGAGAAGGTCGTAAACCGGAAATTAAAGGAAAGAATATGTTCACATGATGCGGATGACGCCTCTGCAAAAGCAGAGCAAGCGTGAACAGAAGGAATACCACACGAAGCAGCGCGGCAGTTGGAATGGCCTTGCCCTGTGACATGGACCGTTCAGAACGGAAAGGAATATGACAGAAGAAGAGATAAACGATATCATGTAGATCGCGAGCTGGTTGGTAATAAGCTCTATCAAAGAGAAGACTGGTTAAAGTTGCGGGATGATTTAAGAGTGTACTATTCCGAAATGCTTTTGGACAGCGAATGCCTGATGGTGGGCACGACCCACAGGTTAAGTAAAGGAAAACCTGGATTCAAGTGGGCTTTTAAATAAAAAATATGCATCGTGCACCATTCAGCTATCACGAAAACCAGTTATTTGCAGTTTTTTATTGAGAAACTTTACTCAATGATTTAT
>JAEWYE010000031.1 GCA_023458755.1 Bacillota bacterium | reverse complement strand
TCAATTAAAAACCTATATTCATAAATACAATGCTTTTCCTATGCGCCCTCTCAAGTGGCAGTCTCCTAAACAGGTGCTTCATGATTTCTTTACTCTTGGTGTAACATATCATTGACAAACCTACATAATTTTAATTTCACATTAAGTTCCGGGCAATTCCACAGTAAACGTCGTTCCCTTACCCAGTTCACTTGTGAAAGAAAGATTTCCGCCCGACAGCTCCACGATTTTTTTCGCGATGACAAGCCCCAGACCGTTACCGTCTTTTGAGCGTGATTTGTCGCCCTTATAAAACCGTTCGAAAATACGCTGCTTGTCTTCGTCCGCAATGCCGATTCCATGGTCACGAACCGTCACATTTATGAAATTTCCGCTTTTCGTCAGGCGGATTTCGATTACTCCCTTTGGGTTGGAAAACTTAATAGCATTCTGGATGAGGTTCAGCCACACCTCCTGCAGCAAGTGCTCATCGCTGATAACAGAAACTTTTTGAAGATCAAGGTCAAATTCAATCTCTTTTTTCGTCCACTGCACTTCGAGAATCAGAATTGTTTTTCGAATTTGTTCATCAAGTGAAAACACTGCGGACTGTTCGCGTATCATCTGGCTGTCGAGTTCCGAAAGCTTCAGCAGATTTGAGGAAAGCAGGGATAGGCGGCTGCTTTCGTTTACAATGATGTCGCTGTATTCAAGAATCTGATCCTCGGATAAATTGCCGTCCCGAATCAGTTTTGCAAAACCTTTTATGGAAGTAATCGGCGTTTTAAATTCATGAGATACATTAGAAACGAAATCCTTGCGCAAAAAATCAATATTTTTGAGTTCTTTGGTCATCAAATTGAAATCGGCAGTCAATTGTCCGATTTCATCGGCACATCTTATTTTTACCTCAATATCAAAATTGCCCTTTGCCACCTGCTTGGAGGCCTGAGAAAGCTGCTTGATGGGTTTTACAATACTTCTGACCGCAAGCAAAATAATTACGGTGCCAAAAGCCGTGCAAATGAGAAAGACGAATCCGGTTGCCTGTTTCACTTTGAAAAATTCGGCGGCATGATTCACCGGCCACTTGGCAAGACCGAAATTGGACATTGCATGAATTACAAGCCCGAACGTCAGCGAATTCATCAGCCACCATATTCCCACAAATATCATGGCAAACTTGGCATAGATGGATTTAAAAAAGAATCGCTTTTTCATACCGTTTTTTCCACCTTATATCCCAGCCCTCTTACCGTCACGATTTTAAAATCCTCAAGGGAATCGAGTTTTTCACGAAGACGCTTAATGTGAACATCCACCGTGCGTTCGTCGGTTTCGTTATCGAGTCCCCAGATTTCATTCATCAGGTCCTGCCGGGTGAAAATTTTCTGCGGATAGCTCAAAAGCTGGAACAGCAGATAAAACTCCTTTTTCGGCAGCAAAACAGTTTCGGATTTTGTGGTAACGGTTAAAGTATCATAGTCCAGCGTAACATCTCCGACCACAATTTTGTGTTCATTTGAAATTTTCGCCCGCCGCAGCAATGCCGCCACGCGAAGCAGCATTTCATCAAAATCAATTGGCTTTACCATGTAATCGTCTGTACCGACCAAAAAGCCTTTTTTCTTATCCTCAAAGCTGTCTTTGGCGGTAACCATGAGAATCGGAAAATTGTAGTGGGAAGCGCGCAGGTCATTGGTGAGGGTAAAACCGTCCATATTTGGCATCATAATATCCGCAATCATGAGGTCAATCTGCTCTTTTTCCAACACTGCCAGCGCTTCCAATCCATCGGAGGCGGTAAAAACATGATACCCGTCGCGAACCAGATACGTCGTCATCAGCTTCCGGATACTGTCGTTGTCATCCACAACCAAAATGTGAAACATGCGTTTTCCGCCTCCTGTTTGTCAGATACTTCTAAGCGCGTCAATCGGGTTCAGCCTGCTTGCTTTTCGTGCCGGCATATATCCGAATATAATACCGACCGCCGCGGAAAATCCTACCGCAAGCGTAATGGTAGATGCCGATAAAGAAAATCCGATGCCAATCAGATTCGCCGCGATATAGGCAATTATACTCCCCAGAACCAGTCCTATCAAGCCACCCATGATAGAAAGGAAAATGGATTCAATAATGAACTGGAGCTGAATGGTGTTCGGGGTTGCGCCCAACGCTTTGCGCAGACCAATTTCGGTGGTGCGTTCCGTAATGGACACCAGCATCATATTCATAATGCCGATACCTCCGACAACCAGCGAGATTGCGGCGATGCCCGCTAAAAGCAGGGACATCATGGACATCATGGTCTGGAACGAACTGATCATATCGCCCATATTGAATATGGTGTATGCGTCGTCTTTATAATTGAACGCGGCGTTCAATACTCCTTTGAGGTTGGATACGGTATCGTCGGCCTGATTTGTATCCTTTACATATACGTCAAGACTGGTGACATTTTTTGTGCCTAAGCCGCGCAGTGCCGTCGTATACGGAATAATAACGGCATCATTCGTAGACGACATGCTGAATCCGCTGGACGCGGCCAGGGTACCGATAACCGTGTAATCCGTGCCGTTGACTGTAACGGTTTTTCCGACCGGGTCCACCCCGTAAAAAAGTTCTTGTACGACATTGCTGCCTAAAACGGCAACCTGATTTTTGCTGTTCAAGTCGAGGATATTAATGGCTCTGCCCGATTTGAGCAGACTCGTGTTGGTTTTAAAGTAAACCTCGTTTTTGCCTTGAACGGTAACGTCTTTCATAACCTTATTTTGATACACCACACCGGTTTTGGTAGAAACTGTCGGAGATATTCCGCTGATGTTATCGACTGCGGAAATCTTCTGAATATCATCCGGATTCAGCCCCTGCTTTAAGGGAGTTCCCATTGCCGTAATCATTATTTTGTTTACGCCGAGAGAATTCACCTGATCGCTGATGCTGTTCGTCGCACCCTGCACAATGGTAATCAGCGCGATAATGGATGCCACACCAATCATGATGCCGAGCATAGTTAAAAAAGAACGAAGTTTATTGTGAATAATATTTTCCCAGGACATTTTAATACTTTCAAGTAGCATCCTGCTGCGCCTCCTGTTCCGTCAGGCACCCGTCCAAAATATTGACAATCCGCTTTGCGTGGCGGGCAATGTTGATATCATGCGTAATCATAATAATGGTTCTTCCGTCGGAGTTCAGTTCCTGAAAAAGATTCATAACCTGCGCTCCGGTTTTCTGATCCAGTGCGCCGGTAGGCTCGTCCGCAAGCAGAATGGTCGGCTCGGTAACCAGCGCACGTGCAATCGCCACACGCTGCTGCTGCCCACCGGAAAGCTGATTGGGGAGATTCCGCATTTTATCGGACAGTCCGACGCGTTCCAGCATTTCGGCTGCTCGTTTTTTGCGCTGAGACGCGGAAACGCGGGAATAAATGAGCGGAAGTTCCACATTTTGCAATGCGTTGAGGCGCGGCAAAAGCTGAAAGCTTTGGAAAACAAAGCCGATTTCTTTATTTCGCACTTTTGCGAGCTCCACTTCATCAAAATCGTTTATATCGTTGCCGGACAGAAAATATGCACCGGATGTCGGCACATCCAGGCAGCCAATAATATTCATCATAGTTGACTTACCGGAACCGGACGGACCGAGAATGGAAACAAACTCACCGGAATTCACGTTCAGATTGACGTGATGCAGAATTTCCAGCTCTTCATCGCCCATATAATAGCTTTTGCATATATCCTTCATATTGAGAATTTCAGACATTAATTACCGCCCCCGCTGACACCGCTAGCCGAACCGTTATTTCTCATAAAGCCCATTCCGCCCGTTTTGGTAGATGTACCTGTGTAAAGAACGGTTTCGCCGTTTTTTACACCGCTTTTCACTTCGACTGTGGTGCCGTCATTGATGCCTGTGGTAATGGCTGTCTTCACCGGCAAATCCTTTTCACCTTTCGTAAAGACATATGGCTGATTGTCATCGTCAAACTGTATGGCTTTCATCGGCAGGGTAACTACGCCTTTCACCGAATCGCTGACCAGCTTTGCTTCGGCGGACATTCCGACTTTCAGGCTGCTGTCTTTTGCAAGATCAATGTTTGCCGTAAAAAAGGTTACGCCGTTCACGGTTTGTCCTTCCTTGGAAACACTGCTGACGGTGCCTTTGATTTCTTTGTCCAACGCACCGATTTTCACCGTTGTTTCCTTGCCTTTCGTGATGGAAGCGATGTCGTATTCATCCACCTTGACCGTAATTTGAAGATTGTCATAATCCACGATGTCGAGTAATTTTACCCCGGCCATAACCGTCGCGTTTTCTTCCACATTCACGTTGGAAACTTCACCGTCAATTTTCGCCTTTATTTCGTCCCCGGTTGATGTTTTAAGGAGTACATCGCCCTCTTTGACCTTGTCACCCTCTTTGACTTTCAAATCGGAAATCTGCATGAGTTTTTCAGACATGACCGTTTGACGGTTTTTTGTATCTACATTCCCTGAAAAAGAATTGTAAGTCGTAATATCTCCGGCTTTCGCATTTACACTTTCGTAAGATGCCGCCGCAGGACGCATACGCAGAGCCGCAACCGCAGCACCAACCAATACGACCGCAACAATGCCAATCGTTATCCATTTCTTTGCTTTTGATTTTTTCTTTTTTGAACTCATATTCAGATGAACCTCCATATCAATTTGTAACAGTATAACCCGATTATATGAATTGAACATGAACTGAATATTGGTGGTTCCCTGATAAAATAAACGCAAAGTCGGCACGGAAATCGATTCCGTGCCGGCTTTTTAATCCGTGTTTCCTTAATACCCACTTTTAAACTTATCTTTAGCCTTTTGCAAAAGCTCCGGCTGTGCAAAAAGCTGACAGGCGGAAAACGCGAAAGCCTTTGCCACTTTCAGCAATTTTTCCTGTGCTTCGGGTGAATTCACAAATTGCAGAAACGCCTCCTCATGCGCCCGTGCGGTGCCCCCGCCCACACCGATATTCCCGTAAAAAGTCGGCACACAGTGGCTGACATTGCCGATATCGGTAGAACCGGCCAACTCCCGCTCGTCGCAGAAATCATCGATTCCGGCATTCGTAAGATTTTTAAACATCAATTCGCTTAATACCGGATTCACCTGCAAATCATCATAACTGTTTTCGAAGGAGCAAATATCGAGTTTTGCACCGGTCATCAGCGCCGCGCCTCTCGCACAGTTTTTTACTTTTTCGGAAACCTCGTTTAAGTAACTCCGCTTTTCCGATCGAACATAGAACTCGCAGATGGCCCGTTCCGGAATGACATTTGCCGCCTGACCGCCGTCCGTAATGATCCCGTGAATGCGGGCATCCGATTTCAACTGCTGACGGAGGGCGCTGATTCCGGCAAATGTCAGGTTGACCGCATCAAGCGCGTTGATTCCGCAGAACGGATGGGAGGCCGCATGACTGGCTTTACCGAAAAACGCAAACCTCCAAGAATCCATAGCTAGCGCACTCGCGTGAAGATTGGTGTTTTCATTCAGATGCATTTGAAAAGCAGCGTCAATATCGTCAAACGCTCCGTTATGAACCAAATCTATTTTTCTGCCGATTGTTTCCTCCGCGGGGGTGCCAATTACCACTACGGTCCCCGGCAGACATGCTTGCAGTTTAGACAAAATCAACGCGGCACCCACTGTGCTTGCCGCAATCCAGTTGTGTCCGCAGGCATGTGCCGGCAGTTTTTGCGGCCCGTATCCGGGCAAAGCGTCATATTCCGCAAGAAAGGCAATCTTTGGACCGCCTGTATTGCCGAACTCGGCACGAAAAGCCGTAGGAAGATTGCAGTATGGGTACTGCACCTGAAAACCGTTTTGCTTTAACAGAGCTGCCAAATATCCGGATGAAACGAATTCACGGTCGCCCAATTCCGGATGCAAAAAGATAAAGTCGCTGATGGTCTCTATTTCTTCACGAAGGGAATCGGCAATGTTCTCAATTTCCTGTATCCTACTCACAGCGCATCAACTCACTTTTTTCGTAATTGGCTGAATATCTACGGCCTTCTGCATCAATTTTTCCATATCCTCTTTGGTGTATTTTTTCAGGGCATCGTTCAGCTTATCAGTCAGCTCCGTATTGCCTTTTTTCACACCGATATAGGAGCAGCCGTCCAAACCGTTCAAGACATAGCCCTTGCCTTCGGCAAACTTAATGACCTGTAAATCCGAATTGGTTTTTACTGCTGAAATCGCGGTCGGATAATCCATGGGGGCCGCGTCCAGTTTACCGGAAGCCAGTGCGGCAAAAACAGTCGGAGCATCGCTGAGACCATCCAGCTTTTTTGCACCTTTAAGCTGCGGAACCAGAGTATCATAAAGAACGGTGTTAATCTGCGAGCTGACTTTGGCACCGGCAAAATCATTGATGGAAGTGGCGTTCGCGTATTTGCCGCCCTTTTTCACCAGTACACAATAGGAACCGGTATCGTAAGGATCGGTAAAATCAATGCTCTTTTTGCGTGCGTCCGTCGCCGCCATACCGGCGATAATCGCGTCGATTTTTCCGCTCTGCACACCGACAATCAGTCCGTCCCATTCAATTTTATAAATCTCGAGCTTATATCCGATGGCGTCGGCCAGTTGTTTGGCCATCATGACATCATAACCGTTGGCATATTCGTTGGTGCTGTTCTGTATTTGTACCGCATCGTTTGAGCTGTCGGTTTGCGTCCAGTTATGCGGTGCATACGCACATTCCATACCAACCCGAAGAACCTTTTCGGACGTACCGGAGGAGGAAGAAGCCGCCGCGCTCGATACACCGGATACCGCGGAGGAAGGGGAACCGGAAGAACTTGTACATCCTGCCGCAATGCTGAAAGCAACAACCGCACTTATAACTGCGGAAAGCACCCTTATTTTTTTCATGATGAACCACCCTTTCCCTGTATAAGGAACTTCCCCACGGTAACCCGTGGGGAGAAGTTCCCAAAATATTGCTTCAAATGCCGGATTACTTTTGATTTGCGATCGCATCATCCATCATTTTGTTGCGCTCATCTTCGCTGATGGTTGCAAGCGCTTTATTAATCTTTTCGCGAAGTTCATCATTGCCTTTTTTCACCGCAACGCAGACATGAGTTTGTTCCGCATCAATCTTAAAACCTTTGTCGCCTTCAAAAACTATCATTTTTAAGCTTGGATCTGCTTTGACCGCTGACAAAGCAGTCGGTTTGTTGGCCGTTTCCACTTCCACTTTTCCGGAACCAATGGCTACCAGCATGGTGGGAACATCCGCGATAGCCGGCTGAATTTTGCCGTCCGGGATCTGCGGGAGCAGGTCATACCAGGCTGTACTTTGCTGCGAGGTGCAGGTTGCACCTTTTAAATCCGCTACGCTGGTCGCATTTGCAAATTTCCCGTCTTTTTTCGTCAAAACAACAAAATCAGCCAAGTAATACGGATCGGAAAAATCAAACGCTTTCTTGCGGTCTTTATTTACCGTCATACCGCAGACACCGGCATCAATTTTACCGGAGGCAATCGCCGCTGGGATTCCGGTCCATTCGGTTTTATGGACTTCCAGATCGTAACCCATGGAGTCCGCGATTTTCTTTGCCATTTGCACGTCGTAACCGTTGCAATATTCATTGGAATCCGCGATTTTAACCGCATTATTTGCATCGGTTGTCTGCGTCCAGTTAAACGGTGCATAGGCGCATTCCATCGCAACCCGCAGTACTTTTTTCGTGGAAGATGCCGCAGAAACTTGTGAAGCGGATGCCGGAGCGCTGTCCGCCGAGGAAGAAGCCCCCGTGCCGGAAGTACAGCCGGTAAATGCGAGCATGGAACCAACCATTGCCATGCAAAGGAATCTTTTGAACTTTTTCATAAATGATGCCCCTTTCAAATTGTCTGTTTCGGATTGGATGGTTGAAATGCGAAACAAAATCAAATGCCAAACAAAAAAGCGCCGACTTTCAAAAAGAAAGCCGACGCCTATGTCAACTAAGCAATATGAATTACTACGCACGTCAAATTGCAAATTAGATTCAAGGACTGGTTTTGGAATATTTATTTGTCCTTTGAATTTCCTATATTTTATTCTATTTTTAAGAAGCTGTCAATCACAAAAAGATACAATATTTTGCAAGTTTTGTTTCTGTTTTATTCATTTTGTATGTTCGATTTCATATCTTATATTTACCGTGAAAATTATTAATTAAATAAAATAACCCAACCCATGAACTTTAAAAAAGAGTCTGCGTACAATCTTTCTTTCTATTTTTCTCTCCGCAGAACTTCATTTTCATCCATCGCCCTGTCACGCAAATGCAGTGACAAGAAATTGTAAAAGCAGCGCAGAAAGTTCTGACAAAAGCAAAAGGGTGCTGCAAAATGAATATTCATTCATTTCGCGGCACTCCCTTGTCAAATTCGTATTTTTATTTGATGTATATACTGCTGCTCCTCAGTTTTTGCGGAAGCGCTCCAAAAATTCAGCGGTACGCGCATTTTTGGGATGACCGAACACATCCTCCGGTGTGCCGTCTTCCGCGACAATGCCCTCATCCATAAAGACCACACGGGAAGCAACGTCGCGGGCAAATGCCATTTCATGCGTAACAATAATCATGGTCAAGCCTTCGCTTGCCAGTGTGCGCATAACTTCGAGCACTTCACCGACCATTTGCGGGTCGAGTGCGCTGGTCGGTTCATCGAACAGCAGTACTTCCGGTTCCATCGCCAAAGCACGGGCGATCGCTACACGCTGTTTCTGTCCGCCGGAAAGCTGTGCCGGTTTTGCATTGATATAAGGTGCCATACCGACTTTCGTCAGATATTTCATCGCGTTTTCATGTGCGTATTCCTTATCTTTTCTCAGCACCTTCCGCATACCAACCATGCAGTTTTCCAGCACGGTCATATTGTTAAACAGATTGAACTGCTGGAACACCATGCCGACCTTTGCGCGGTAAGCGGGAACTTTTGCCGCATTTTCAAAAATATTTTTACCGTGATGAAGAATTTCACCCGAAGTCGGTGTTTCCAGCACATTGATGCAGCGCAGCAATGTGGATTTTCCGGAACCGGAAGCGCCGATGATACAAATCACTTCACCCTGTTGGGTTTCAAAATGAATATCCTTCAAAACCTCATGGTCGCCAAAGCTCTTATTTAAATGGCTCACCTGCAAAACAGGATTCTTTACCGCTACTTGTTCCATAAGTGTTCGCCTCCGTTTTTCGGTACCTTTTTGCCCGAAATAGGTGCCATTGGGTCTGCCATCGGGTCATTTGGAACCAGAGTATAATAATTGTTGCCGTCGATTTTGCGCTCAATCCAGCGCAGCAGGCGGGAGCAGGTATATGTCATAATCAGATAAATTACACTGATGATAAAGAAGGTTTCAAAATATTTATAATAGACGCCTGCCGCGGATTTTCCGGAAAAATAAAGTTCGGTAACCGAGATAACGTTCAACACCGAAGTATCCTTAATGTTGATAATTAGGTTGTTGCCGATCTGCGGCATGATATTGCGGACGGTTTGCGGCATAACCACATTCAGCATGGTTTGCCAATGCGTCATACCGATTGCCTTTGCAGCCTCGGTCTGACCGACATCAATGGATTCAATGCCTCCGCGCACGGTTTCTGCCATATACGCACCCGTATTGATGGATACCACCAAAAAGCCCGCAAACATGGCGGACATATCAATGTGAAACATCTGCGCGGAACCGTAATAAACAACCATTGCCTGCACAATCATTGGCGTGCCGCGAAAAACTTCGATATAAATCGTTAAGATAATTTGTAAGAATTTATATAAGCCTTTTTTCAAAGGATTCGCATTCGGATTAAGAGGAATCGTTCTGAGAACACCGACGAGCAAACCGATGATACAGCCGACCAGCGTGCCAACAATCGCAAGTGCCATGGTTGTTCCGGCGCCTTGTAAAAACAAACTGCCATATTGCTGTATCAGGTACCATACCCATTCGAAAAATCCTGCATTATCTGCCATAATGTTTACTCACTTCCTATAATCATATTTTTTCGGTGCGGCGGCAAATTCAAATACCGTTTGCCGCCGCATTCCGGTTTTATAAGGAGAAGCTACGGAATTGGATTCAGACTATTTTGCTAAAGGCTGATGCTTAATGGCATCTTCCATCATTGCTTCACGGTCTTTGTCGGAAATAGAGGCAAGTGCTTTGTTGATTTTGTCTTTCAGCTCGGTATTGCCTTTTTTAATCGCAATGCCCATCTGCACATCCTCATCGGAAGCTTTGAACGCGCCGCTCGCATCAAAATCGAGCATAACCAGATTGCTGTTGGAATAGGCTGCCGCCATCGCGGTTGGTTTGTCGGTTACTAAAACCTGTGTTTTGCCGGAGGAAAGAGCAACGATCATAGCAGGAACATCCGCAAGTGCCGGCTGTATGGTTGCGCTTGGAATCTGCTTGAGCATATCATACCAAACTGTGCTCTGCTGAGAAGTGCAGGTCGCGCCTTTCAGGTCAGCAACGCTTTTTGCCGAAGCATATTTGCCGTCTTTCTTTACAAGAGCAACAATGCTTGCATTGTAGTAAACATCCGAGAAATCAACGGTTTTCTTGCGTTCTGCGGTAATGCTCATACCGGCGATTACGGCATCCAGCTTATCGGAAGTAACGCCCGGAACCAAACCGTCCCACTCTGTTTTTACGACCTGCAAGTCGTAACCGATGCTGTCGGCAATTTTCTTTGCCATAATAACATCGTAACCATACGCATACTGACCGTCGGCATTCGCAATCTTCACCGCGCCGTTATCGGCATTGGTCTGTGTCCAGTTAAACGGAGCATATCCGCATTCCATACCGACCCGCAATACTTTTTTCGGCTCCGACGATGCCACGGCGGAAGACGCGGAGACTGCCGCAGATGAACTTTCTGCTGCTGACTTGGTACAGCCCGTAAAAGAAGTGACCACACCGGTCAGCAACGCCGCACAAAGTGCCAAAGATAAGATTTTTTTTGACTTTTTCATGATTCAAACCCCTTTCTGTTTTGTTCCGCAAAGCATTCTTCACAGAACGAAAATGCCGCATGATATATAAAAGGAAATTACGCGCTTTCTTCCGCGGTTTGCCGCATATTGAGCAGCATAGACGGATAACACGCCGCACTTTGCAAAATCTTTTGCGTGCAGCTAAGCACCTTCTCCATTTGCTCGTCGCCGCCAATCGTAACACGGACAAAACGGTCGATGCGCGGTGCATTGTAATACCGAACCAGAATTCCGTTTTCTCTCAGCTTTGCGGTATATTCCGCTGCGGAAATGTACGGCGGTGAAACAAACAAGAAGTTGGTATGTGACTTCATAACTTCAAACCCAAGGTTGACAAATGCCAGATACGCGTGGTCACGGGTACGCATTACTTTCGAAGTAACCTCACGCATATACGCACTGTCCCGAACAGCGGCCGCTCCCGCAGCCTGTGAAAGGGTGCTGATACTGTCCGGATTAAACGAGGCTTTCATTGCGTTTAGATCGGCCACAATTTCTTTTGTGGAGATTGCGTAGCCGACGCGGGCTCCCGCAAGGTTACGGGATTTGGAAGTCGTGTGCACAACAACCAGATTTTCATATTTATGAATCAGCGGAATACAGGTCTGATTGCCAAAATCCACATACGCTTCGTCAATTACAACCAAATTGTTCGGATTACTGCTGACAATGCGCTCAATTTCTTCCGGCGGCAGCACATACCCGGTCGGGGCATTCGGATTTGCAAGAATGATGTTTTTGCCGCAGTTGATGTAATCTTCCACATTGACGGTATAGTCGCTTTTCAGTGGAATCTCTTCATAGGGAATGCCGAAAGTTTTGGCACATACCTTATAAAAATTATAGGTAACATCCGGGAAGCATACCGGATGCTCGTTATCGTTAAACAGGTTGATGAGATACCCTAAAATCACATCCGAACCGCCGTCGGTAAAGATTTCATCGAATTCAACATGGTAACAATCGGCAATTGCCTGTGTCAGTTCGGAATTACGCGGGTCCGCATACAGCTTTTGACTTAACATTCTGTCTTTTGTTACGCTCGCCAGCACCTTCGGGGAGGGCGGATAGGGGGACTCATTTGCGTTCAGCTTGATGTATTTTCGATCCTTCGGCTGTTCACCCAAAGCATAACCTTCAATGCCCTCATATTTCTTACTGATGAATTTACTCATAGATAATCGCCTTTCTTCTCGCTTTTATCAAATTTCAGGTCAAGCTCTTTGTTCACCAGGAATTCCGGCCTTGTTTGCATATTCAGGCGCATTACGAGCTGTTTAAGCGCCATTTTTCTTCCCTCATAAAAGGAATCCTGTGAAACAAAAGCAGAATGCGGAGTAATCACTATATTTTCCAACTGAAACAAATCACTTTTCTCGTTTGCTTCATCCTCTATTACGTCGATTCCCGCACCGGCAATCTCGTTATTTTTCAGTACTTGCACCAAAGCGACTTCATCCACAACAGAGCCCCTTGCGGTATTGATTAAAAACGCGGTGTTCTTCATCATGGCCAGCTGTGCGGTAGAAATCAGATGATAGGTTTCCGGCAGCAAAGGGGTGTGCAGCGATACAAAGTCCGACACTTTCAGCAGTTCTTCCAGTGTTTCCGCCTTTTCGGCACCATACCGGGCCAGATACTCTTTTGTTTTGGTCGGTGCGTATACCAGTACCTTTAGCCCCATCGCTTTGAGCATTGGCATCATGGCTTTTGGGATGCTTCCAAAAAACACAAGACCGATTGTCTTACCGGTCAGACGGTAAGTTTGGTAACCCAACAGCGGATTCCAGCTTCCCGCGCGGACGCTGCGGTCCAAAAATGTGATTTTGCGAACCAGATCAATCAGCAGCCCCACACTGTGCAGGGCAACCTCTTCGGTACAAAAGCCCGGAATATTGGTCACGCAGATACCGCAATCTGTCGCAGCCGGAATATCTATGTTGTTATAACCGATGCTTTGCAGGGAAATAATTTTGCACTTGGGCAGACTTTGCATAATCTCACGGGTGATTTGCTCGTATTCCACCACAAAGCCGTCGGCATCCGCCACATAACTTAAAAACGGTTTCTGCCCTTCTTTATCCTTTACCTCAACCAGCTCCATGTCGGTAACGCCCCACTCTTTCAGCAGTGTGTTCTCATAGTCGAGTGTGTCGTCGATATTGTAATAAACAACTTTATAGCTTCCCATGGCAAATCCTCCTGCTGTTTATAATTGTTTCAGCGCTGTTTCAACAATCGCAAGGCCTTCATCCAATTCGGATTGTTTGACATTCAGCGGAGACGCAAACCGCATGCAGTTCCCGTGTACACCGCAGCTTAACGTGAGCATATGGTGTTCCAGACAGATGTCGCGCAGCTTTGCTAACTTATCTCCCGCAGGAGTGCCGTCCGCGTTGCGCAGTTCAATCGCGAGCATGAGTCCCAAACCACGCACATCCGCGATAACCGGATATTTCTCTTTCAGTTCCACCAGTTTGCTCTTGAGGTAAGCGCCCATTTTGTTGCAGTTTTCCAAGATATGTTCTTCTTCGAAGCCTTTCAATACCGCAAGTCCTGCCGCCGCTGCAACTGGGTTGCCGCCAAAGGTAGTACCGTGCATGCCTGCGTGCCACTCACTCATAATTTCGGGAGTACTTACAATTGCGCTCATCGGCATGCCACCCGCGATTGCTTTGCCGAGTGTCATGATATCCGGTACAACGCCGAAATTTTCGCTTGCAAACATTTTTCCGGTTCTGCCGTAGCCTGCCTGAATTTCATCGAAAATCAACAAGATACCGTGCTTGGTGCAGATATCGCGAATGCTTTGTACAAATTCCTTGGAAGGTACGACATAGCCGCCCTCACCTTGAACCGGCTCCATGATGATTGCGGCAACGGTTTCCGGCGCTACCAGATAATCAAACAGGTTTTGCAGTTCCTTTAAGCAATACTCGGTTCTTTGCTTTTCATCAAATCCCGCCGGGCAAAGGTCCTTGGACGGATATGGGGTAAAATACGTAGCGCCCATTAACGGTTCCACATATTTGCGGTATTTCGAGTTGGAGCCGGTGACGGTTGTTGCGCCGATTGTACGGCCATGGAAAGAACCTTTAAACGCAATGATGGACGGTCTTTTGGTATAAACGCGGGCCAGTTTTAACGCACCGTCGGTCGCCTCGGCACCGCCGTTTGAGAAAAAGATGGAACCAAGTTTTCCGGGAGCCATTTCGGCTATTTTCTTGCCCAGTTCCAAAGTGGTCGGGAAGTTCACCATATTGAAAGACGCGTTAATCAGCTTCGATGTTTGTTCGGTAATCGCCTCAACAACTTTCGGATAACAGTGTCCCAGTGCGTTAACCGCAATGCCCTGTACGAAATCCAGGTATTTTTGACCGGTTATGTCGGTTACGTAACAGCCTTTCGCACTTTCCGCAATCACCTCTGTGTTTTTTGCCAGCACCGGGCTGAAGTATTCTTTGTAGTCTGCAAATTTCATCATCTGAACGGCCTCCTAATTTATTAAATTTATTAAGCAAAGTCGAATTGTTGGTCAAGGCCGACAACCGGCTATAAAAAAAGCGCTCCTCACAACTTTTACAAGCTGTGAAAAACGCCATTGCTTTTCAGTATTGAATCTGAGCTTCGAGTTTAAAGAGCTTTGCCGTAAATACCGTGAATTTCTTCCGGGGTAAAAACAACCGGATGATTGCCGATGGTTACGGCAGAAACTTTCATGCAGTTTTCGGTCATCCAGTCTATATCTTCTTCCAAAACTCCCTGCTCGCCGAGTGTTGTCAGCAAATCAATTTTCCGGAGCAGACCCCGAACCGCATCGGCACAATCCGCTTCGTTCTTTCCGCCCAGCAGTTTGGATAATACGGCGAACTTTTCGGGAGCCGCTTGATAAGAGGCTTCGTAAATCCAAGGAGTTAAGGCTGCAAGGCCTTTTCCGTGAACAATGTCGCGCAGGCCGCTTGCCGGATGTTCCATGCCGTGCGGTGCCGTTACACCGGAAGTATAAATCACCATTCCTCCGATTGTGCTGCCAAGTGTGAGATTTTCCCACGCTTCCGAATCGGAAGAGTCCCGATATGCACGAGGCAAATTCTCGCTGATCAGCTGAACGCCCTTTAACGCAAGCGAATCTGACATAGGCTGACTGGTTTTGGAAAGGAATGCTTCCATGTTGTGGCACAGAGCGTCAAAACCGACACTCGCCAGTGTTTGCTTCGGCATGGTAACCATTAGTTCCGGATCAATAATGGAAGCCTTTGCGATAATAGAATGAAACCGAAGCGATTTTTTATCTTTTGTCACCGGATTGGAAAGTACGGCAAACCCGTTGCCTTCGCTGCCGGTTCCGCAGGTAGTCGGAATTAAAATAAGCGGCAGTGCGTGGTCGGATGTTTTTCGCCCGAATATGTAGTCGGAAATGTCACCCCCATTATCTGCGAGAAATGCAATCGCTTTCGCGGCATCCATTGTGCTTCCTCCGCCGAGGCCAACAACGACATCACAGCCGTTTTCTTTGGCAAGCCTTGCACCGGCTTCAACCGTTGTAGTGAGCGGATTCTGTGTTACTTCGTCAAATACTTTGCTGTCGACTCCCGCTTCCTTTAAAAGAGAAATGCATTTATCAAGAAGACCGGATTTACGGGTACTTCCTCTTCCGGTTACAATCAATGCCCGTTTGCCATATTTGGCTGTCTGACTTCCCGCCTGCAATATCACACTGCGCCCAAAAATCAGATTAACCGGCAAATAATAGTTAAAATTCATAATCTCAAATTTCACCTCATTAAACTGTTTGTGTATCGATTTTGCATATTTTCTATATCCATCCTGCATTTTTTGCTGTCAATACAATAACACACCACTTCAAAAAGGTAAATAGGCATAAACCTTTTCCAAGCAAAAAACTATTATTTGCTGCCAAAACTTTATTTTCATAAGCGATTTCATTTGTCTGTTTATTAAATTAAGTGTTTTCGGGACATTGCAGCAAACTATTTTCGAATATCACTATTTGTTTTTTGATTCAATCCTAGAAACTTTATTTTCTAAATCAGTTCTGAAATGAATTTCTGAAAATCATTGCTTGCAAATTAATAAAGTATCCAATCAAAAAAGAGCCCTAAATCTTAAAAGACTTAAGGCACTTTGCTATCGTATGAAAATACATTTTTAGAATTCCTGCCGAGTTCCATATAATTTTTGCGAACTATAGTCAGTTAACTTTAGAAAACATCCGAGAAACAAGCGCAAAATCTTTGATATATGGATTTTACGCTTGGAGATTGGTCTTGTTTTCAAATTAACTGACTATATATGCAGTCAAGTCTGATCGAAATACGAAGCGGCATGTTCCACGTTGATTCCCCGCGTCTGCACAGATGTAGAAAACACAATCTGCGTAGAAGTGTTTCCGAATTTTTGCAGCTGCCCGATAAAGGTATCCAATTCCATGGTGCTGGGGAATGCCACTTTAATCAGCATGGAGTACATGCCCGTCACACAGTTGCACTCCAGTACATTGGGACAGGAACGAATAAACGGATAAAACTCCGGCTTTTGTTTTGGTGTCATCTCCAAATTAATGAAAGCGGTAATGTGATAACCAAGTTTAAGCGGATCCACAATGGCCATATAGCCGGTAATAATTCCAAGCTTCTCAAGCTTTTCGATTCGTGCGGAAATTGCCGGAGAAGATAAAAACACCTCTTCCGCCATAGCCTTTATTGGCAAACGAGCATTTTTCTGAAGCATGGACAGCAGTGCCACATCAATTTTGTCCATAGAGTGAAATCCCTCCTATTCTTATAAGATGCCGCGCGGGGTTTCAAAAATATAGTTTACACAGTCCAATACTCTTAGAAACACCTGTTTGGCTTAAATAAATGAAGGGAGCGTACCGAATCCGGTACGCTCCCTTGCGTTTGTTCTATTATGATGGGTATTTATAATTTTTACAAGTGCTTTTGTAGAATTATGATAAAAATATTTTTTTAAACCTTAATTCAGCCGTTTTTCAGCTCACAAAACGACTAAAAATTTTAAGTTGGCGATTCTTTCTCTTAGTTTAATAAAGTCAGGAAAGGGAAAAAAAGCATTTAAAACGCAAATGGAGAAAATCTATTTACGAGTTTCGAAGCGCGTGCTATGCTTTGTGGCATGAAAGATACATCGGCAGAAACCACAGTGCCAAATCAGTTAGCTCTCACCACACGGAGACAATCTGCCGGATCTTTTTAAGGCGTGTGGAGAAACGGTGGTTACTATGAAAACGAGATTAGAATTTGATTCCATCGGATGTCTGAAAGTACCGAAAGATGCTTATTACGGAGTACAAACGCTTCGTGCAAAACAAAACTTTGCCATTACAGGCAGAAATTTGCACCCTGCTTTTATTATTAGCCTTGCACAAATCAAAAAGGCGGCTGCTATTACCAACCGCAACGCAGGACAATTGAACTTTACGACTGCAAACGCAATTATCTCTGCCTGCGATGAGCTGATTGCCGGACATTTTCATGATGCGTTCCTTGTAGACCCGATTCAGGGCGGCGCGGGAACATCCGCAAACATGAATGCAAATGAAGTTATTGCAAACCGCGCGATTGAACTGTTGGGCGGAGTAAAGGGTGACTACAGCATCGTGCATCCAAACGACCATGTAAACATGGCGCAGTCAACCAATGATGTTTTTCCGACAGCCGGAAAACTGACCGCACTTGCTCTGCTGCCGAGAGTTACCAGTCAGCTTGCCCGTCTGGTTCATACGTTGGACAGGAAAGCCGCTGAATTTGACAACATTGTCAAGATGGGACGTACACAGCTGCAGGACGCAGTTCCCATCCGTTTGGGGCAGGAATTCAGCGCATACAGTTCCATGATACAGCGCGATATTGTGCGTTTGAATAAGGTAAAAAATGAACTGCGCACCATTAATATGGGTGCGACCGCAATTGGCACAGCTGTTAATGTCAGCCCCGCCTATCTTTCCAACATCACCGAAAACCTGCAGAAAACATGCGGAGAAAAGCTGGTACAGGCAGATAATCTGATTGACGCGACACAGAATTTGGACGGTTTTGTAAGCGTATCGGGCGTTTTGAAAACCTGCGCGGTTGATTTATCTAAGATGTCAAACGACTTGCGCCTGCTTTCAAGCGGGCCGCGCACCGGCATTATGGAAATCAATCTCCCCGCCATGCAAAACGGCTCCTCCATTATGCCGGGCAAAGTAAATCCGGTCATTCCGGAAGTCGTTTCACAGGTTGCGTTCCACATCATCGGTCATGACTGTACGATTACCATGGCGGCAGAAGCGGGGCAAATGGAACTGAATGCTTTTGAACCGGTATTGTTTTACGATTTGTTTGAATCCATTGACAGTCTTGCGGGCGCGGTTGAAACACTGGTGGACAACTGCGTGACCGGAATTACCGCAAACAAAGAAATCTGTCAGAAGCACCTCAATGAAAGTGTCGGCATTGTAACAGCACTTTGCCCGATTATCGGTTACGCAAAATCGGCAGAACTTGCAAAATTATCGCTGAAAACAGGTACACCCGTTACAAAATTGGCGGTGGATTTAAAACTGTTAACCGCGGAGAAGCTGAAAAACATTTTGGATCCTTATCGCATGACAGTTCCGGCCTATGCGGAAGATGCACTGGAGGCCTCCATATCGTAACGATATAGTCAGTTAATTTGAAAACAAGACCAATCTCCAAGTGTAAAACCCATGCATCAAAGCTTTTGCGCTTGTTTCTTGGATATTTTCTGAAGTTGACAGACTATAAATACAATTGAAATTCGAATAAGATAGGTAAAGCTGCTTTGCCGCCTGTGCGCTTTTGCTCGTATGATTGGGCGGCGCAATATAGATGCTATTAGAAAGGAACTTACCATGGATATTTTCAGAGATTATAAATTCGGCAAAGATGCAGACCGAATTTCCGCTCCTGACCGCAACAATGCGGCAGATAAAATAGCCCGCTATGACCGTTTCACTGATACTTCCTATGAAGTATCAGTAGAAGATACGAAATATTTAAAAGTTGACCGCGTAGACCGACTGTAATAGATATTATATAAAGAAACTGTTGCAGATTGTATAAAACTGCGAACTTATCAAGGGTATGCTTAAAATGAATTTTTGAGCATACCCTTTTTGTGCCTAAAACAAATCCTAGCTCTTGAATTTATTAGGGTATAAAATTGAATGATCTGCCCCAAAAAGATGTCATTATTTAACGAATACAGTAATGGAAACAGATCCACCAAAAAAAGGAGATAAAAATGAAATCAACAGGAGTCGTAAGAAGGATCGATGAACTCGGCAGAATCGTCATACCAAAAGAAATCCGGCGTACGCTGCATATTCACGAAGGTGACCCGCTTGAAATTTACACGGACGCAGAAGGCGGTGTAGTTTTGAAAAAATACTCGCAGATAGGTGAACTCTCAGTGTTTGCACAGGATTACGCAGATGTGCTGGCAAAATACATTGACCTGCCCATGTTGGTATGTGACCTTGACTGCGTGGTATCCGTTGCAGGCGTTCCGCGAAAAGAGTTGCTTGGGCGTACCATCACACCTTGGCTGGAAGAATGTATACAAAACCGCAAAAGCTTCATCAACATGGGAAAATCAGAATTCAGGCCGGTACATGGCGTAGATTGGTATGCCTCGGTTGTTTGCCCGATTATTGCCTCAAGTGAAGTCACCGGCGCGGTCATTCTGCTTCAAAATGTAAAAAACGAGGTCCCTGACCAAACAAAAATCACATTGGTTCAGGTTGCCGCAACCTTTCTTGGCAAACAGATGGAGTGATATTGTAAAGATAAAACAGCATTGGATTGTTTTCCGATGCTGTTTTCTTTTGCCCATAATCGTTCAGATCAAATTTGTGCCGTCCCGTGATTTTATCAACCTATTCCAAATAAGAAATGAAATAGATTCTCATAACCATCGTTTTTTAGGAAATGATAAAAGGTATCCTAGAATCAGCAAACCCAATCACAAAAAATTTGACATCATTTCTTACAAAAGGACGAATTGCTATGATAAATAATTTTTTTCCGCCAACAACAAAAAGGGTACCGTTTCACACCTGTGATTGTGACAATGTAAAAATCAGACAACGAACCGTTTTTAACTTGGATGACTATGCTGACGGCAACCGTTTTCATATTTCGCAGAGATTAACGGAATTAGACTTTGAATGGGATACAGAGCGGGTACTGGAAACCAATGCCGGAGCAGCCGTGTTAATAAGTTCACTGATCGGTTATTTGAAAAGCAGACACTGCTGCTATTTGATGACCGGCAGCATCGGTTTCTTTTTGCTTCAACACGCTTTAAAAGGGTGGTGCCCGCCTGTACCAATCATACGTAAGCTGGGAATCCGCACGGAACAGGAAATTAACAACGAAAAAACGGTCTTAAAGATGTTGCGAGGCGATTTTAGAACAGATTCAACAGACGCGGAGCAATTACTAAAAATAGTAGAAAAGCATTAATGATAACGCTCAGTTTTCGGTATGGAATCTGAGCGTTTTTTATTATCTAGGCTTTTTGACAAAGCGATTCGTCCGCAAAAAAGAATTCAATAACATTCCAATAAAAAATGTAAATTTTAACGCTAAACCGTCATTAGAAAGATATACAAGTTCATCCAAATCCTTGGTATTGAGGGTCTTATAATACAAAAGCACAGCACATACTATTGTAATTATCATGACTATATTAACTATCACAATGAAAACAGTTGCTTTGTATTTTCGTTCTTTCACAACTTGAGCCATATCAAATATCACAATAATCAAGGCGATCGTAAAGATTGCGGAACAAAATAGCAGCCGACCATTTGCATCTTGAATATGCTCTGTAATATTCCCTGAAAAAATAAGTAATCCGAATAGGATAACATATAGAACAATAAAAATTATGATTTTGAATTTTTTCATCTCATATCCTCCTAAGTCGTGTTCAGAGCCAATTAAGCGCGATACGTAATTGGATATATTTTACTTTATATCCCAAATTTTATCAATATGTATGCGAAACAAAATATTATTGCAGCAAAAAGCTCCCGCAGCCTTTCGGTTACGGGAGCTTACGTTATAACTTATAAAAGTTAAACTTATTTGTGGTCTACAACGTTCATGTGTTTGATGAGGTCTAATACCTTGTTGGAATAGCCCCACTCATTATCATACCAAGAAACGAGCTTTACAAAGTTCGGGTTCAGCATGATACCTGCGTGTTTATCAAAGATGGAAGTGCGGGAATCGGAAAGGAAGTCGGAAGAAACAACCATATCTTCGGTGTAGCCGAGGATACCTTTGAGTTCGTTCTCGGAAGCTTCTTTTACTGTTGCGCAGATCTCATCGTAAGTTGTGGATTTCTCAAGACGGACGGTTAAGTCAACAACAGAAACGTCGAGTGTAGGTACACGCATGGACATACCTGTTAATTTGCCTTTAACTCCCGGAATAACAAGTGCGCAAGCTTTTGCAGCGCCTGTTGTGGAAGGAATGATGTTACCGGCTGCTGCACGGCCGCCTCTCCAGTCCTTAGAGGAAGGACCGTCAACGGTCTTCTGAGTAGCGGTTGTGGAGTGAACGGTTGTCATTAAGCCTTCAACAATGCCGAACTTGTCGTTGATTACTTTGGTCAAAGGAGCCAAGCAGTTTGTTGTGCAGGAAGCATTGGAAACAACCTTCATGTCCTTTGTATAGGTTTCAAGGTTTACGCCGCAAACGAATGTTGGTGTATCATCTTTTGCAGGAGCAGAAATAACAACTTTCTTTGCACCGGCAGCGATGTGAGCGGAAGCCTTCTCGGTTGTGCAGAACACACCGGTGGACTCAACAACATACTCAGCGTCGATTTTGCCCCACGGAATTTGAGAAGGATCTTTTTCAGCATAAACATTGATAGCTTTGCCGTTTACGACCAATTTGCCGTTTTCAGCTTTAATGCAGCCATCAAAATGACCATGCATGGTGTCGTATTTTACCATGTAAACCATGTAATCAACGTCGATAAACGGATCATTGATACCCACGATTTCAAATGTTTCCGGTTGTGCAACTGCTGCACGGAATACCAGACGACCAATGCGGCCGAAGCCATTGATGCCAATTTTAATAGACATAAAAATTATACCTCCTGAAATATTAAAAAATATTACCTTAGTTTATTCTATCGTATTTTCCACCGCATTACAATAGTTTGATACAATTTTAACTAACATTTTTCAAACTTTTTTCAGTTTTACAGTTTTCGAATTGCTTTTGAAGCAGCACCGTTATCCTTTGTATCTTTTATATTTCTCGGCTTTAAATGCTTTTGGTTCGGGTATTGGCTGCGTTGGGCGGAAATCAGGAACAGAATAATATAGATTGCCATGCATATATTCATCAGATAAGAGCTCATCGAAAGGGATGTGAACGATACTTTTCGGTAAAAGCTGAACGCCACGCCGGACACAGAGGTGACCAATGCTAATAGAATGCACGGCAGACCGAACATATATGCAGACTTCATATTTTTCTTCACATCAATACCGGCAAAAAGTCTGGACTGCGAGAATAAAAACAAAAGTGTAAAAATAACATTAAACATATCAAAGGCATTTTCTGCCACATTGACAGATGCCGTATCGGTAACAAACAAGACCGCAAGATTCACGCATCCCCACAGCGACGGGATAAGCGCTACCAACGGAAAATGGTGAAACATATTGACCCCCTGCAAAAAATTGTAGGCGGTAATCAAAATGACAAGCCCAGCCATAATGCCAAACAAGGATAAAAACACCCGCATTGCATAAAGCTGCCCGCTGCCTGTTGCGGAACCAATAATCGAAAGCGCCGTATTCGCTTCTTCCTTTGTGTCCGCCATGCTGACAAACGCGTGGAAAATAATTGCCGCGCCAGTCAGTGCACAGAAAGCCGCGGTAGGAACACTCTTTACGGGCTTATATTCCTCTGGAGCTGATTTATTCACGTAACTCAAAATAAGGATTAAGAGGATGCTCAGCCCAAGGAGCGACAGAATAATGGCGGAAGACAGCCCTCCGTATTTATACGTATCCTCTTTCACATCAAGCAAAAAGAAGAGCTGATAAATTCTGGCTGGCAGAGCAAGGAACAGTGCCGCCAAAAAAACGATCCATACCGGTTTTATCTTCAATAAAAAAACTCCCTCTCCGCAGATACATAAAAGGTCATCTTTCACATTTTAACAGATATGAAATCAAGTGACAACCCTTTTTGTAAAATACGGAAAGAGAATTTCAGTTTGCTTCTGATCGTTTAGTCTTTGGTTCTTTGGTCAATCGGCACATAGGACTGATTGTGTGTAAGGGAACGATAGGCAGGACGCATAATGCGGCCTCCGGTGGTCATTTCTTCAATGCGGTGCGCACACCAGCCGGCAATGCGGGAAACCGCAAACAAAGGCGTATACAAATCTGTCGGAAGACCGAGCATTTCGTAAACCAAACCGGAATAGAAATCCACATTGGCGGAAATGACTTTCGTATCACCTTTGACCTTTGCAAAAACATCGGGAGAAAGCCGCTCGACTCTTTCAAACAGCTCAAATTTCTTTAACATGCCATGACTTTCCGCCATTTTATAGGCTTCCGATTTCAGAATAACCGCTCTGGGGTCGGAAAGCGTATAAACAGCATGACCCATGCCATAGATTAAACCTGATTGATCTCCTACTTCTTTTCGAACGATTCTTTCCAGATAACTGCCTACTTCATCGTCGCTGTCCCAGTTTTCCACGTGTTCCATCAAATCCGACATCATCATCATAACACGGTGGTTAGCGCCGCCGTGACGCGGCCCTTTCAGGGAACCGATTGCCGCCGAAATAGTGGAATAAATATCGGTTCCGGACGAAGTAAGCACACGCGCGGTAAAGGTAGAGTTGTTGCCGCCGCCGTGCTCCGCGTGAAGCATCATGCACAAATCCAGCAGCTTTGCCTCCTCGTCCGTAAACTGGCGGTCCGGGCGTATGGCGTTCAAAATGGATTCCGCTGTGGAATGGGAAGGATCCAGCGGATGGAAGTACATACTCTGCTTGTCAAAATGACGGCGCTTTACCTGATAGGCATAGGTCATAATAGTAGGCATACGGGCAATTAGCTGAACCGCCTGCAGCATATTGTTTTCCAACGAATTATCTTCCGGAAACTCATCATAGGAATAGAGTGCCAGCACGGAACGAGCCAGCTTGTTCATAATATTTTTGGACGGTGCCTTGATAATCATATCCTCGGCAAAGTATTCCGGCAGCTCGCGCATATCATTGAGCACTTTGCAAAAACCGTCCAACTGTTCTCTGGTCGGCTGTTTGCCAAACAGAAGAAGCCATGCAACCTCTTCATAGCCAAACCGGTTTTCCTTGACGCAGCCTCTGACAATTTCCTGCACATCAATGCCGCGGTATGTAAGTTTTCCCTCATCGGGAATACGCTCGCCGTCATCAATCAAATATCCGTGCACATTGCAGATGAGCGTAAGACCTGCCATAACGCCGGTTCCGTCCGGATTGCGCAATCCTCTTTTTACATGATACAGTTCGTAGTTTTCCGGCGGTATCTTGTTATTCGCGCGAAATTCATCGCACAAAGCGGTAATATTGGCGCGTTTTTGTTCTGTAAGTAGATCACTCATAATCGAAATACCTTCTTTCCCATCAAATTCATCGCAAAATACATTCCATGGATTTAAAAATGAAATGATTTTTCGTTCCATCACACATATCTTTTCAAAATAAACATATTTTTTAAAGTTTGTAATAAATATTTTATAGCACACATTCTGCAAAGTCAATAGATTTGCAGAAAAGAAGTCATGGTATTCTGCAATATGTACGACTTGTCATTGCATTTTTTCCTTTTTTAATTCCAAATATTGAAGCTTTTTCGTGGATTATGAATAAATACTTTATCTGAATTGTAAAAATGTTTGTCAATAGAAGGAGTGTGAAAACGCTATGAAAGGAAACGCCGTACTTTGTCTTGTTTTATTCCTATGCCTGATTTGTATTCCGTTCATTTCTATGGGCGCAGCCATACCGGACAAGACAAAAGTGCCTTCTTCGCAAACCAGCGCATCCTCGGCAAAGCCTTCGCAGGCTTCTTCCCTTTCTTCGTCTTCGTCCTCGGCCCCTGCCGTTGCCGGAGCGTCTTTTAAGATTCTGGATGAAACGAGTAAAAAGGTTCTGACGGTTTCCGACCGTGATTTTCTTTACGGTGCAATCGTTGCCGAAATGTCGCCCACCGACCAGTCGGAAGCGTTAAAAGCGCAGGCGGTCGCCGCCTACACCTACTACAGCCGTCTTCGCGCACAGCAGAAACAAAAGCCAACCGCATCGCTTAACGGTGCCGATTTTTCGGCGGACACGCAAAACTGGAATATTTACGTAAGCAAAGACCAGATGAAATCACGCTGGGGCAGTAATTTTGATTCATACTACAACAAATTAACAACCGTTGTAGACGCGGTATACGGCCAAACCCTGCAAAGCAAAGGGGAACTGATCACCGCTACCTATTATGCCATTTCCGCCGGAAAGACCGAAGCCTCCGCGGATATTTGGGGTAGCGACTGCAGCTATCTGGTCCCCGTCGCAAGCCCCGGGGACGTTTATGCAAGCGGGTACCAAACCACCGTAACCCTGACTGCCGACCAGTTAAAGGCTGCCGCGCAAAAACAGTGGCCTGCAGTTTCCCTTGCCGGTGACGCGTCGAAATGGTTTGGCGAAAGCAAGCGAACCAATTCCGGTTCCGTGGAAACCATCCTGCTCGGCGGGAAATCGGTAAAAGGCAACGACGTACGCGCCGCGTTCGATTTGCGCTCCGCCAATTTTACGGTTAGTTTTGCCGCCAACAAATTCACGTTTACAGTCAAAGGCTACGGACACGGTGTCGGCATGAGTCAGGTCGGTGCGTCCTATATGGCTTCGCAGGGAGCCAGCTACAAAGAAATCCTGGCATGGTACTACCCCGGCACCACTTTAGTGGGCGCAAAATAATATCTGTCCGTCACAGCGAATGGATATTCATTTGACATCATCTGTAAAATATTTTATCATTGTTTATACTTACGGTTGCAAAGTCCAGACATCCTTTTTAATGAGGTAGTTTAAAATGATAACAAAGGACTATAATGTAAACGGGAATGAAAACAACCCGGTCATTCTGCTGATTCACGGAGGGGGCCTGTCCGACTGGATGTGGCAGCCACAGGTGGAAGCTTTTCAAAACGACTACCGTATCGTCACCGTGATTTTGGACGGACACGGCGAAGCACAGGACACCACATTTGATTCTATTGAGAAAAGTGCTCAGCAAATTATTGATTATATCCGCGAAAAACTCGGCGGCAAGGTTTTTGCCATCTGCGGTCTTTCCATCGGCGCACAGGTTCTGGTTGAAATACTGTCCCGCCAGCAGAGCATAACGCAGAAAGCAATTGTGGAGAGCGCCATGGTGATTCCCATGAAGCATGGTACTAGACTGCTGAAGCTTCTGACCGTTCTGTCCTACCCCCTTGCGAAGATAAAGGGATTCGCAAAGCTTCAGGCAAAACAAATGTATATACCGTCTGACATGTTTGAACGTTATTTTGCTGACAGCTCAAAAATATCAAGAAAATCTTTATGCAATATGATTGTTTCCAACGCGCGCTATTCTCTGCCCGACAGTTTTGTCCATACCCGAGCCGATGTGCTGGCAATGTGCGGAGAAAAAGAATATGCCGCCATGAAAAAATCCACAATTGCCGTCCATCAAACCGCACTTAAAGGTCAGCTTCTGATGGTGCCGGACTGCGGGCACGGAGTGAGCATTAAATATCCGGAAAAATATGTGGAAATTCTGAAAGAATTTTTCGCGAGATAAACTAGTGTTTTTGCACGTGCCACGATGCAAATTTAGTCTCTACATAAAAAGCACAGCTCGAACGCCGTACAGAAATGCATAAATAAAGAAATTCATCAGAAAATATAGGAAACTCGTAAATAAGGAGTGTTCTCTATATGTCTGCGGATAATCAGCCAAATTCTACGGATCAGAAAAATCAGGAAACCGAAAATCCCTGCTTAACCGGCAAATCTTTTGAAGATGTCCTTTCCTATCTTTTATCGGGTGAAGCGGATGACCTGTCCGCCGAACTTGCAAACAAAACCGGCAAATAATATTCCCTTTAACAGGATGGCAAGAATGGTTGTCATCCTGTTTTATTATTTCGGCAAATGCCACAGAATTGCCGGCTGGCTGAATATTCCTTTTCGCAATCGTACAAAATTCATATGAAAAGCATTGACAAATGCAGAAAGCAAAAGTAGACTTAGGTGAACATAAAAAACATAAACTATTATCATACATGAAGGAGGAAACAAAGATGGCAAAAGCAGATGAAATCAAAGAGGCAAAAGATACCAAAGAAGCTGAGATTAACGCTAGCAATATTCAGGGCTTTGACATCCAACTGAACCATGAAAAATTAAACCGCATTGACCGCCTGGTCGACAACTACGAAAGCAGTATCATTACAAGGCTGGACAGCGACTACGTCAACAAAACCAAATGGTCCGATCGTCTTGCAGACCGAATTGCGTCATTCGGCGGAAGCTGGAAATTTATTATTCTGTTTTCCATCTTTTTGTTATCCTGGATTATTTGGAACTCAGTCCCCTTGTTTTATCCGCATTTCGACCCGCACCCGTTCATTCTGCTCAACCTTTGTCTTTCCTTTATTGCGGCGTTCCAGGCTCCGGTCATTATGATGAGCCAGAATCGCCAAGCCGCACGGGACAAACATGAATCGGTCATCGATTTCGCGATTAACTATAAATCCGAGCAGGAAGTCAACGATATGCAGCGGCACCTGCATAAACTTGACGCGGACATGAGACAGATTAAAATTATGCTTACTGAAATACAGCAGGCGCAGCGTGCGCAAGAGGCGCACACAGAGCGGCAGGAACGAAAAGAAAAATAAATTATACACATATACACAAAAACTGGCGTCGTTTCGTATGGCGTCAGTTTTCTTTTTCTATTTTTATTATTCTTTACCTGTTTTTTCATGAACGTCAAGCTGATGGTACGGGATAGTAAAACCGAATTCATCAAACACCGCTTTCACATTTTCCTGCATGTCATGGTAAAGTGTCCAATAATCTTCACTTTTACACCAAAGCTGCACCGAAAGAGCAATACCATTTTCCTTATGTTCCCCCACCGCAACCAGCGGAGCAGGCTCCTGCAGTGCCAGAGGGTGATTCTCGGACAAATCGCGGAGCAGAGCTTTAGCGGCGGCGATATCGTCGTCATAGCTTACGGTGTAACTTAAATCGAGGCGGCGAGTGGGCTGTGCGCTGTAGTTGGTAATGACACTGGTTATCATTTTGGAGTTCGGAATAATCACTTCTTTGTTGTCAGCGGTGGTAAGCGTGGTAAACATAATTTCGATACGCGTTACCGTGCCTTCCGCTGATTCCAGTTTGAGATAATCCCCCACGCGGAAGGGTTTGGTGAAAATTATCTGCGCACCGCTTGCGATATTCGCCATATTATTCTGTAACGCCAAACCGACGGCCAAACCTGCCGCTCCCAAAGCGGCAATAATCGAGGTCACATTCATGCCGAGCTGGGAAGCCGCCGTAATACAAACGACGATTTTCAGTACCGCACTCGTAAGCGAGCAAAGGAACGTAACAATTCCGGTATCCGCCTTGGTGCGGTCCATTCCTCTTCGCATAAGCCCGACAATTACGTTGCAAAGCCACCAGCCAACGGCTAAAATCAGCACCGCGCCGAGCAGTTTTGGCAAAAAGTCCTGCAGTCCTTTTAAAAACTGTTCCCACATGAGTTGAATATTCATGCTCTAGCCTCCTGACTGAATGATAAAATTATAGTTTTTACTTGTAATTTGTTCCATCTTCCGATCAATTTCTATATTATATCACACTCACAGGAAAAAGACCGCAAAAAATGTTGTCAGAAAGTAGGAATTTAAACAAAATCCTTGCAAATCAAGCAGAAGTATACTATATTTTATTATGTATATAGTGAAACAAATTCGTGTTCCGTACCCTGCTTCATCGCTGTCCGTTCACCCCGCAGGCAGCACGGAATTTTTTGATTTAATTAAATAGTATGCTGCATAATAAATTTTTAGGAGTGCTGGAAAGATGCCTGAACTGAACCAAAGCCCGCTGCCGGTGTTCTATACGGTCTGCATAAAAAAATACGACAGCTTTTCCCTGTTTCACGGCTTGCTTTACAGGGTACGCCGTGACTTTTTTGAACACGCGCATAAATGCAGAAAAAAAGTGCCAGACTCCGCGGACGGAATTGAAACGTGCTGCCATTATGCCATTTCAAACCGAAAACTGAAATGGAAACGAAAAAGCGGCCGCAAGGTTCTGGAACTTTCTATGCCGCTGCCGGATGGATACTGCCTGTTAACATGGAATATGGCGGGTGATCTCGTCAGCAAAGCAAGCTACGACCAAAATCATATTTGGCAGAGAACCGCTTATTTTGCCGAAGAGAATACCGCTCAGCCGCAGATACTGCTAAAGCCGCTCCCAGACTGCAACGGCATCAGTATGCAGGAATACGACGCTCAGCTTCACGCCTATAAGAAAACCAGCCTGTATGCCTGTCCGATTCATATCGGAACGGCGGAACAAAGCATCATCAATTCGGCGGCGGGGGAACCGCAGCTTTGTGCGGCAACCAATTTGGGTGATTTTTGTTACTGCACACCCGAAGAACTGGAGCTGCGCCAAAAAATTGAGGCGGAGATAACCTCCGGCAGCCGTAGCGCACAGCCAATATGGGCCGCACCGAAACCAGCAGAAGAACCTAAAACGGAAGAACCGGATTTTGTGGCTTCTCCCGTACCGGAGCAGCCCGTTGTGAAAGAAGAACCCACTGTGCAGGAACCGTCTGCCGAAAGCATACCTGAGAAAAGCTACTCAGCGGATCACGAACTTTTCCATGTGGACGCGGAACCTCCGGCACAGCCGGTCGGAACACGGTATACCGTCGCGGTTAAGAAAATGCACGGTCCTGTCGTACATAACAAAAAGCTGCTTCCGAACGAACCGCAGAAATCCAAAGACATGGAAAAGGCAGAGCAAGCGGAACCGGAAGAACCTCCCGGGAAAAGTCCGCTGGAACTGATGGGCGCGGCGAAATGCATTGTAATCAGCGCGGAAGAAAGCTATTTGTATTTTGGACAAATCATCGACGGACTTCGCCAGGGGCGCGGCCGCACACAGGCTAGGAATGGCATGACCGCTTACGAGGGAGACTACCGCGGCGATAAGCGCGACGGATTCGGCGCATACTACTATAAATCCGGTAAAATCTGCTATATCGGCGAATGGAAGGAAAATCGCCGTGACGGTGTCGGTGTTTCGTTCCGCGCGGACGATTCCGCCATACACGTTGGGCAGTGGAAAAACGACAAACCGGTCGGTACCGGCTCCATTTTTGACCGCGACGGAAATCTTCGCTACGCGGGACGGATTGAAAACGGAAAACGGCAGGGAGCCGGGGTCGCCTACCACGCGCAGGACGGCACCGTGTTTGTCGGCAAATGGCACGACAATATTCCAACAGGGGAAGGGTCCGCTTTCGACAGCGAAGGAAACCTGATTTATACCGGAATGTGGAAAGACGGGAAACGGCACGGGCAGGGCACCGAGTATGCACCGGACGGCAGAATTGTATTTGAAGGCGAATGGCGCGAGGATTCCTATTTTGAAGGTACTTTATACCGCAAAATTGAAGAATAGCGGCTTGGGCCGCAACAAATTCATAAAAGGATGTGAAAACTTCCATGCAATATCTTGAACTGCATAACGTGGAATACGGCGAATGTATCGTGCTGGGCGGCAAATGCAAAGATATCTTTATGGTGGACTGCGGTTCCATTAACCAGAAAATCCGCGAAGGCGATGTGGATTTCAGCGAGTATATCGTTCAAAATATTGCGCGGAGGTACCACACGGCACCTGACCGCCGCTTTTTGCTCACGCATTTCCACCGTGACCATCTTTGTGGGCTGAATCAGATTCTGCACTACGACCCGCATTATTTCAGCCGCATTTATCTGCCGTACTCTCCGCAGGACAGGCGCGGCAATCCGCTGCTGTTGGAATTTGCGCTGTTCGTGTATGTATTTTTAAGCAGACAAACCAACTATTCGCAGATGAATGTGAGTGCGCTGAAAATATTTGACCGCATGGCTTCGGTTACCGGCTGTGACTGCATTTACACCCTGAAAGCGGATGATACTTTTTCGTTTGACGGCATAACTTACGATGTACTGTGGCCACAGCAGGAAGAGTATCCTTTTAATGAGATGTTTTCCTCCATAGTGGAAGATTTGAATGTTTGCCTTTCCTCTCCGTTTTTAGGGAGTCAAGCGGGCGAGTTTTTGCAGTTAAAAGAGCGATTTGGGCAGGAATACCTCGCGTGCTGTAAGGCTTTTCGTGAACAGAACCGTGCGCCGCTGCCTGTACGCGAGCAGGCTGTGGCAAATCTGACTTCCATTATGGAGCAGATTGACGCGATTATTCCGGAACTGAATCTGCTGCCAACCGTACCCGACATTGTGGAAATCTTGAACCGCCCCGTTACGCGCACCGCGTACAGCGAAGCCGTAAACGCCGCCAGTATCATCTTCCATAATCACCGCTCATCCGAAGCAAGCTATGACGATATTTTAATGACGGGTGACGCTACGCCCGACAGTATGGATGCCATCGGCGACAGGCTGTATGACGGTTACTACCTAATAAAAGCGCCGCATCACGGCACTGCTTCCGGCTGGTCGCACTGGTTCAACGAGATTTCCGCAGCCCATATACTAATCAGCAACGGCGACTACCACGCGGGCGGCGATATTGCCGAAGAATACGTGAATATGCAGGCCATTAAGCACTGTACGAATAATTCGGCGTGCCGCTGGTTCACCTCTACCGGCTGCTCCTGCAACCGCCTTGCCTGCTGTTATGAACAGTACCCAAAGCCGGGGCTTACGATTAAATGCCCCGCCGTGGCCCGGCAAAGTAAATTTGCTGGGTGCAATATTTACATTATTATGCCGGGCGGCGAGCGTGCCTGCCTTTGCGATAACCTGCCTACGGTAATTAATAATTAATGCGGGAACCTGTAGAATAACGGAATACAAATATGCGCTGCCTGAGCCAAAAAATGAACGCTTTTTCGACTCTGAACAGCGCATATTTTATGTTATACTATTCTATTGATAGAATGATCGTACGAACCGCGAATTCTGACCACGCTTAGATGTTTGTATAAACAGAGCCTTTCAAAATTTAAAAGAATACGGTAACTGGTATAGCCGCCAGTGCATGAGAAAGATATAGGAAGTAAAGGAAAAGAGCCATGATATTCAGCAGTCTGTTGTTTTTATTCGCGTTTTTACCTGCGGTTTTAATCACATACTACGTACTCCCGCACAGATTCCGCAATTTGTGCCTGTTTTTGTTCAGTCTGGTTTTTTACGCCTGGGGCGAACCGGTCTATGTGTTTTTGATGCTGTTTTCCACTCTGGTGGATTACGCCAACGGCTACATGGTGAATAAATACCGTGAACGGAAAAACGTTGCAAAGGTGTTCATGATTTTGAGCATCTGCATCAACCTTTCGCTTTTGGGATTCTTCAAATATTCGCCGCTTTTGGTCAACACATTCAACAGCATAACCGGTCTGGCTGTGCCGGTTCCGGCGGTAGTGCTGCCAATCGGTATTTCTTTTTATACCTTCGAATCCATGTCCTACACCATTGATATTTATCGCAACAAGGCACCGTACCAAAAGAATATCATTGACTTCGGCGCATACATTTCGTTTTTCCCGCATTTGGTGGCAGGCCCGATTGTGCGTTACGAGGATTTAGCGTTCCAGATTCGCAACCGAAAAGAAAGCTTTGTACTTTTCACAGAAGGCGCGCAGCGCTTTTTAATCGGTCTGTTTAAAAAAGTAATTATCGCGAACAACGTTGCTCCCCTTGCGGATCGGGTACAATACATGGGAGATCCATCGGCACTTTCCGCGTGGCTCGGTATTCTCGCCTTTACGTTCCAAATTTATTTTGATTTTTCCGGTTATTCCGATATGGCAATCGGCCTTGGGCGCATGTTCGGCTTTGTAATTCCCGAAAACTTCAATTATCCATACATTTCCCGCAGCGTTTCGGAATTCTGGCGCCGCTGGCATATTACCCTGAGCAACTGGTTTAAGGAATATCTGTATTTTCCGCTCGGCGGCAGCCGCAAAGGCACACTTCGCACCGTTCGCAATCTTGCCATTGTATGGGTGCTCACTGGCATCTGGCATGGCGCAAGTTGGAACTTTGCCATTTGGGGCGCCTATTTTGGCATACTGATTATTCTGGAAAAGTTCTTTCTGCAAAAATGGCTGGACAGGCTCCCGAAATTCTTTTCGTGGCTTTACAGCTTTGCTGCGGTGGTAATCGGCTGGGTGTTCTTCTCCTACACCGATATTGGAAAGGCGTTCAAAGTACTCGGCGCTATGTTTGGGTTTGCTCCGGGAGCCGATAACCTCGGCCTGTATTCACTCCTCACCTTCGCGCCGATTCTGCTGATTGCGGCAGTTTGCAGCGCGCCGATTGTAAACAGACTGAGCGAAAAGCTCCGTACCGGCAATACAGCGGGCAAAATTGTTTGGGTCATATGCTTTACGGCGCTGTTTGCAGTGTCACTCACCTTCCTGGTGGATAACTCTTATAATCCGTTCCTGTATTTCCGATTCTAATATTTTAAACTCTTTGCACAGGAGGTTCCCGATATCTATGAAAGATAAAATCAAACAGATTCTTACGGAATGCGGAGCGGAGCGTGCCACGATCACTCTTATTCTGTTTCTTACCATACTGGTAGGACTAATCGCTCTGATTTTCGGCCCCAAAATAGATTTCTCTCCGGATGAAAACCGTGTGTTGGAAAGCACCCCGAAAATTTCGGTTGACGCTTTGGCGGACGGAAGTTTTATGGACAGCGTGGAAAATTACATCGGCGACCATTTTCCACTGCGAAAAACGTTTATTTCGCTCAACACCGACGTGCAGCTTGCGCTCGGCAAACGGGATATCGGCTCAAATTACGGCAAAATTCCGGCGGAAGGCGGCATATATTGGGGGAATCAGGGACACTTGTATGAAGTTCTGCTGCCCAACCGAACCGATACCTTTACCAATAATGTAAAAGCCATTACCGAATTCGGGAAAAACGCCGGGCTGCCGCTCACCATCCTGCCGGTTCCGTCCGGCTCGCAGGAACAGCCGAATAATTTGCCGTTGTTCGCGCCGAACCACGACCAGCATGAAGAACTGCGGGCGATTCAGTCTGCGGCAAAAACGGGAACCACTGTGGTTGATTTGTTTGACACGCTCAGCGCTGCGAAAGGCGATTATTATTTTAAAACCGACCATCATTGGAACATTTACGGAGCGTTTGAAGGGTATCGGGCGCTTGCAAGCGCAATCGGTGTAAAGCCGCTCGAAAAAAATGACTTCACGTTCCAGACGGTATCCCATGAATTTTACGGTACGCTCTATTCCAAAGCCATCACGTTTTATCCCCAGGCAGACGACTTCATACTGCCGATTTGCAAAAAGCAGAGCAGCATTACACAGCAGACCGGCAAGCAGATACGCACCGATTTATACTGGAAGCAGTATTTAACCCAAAAAGACAAGTACGCGACGTTCCTGGGCGGGAACCACAGTGTAGATGTCGTAAAGAACACCGCTGTGCAGGACGACAAAAGGCTGCTGATTATTAAGGATTCCTACGCGAATAGCCTTGTACCGTTCCTTGCGCAAAACTTCCGCGAAATTCACATTATTGATTTGCGGTATTACAATCAGAACATTTATCAGTATATCAAGCAGAATAAAATCACCAATTTGGCTGCCGTATACAGCATCAAACAGCTTTGTGAGGTTCCCGTCGGCAACAAGCTCAATATGCGATAGCCCATATAAGCAGAAGCTATAGAAAAATTGGTAAAAGTTTTCAGAACCCCAAACAAATAAATTCAGAAATAATCGAAAATACTACATGTAAAATTTACAACACCAATTAATGGTATTCAGCATCACGCATTATACTGATTTAATTAAAATGAAATAGCAATCAAAAGCAATTCACTTTAAAATTTTTTGAAGGAGGTTCGATAACAATGACAAACGGAACCATAGAAACAATTGTAAGAATGCTGAAAAAATTGGGATGGACAAATGAAGCCATCTATCAATATTGCCTGAATACCTTTGGCGTTGTGATTGAACCCCAAAGCCAAAACAGTTAATTTTTATTGGAATATTAAAACAGTCCTCCGTCAGCCGAAAGCGCAAACGGAGGACTGTTTTCATTTTCAGAGAATAATCACAAATCATTTGATACAATTTTGGTGTAACGCCGCAAAGAATATTCACCGTCATGCGGTAAGCCGCAGTAGACAGACGACATATTTTCGCCCCGCGTTATTCGAACAATGCCTGTTTTACAAAACAAATCAAAAAGTTCTGCCCGTTCTTCTTCCGCGCAAAGAAGCCCCACCGTCTGCAAATGATTTTTATACGGCCGCAGGGTATGCAGTAATTCGTGCCGGGGCAACGGTTTTGCCCAGCAGTTACGGAACAGGATTCCCGGCTCCAGAATGTGGTCGTTCCAGGCAAGGATACTGCAATCCCCCTGCCGGAATATCTTTTTTTCACGGTATAATGAATCCAATGATTCATTATAGAGCTGCAGTGTAATTTGTGCCTGCATGCCGACATCAATGGAAAAAGGAATTTCACGGCTTGCCTTGTCCAAAATATGTAGAAACCTTTCGCAAAAACGGTAAACTGTATCCATGGAATCGGTATCGAGAAACACACCCTGACAGGAACTGCACAAAAGCTGATTGGTCTGACAAATATGACGGGCAAGCCCAGCTAAATTTTCTTCGCGCATTCCACCTTCCGTAACATAGGCAAAGCTGATTTTGTGTCCCCACTCTATGATTTTTGTATCGGACTTCGCCAGCTTCCGCACCGCGCTTACCGCAAGATCACCGCCCCACACCACGACTGCATCCGCAAAATCAACCATTTTCTTCATGATTTCAAGCTCTTTGGAAGAATAATCGAACACATAAATATAATCCGCAAGTGCAGGCTGAATGTTCAGAAGTTCCAGCAGAATCTTACTGGAAACGGGATCGCCGCCCTGCGGAAGCTTTAAAATATTGATATTGCCCACCAAAAGCCCCTCTATCACGCTGTAAACCGGCAATCCGTCCGCATTTCCGGCAGCAATGTGCAATAGAACACCAAGGGGCATGATTTGTTCACAAACTTGCTCGTCGGAATAGAACGGCGTATACTGTCTGCGCTGCCCGTAATATTCGCCAAGCTCCGTTTTTAATTTTTCGTTCAGACATTCCCGGCTGAGCATATGCTTCATTTGTATGATATAGTTTTCCGCTGTTTTCCGGTCAAATCCAAGGCTCAGCAGGAACGGTATCTGCTCCTGCACATCGATTGTGTCTGCCAATACCGCACAGGCATCCATCACAATTTGAGGATTCAGCCGTTCTTTTGCGAGTGTACGCAGAATTTGTTGTTCCAAATCATCCAAAGCGGCACGCTTGCCCTGTTCGTCCAATTGCCTTCCGTTTGCAAGGTTCATAATTTGATTCCCTCCAGCAATTCCGACGCACTCGCTGCACAGGTTTTGATATCCTGTAAACCAACTCGTCCGATGATTTCAAAATAAGGGGAAGAAATTCCGCAGCCGCATGTTTTTCCATCGTGCATGACTGCCAAGTCGTCGGTGATTACATGTACGAGCGGCACGCTTTCTACCAATGGCGTAACAAGGCTTAATAATCCAACCGTCCCGTTTCCCACCGGTAAAAGGGTGTGCACGTCGCGAATGATAACCCTGCTGTACACCGGAACATGAAAATGATGATTTTTACGGTCACAATAAACAATCGGATGTTCCACCGCACCGAAAAATTCTTTGCAGTTTTCCTCCTTAATGCCAAGTGTTTCTTCTATCATCCGGTAAAGTTCCGCTTTCTCCACTTTTTCAGATAAAAACTGCTTCCAGCCTCCGGCTAAAAACACCTTGGAACCCTTCGGCAGCTGAAATTTCATACCGGATTCTTTCAAACTTTTCAATAGAAAATACAGGTAAGCCGGAAAGCCCATAAAACGAACCGGAAATTTCATGTGGCTGTAGCGTATCAGAGCATTTTTTATGCCATCCAAATTGAGTTCATAACCGGTTCCAACATTTTTTAACGCATACTCCCTATGGCAAGCCGGTGCCAGCAGGGTTGTACCGAATGCCGTCTTGGCAGCTCCCATTTGATTCTGTTTGCTCGGCTGATACCCCAGCACAATATAATTGGTTGGCACCGCTGAAATCAAATGATAATAAGAAAAGGTTTTTAGAACCATCCGCAGCGCATAATATAAGCTGTTGCGGTCAAATCCGATATGGCTCTGCTTTCCTTTCGTACCCGATGAGGTAACTGCTATTTTCAGTTTTTTATCCGATACAGAATACAGCTCATGTGATTTATAAAACAATGTTGGGATTGCTGGAATTTTGTATAAATCGGACAGAGCATGCAAAGAATCTGCGGAAAACGCTGCGTTCTGTAAGATACGCGCATATTCTGGGCAGTTGCTTTGATGAAAAGCAAGATTGGCTTTTACGGCATTCAAAAACAAAGCATCCGTATGCTCCGTATCATAAGGATCCCGATGGGTAAACAATTTCTTTCTGTAATCCATTGCGCGCCTCCTACGTTCTAAGCTTTTTCTCCATTATAGCAAAAGGAAATTTACATGGAAAGTATTTTTCGTATTGGCATGTAAAAGAATGAATAATTTCCCATTTTGCTTAAAAAATATGCGAATATCATCATATTAATATAATTATAACCAAATTTCTTGACATGAGGGTAGGAAAAGTAATACAATAAGTTTTAAGATGCAATTATTATCGCATCCATGGGCTTAACGCACCCATTCCGAATTAAATCAAAAACTTAAATAATTTTAAACCCTTATTAAGGAGGTGTCAGCAAATTGAATATTCCTATTTGGTTATGTATTGTAATCGCGCTCGCCAGTGCGGTTATTTGTGGCGTAATCGCTTTTTTAGCAGGTGTTACGCATCGTAAAAACGTTGCGGAATCTGTTATCGGCTCTGCCGAACAAGAAGCAAAAAGAATTGTCAGTGATGCCATCAAAACTGCCGAAGCAAAGAAAAAAGAAGCCATTTTAGAAGGCAAAGACGAAATTCACCGCCAAAGAAACGAATCGGAACGCGAAATGAACGAACGCCGAAAAGAAGTTCAGCGTCAGGAGCGCCGTATTCAGCAAAAGGAAGAAACCTTAGACAAGAAAATGGAAAGCCTTGAGGCAAAAGAGGAGATTGTCAACAACAAAAACAAACAAGCGGATGAACGGCTCGCAGAAGCGGAGTCCGTGAAGAAGAGCCAGTTTGATATGTTAGAGCGCATTTCCGGATTTACCGTTGACCAGGCAAAGGAGTACATGCTCAAGAATCTGGAAGATGAGCTTGTTCATGAAAAAGCCGTTAAGGTTATGGAATTTGAACAGCAGACACGGGAAGATGCCGACAAGAGCGCACGTGAAATTATTTCTCTTGCTATTCAGCGCTGTGCTGCGGATCATGTTGCGGAAACCACCATTTCGGTCGTGCCGTTACCGAATGACGAAATGAAGGGCCGTATTATTGGCCGTGAGGGCAGAAATATCCGTGCGATTGAAACAATGACCGGAGTCGATTTGATTATTGACGACACACCGGAAGCAATTACGCTTTCCAGTTTTGAACCAGTTCGCCGCGAGGTTGCACGTATTGCGTTGGAACACTTGATTGCGGACGGACGCATCCACCCCGCACGCATTGAAGAAATGATTGATAAAGCACGCCGTGAAGTAGACGCGACGATTAAGCAGGAAGGCGAACGGGCTGTGATTGAAGCCGGTGTAAACGGCATTCATCCGGAGCTTGTAAAACTATTGGGGCGGTTGCGTTACCGTACCAGTTATGGCCAAAATGTATTGAATCACTCGCTTGAAGTTTCCTATCTTTCCGGTATTATGGCGTCGGAACTTGGATTAGACCCGACGGTTGCCCGCCGTGCCGGTTTGCTTCATGATATCGGCAAGTCGCTCGACCACGAAATTGAGGGTTCTCACGTTGACATTGGCGTGGACGTTGCCCGTAAGTACAAAGAAAGCGAAGCTGTCATTCATGCCATTCAGGCTCACCATGGAGATGTGGAAGCAAAAACCGTGATTGCCTGTATTGTACAGGCTGCGGACGCGATCTCTGCCGCAAGGCCGGGCGCACGCCGCGAAAATCTCGAAAACTATATCAAGCGTCTTGAAAAGCTGGAAGAAGTGGCATCCTCCTTTGACGGAGTGGAACGCTGCTTTGCTATTCAGGCCGGACGCGAAATTCGCATTATGGTTAAACCGGACATTGTCACCGACGACAAGATGATTCTTTTAGCACGCGACATTTGCAAAAAGATTGAAAGTGACCTTGAGTACCCCGGACAGATCAAGGTAAACATAATTCGCGAAAGCCGCGCAATCGAATACGCAAAATAAAAGCAAAACCATTGTTCAGGCATACGCGTAACAATGACTTTTTAGGGAGGACAGGAAACTGTTCTCCCTTTTTTTAAGTAAATGATTCATATCTGGCACAATTTAGAGGTAAGCGTAACAGACCCTGACTACCGCGTTCTGAAATTTACAGCCGAGACCGGACGGCATTACAGCAATTTTAAGTCGGAAGACTTCGTTATTCAAAAAAACACACAGTGAATCCGATTGGATACGCTGTGTGCTTTTTTCTTGATTAGATATTCGTATTAGCTATACATACCGTTTTGCGACATATAGTTATAAATTTGCTCTCCGTGCTGCTGTTCTTCCTTTTGTATATGGTTGAGAACATTTCGGATATTGGAATCTTTGAACTCAAAGATTCCGGTATCGTAAACAGATGACACGTGCTTTTCGGTCGACAAAGCATCGGTACAAAGGTAGCTGTCCTTTTGCTTGTTTTGCTCGGAACCGGAAGCGGTATAAGTTGGTGTACTGCTCTGTTGTTGCTGCTGACTGCCCCCTGCCTGCATGGAGGGAACTGTACCGCTCATCATTTGATTAATCGTATTTAAATGCTGCTGTTCAATTTGTCCAAGCTGCGTAAACAGATTCTTTAACTGCCCGTCGCAAGCTTCCGACGCGTATCTGCCGTACTTTTCCACGCAAGTCTGTTCCTGCCCTTTCATATCCTTCAAGAGCGATGTTTCTTTTTGTGTTAATTCCATTGATTATCACCTCAATGGTAGTATGCTTTTACTTGTAAAATTTATACTCATCTCGTAAATAACGTAACGGTTCAGCCAACCGTGTTCGGACATCTTTCCGTAATAACCGACAGTGCGGCCACATCTGCAACAACCGTTACATTCGGGTGCAGCTGAAGGATGGACGCCGGAACCGCCGGAGTGATAGGACCGAAAAGAGAACGGTATAAAATATCTGCTTTGCCCTCTCCATTTGCCACCAGCAAAATCTTTTTTGCCTGCATAATCGCTTTTATTCCCATTGTTACCGCGTATTTCGGCACGTCGTCAATGCTTGCAAAGAATCGGGAGTTCGCATCAATTGTTTTTTGTTCCAACTTTACTTTATGAGTCATCTTATCAAAATCTTCGTTCGGCTCGTTGAATCCGATATGCCCGGTATTGCCAATGCCCAAAAGCTGCAAATCAATGCCGCCCAAATCGGCAATCAGCTTATCGTATCGAACGCATTCCGCGTCGATATCTTTCGCCAAACCGTTTGGAACATTGGTATTCTCCAGTTTTAGATTAACATAACGAAAGAAGTTTTCTTTCATATAGTAGTGATAGCTTTGCTCATGCTCCGGCGCAAGGCCGACGTATTCATCTAAATTTACGCTATGTACCTTAGAAAAATCAAGATCGCCCTTTTTGTACCACTCAATCAATTGTGTATAAACTCCCAGCGGCGTAGAACCAGTGGCAAGTCCCAGCACGCTATTCGGGTAAAGGATTACTTGCGCGGAAATAATATTGGCAGCCTTTCGGCTCATACTTTGATAGTCAGATGCTTTCAGAATTTTCATTTTTATTGCTCCTACTATGTTTTATGCGAACAGCCAAATAAAAAGTATGCGCAAAATAAAAGGAATACTTTTGCATTCGGCTTTATAAAAACTTTCACTCACTGTTTTTTTTGCTTGCTTTCCAGTTCAGCAGCTGGCGCTGCAGTTCCGCCTGAACCTGATCGATTCCCGCAGCTTTCAGTTCCGCCAAAAATTTAGGAAGCTGTTCATTCGGGTCCACGCTACCCGTCATCAGGCAGGAATAATATTTGGACCAAACCTGTGTAATAGCGGTCATCTGGGCATAAATTTTTGAGGTATCAACGGTAAAACCGAGCAATTCGGATTTTACCGCGGTTTTGTTAAATTCGCGGAATTTGTCCCATTTGTCCTTTGGGTCACCCACCGTTGTATCCAAAATAAACCAGTTGCCCTGCGTATACTGCACACCGGTATACGCGTCACTGATTTTTTCTACCTGGTTGTCGGAAGTCAGTACGTAATGGCTGCCTTCAATACCATAATTAATCAAATTGCGAACTTCGGGGTCCGTATTCAGCAGATTTAAAAATTTCATACATTCCCGCGGATGCTTGGTGCGCGCATTCACCACCATCATTCCGCCGCGAGTGGATTCTGTGGTGACGGTAGCCTTGGACACCTGCTGCGCTACCAGATTGTAGCCGCGGTCGGCAGACCAACTAATATCCGAATACGGGCCGCCGCCTGCTTCCTTCCAAAACACTTTTTTGCCTTTTTCCAGGCTGCGGCTGTCTTTGAGCGCGGCATCCTCGTTGATATAGCCCGCTTTGTAATATCTGCGGAGGGTAGCGAGTGTTTTTTTTGCAAGATCGGTGCTGAAAATGTTGACAACCCTAAGGCTCTTGTCATCGGACTGAACCATAAGCGGAGTCTCTTTTCCGATTACATATTCGTATCCCGCCAAAGCAAAAAAGTTATTGGAATTCTTGTCGAGCTCCATTGGCAGCCAATCCGGCTCATTCTTTTTAATTTTCGCCATGAGCGGTTCCAATGATTCCAGCGTCGTATATTGTGAAATATCGATTTTATACTTGGTTACCAGTTCTTTCGAATACATCCACCATTCCGGAACGGCGATTTCTTTATTGGTAGGCACACCGTATATTTTCTCGCCAATCTTCGCGCCCGCCCAGTAAAGAGGGTCGATCATGCTGTACATGGCTTTTCCGTCCGTCTGCAAATAATCCGTCAGATCCAGCCACGCACCCTTTTGCGCGTTGCCCGCGTAATCGCCCTGATCCGACCCACTGGCAAACGCAATATCAAAATCCGCACCGCTGTTGACCAGAGCTGAAATCTTGGTACCGTAATCACCCCATGCAATCTTGTTGTATTCCACGGTGACGTTGATTTTTTTCTTTAGCAGTACATTCAGCGCATCATTGACTTTTTTTAGATCGGTGTCGCTGTTGCCGATGGTATAATAGATCAGCTTTACGGGTTCCGCCTGTGAATCGGAGTCCGCAACGGAATCCGTACTGGAACTGCTGATGGTGTTGTTTGGACTCTGGTCACATCCGGTCAGTACCGTGGTCATAAAAATGGAAACCAGCAGTCCCGCCGAAAGGATTCGTTTCAGTTTCATAAAAATCTCCCTGTTGATACGAATTCTTCTTAGATTTACATTCTTTGAAAAATCCATAGAAATGCCTTCCTATCCTTGCTGTGATGATTCCGGCTCATCCTCAAATTTACGCAAATCAGAGGGGGATACGCCGAAATAGGTGCGAAAATGTGTGTAAAAGTAATTGATATTGGAATACCCGACTTCATGCGCGATATTATAAATTTTTTCCGGAGTATTCTCAATTTTTTTCTTGGCCTGAATCAGCCGGTATACCATGAGGTACTCTGAAAATTTTAAATGCGTCTCTTTTAAAAAGATTTGACCGATATAGTTACTGTTCATTTTAAATTTATCCGCAATAACCTTAAGATTAATATTTTTGTTGTATTCGCCCTTGACCATTAAAATAATTTTACAGGTCAAATTGGAAAGCGTGGAATACGGTACGGACAAAACGGGGTCAATACTCTCATCGTCCCTTACCGCGTCAGTTCGAACACTTCCTTTAAAATCTTCCACAATGATTTTTTCAACCGCCTGACTCAGCTCTCTTTGGTCAATCGGCTTCATCAGATACTCTTTTGCGCCAGCGTGAATGGCTCTTCGGGCATATTCAAACTCGTCATACCCGCTCACCATAATATACTTGGTTGGCAGGGAAAAGGAATTCAGCTTTTCAATAATATCATAACCGCGCGCGTCGTCGATACACACATCAAGAATGCCGATGTGCGGTTTGAACTCCATCGCTTTTTGAACGGCTTCATCGTAGCTGGTTGCCGTAACAATCTGAGTAATTCCGTAAGCATCCCAGTCCAGCATCAGTTTAATACCTTCTATGATTTTTGGCTCATCATCAACAATCAGCAGACGATACATGTCCATCCTCCTTTTTTATTGTTACGGTGACCGTAACTCCGGCCTCCTCGTTATTGGAAATGACCATTTCAGCCTGATTATTGTAGAAATACCGCAGACGGTTGCTAACGTTGAGCAGGCCTATTTTATCATAAGACTCTTCGTCGGCTCTTTTCAATTGTTCATTGATTCTTTCCAAATTTTCCAGCTTGATTGGCTGCCCATTATTGGTGATTTCAATGACATAGGCGTCCGGCTGAACGCTTCCTCGAATAACAAGAAGATTAAACTCACAGCTTTTATCATAACCGTGCACAAAAAAGTTTTCACAGAGGGGCTGCATCCAGAACTTTACGGTTTTTAAATCACAGATTTCGGGCGGCATATCAATCTGGTAATAAAAGCTTCCTGAAAACTTAAACTCCATAATTTTTAAGTAATGGGCTAAAATAGCAAGTTCCTGCCCGATGGTAATGACATTTTCACTTTTCACCACGGCACGGAACATGCTGCCCAGATTGGATACCGCGTCTGCAACCTGCTCATCATGATTCATCAGCGCGCTGGAACGGATAATTTCCAGTGTGTTGTAAAGGAAATGCGGATTCACCTGCTGCTGAAGCATTTTCATTTCCGTATCCTTTTGCTTCAGCTTTAATTTATATTCCGTTTCGATGTAATGATTGAGCTGCGCGTACATGCTGTTGAGTTCCTGCGCAATCATACGCAGTTCATCCCTGCGGCTGCCCAGTTCGATTTTTTTAAAATTTCCGGATTTTGCCGTGCCGATGGTAACAAGAATCCGGTTCAGGTATCTGGCATCACGTGCCATAAACAGCGCGATTACAATAAACATCAAAACAAAAATTACAAGAGTTCCTGCAAAAATGAGAATAAACAAAGGCTTATTGTTTTCGATGATTTCCTGTGTGTTAACAGTGGATACAAATTTGAAATCATGGGCTTTTGAGGTGTAAACCGCATAGTAGAGCGTATTCAGCGGGCCATAGCTGATTTTACCGCTCACATTTCCCTCAGAATAAATCTGACGCAAGTCTTTTTTTCGATCCAGACTGATTACATTCGGATAGTACAGCGCACTTCGTTCACTCATAATAGCGGCTTTTCCAATTCCATAATTCACCGTATCGGAAAGCAGCTTGTCAGTATCGATTACAAACCGAAGCTGCCCCATCGGCTTACTGATATTTTGCGGATTTAAAAGATCCTTGGTATAAATATAGCCGAATACAATATCATTTTCAGGAAAATATGGGGTCCGGATCGGCAGACTGAATTTAAAGGAGGTTCCCTCATCCTCCATAAAGTACATCAGGTTCATACTTTGAGGAGCCTGGAATCCTATTTCTTTTATTGAATATTGATTGTTAAAGACAAAACGCTGCATATCCTCCGGCACAGAGCTGATTTGTGCGCTGCCCTGCGAACTGTTCAGGCGGCTGGTAAGGTATGTTTCGGCATTGCCGCCAAAAAAGCATTCAAAATCATGCAGAAGCGGCTTATTGGAATAAAGATACAAAACATAGTTATCAATTTTGTTTTCCATCAGGTTCAGACTGGATTCGATCCGGTTAAACTCGTTCATAGCCGAATTTTCATTTTTATGAATCTGATCATTGACCACCATTGAGCAAAGGGCTGTCCCCAATGCAATACAACCTAACAGCAAAGCCGTGATATAGACAATAAAATTATTTCGGTACACCTTTATTTTTAACGCACCCATGGATACCGTCCTGTTCTTATCAAAGTTTTTATTATTGTACCATATTGGCAGCAACCCAAAGTTTCATAAAACAATAGAAATAATTCCGCACTTTGCCGTTCGGAAGCAGTAAGGACAAAAGAAGAAGCTCTACTCAATCAATTCTGGAAGCAAATCTAAAATCAATTTCTTATTCTGCCGATATTGGTCTAGGTTATTATACTCCGCAATACCAACATACGCTTCAATCAGATAGAACAGCATCCCGTAAATTTTTCTGCGGATAGTCCGGTCTTCCGAACGGTAAGCTGCGTAATCAAAGTCCGGATCATAGCCTTTCAGAAAGTCTTCGTTGATCATCCATCCGGTAGCAAGTTCAAAATCGACATCGCCGAATACTGCCCTGTCCATGTCAATGATCGCCGCAACATTGTATTCGCAGCTCTGTTCACAGATTAATACATTGCCTTCCCACAAATCGGCATGCACCAAATGAGGAACTGTAATTTCATTGAGCAATGCTTTGTGTTTTTTCAAAATATATAAAATCTGTGTTTCCTCCTGCTCTGAAAACGCACGGTACGGTTTCGATTTTTCGAGAATATCCGTTATCTCGGATTCTAAATAGTCCCACCAAGAATCGAAAGCCATACCGGAAAGAATGTTGGAAATACGTCCGAACTTTTCGCCGGTAACGGAATGAAACTTTTTCATCAGGCTACCAGTTTGCGCATACAGCTTTGCTTTTTGCTCCTGCCCGATGCTTTTATCTGACAGCGGAACGCTCTTAATATATTCCACAATCATATAGTCTCGGTTAATCAGACGTTTTGTCGTATCACAAGCCAGCACTTTGGAACAGGGAACTCCGATTTTCTCACAGATCTGATAGACGAAATTCTCCGCCTCCATCAAATTATTTTCAAACGTCATCAGAAGATGCCGATTCACAGGGCCGCACCGAAGGACTGCCTCTCGTTTCTGTTCGCCATAGCGGATTCTATAAGTAGTATTAAACATTCCACCATCCAGTAGCGTTACTTCTGTTGCCAGGTTGGTATGCAGGCTTGTCTGAATAACGGCTTTCCGTTCATCCTCGGTCAATTCTTTATATAAGCTTGATTCTGTATTCATTTCACAGTTCTTCCCTTAATGTTGTTTTTCTTAAAAACAGCCACCATTGCAGATTGAACTGTTCATAGAATATTTCTTCGCATCCCGCTAACTCGGAAAACCATTTACGAATCATCGGTATTAGATTTTCAAACAAATCTGCGGGGTATCCCCAGTCCAAGTCAAGCTGAAACATATAGTGGCTGATTGCAAGTATGCCGCCGTCTTTCAGCTCTTCCATGAGAATCGCAATCAGCTTTAAAAACACGGGCTTCGTGTTTTGCTCGAGCGTACCTTGTTCGATCTCTTGCTGCAAAAGCTGAATCATCTTCGGCAGCAATTCCATCCAATCGCAATAAACAGTATCTATCCCGGCGGCTGTGCAGAGAATTGCCTGGAGCACGTCGTTCACTCCATGCTGAAACGCTATGAGGTCAGCAGTTTTTCTGCTGATATACCGATTTAAATGCATGGCATCGTCATCGATTAAGGAGATGTTCAAATCCAAACCTTGTGTTTTCACAAGTAAGCTTTCATTCAGCTGCTTGTTCATATTTGCGGTTATATAGGTACTGGAAGGATTGGAACGAGCTAACGCCTGCGGAATCATATCGGCATCACCCGACGCAACCTCAACGAGGGTAATCGGTCGGCTGCCATAGATGAACCGTATCAGCTCTGCCCATTTGGAACGAAAGTAAAGCTCATTGATTACAGTAAATCTGGCGATGGGCCGACTGATTAGTTCCTGTAAAAATGTCGTCCTTTCCTCCTGCGGTATCAAACAAAATTCGGAAAATTCTTTTTCATTCAGAAATTTACGGGCATTATCTGGCGCTAAAATTTCCCGACGAAAAATATCCATCGATTTCACTGCAAGAACCTCTTTCCCGATAAAAAATCATCACTGTATATGAAGAGTACCCTGCCATAGTACTTTCCCACCGTCTTCTAAAAACAGCGATACATCGCCCGGTTCCACGGTAAAATGCATATCGGCATCCCAAACGGCAAGCTCCGAAAAACCGAGTGTAAATGTAGCCGAAACGGATTCCCCGGCTTTCAGAAAATGCTTATCAAACGCGCGCAGTTCTTTTCTTCTGCGCACAACGGAGCCGGAGAGCCCCTGAATGTAAAGGGAAGGCACCGTCCACCCCGCCCGTTTGCCGATGTTGCGGACAATGAATGTGCATAAAACCGGCGCATCGTTTAATTCGTGCGCCGCAGGTTCTTGGTTGGATATCCGCACATCTTCATAAACAAACTCCGTATAGGAAAGTCCATCGCCGAAAGCGAACAGGGGCGTATCCGGCAAATCGTGGTACCCCATGGCGTGATAAGAATTGCGGGAATTGTAATAAACCGGAAGCTGCCCGCTGCTGCGCGGCATGGAAGCTGGAAGCCTCCCACCCGGCTCTGTTATGCCAAGCAGTATTTCCGCAATCGCCTGCCCACCCATGGGGCCGGGATAGAATACCGTAAGAAAAGCAGTACTTTTCTCCGCAATTTCCGGAACCGCATACGGGCGTCCGCCGATAAGCACCGTAATGACCGGCTTGCCCAATTCCGCGATGTGGGAGAAGAGTTCCTCCTGCCTGCCGCAAAGGCGCAAATCCGCGCAATCAACCCCTTCGCCGCAATCCATTTGCAGGGGGCCTTCCACCAAAGCCGCTCCGTTTTTGTCAAATTTAGAACCGGAAAAGCGGCTGGAAGAACCGCCGAGCACTAAAATGACGATATCGCTTTGCCCGGCAAGCGTGACCGCTTGCCGCATTTCTTCCTCTGAACCGTCAAAAATTCCGCAGCCGCGCGCGTAATTTACAGTTTGGCTCTCCCCGCAGAAACGCTCCAGTCCCTGACGAACCGTAACGCCGCATTCGGGGTGTACTGGCGGACTGTAGTCGCCCATCTGCGCGTAAAGGTCATCCGCATTTGGCCCAATGACCGCAATCCGTTTACCCGTTTCTCTCGAAAGCGGCAGCAGATTTCCCTCATTTTTCAAAAGCACAACGCCCTGCCTTGCCAATTCCAGAGATTGCGGATGATTATGGCTGGAATACTCGCCGAGCAGAATGGTCTCATCCAGATAAGGATGTTCAAAAAGACCGCGTTCGAATTTCAGCTTTAACACGCGAAGCACCGCTTCGTTCAGCTCCGATTCTGAAACGCAACCCTTTTGCACAGCCTCCTCCAGTAGGGAAAAGCCGGTATCCCAAAGGCTGACATCTACACCCGCGCGCAGTGCCGCCGCACCGGATTTTACGTTGTCGCCGGTCACGACATCCAGCCGGTCGACCGCGGTGCCATCCGCCATGACAATACCGTCAAAGCCGAACTCTTCCCGAAGAATTCCTCGCAGCAGTCCGGCGTTTGCGTGACAGGGTATTCCGTCGATTTCGTTATATGCCGCCATGATTCCGCCTACGCCTGCCCGACAGCAGGCTTGTGCCGGTGGAAGATGAATTTCCCGCAGTTCGCGTGGGCCAATGGAAGCCGCGCTTGCGTTCACGCCACCCTTGCATTCACCCTGCGCGCAGAAATGCTTTGCCACAGCCGTCACGCCGTTTTCCTGACATCCGGTAACAGCGGCCTCTGCAAGGCATGCGCTTAGATACGGGTCTTCACTGTAGCATTCTTCACTGCGTCCCCATCGCGGGTCACGCAGCACATCCAGAACGGACATCAGTGCGAGATCGACACCCATGGTGCGGAGTTGGCGCGCACAAACCGCATATGCCTGCCGCAGAAGCTCCGGGTTCCACGCCGCACCCGCGCAAAGATTTACCGGAAGAAGATAGCCGCCTAAAGCCTGATGCCCGTGCGGACACTCGCTGCTCATCAGGACCGGAATGCCGAGGCGTGAATGCTCTATCACGCAGTGCTGTACCGTATTGTACGCTTTGCGCGCTAGCTCCGGCGGAATTCCGTTTTCATAATCCCGTTTTGACCAGGGGTCCGCGCGGAAAAGTCCGTAAAGTACTCCCATTCCGCCGTACCGTTCCGCTTCGTCCTCAAATTCCCGCGTAAGACAGATTTCACTCCCGTTTCGCTCATAGCAGGAAAACCCGTAAAGCCTCTGGTTTAACTGGCCGACCTTTTCCTGCAGGGTCATTTGCGAAAGCAAATCACGGGCACGCGCAAGGGTCGAAAGTTTTGGGTTTTGATATGGTTTCAAACAAGCTCATCCTTTTCCAATTTTTCCGGGAATACGTAAATCAACCGTGCACGGGCTGGTATCCCCCATTCTAAAATCCGTTTTAACGTGCATTATCCGCTGCCTTTTCCTTTTCATTTCATTAGGAGAGACACAGCGGATAACACACCAAATATAAAACTTTAATTAAAGTTCGACAAGGAAGGTTTTAATTTCATAAGGAAGAATGGCTGCCTGAAAACTGCTGCCCTCACATGGCACTTCCCGAATTACATTTTCCAGAAGATCACATTCGCTGACTTTTTTCAGTTGTCGGCCGAGGGTAAGCACCGCGTTTGTACGCATATTGCGGTTTTCGTAAACACGCAGGATAATGCCTTTTCCGTTTTCGGCTTTCTTTACGGTTTCCAAAACGACATTCTGATGATCGGTGGAAGCAAAGGAGAAGGATTTACCCGCTTTCCCGCCGTTTGCCGCAAAAGCCGGCTGATTGAGCTTATAGGCTTCCTGCGGAACATCGGACTCGCGCCAGGTGCCTGCGTGCGGATAGAGCGAATAGGTGAAGAAATGTTCTTCCTGGTCGGTGGTTGCGTTCGGCTCGATACCGGACTTAATAAGCGTGAGGTCAAGTTCCCCCTCGTTTGCGGAATGACCGTATTTGCAGTCATTCAGCACAGCAACACCGTATCCTCCCTCGGATACATCCGCCCACTTGTGTCCGCAGCTTTCAAAGCGTGCCATATCCCAACTGGTGTTGGTGTGTGTTTTGCGCGTCACATTGCCGAACTGGATGTCAAAGGTCGCTTCATCCGTATGCACGTCGCACGGGAACAGCACCTTCATCACATGCTGACTTTCGTGCCAGTCCACATAGGTTTCAAAATCAATGCGTCTGGCATTGGCATAGAAATGGATTTTTTGGCGAATGAGGGAGTTGGAATACGGGCGTTCAATTTCCAAAACGGCTTCGACCGGCCCATTTTCCAGCCAGTTCATCTTGGTTTTATCATCGACATCCCAATACTTCTCACGGTAGAAAATATCGATATCCCAGTTATCGTAATAAATCGGTTTGTCTTCAAATACACGGAGCTGATTGAGACATTTGCCCGGCTGTACCACTTCGCGGCTGTTCTCTTTGTCAAACAGCGAAGCGATATTCCCGTTCTCGTCAAACTTTATCTGATAATAAGGCGTTTCCACAGTATTGTCAGAGAGAACAAACGGAGAAACGGAAGCTGGTGCATTGACCTTTGTGTAGGTTTTAAAGCCCTTGGATGGCAGGCCGGTCAGATATACGTACGCTCCGTCCGCTGTTTTCTGAACGGGGTAAATGTTGCCGGATTCGTCGGTCAGCGCGTTGGCTTCGCAGTTTTCCAGCGCAACAATGTCATTACGGGTAAAGCCCAAGGTATTGTATACCGTAACCGCGTCGCCCTTGCCGGTTAAAGCAGCAACCCGTTCACGGATGAGCTTGGTGCCGGTTTCGTGAATTTCTTCATATTCCTTTTTGGTCACTTCGTAAACCTCATGAATGGACGAACCGGGAAGAATATCGTGGAACTGATTCAGAAGAACGGTTTTCCACATCTTTTCCAGTTCCTCCGCCGGATACGCAACACCACATGCCTCCGCAAGGACGGAGAACAGCTCCAAATCCATCAGCATCAGTTCGCTCTTGCGGTTTGCGCGCTTGTTGCGTGCCATAGAGGTATAGGTTCCGCGGTGATATTCAAAATAGAATTCACCCGTCCAAGTGGAAAGACGCTTGCTGTCTTTTACGCGTGCTTCCAGCTCGCGGAAATACTCTCCGGAAAACGCCTGACGCACCTTCGGAACACCCTTGATACCCTTTTCCATGCGGTTGCCGGTTTCGAGCATTTCTCTGGTTGGTCCGCCGCCGCCATCCCCGTAACCGTAGGAAATGAGAATATCGTTGTTCATTTCCTTATTCTGATAGCGTTCCCATCCGCCCATAATCGCATCCGGGTGCAGCATGCCATTGTAGGTGGTAAAGAATTTATCGGTACTCTGTCCAACGCCCAGCGTAGAAATAAAGTGTGTGAGCACCTTACTGCCGTCAATACCTTCCCACAGAAGAGTATCGTTCGGCACTTTGTTAAACTGGTTCCACGAAAGCTTGGTGGTCATAAAATAGTCGATTCCGCATTTTTTCATAATCTGCGGCAGCGCGCCGGAATAACCAAACACGTCCGGCAGCCAAAGCACACGATTCTCCACGCCGAATTCTTCCTTGAAGAAGCGTTTGCCGTACAAAAACTGTCTGGTGAGGGATTCACCGGAGGTCAGGTTGCAGTCGGCCTCCAGCCACATGCCGCCTTCCGGCTCCCAGCGGCCTTCCTTAACGCGCTCTTTGATTTTTGCGTACAATTCCGGATAACGTTCTTTTAAAAACGCGTAAAGCTGCGGCTGACTGGACATAAATTTATATTCTGGGTATTCTTCCATCAGCTTCAGAACAGTTGCAAAGCTGCGGGCCACTTTTTCACGGGTCTGCGCAACCGTCCACCACCATGCCACGTCAATATGAGTGTGACCGATGCAGGAGGCGATCACCTCGTTGTAGCCGCCCATTTCCTCATACAGCTTCTTCTGAATATAGTCATGCGCACAGTCAACGGATTGATAGAACACCTCAGAATACACCTGACGCAGGTCAAGCAGATTGACGGTGTCATTCAGTACCGTTTCCATATCAATGCGTGTTTTATCCTTGGCGTCCATACGGTCCATCGCCCAAAGCGGGATTTGAATATCATAGTAAAGTTGGCGCACCGATTCGCTGATTTCGGCGATTTCACCCAAAAGCTGAAACTCAGAGTGAAGTGTTCCGGTGTAGGACTGAATGTCGAAATGATAGGTATGTCCCGCTTCCGCAGAACGGGTAAGCAGAACCTCGCGGTGGTTCATATCCATTCCCTGCACGATTTCGTTGTCCACAAACAGAAGAAACTGCGGATTTTTGCCGTCGTCCCATTCCTCAATTTGCGTGTGCAGAACCATCCACAGTGCTTTCCCCGCTTCTTCTTCCGGAACGGTATAGGAAATGCGGAACCAATAGTGCTTATCCGGGCCGTACCAGTGCATGGTGCGGCTGTCAAATGCCTGCCACGCCGCGGGAGCCTGTTCCGCGTCCATTGGGCGCAGAAAATTGCCCTCTTTCATTTGCCAGTGCGTCAATTCAAACTTTTTGACCTTCTGAAATTTTTTCAGTTGTGCGCAGATAACCTCCGCACGCTCTTTCGCAAAAATCATAAATTGCTCCTTCTTTAGTTGTTATACAAATATAGAATATCTGTCGAATAAACAGTTAGAATGCAATAAAATTAATATGCAGCATGATATAGAATTAAAAAAGTATTCCATTTAAAACTTGTTTAATTCAGCGGATATTCTTCCATATAGTTCAAAAGTGTATCCACGGTTGTAAACGCCAAACCGGTTACGGTATCCGCACAGCCGTAATACAGTGCAATACGTCCGGTTTCGGCATCCGTAAGAGCAGCGCACGGAAATGTGACATTCGGCACATCGCCCACGCATTCATACATTTTTTGCGGTGCCAGAATATAATTTCTGGAACGTGCCTTTACCTTCCACGGTTCGTCAATATCCAGCAGCGCACAGCCCACACGGTACACAAAGCCGTTACAGGTATTGATCACGCCGTGATAAATCAGCAGCCAGCCTTCGCTCGTTTCAATGGGAATCGGGCCAGGCCCGACTTTTTTGCTCTGCCAGGCGGAGCGGTCATCGTTAATGGTTCCCATTACCCAGCGGTGTCTGCCCCAGAATGTAAGGTCCGGACTCTTGCTGCAGAAAATATCACCGAAAGGTGTATGACCGGTATCGCTCGGACGGCTGAGCATGGCATACATGCCGTCTATTTTGCGCGGAAACAGTACGCCGTTGCGGTTGTAGGGCAAAAACGCGTTTTCAAGCTGATAGAAGGTTTTAAAGTCAAAGGTATAACCAACACCGATTGTCGGCCCATGGTAACCGTTGCACCATGTAATATAATAACGATCATCAATAAAGCATACACGCGGGTCGTAACGATATTCGCGCGCTGTCACATCGGTGTTTCCCTCAAAATGAATGGGAGTATTGTCAATTTTCCAGTGAATGCCGTCATTGCTGAAACCGGCAAAAATATCCATACTTACCGAACGGCTGTCACAGCGGAACACACCGGCAAACCCGTCGCCGAACGGTACCACCGCGCTGTTGAAAATACTGTTGGAATTTTTCGTCGCATTCCGCTCAATAATCGGATTCTGCGTATAACGCCACAGCGGTTCGGTGCAGTCCTGCGGCTTGTCTTGCCAAGGGATATTTGGGAGTGCATTGCCGATAATTTTACTCATATTGATTAACCTCGTTATCCTATTTATGGTTTTGCGAATTTTTTTATAAATTTTTATAAAATAGCAGTATAGAAAGAACTTAACAAATTTCTTTACTTTAAAAGAAAACCTGAACATCAGAAGCGTCTGTTGTTCAGGTTTTCAAAGACGAAAATAGGGAGTTATTAAAAGAGAAAAGAGAATTTTAAGAGATTAGAAGAAAGAGATTATTTTTTGAAGTTTTTGTCGATCTGAGACTGCATCTCGGTTACGATTTCATCCATACCGGCTGCCTTCAAGTCTTTCATGACCTTAGGCACTGTAGTGGTCGGATCGGAAGCACCGTTCATAAGCTCATAACGGTATTTATCCCAAACTGCCTGGCAGTTTGCCATCTGTGTAGCAATTTTAGAAGTATCCGGAGTGAAGCCGAGGCATACAGAAGCAGTTGCTTTTTCATTCAAAGCTTTAACCTGATCCCACTGGTCGGCAGGAGAACCTTCCTGTGTGGACATATCAAAGAATGTGCCGATTGCGTAGTTGCCAATGCCCCATGTATCGGTCAAGCGCTTTACAACTTTGTCGCTCTTATACTGGAAATCTGTACCTTCCACGCCGTATGCGAGCATGTCGCGCAGTTTTTGATCGGTGTTGACGAGCTGGAGGAATTTCAATGCTTCGGTCTTATGCTTGGAGTTTGCGGAAATTGCGTTTAAAGAGCCTTGGATGGTGCTGTTGCTGTACAGAGGTCCGAATACCTGTACGGTATCATACTTCTTAACGCCCTGATCAGCAGCCCAGCCGATTTCTGCACCCGGGAAACCTTGAGCGGACATAAACATCTTGTTCTTCGGGGAATCTTTCAGAGTAGGAGCGTCCGGATTGATGATGCCGGCTTTGTACCATTTGTTCAGCATCTTGAGCTGTGCCATGGTATCGGACTGCTCCAAAACAGGAACAACTTTTCGGCTTGCATCGTCATAACGTACGCCGATGAAAGGCAGTCCGAGGGTCAGGTCATCATAATTATTGAGCATGCCGGAGAATGCATCATTTTGAATCATGGTGAGCGGATAAACCGATTTGCCTTCACCCTTTTTAATGGTGGTCAGAGCTTTGTCCAGATCATCAAAGGTTTTGATGCTGGCAACGTCCAGTTTGTACTTTTGTACGTAAGCGTCGTCAAATACCCAGTACTGGGAGGTAGAAGAATCTTTGTAGGTTGGTACGGAGTAAATTTTTCCGCCGATTTTTGCACCGCTCCATACTTTTTCCGGAATGAATTTATAGAGGTCAGGAGCAGCGGTCTTTACGAGATCTGTAAGGTCGGCAAAAGCACCCTGCTGTACTTGTTTGCAGTACTTGGTGTTATTGGTGAACATGATATCAAATGCTTCACCGGAGTTTACGATGGTGTTCATTTTGGTATCCCAGTCGCCCCAGGAAGCTACTTTAATGTCAACTTTCACGCCGATTTTCTTCGAGGTGTAATCGTTAATTTTATCTACGCCTGCCTGAAGATTTTCTGGCTGGTTGCCGATGAGCCACCAGGTAAGAGTCGGAACTTCACCGGAAGCTGCCGAAGATGTAGCATCTGCTTTGGATGCGGTACTTGCCGTGTTGCTGCCTGCACAGCCGGTAAAGGTTGCGGTCAGCATAGCGGCTGCACAAAGTAAGGAAATAATCTTTGACTTTTTCAAATTTAATGCCCTCCTTTATATTTTAAGGTCAACCATTGACCAGGGGTACAAATTGAATGGTTTACGATTGGTTATCCCTTTACGGCGCCTACCGTAAGACCGGAAATGAAATACCGCTGGAAGAACGGGTAAGCACAGGCAATCGGGATAACAATGAGAGCGGCAATTGCCATGCGGGCGCCCTCTTTTGGCATGTTGCGTGCAAGCTCTGCGGAGCTGACACCCATGGTTGCCGCATTGCGTGACAGGTAATCGACGTTATCCATGATTTTTGTCAGCAAGGCCTGCAGGGAATTCATATTGGTATCATCTATGTACAGCATGGCCTGGAACCAGTCGTTCCAGTAGCCAAATGAAAGGAATAATCCGATGGTTGCCAGCACAGGCAGTGAAATTGGCAGCACAATGCTGAAAAAGATACGAAGCTGGGTGGCACCGTCCATTTTTGCCGATTCCACCAAAGAATCCGGAATGGTTGTGCGGAAGAATGTTTTGCAGATAATTACATTGAATGAGGATACGGCAAGCGGCAGGATGTAGGCCCAAACGGTATTTTTAAGGCCAAGGAGATTTGCGTTCACATAATAGCTGGATACCATACCACCGTTGAAAACCATGGGGATAAACACGATCCAGGTGAGAAAGCCCTTTAGCTTATACTGCGGACGGGAAAGCACATAGCCCATGGTGGTTGTAAGCAGAACGCCCACAATGGTACCAACCACTGTAACAAACACGGAAATGCCCAAAGCTCTCATGATTACAGTGTTTTGTTTCCATAAGAATGTGTAGGACTCCATCGAGAACACCTTTGGAATCAGGTGGTAACCAAAATCTTGAATGGATTTTTCCGATGAAAAAGAAATAGAAAGTACAAATACCACCGGAATTACACAAACAAGTGCGAAGATGAGAAAAAGAATATTAAAAATGATATTGGTTGAATTATGAATCCGGTTAAATTTTTCAAGGCCGGTCGCATACTTTTGTTTTGCCACTTTATTCCCTCCTTAAATCAGTGCGCTGTCGGGATCTATACGGCGCACAACCCAGTTTGCAATCAGGATGGTTACGCAGCCCATAGCGGACTGGAAGAAGGCGGCAGCAGACGCCATGCCGACCGTTGCGCTCTTAAGCATCTTATAAACCATGACATCAATCGTATAGGTAACATCATGCAAGGAGTTGGAATCATGCGGCACCTGATAGAACAGGCCAAAATCTGAATAGAAAATACGGCCAACCGCCATAATGAACATAATAATAATAACGGTTTTCATGATTGGCAGCGTAATGTAGCGAACCTGCTGCCATTTTGTTGCACCGTCAATCACGGCTGCTTCGTAATAACTGGTGTCAATGCCGGTAATAGTCGCAAGGTAAACAACCATTCCATAGCCGACGCTTTTCCATATATTCAGAAAAATAATGAGGAACGGCCAAGGACCGGAGGTCATGTACCAGTTTACCGGGTCAGTACCCGCACTTGTGAGTAAGCTGTTGACAAGACCTTTGTCATAACTTAAAAAGCCCCAGACAATCGCCGCTATAACAACCCAGGAAAGGAAGTACGGCATGAACATGGCAGTCTGATAAATTTTACCCAAGCGTTTATTATGTAACTGTCCAATCATGAGCGCCAGCACAACCGGCACCACAATACCCAAAATAATAAACAGGATATTGTAACCAAGTGTATTGCGCAGTACGATCCAGGCATCCTGACTGGTGAACATAAAGCGGAAATTTTCCAGTCCGCACCATTCACTGTTAAACACACTCTGAATAAAATTGCCATCTATCCGAAAATTTTTGAATGCAATAATAATTCCGAACATTGGTATAAAGGAGAACAGCACATACCAAATGATAGTAGGTGTTGCGAGCAGAGTAAGCTCTGTGTCATCCCTCGACCAGCGTTTTTTTCGTGGTTTCAGAACAGCATCCTTCGCTCTTTTCGTTATCATAAACTTCATCCTTTCACTGTTCCAACGGTCTTTTCGCTATTTATTATACCCGCCGCAGGTTTTGTAAGACTAGACTAAAAACGATATACTACAGTAAACAAACTTTAGATTCCTAAAAAAAGTTACGGTAAAATTACCAATATTTGTACGCCTTTTATAGAATTATTGATGAGAACCTGAAGTTTTGAGGGTATCATCTGTTCCTTTTCATGTGGATTATCCATACCGTTTTTCTTATAATGTTAGACAAAGATTCAAACAGAGTAATAAGGAGTGCTTACCTATGATCCGTCTGCATTTTACGGGAGAAATCGAGGAAACCGAACCCGGTCTTGGGCTATTACAAAATGAACCGTTCTTTCAGAAAGCTGCTGAAAAACAAGAAGTATGTGTGCATAAAAGCGACGTACCGGGATTTTCCGTAACCGTCCAAGACAAAAGAATACTTCTGGATTATCATGAAAAAACAGATTTTTTCCGGGCTCTTCCGTTTTGCGTATCACATGCGGACGAGCCAGGCTATAAAAGAAAAGAAACGCCTTGTTTTAATAAAACAGGCGTCATGCTGGACTGTTCCAGAAACGCGGTGCCAACCGTTGAAAGTCTAAAGAATATTCTGCGCAAAATGGCACTCATGGGCTTGAATTTAGGTATGCTGTATACGGAAGACACCTATGAAATCAAAAGCCGCCCCTATTTTGGCTACATGCGGGGACGCTACACCTATGGTGAATTAAAAGAACTTGATGACTATGCAGATGCCTTAGGAATTGAACTCATCCCCTGTATTCAAACATTGGCACATCTTGAACGTGCCTTGCAATGGCCGGCAATGGATTCTCTGCGAGACAGTGAGCGCAGCCTTATGGTGGGGGAAGAAAAAACATATGAGCTGATTGAAGAAATGATTACCGCTGCCTGCGCTCCCTACCGCTCCAACCGGATTCATATCGGTATGGACGAAGCGTGGGAACTGGGGCTGGGCCGCTATCTTAATAAATATGGCTACCACCCTGCCGGTGAACTGATGGCTGAACATTTGGAGCGTGTGGCGGCAATTTTAGAGAAACACCATTTGCACGCGATGATGTGGAGCGACATGCACTTTATTGCGGCTTCTCCCACCCGGGAACTTTACGACCCCGAATGTAAATTAACTCCGGAAGTACTTTCGGGTGCGCCAGAAAATATTGACCTGGTTTACTGGGACTATTACAACGAAACCGAAGAGCATTATGAGAAGCTTATAAAAAAGCACCAGCAGTTCTCGGCTGAAACTATCTTTGCGGGCGGTATCTGGACCTGGATTGGACCTGCCGCTGACTACCGTAAAACCATTCTTGCCACTGTACCCGCTTTGGAGCAGTGCAAAAAATGCGGAATTCGGCAAGTGATTGCGACCTCTTGGGAAGACGACGGCGGTGAGGCAAATCTATTTACAACGTTATACGGTCTGCAGTTGTATGCGGAATACCGTTACACCGGCCGTTATGAGGAAAATGATGTGCAAAAGCGGTTTGCGGAGTGCTGTGGCACGGACAGTCAGGCGTTTTTAGACCTTTCCCTCTTCAATCAGATTCCAGGCTTGAAACGGAAAGTAAACGGCACCCTGACACCTTCCAAAACATTACTGTTTGAAGATCCCCTGGTTCCACTGTTTGAAGAGGATTTCCGCGGTTTGCCATGTGCGGAGCACTACCAAATGCTTGCGGAGCGTTATAGAAAGCACGCAAATGTACAGCAGGAATATTCTCTTCTTTTCGAACTTTACGAAAAACTTTCTTACGCTGTCTATCAAAAATGTATTTGGAGAAACCGTGCAGTCGACTGCGTTCGCACAAATGACCGCGCCGGTGCGGCTGCCTGTATGGAACTCGCTGACGAGTGCATTGCCTCGCTGCAAACACTCAAAACCTCTTGGTCGCACCTTTGGTATTCAACCAATAAGCCATTCGGGTTTGAGGTAATCGATCTTCGCCTCGGTGGACTGATTGGCCGATTTGAAACTGCCAAAATCCGAATGGGACAGTTTGCGCGGGACGAACTGGATACCATCCCGGAACTTGCGGAGCCCAAACTGCCTTACCTGCGTGACGAAGACGGCACCTTCCGCTGTCTTAACTCCTGGGGCTCCATTGCCACCGTGTGCCGAATTGTGGGGTAAATCAGACACAAGAAAAGGGTGCAGAGCATTTCTGCTCTGCACCCTTTTCTTGTCGCATATTTATTTCCTGTTCTGTGCTGTTTTTTCCGCAATGTCCCTTGCCACAACCACACCGGTTACCGACGCCTGCATTAAACCTCGAGTAATGCCCGCTCCGTCACCGATGGTGTACAAGTTGGCAACGGCAGTCTCAAAATTATTCTCCACCTGTACCTTGGAGGAATAGAATTTTACCTCCACACCGTAAAGCAGTGTGTTTTTGGAATACAGACCCGGCGCAACTTTATCAAAAGCGCGCAGGGATTCCACAATGCTGGTAAGGTGGCGGTGCGGCAGTACAAACGAAAGATCGCCCGGAACCGCGGTTTTCAAGGTTGGCACAGTGGTAGACTTACTAAGCCGTGTCCAGTCGGTACGCCTGCCCTGCAGTAAATCTCCAAGGCGCTGCACCATGATGCCCCCGCCGGTCAGCATATTGCCTAGTTGGGCGATATAGCGGCCGTATTCAATCGGCTGATGGAACGGCTCGGTGAATTTTGTGGAAACCAGCATGGCAAAATTTGTGTTGCCGGTATGCTTATCCTCATCGGCGTAACTGTGCCCGTTTACCACGGCGATTCCGTCACCGTCACCGCCATAATGCTCCTCGCTTACGATTCCGCCCGGATTCATGCAGAAGGTTCGCACCTTGTTTTCAAAGGTATCCGAGTAGTAGACCAGCTTTGCCTCATACAAATTCTTGGTCAAGGGATCCATAACCGCGTTCGGCACCTCAACACGCACACCGATATCGACTTCGTTGTTCGTGGTGCTGATACCGTTTTCCCGCGCGATGCGGTTCAGCCAGTCCGCCCCGCCGCGGCCGGGTGCCGCCACTACATACGGTGCGGTATAGGTTCTCTCCTCTCCCTTTTTGTTAACGGCAACCACACCGGAAGCCCTGCCGTTTTCGGTCAGTATATGGTCAGCGCTGGTGTGCTCCAAAAAGGTGAAGTTCGGCTGCGCGCTCAAATAACGGTACATCTCCCGCAGGACTAAGAAAGAATACTCTGTTCCCATATGGCGCACCGGACACGGAATTAAGCTGATATTGTTTTTCTTTGCCTCATATGCCACCTGTTCGGCAAATTTATCATTCAGACCGTATACGGTTTTCGGTGCTCCATAATGCAGATACACGTCATCCGCATATTTGATGAGTGTTTCCACCTCGTCAACCGGCAGGTAATCCGTTACATTTCCGCCGACCTCGTGGGAAAGCGAGAGCTTTCCATCCGAAAAGGCACCTGCTCCCGCCCAGCCATTCATGATATTGCACGGATGGCAGTGCGTGCATGTTCCCTTCGTTCTGGCCGGGCAGGCACGCCTGTCGATGGTGCTGCCGCTGTCCATAATCATAACCTTTAAATCCGCTGCCTGTTTGTTCAGTTCAAGTGCGGCAAAAATCCCTGCGGGGCCAGCACCGACAATAATGACATCATAATCGTACATAAATTTCTCCTGTTCCTGTCAATACATTCATTATTTAACTTTGCGCTCCGGTGCGCAAATCGAAAGGGGAAGGACAGTAAGTCTTCCCGACCGTTTGCAACAATTCATACGTCCTCATTTTTCACAGAGATAAAGCCGAATATACAAACGATTCAATAGGCTCCCTTTAATAAGCATAAAAAAACGCAAAAAGCTTTTACACTTCTTGCGCATATTGTTTTGTATGGAATTCAATGTCCAAAAATAATAATAGATAATGCTGATCCGGCAATCAATAGCACCAAAACAATTGCCATGACACGCACCCATAACGTACGCTTATCGATATGCTTCTTTGCGGGCTGCATTTGCTTTGCTGATTTTGCCATCACGCACACCTCCACTCTTCCACGATTATATAGTGTATCGTAATTCGTGATAAAAAGCAAGGCTAATATGTTACCATATTGTAAATTAAAAATCTTTGCACAGAAAACTTACAAAATCTGGCCGTATGCGGCAGATTACGCCTTTGGATTGTATATTTTAAGTGAAATACCTTTTATATATTTCATTGACAACGTATTGCTTTTGCAATAAAATAAAAGTTGTCTTTTACGCTTGTCCGATGAGCCTGCTGAAGAACCCGCCGGTATCGAGAAAAGGCAGCACTGCAAGCAATGGGGTATCCCCGGTTCCAAATAAAATCGAGGTGTAGTATGGATAGAAACAACAATCGCAATTCTGGCAAACGAACCGCTCCGCGTTATGCAAGTAATCAGGAGTTTGACCGATATAATTATGTAGACCGCGATATTTACAGTTCCAGCCGCAACGGCAGGCACGGAATTCCCAGCCGTCCGCCCAAAAAGAAACATACCGGGCGAAAAGTTGCCATAGTTTTGACCAGCTTAATACTGGTGGCGGCTATCGGCGTACTTGTATATGCCGGCATTATATCCAGCCGCATTAACCGTCCGCAGATCAACACCTCGCAGTATGTGCGGCAGCCTTCTGCCGCACCGACCTGGGAGGTAATTTCAAAGGACAATGTTGTCAACATCCTTTTAATCGGTGCCGACCAGATGGACGAAGGAGCGCAGCGTTCCGATTCCATGATGCTGCTTTCCATTGATAAAGACACCAAAACGGTGCATCTTGTTTCTTTCCTGCGGGACCTTTACCTCGAAATTCCTACCCTCGGAAAAAATAAATTAAACGCTTCCTTCAGCAAGGGAGGCGCGGCGCTGACCATGCAGACACTGGAAAACAACTTCCGCATCAATATTGATAAATATATCATGACCGACTTCAGCAATTTCTCCGCGATTATTGATAAAATGGGCGGTCTGGATATTGAAATGACAAAAGAAGAAGCGGCGTACATGAATAAAATTATACACACGAAATGTAAAGAAGGCAGCAACCACCTAAACGGTGCATCCGCACTCTACTTTTCCAGAATGCGCTACTTGGACAGCGACTTTGGCCGCACCGGCCGTCAGCGTCAGGTAATTGAAACTATGCTGAGCAAAATGAAAAAACAAAGTCCAACCGAACTTACAAAAATGATGTATGATTACGCCCCGCTGGTAACCACGAATTTAAGCGATTCGGAATTGCTGTATTTGTGCTCCATCGGGCATGAGATAACAAGCAACACGCCAAAGACGATGTATGTGCCGGCAAAAGGAACCTATGAGGATAAAAACCTGGATGTCGGCGCGGTTTTGGTTCCGGATTTGGAAAAGAACTGTGAGAAGCTTCGCGAATTCTTATATGGTCAAGATGAAAACGGCAGTGCCATTTCCTCTTCCAGTCAACCGTAAACGAATAGCTAAGCCGGCTGGTGTAAAAGCCAGCCGGCTTTTTGCGGAAAAAACGATTTTTCTTCCGTTTGTTCGCTTTTGGTAGCGATGCCTTATACAAGCTTCAATGAAAAGCAAATATAACAAACCTTTCAACCATATATCACTTTTCTCTAATCGGAACTTTCGCCCAAGCGGAGCATAAAGGGGCAGCTTCGCGTGCGGAGACACGCAACAGTATAAACACAAAACAAACACAAAAATAAGGAAGTCTTGTGATTGAAAAAAGGATACCTTTACATTGCCTTCGCAACCATTCTATTCAGTACAATGGAAATCGCGTTAAAATCTATTTCCGGCAGCTTTAATCCCATTCAGTTAACACTGTCGCGTTTTTTGGCGGGCGGTGTGGTGCTTCTTCCGCTGGCTATGAAAACCCTGCATAAAAAGCAGATAAAGCCAATGCTTTCGGATATGCTGAATTTTGCACTATTGGGCTTTGTCTGTGTTATTGTCAGTATGCTGCTGTATCAGATGGCTGTGATGAACACAAAAGCTTCCGTAGTCGCTGTGCTGTTCAGCAGTAACCCGATTTTTGTCATGGTATTGGCGTACTTTCTATTGAGGGAACCAATCTTCAAAAATAATATTCTGGCACTTCTTCTGGAAACGGTGGGAATCGTGGCAATCATTAACCCGCTCCATACCAAATTAAGCCTGATTGGTGTTGCGTTTGCCCTTCTGTCCGCCGTCGCGTTTGCCTTTTATGGGGTACTCGGAAAACAAAAGACGGCGAAGTTCGGCGGAGTGGTTGTCACCTGCTTCAGCTTTTTGTTTGGAAGCGCGGAAATGCTGCTGCTTGCTCTTCTGACAAGGATTGACGCTATTGCGAATCTGCTTAAGGCAAACGGGCTTGGTGTGTTTGCAGATGTGCCGTTCTTTACCGGTTACTCGCCTGACAATCTTCTTTTGGTACTTTACGTCTTTGTCGGCGTTACCGGAGCGGGCTATGTATTTTACTTTTTGGCGATGGAGGAAACCTCGGCGAATACCGCTTCGCTGGTATTCTTCTTCAAACCTGCGCTCTCGCCGATTCTCGCGCTTATCCTGCTAAAAGAGGTCATCCCCGTAAACATGGTAATCGGCATTCTCTTCATTCTCGGCGGCTCCATACTGTCGCTGCTGCCGTCCCTGCTCAAGCAAAAGCAGTTCGGAACGCCTAAGCCGAAGGCGGCGGAAGCGGAATCCAGCGATTGAATTTTCGTCATAAAATGGTATAATAATAGAATTGACCCAACTAAAGCATGTCTGCTGAATCCATCCTTCGTTTACAGAAAACTCTGTGGCTGTACGCTGCCGAGCGCAATTATTCAGCAAGCATTCAATACGTATTTAACTTGGAGGTTAAAAAAACATGGACAAAAAAACATTTTACATCACAACCCCGATTTACTATCCATCCGGCAAGGCGCACATCGGCCACAGCTACTGCACAGTTGCCAGCGATGCCATCGCGCGCTACAAGCGAATGCAGGGGTATGATGTCATGTTTTTAACGGGCACCGACGAGCACGGTCAGAAAATTGAAATCAAGGCTGCGGAAGCGGGTGTCACCCCCAAAGAATATGTGGATAAAATCGTTGCTGGATTCCAGGATTTATGGAAGCTGCTAGATATCAGCAACGACCGCTTCATCCGCACAACAGACGATTACCATGAAAAAGCGGTACAGAAGATTTTTAAAACCCTTTATGATAAAGGGGAGATTTATAAAGGCAAGTATGAAGGCTGGTACTGCACACCGTGTGAATCCTTCTGGACGGAAACACAGCTTGTGGACGGCAAATGCCCCGACTGCGGACGCGAGGTGAAATGGGCAGAAGAAGAAGCCTATTTCTTCCGTCTTTCCAATTATGCGGACCGTCTTTTAAAGCTGTACGAAGATCAGCCAAACTTCATTCAGCCGGAAAGCCGCAAAAATGAAATGATCAATTTCATTAAACAGGGACTGGATGACCTATGTGTATCCCGCACCAGCTTTACATGGGGCATTCAGGTGGATTTTGACCCGAAACACGTGGTCTATGTATGGCTCGACGCACTGACCAACTATATCACCGCCATGGGCTACGGCTCGGACGATGATTCCGATTATAAAAAATACTGGCCTGCCGATGTGCATTTTGTAGGCAAAGAAATCGTGCGTTTCCATACGATTATCTGGCCTGCCATGCTCATGGCGCTCGATTTACCGTTACCGAAACAGGTGTACGGTCACGGCTGGCTGCTGTTCGGCGACGGCACCAAAATGTCAAAGTCCAAGGGCAATGTGGTAGACCCGAATGTTCTTTGCGAGCGCTACGGCGTGGATGCCATCCGCTATTTTCTGCTCCGTGAAATCCCGTTCGGCGCAGACGGAACATTTACCAACGAAGCACTCATTAACCGCATTAACTCTGACCTTGCCAACGATTTGGGCAACCTGCTCTCCCGTACTACTGCCATGGCGGAAAAATACTTTGGCGGTGCGATTCCGGCAGAACGCGAAGCTGCTCCGATTGACAAAGAATTAATTGATATGGCACTCGCACTGCGTGAAAAATGCGACGCAAGCATTGTGGGCTACCAGTTCTCCGCCGCGCTCACCGAAATTTGGAGGCTGATTGCGCGCACCAACAAATATATTGATGAAACCACACCGTGGGCGCTGGGCAAGGATGAATCAAAGCAGGCCCGCCTTGCGGCAGTAATTTATAATCTGTGTGAAGTCCTTCGCATTGTATCCATTCTGCTCACCCCGTTTATGCCGAACACCACCCCGAAAATTCAGCAGCAGATCGGTGCCGAAAGCTCCGTGACTTCTTATGGCGATGCCGCAAAATGGGGCTTGCTATCCGCCGGTTCCGTCAAAAAAGGAGAAACCCTTTTCCCGCGTATCGATGTAGAAAAGGAAATTGAAGAATTAAATCAGCTAATCCCGAACCCGGCCGAGCAAAAAACAGCCGCAAAGCCAAAAATTGAAGGCTTGGCGCAAATCGGTATCGATGATTTTGACAAGGTAGAGCTTCGCGTAGCGGAAGTGAAAGCCTGTGAACCGATTAAGAAGGCCAAAAAACTGTTAAAGCTGACATTGAATGACGGTGAAGGTGAACGCACCGTGGCTTCCGGCATTGCAAAATGGTATAAACCCGAAGATTTGACCGGCCGCCATATTGTTTTGGTTGCCAATTTAAAACCTGCCGTTTTGTGCGGCGTGGAAAGTCAGGGAATGATTTTGGCGGCAGACGCCAGTGAGGACGATGTCCGTGTGATTTTCGTTGACGATATTCCGGCAGGCAGCAGAATACACTAAAAGAACAACCATGCAAGTTTTGATGATACGAACAGATTGAGGACATGATTGATTTGAATTCTCGCTTGATTTTTGATTCCCACGCACATTATGATGATGAAGCCTTTGACGCAGATCGTGATGAACTGCTGCAAAAACTGCCTGAGCTGGGCATTTGCAGGGTAGTGAATATCGGTTCCGATCTAACAAGCAGCGAGGCTTCTGTTCGGCTTGCGGCACAGTACCCGTATATTTACGCCGCGGTCGGTATTCACCCCGAGTGCGCAGGCAATGTTCCGCAGGATTATTTGGAGCAGCTAAAAAAACTGCTGGCGATGCCAAAGGTTGTGGCAATCGGTGAAATCGGGCTTGATTACCACTTTGATGACGGCCCTCCGCGTGACGTGCAAAAACAGGTATTTGAAAGCCAGCTCCTGCTGGCCAAGGAATACGATTTGCCGGTCGTGATTCACAACCGTGAGGCACACGGCGATACCATGGAATTACTGCGCAGATACCGTCCCAAAGGTGTGGTACACTGCTATTCCGGCAGTGTGGAAATGGCACGGGAGCTTGTCTCTATAGGCATGTATATCGGTCTGGGCGGTGCCGTTACCTTTAAAAACGCGCGAACCCCGGTGGAGGTTGCCGCCAGTATTCCGCTTGACCGGCTTTTAAACGAAACTGACTGCCCGTACATGTCGCCGGTCCCGTATCGTGGCAAGCGCTGTGATTCTTCCCTGATTCCCTATTCCGCCGCAAAAATTGCGGAAGTGCGTTCCACTACGGCAGAAGAAATTTTAGCAGCAGGCAAACATAATGCGGCAAAACTTTATAAGATTCCTCTTGAGGAATCCTGATTATGTTTGTATAGTAAGTGAATTTTAGAAAACATCCAATCTCCAAGCGCAAAATCTTTGATATATGGATTTTACGCTTGGAGATTGGCTCTGTTTTCAAATGAACTGACTAATATTCAGCACGACATCAGAAAGGCAAGGAATAAAAGTGACAATTACCTATACACTCGGAAATAACCTTTACATCAATCTTACCAACCGCTGCCCGAACGCATGCGAATTTTGTCTGCGGACGCACGGCGACGGAGTAGGCGACGCCGATAGTTTATGGCTGGAACAGGAACCAACCAAAGAGGAAGTTCTGGCTGATCTGCAAAAACGGGATTTAACCAAATACCCACAAATCGTTTTTTGCGGCTATGGAGAACCTACCTGCCGCTTTGACGATATGATGTGGCTCTGCGACAAGATAAAAGAAATGTGCAGTACAGATATCCGTATCAACACAAACGGTCTTGCAGACCTCATCAACGGCCGCAATGTGGCATCAGAGTTGGACGGAAGAGTGGACGTTGTGTCGGTGAGCTTAAATGCCTCCACTCCCGAAAAGTATGACGCGCTGTGCCATTCCAAATTCGGACTGAACGCGCTGCCCGCGATTCTGAAATTTACCATGTCAGCCGGACTGTATGTGCCGAAGGTTTACATGACAGTGGTTGACAATATGCCGAAAGCGGAAATCTCCGCCTGTGAGGCACTTTGCCGGACAACCGGTGCAACCTTCCGCGTAAGGGAATATATTCCTGATTAATCAAAAATATCCGCACCGTTTCAACTGAAGCGATGCGGATATTTTAATTACTGCTAAAAATTTTATACTTAAAGTTGGGTACGCCTTTTCCAATAAATATCCACTGCGTCGCCGTCTGAAAGCGGCTGCAAGTAGGCAGCATCTTTTCCATTTACCTGCAAAACAATTTCGCCCTGCGGCTTTGTGGGGTCAATATCCACCAAATTCAGCATATCCACAAAATAGTACGGCACGTTGCCCGCTTTTGGTTTCAGCATAGTCGAAGTACCGTTCAGCGTAATGTGCAGCGGAACATTGACCGGTTTTGGAGTATCCTGCGGCACCGGTTCCGAAGCCGGATAGCCCGGTTGTACGGGCACTGCGGTCGATGGAATGGAAGAAACACCAGGCTGTACAAACTGTGAAACCGGCGCGGGCTGCGGAGCATAGGCAGTGTAAGAAGTATCCTGCTCACCGCGCGTGACTGACGAAACAGCCGCATCCGCCGCATAGGTAACGTGATCTTCGGGCATTAATTTTGTGTTTAATGGGCATTTCACACCATTTATTAACAGTTCGTCGCTAATTCCAAGCTCGCGGGCAAGATCGCCAAGCGTGTCAATGTGATAAATGACAACCTTATCCCGGTTCTGCAGCTCCTGTCCGGGCTGGGCGGGCGAACCGTTAATTTCCGCATACGTTCCGATCGGAAAATCCGTATCCTGAAACGTAATGCTGGCAAGCTCCTCAATTTTCTCAATATCGTCCAGCGTTGGGTGCGCATCCTCCCCGGGTTTGGCGGGTTGGAATTTCACATCATCTCCCGCCTGCACAAGCGTGGAAATATTCGCTTCCGCACCGTTTACGGTAATGACCGCGTTCGCCGGATGTTCGCCGTAAAAAACTTTTTTCGAGCCGTTCAGATGTATCATGAGGCTTTTGCCGGAACGGCTGATTAACTGATTGTAGCTGTAACCGTTCATCAGCAGCACATCGAGTATGGAAAGTCTTCCGCTGCGGAACAGCTTCGCTTTGCTGCCGTTGAGCGTAATGGAAAAGCTGTCGTTAATCAAATTCAGCGCGGCGGAAATGGCAATGCCCAAAGGCGTTGCGAACTCCGGTCCGGTAATATCATAGTCCGGCGAATCCACATGAAGGGTGAAGTTGTTGCCGCCGATGGCCACCCTCTTGCTGTCCAGTTTTAAAAATTCCGCCACACACCCGCACATGCCGGGCAGCTTACTGCCGCCGCCCACCAAAAAGACCGCCGATGTTGGGGCACCGTTTACCTCGATGATGCGCGCGGCGATTTCACTGCAAAGCGAACGCATGACCGGATGAATCTCATTGAGCACTTCCTGAGGTGTTACGGTATGTTCAAAACCCAAAATGTCCTTGAACGTAATGTCCTCTTCCCCGCCCATTTTGAGTTTGATTTGCTCAGCCGTTAGAAAATTCACCAGATAGGCTTTGACAATCGCTTCGGTAATTTCATCACCGGCAACCGTCGCCATGGTGTAGCCAACCACGCCGCCGTCTCTGGAAATCGCGATATCAGACGTACCGGCGCCGATATCCACCAGTGCCAAATTTAAAAGGCGCAAATCCTGCGGGATTGCCGCGTTAATGGCTGCAATCGGCTCCAACGTTAGGCTGGATACATCCAAACCCGTTTTGTGCATGGTGGTATACAGGCTGTCCACAACCTCACGCGGTAAAAAGGTGGCAATCACATCCACTCGAATTCGCTGGCCTTTATGCTCCAAAAGGTTTGAAATCGGATAGTCATCCAGATAATACTGAACGACGGAATACCCTACAAGATAGAACACATGGGGATTTTCCTCATCCTCCTTCGGGTCGAACCGGCGTTCTGCCTCCCCGATTGCGCCTGCCTCCAGCCGGCTGATCAGTTCTTCGTCAATCACCTGCGACTCTTTCAGTTCGATTTCAAATGAAGCCTGCTGTGTTTTTAGCGCGCGGCCCGCGGCGGCGACACAGACATGCTGAAGCGGATAGCCAAGACGTTTTTCCAGCCGCTCCTTTACAAGCTTCGCAACATTGCTTACCTGCTCGATATCCTCGATCTGCCCGTCAATCATAGCACGCTTGCTGTGTTCAACGGTTTCAATCGCTTCAATATGCAGCATTTCGCCCTGCATCACACCCACAATGCCGATTACGCTTCGGGTGCCGATATCCAGCGCGAACACATAGTCCACAGGAGCCTTTTGTGCTGTTTGCTCTTCCGTTGTAATTTCACTTTGTTGCTCGTTTAGCATCGATAACAGCCTCCGTTTTTCACACTCGTAACATTCCTATCGAACGCAGAAAACAATCTTTATCTATAAATTTATCTGCAATGCCCCATGAAATTTTATATGATTTTATTTTACTACAGATTACGCCCAAATGCAATCAAGCACACAGTGGAACTCATAGACAAAGGACAAGGTTCCCGCACTTGACATTCCGTACTATACCGACCATAATAGTACATGAAAATTAAATAGGCATTTACGGTTGGGCATTTTGCCCATGAAAAGGGAATGCGGTGTAAAACCGCAGCAGCCCCCGCTACTGTGAGAACGACAACGGCTTTTTTATGCGTCACTGGCCAAACGGCCGGGAAGACCAAAGCCCGCGGATGAATTCGAGCCAGGAAACCTGCCGCAATTGCCGCACAAGGCAACTTGTGCATTTCACAAATTTAGTCGGAGGGATTAAACAATGAAAACCATGAAGGCAAAAAAAATCACGTCTGTTCTTTGCGCACTGGCACTGGCTGTTTCCGTGGCGGTTACCACATCTGCCCAGCAGGCTGACAACGGCAGCATCACATCCGCCAAAACGCCTGCCTCTTCTACAAGTGTAACACAAAAGTGGGCAAACAAGTATGCTTCCTCCAGCCCATGGGGAGACACAAACTCCTGCGGTACACCGTTGGCAGTGGGAAACTACCTTTATGTGACAGACAGCAGCAGCAACAAACTGTTAAAGTTGGATGCCAAAACGGGTGCGGCCGTGAAATCCGCTGCGTATGCCAACATTCCGCCCTATTTTTCTATGCTTGCCTACGGTGACGGAAAAATTTATGTACCGCAGCAAACCGCAACATCGGTTCAGATTTCCGCATTTGATGCGGACACCCTAAATTTAGTCTGGCAAAGTGCCGCCATTACGAGTGCGGCAGGCAATTTACAAATAGGTGCCCCTATTACCTATTACAACCGGCATATTTATTTGGGGACTTACGTCCAGGATTCGTCCTGGAATTACATAGCAGGCAAATTTGCTTGCCTGAATACCGCAGACGGCACAAGCGTTTGGCAATATGACAACGCCAACGCCGGCTATTATTCTGCAGGCAGTACCATTGCGGGCAACGCCATTGTGTTTGGCGATACCGCGGGGAATCTTTCTTCTTTGGACTTACTCAGCGGTGCTGTAAAAGATACGGTTGCACTCGGCAGTTCTATTTATTCTACTCCCTGCTTTAGCAACGGCAAAGCGTACGTTTCCTTAAAAGACGGGAACTTGGTTTCTGTTCCGCTGAAATCCGATTCTACCTTTTACAGCACCGCAAAAATGACAGTCAAGCTCGGCAACAGCATTACTTCCAGTCCTGTTGTCTACAATGGGCGCGTCTATGTAGCGGGCGGCGGTTACGGTTCAACCTCACCGTTTTCCGTTTTGGACGCGAACACCCTGCATATCATTTATCAAATCAACGGTATACATTCGCAGTCGACCCCGCTGATTTCTACCGCATATGCAACCGCGGACAACCATCAGCAGGTATACCTCTATGTGACAAATTATTTTAGCGGTGCGGAGGATTGGTCCAGCTTCAACGCTGATTCTTCGTGCACTTACCTAATTAAGGACAGCATTGGTCAAACCACCGCGTCTTATGAAAAACTGGCAAACGTCAGCGTGCCGCAATCCTGCACACAAAGCGTAACAGCCTCCGACGCAGGCTGGCTCTATTATTACAATGACAGCGGCAATCTGTTTGCTTTTGCTCCGGTAACCGAAACAAAGCCTGCAAGCAGCACGCCGGTTATTCCGGTAAACACTCCGGCCAGTGCCCCGGCAACAAGCACAAGTTCCGCGGCACACAACGCCCCGACCGGTGGCAGTTCCTCTGCTGTTCTCCTGTTCGGTGCGGCAGCCTTGAGCGTTGCTGTCTTTTGTGCAACTAAGAAAAAACATTCCTGATATTCTCTGTTTAGGGCGGGCTTTTGTCCGCCCTTTTCGTGTTTGTGATTTTTTATATTAGGAGATTCTTACCTATGTTTCGTATTCAAATGGAAAGATTTATCGCGCCGGTTTTGGCTGTGCTGTGCATAACCGCAATGTTGGCGGGCTGTAAAATAGAAGTTCCCGCCAAAGTTTCGAGCCAAGCGCAGTCGGAATTTACCGGTACAATCGAAAGCGATTCTTTGCTTTCTCAACCGGAGAGTGAAGCCGCTTCTTCCGCTAACTCTGCTGCTTCTTCCGGTAAAACGCAATCTGCTGTTTCAAAAACAGCTTCGTCAAAGTCTGCTGCAACCGAAAGCACAAAGGCCGGAAGCAGTAACGCTCCTATTTCTTCCGCAAAGCCCGCAGGTCAAAGTTCCGCACCAGTGCAAAACAAAAAACTTACCTGTACCCTGATGGTCAGCTGCAAAACCATTCTGAATCATCTGAACGAGCTTGACCCAAGCATGAAAAGCTTCATTCAGACAAATCATGCGGACGGTATTCTATACCATAAACAAACTTTAGAATTTCAAGACGGTGAAACGGTATTTGATGTGATGAAACGTGAACTGAAGGCGGGGCATTTACAGTTCGATTATCAAGATACGCCGGCGTACCACAGCGTATACATCATAAGCATTGGCGGCTTGGGACGAACCTTGAACCAAAGCGGTTGGATGTTCCGGGTAAACACCGCATTCCCACAGATTAGCTGCAGCGCGGTGAAGCTGCATAACGGCGATCGTGTTGAATGGCATTATTCTTGCGAAAAAGGCGACCTAAACAATCTTCCGGCACCGGGAACGATGGGATGAGTGAAATGAGCGCGAAACAAGACAATTTTTCTTTGCTGCATCCGGTAATCAGCTTTACCTTTTTTGCGGCGATTCTGTTCTGCTCCATGTTCTTTTTGCACCCCGCGTTTTTAATCATTTCGCTCGTGTGCAGCTTTGCGTATTCCATCTACTTAAACGGCACAAAAGCCGCAAAGTTCAATTTTGCGTTTCTGCTGCCCATGCTTCTCCTATTGGCAATCGTCAATCCCCTGCTCAACCACTCCGGCATGACGATTCTTTTATACATCAATGACCATGCCATTACCATGGAAGCAATTCTGTACGGAATTGCGGCGGCAACGATGTTTGTGTCGGTACTTGCGTGGTTTTCATGCTGTAACGCGGTCATGTCGTCGGATAAATACCTGTATTTATTCGGCAGAGTGTTCCCCTCGCTCACACTGATTTTCTCGATGATTCTGCGTTTGGTGCCGAAGTATAAAGCGCAGGTTCGGGCTATTGCCAACGCGCAGTCCTGTATTGGCAGGGGCGTAAAAAGCGGAAATATCCTGATACGCGCAAAAAACGGAATGACCATTCTTTCCATTCTGACCACGTGGGCGCTGGAAAACGGGGTGGAAACAGCGGATTCCATGCGTGCGCGCGGCTACGGGTTACCCGGGCGCACCGCGTTTTCGAATTACCGCTTTGATTCACGCGACAAAATTGCGTTTGCGGCACTGCTCATACTGATTGCCGCCGTACTGGCGGGCAGTCTGCTGGGCGAAAACACCGTTTATTATTTCCCCATGATTTTCATGAAGCCGGTAACCGGGCAAAGCATTGCGGTTTATATTGCCTATGCCCTGTTGTGCCTGTTCCCGCTTGAACTGAATGTTTTGACACTGCGGCGTGTATCCGCTCAAACACAAAAAGGATGAACAAAATGTCCCCTTTATTTGAACTGAAAAGCTATACTTTCACGTATCCTACCCGCAAAGTTTCTGCACTCGATAATGTGAATTTCAAACTGAACAACGGTGAATTTGTCGTGCTGTGCGGAAAATCCGGCTGCGGCAAAAGTACCCTTCTGCGGCAGTTTAAAAGTGTGCTGACACCGCACGGCGCGGTAAGCGGAGAGGTTTTGTTCCACAATAATCCGCTCAAAAATGCGGATTTGCGGGAACAGACCGCTAAAATCGGCTTCGTGCTGCAAAGCCCGGAAAATCAGATTGTAACGGATAAGGTATGGCACGAACTTGCCTTCGGGCTGGAAAGTCTGGGTATGGACAACCCAACCATCCGTCTGCGCGTGGCGGAAATGGCAAGTTTTTTCGACATTGAAGCGTGGTTTCACAAGGACGTCCATACACTTTCCGGCGGACAAAAGCAGCTTTTAAACCTCGCGAGTGTAATGGCCATGCAGCCGGAGGTTCTGATTTTGGATGAACCGACCTCTCAGCTTGACCCCATTGCCGCATCGGAATTTTTGAAGACGCTCAAAAAAATCAACGAAGAGCTGGGCGTGGCAATTCTGCTTTCGGAACACCGGCTGGAAGAAGTATTCGCGCTGGCCGACCGTGTTGCCGTGATGGACAGCGGCAGAATTTTAGCGGACGCGCCGCCGCGTGAAGTCAGCGAGCTGCTCAAAGACAGACACAGCGATATGTTTGCCGCCATGCCCGCATCCGTCCAAATTCACTCCGCCGTACCAAATAGTCTTCCCTGTCCGCTCACGGTTCGTGAAGGTCGGGAATGGCTGGATTGTCTGCTTGAAAAAAAGAAAATCAAAATTTCCGGAGCAGCCGAAGTTACGGAATTCCACAGTGAAACGGCGATCCGGTTAAAAGAAGTCTGGTTCCGCTATGAAAAAAACTCACCCGACGTTGTAAAGGATTTATCCCTTACGATTCCGAAAGGTCAGCTTTTCTGCCTAATGGGCGGCAACGGTGCGGGCAAAACCACCGCGTTGAGCCTGATTTGCGGTCTTCACCGCCCACAGCGCGGCAAAATTGAGCTGTTTGGAAAAAGTATGATGAAATATACGGCATCGGATTTATTTCATCATATGCTCGCCATGCTGCCGCAGAACCCGCAGACGCTGTTTGTAAAAAGCTCGGTGCGTCTGGATTTAAAGGAAATTACACCGGATGAAAACAGAATTGCCGAAATTGCCGAACTGGTACAAATAACCGATTTGCTTGACTGCCACCCCTATGATTTAAGCGGAGGGGAACAGCAGCGCGCGGCACTGGCAAAGGTTCTGCTGACCGAACCGAGCATTTTGCTGCTGGACGAGCCGACCAAAGGCATTGACAGTTATTTTAAGCACACGCTGGCACAAATTTTGAAAAAGCTGACACAAAACGGCGTAACCGCCGTAATGGTATCGCACGATATTGAATTCTGCGCAAAATATGCGGACCGCTGTGCTTTGTTTTTTGACGGTGCTGTTGTCACCGAAAATACAGCAAACCGCTTTTTCAGCGGCAACAGTTTTTATACCACGGCGGCGAACCGTATCGCGCGCCATGTGTTTCCAAATGCCGTAACAAATGAGGATGTGATTGCCCTATGCCGGAAAAACTGAACCGCAACAAACGGATTCTTAAAGATACGCTGATTCTACTGCTGATTCCGGCAACGCTCCTGTTCGGCGTATATGTACTGGGGGACCGCAGCTTTTACTTAATCAGCCTGTTGGTTATCGTTTTAGCGATGCTGCCCTTTTTCCTGATGTTTGAACACCGCAAGCCGCAGGCACGCGAGCTGATTATTATTGCGGTGCTTTCGGCAATCGCGGTAGCCGGACGCGCGGCATTCTTTATGGTGCCCCAGTTTAAGCCGGTGGTGGCAATCGTGATTCTTACCGCCGTGTGCTTCGGTGCGGAATCCGGATTTTTGGTGGGTGCCATGAGCGGGTTTGTTTCAAACTTCTTCTTCGGGCAGGGGCCGAACACCCCGTGGCAAATGTTCTGCTTCGGCATCATCGGATTCTTGGCCGGAATCCTGTATCAGCATGGGCTTTTAAAACAGAATCGGCTTTCGCTGTGCGTATTCGGCGGGCTGAGTACCCTTTTGGTTTACGGTGGCATCATCAATTTTGGAACTTTTCTGATGAGCGGAATGCCGATGACCGCCGACGCACTGCTGACTACCTATGCGGCGGGTGTTCCCTTTGACCTGATACATGCGGCATCAAGCGTCATCTTTTTATTCATCCTTTCGCGCCCCATGATTAAAAAACTGGAGCGGATTAAAATTAAATACGGTATGATGGAATAAGGGAGCGGCAAAACCGCTCCCTTATTCATGTGACTTATGCAGTCGTTGTCGATTGTAATTACAGAACTTACGGCTTTTCAACGGTACCCAAAAAGATTGGCAGCCCGCTTTGATTGTCAACAATTGCGTAGACAAACGGACGGTCAAGCTTTACTGTTTTGGGATTTAACATTGCAGCAGAGTCTATCATTTCCACCTTGGTTGCCGCTCCCGCTTTTGTACCGAGTTCATCCACCTGAATATAGGTTTTATGCAGTACATCCGCTATATAAAGATTACCACCCGTACAAGTACCCATCTTACTAAAATTGGCAAGTTCTGCGTTAAATCCATCGCTTAAGCCGAGCACTTTGAGTGGATTAGATAAATCAACTTGGTAATCATATTTAAATTTTGGCATCATCGTTTCCGCATATTCCTCGCCCTGACTTTTCAGGAAAGCGGCAAACTTTTTTCCGGTCATGGATTTTACGTATGCACTCAATGAAACGCCTTCATTTGGCAGAATCGCAACAAAACTGAAACGGTCATCTTTATATTTTTTGATAAAGCCCTGGGCGGTTTGGTCATGCAGATAAATTTCGCTGCTGCTCATATAGCTTGCCTGTGTGTTCCCGCTTACCGCATGGAAGATTTCCTGCTGTGTATTGTTTGCTTGATAAGGCGTTAGCCAATCCGCCTCAAACAGCAGCGTGTTGATTAAATACATCATGGTAGTGCTGTCAATTTTATCTACCATTTTGTCAATCATGCCGTCGGTATTCTTCTTTACCCAATTGTTGATTTTGGTGACGGTGTCCTGTTTTGTAAAATCAAGCTGAAAAGCGCCGGCACCAAAGAAATTTGCATTTTTTTGCAGGAAGTTCGGCTGCACTTGTAAATCATTACCCTGCCGATACCAAATGGAATTGGCTATTTTCATCTTACCATTTTGAATGGATTGCAATTTTTGCGCTAACGTGTAATAATTACTGTTCAACTGGTCAACGGAAAGCTGTCCGCCGCCAAGCAAGGCTTCAAACTGCTTTTTGGTGTTTTGATTCGCTCCGTTTGCAGTCATTCCGAGCGCAAGATAAACCGAAGTTGGCGAAACAAGGGAATTTTTATTTTGTGTTACCGAATTTTGAAACAGCTTGACAGAAAAATCTTCTGTTGCTGATATAAATTCCGCATCTAAGGCTATTTTCGCTTGTTGTTTGTTGGCTACGATACCGTCCATTAAATTCTCTGAGGCATTGACAACAGTCGGATTCATAAACACATTGGTAAAAAGCAAGGCGCACACCAGCACAACCGCAAGTGCCGGAATAACGGCAAGCTTCCATGTTTTGGTTGCTTTGTGTGGCTTTTTCGCTGCCGTTCTTTGGCGCAGTTCCCGCTTCGCGTTATCGGAAATATCCATATCATTCAAGTTCTCATTAACGATTTTTTTGAAAGTATCCATTTTATCCATAGCGTTATTCCTCCAATCCGACTTTGAGCAACTCTCTTGCCCGTTTCAGGCGTACCGAAATTGTGTTCGGCTTCTCATGCAGGATTTTAGAAATTTCATTTACAGATAAATCCTGATAATAACGCAGTAAAATGACTTCTTTGTACACAATCGGCAAAGTATAAACCATGTGTAAAAGTTCCACTGAGCTGCCGTCTGTGTAAGGTGAATCCTCGCGTTGTGCGGCAAGCTGAACCGTTTCACTGCTCACAAATTCGCGGCAGGCGGGACGGCGCAGATAATCCTTGCATACATTCATGGCGATTTTGGTAATCCAAGTTTTTTCACTGCTTTTTCTGCCGAACGACGAATATTTGGTATAGGCCTTATACAAAATATCCTGCACCGCCTCCTGTGCCAATTGGTAATCCTTTAAGTACAGGTAACAAAGGCGCGTTAAGGGCTGGCTATATAGGTCAATCAGCCGGTTGATATCTGCCTCATTCGAGTACTGTGACTGCACTGCAAAAATGGGAATCATACGTTTCTCCTCCTTTGCTTATTAGACGGAATCATCCTAGCAAATATGACAAACCTAAAGAAAATAATTTAATTGATTTACAAAAATCGTCTTTTTATAGTATAATGTAATTAAATTCGATCACGATCGGAAGAAGGTGCGAAATGGCTGAACAAACTGCCCCAAAAAAGAAGCCCGCCCCATCATCAAAGCCAGAAGGAAAGAAACAAGAAAAGAAGAAAAAACAGAAACAGCCAAAAAACATTCCAAAAATAATAAAAAGTGGAATATGTTTTGTTTTGGCTCTGGCAATTCTTGCATTCGTGCCTTATATGATAGAATATGTAAATATAAAAGTGGAAGAAAACGCGAAAGCAGCCGCCTCTCTGAAAACAACGTCCTCCTCTTCTAAGAAGGTAACAACGTCTTCCGCCGCATCGGCTGCTTCCAAGCCGACATCCTCCGCAGCATCACAGCAGGCGGTACAGGAAGCAACGCAAAACGCCACACAAAAGGGAACAAAACAAGCGTCGGCTGTTTCGCTCACAAGCATGACTCCCGTTTTGCAGGCACCGGAATTTTTATCCGGCTGTGAAGTTGCTTCCTTGACTTCGGTATTGGATTTTTACGGGGAAAACATCGACAAAATTACCCTTTCGGTCTTATTTTTGCCAAGGGACAACACCAGCACCACAAAGAACGGCAAAACCTACCGGGCAAGCCCATGGAAAACCTTTGTGGGCGACCCTGAACTCCAGTATTACGGATGCTTTGCACCTGTCATCGTCGAAACGGCAAACGGGTATTTTAAAGGAGTAGGTTCTGACAAAAAGGCCGTAAACCTGACCGGAGCCGAACCCTCCAAGCTGTATGAATACATAGAAAAAAATGTTCCGGTAATTGTGTGGGCAACGCAGAATATGCAGAAATCATCGGTTACTACAACGTGGTATGACAAGGATACCAACGAATTAATCGAATGGCCGGGCTCCGAGCACTGCTTGGTGCTGCTCGCTTATACTGACAAAACCGTAACCATGTGCGACCCCGCGAAAGGTATTGTCAATTACGATCGGAACACCTTTGAAGAACGCTACAAAGAACTGCACCAGCAGGCAGTTGTTATTCAGTAAGTAGCAAAATAAAAATGCGCTTTGAACAAGGATATAATACTGATTCTCCAAAGAAAGTATATCTTATTTCCGTGAAATAAGAAACGTTTCTAAGGCAATTTGTATAAAGTCCGTTTCAAAGTGCATTTCTTGGCTTTTGTGGCTATTCTTTCTTGGAGTTTTAAACAAGTTGGCCGCTATTGGTGAAAATGTTTTCTTTTTTTCTGGAAGAAAAACATCCCAACTGAAATCCCGGCGCATAAAACAGCTGCTATAACCAACCCAACAGGCACATTGCCGCCCTGACTTGTAGAACTAGTCGTTTGAATCGGTTTATTCACCACGCCGGCAGAATCATTCGCGGCACTGACAGGATTATCTGTACGTTCTATCTTGTTTGAAAGAACAATCGCATATCTGCTGAAATGGTTCGCAGTAAATTCTAAATTATTTCCGCTGACTGTAGGCTGAATTTCATGAGCAGCACCGCTATTATCAATATAAATCACAAGGTAACGGTTTGCATCCGCCAACATGGAAAGCGTAAGCGGAACAGCAACCAAAACATTAGAAGCAGGTTCCACTCCCTTACCGTTCTTATCTTCCAGTTTGACATCAAAACAATATACGACGGAATATTGTGCTGTATATTGCGAATTCAAACCACTTTCAGTATTCGCAATGTCTGTAACAAAGAGCTTGACTGCCCCGTTCAACACACTTTTATCCGCCGCTATACTTAATTTGTTCGCATCTTCACGAAGCGTAACGATATTGTTTGCAACGGTAACAATACATACCGCGGTTTTTGTACCGGCTCTGGCGGTAATCGTCGCCCCGCCGATTGCTTTTGCCGTCACTGTTCCCATATTGTCAACCACTGCGACATTCTCGTTGTTTGAGGACCATGTTACAACTTGGCCGGTCATATTTTTCGGCAAAACAGTTACAGAAAGCGATTGTTTTTGTCCGACAGCTAAGCGGATTGCATTTGGCAAAACACTTACACTGCTTATAGATTGTGTGGGATCGGCTTTATTAGACGATGTTATATGTAAAGAATCTGAGCCCGATGTTTGATTTTGGGCTGTTTGGCTTTGCTGAGACTGTCCTTGAGCAGATTGCGACGTTTGACTTTGCACAAGCTGCAATGAGCTGCCCTGCACGGATTGAACTGCAGATGAACTGCTTTTGTAATCCAGCTCATGGAATGGGATGGAATTACTGGCTGCATACGACTGTGCGTAAGAGCCGCTGTATCCCTTCATTACGAGGCTTGAATTGCAGCTGTCAAATGCTAAAAAGCCAATATCGGAAACGCTGCTTGGAATTGTGATTTCGGTTAAAGATTTACAGTAATAAAAGGCATAATCTCCAAGGCTTGTAACACTGTTTGGAATGATGATATCGGTAAAAGAATAACAATGGGCAAACGCATTGAATCCTACCGTCCGGACGCTGTTCGGAATGGTTACGTTATGAAGAGAACTGCACATGATAAAAGCACGGTACCCAATTGTGGAAACGCTATTTGGAATTGTTATATTTGTAAGACCTGTACAATCTTCAAACGCACTGTTTCCTATCGTTCTAACATTGCCTGGTATTGCCAAACCGGTTAATGAAGTACATCTGTAAAACATAAAATTGCTGATAGCGGTTAGATTGTTTGATAGCCTTACATTTGATAAGGCGGTACAGCCATAAAATACATAATTCCCAATACTCAAAACAGAATCCGGCATTGTCACATTATTCAATACTTTACAGTCTTTAAATGCACCTTCGCCAATACTTGCAACACTGTTTGGGATAGTTATGCTCCGAAGAGAAGAGCACTCGAAAAATGCATAAATCCCGATACTTGTAACGCTGTCCGGAATTGATAGGGAAGTAAAGGCTTTACAGTCTTGAAATGCGCATTTTTCAATTGTATTCAGATTATTTGGAAGCGTTATACCGGGTAGTGAAGTGCAATATGCAAATGCACTGTCTCCAATGCTTATTACACTATTGGGTATTGCTATGCTTGTAAGGGATGAGCAGTAATAAAACGCAAAGCCACCTATACTGGTAACCGTATTTGGAACGGTTACACTTTTTATAGGCTTGCTCCGGAAAGCATTACTTCCAATGCTCTTAACTGCATATCCATTTATGGAACTCGGTATTGAAACATAGACAGAACTGCCTTTGTAACCGGTTATGGAACAGGTTGCTCCATCATCAGACTGCCAGGCAAAGCCTTCCGCATCTGTTCCTGCTGTGCTTGCAAAAGCAGGCATAGTCGGAAAGCTGAAAGACAGACAGGTAAAAACGAGCAGAGATGATACCAACTTCATGATTTTGTGCTTCATTTTTATTCTCCTTATAATCAATTTAGTAAAACAATTGTAATATGATTTCATAAGTGAAGAACCGGTATCCGTTGTGAAGCATTTTCGATGTGGAGTTTGGCGATGAATCATTTTCCTTTCTTGGCTACATAAAGCCATATTTTACGATTTTATATTTTGATTTCATTATACATTACTGAGATACGCCATTCAAATATTTGGTATATATTACTAGTATTTCTATGATACAAAAAAACACAGCGTAAAATGCTGTGTTTTTCAATTTAACTCATTGGTTTATGGTGCGGATGCAGCGGATGATACGGACGGTTTCGGCATTTGAATATTGAAATATACATCGGAAGTTTTGCATGCCAGTTCCACCTTATTCGGAGGCGACGCGGATAAAACGACCTGCGAATCTTTTGAAATATTATTCAGCACAACTCCCCCGGTTAAAACAAACGACCTCTTTTGCTGCGAACTTTGCTGAGGGTCGCTCGCTTCTATCTGATAGGTAAGCCGGATGCCGTTGGCAGAAGCCGGTGTGCTGGAAGCACTTGAAGAACTCGACGTATCCGATACATTTTCAGCAGTGAGTGTGATTTTCTCAACTCCGGCAAGGTTTACGGAAGTTCCTCCCTTTTCGTTGATAACCAAAATCTTATCGCTGTTAAAATGCATACTGACAATAGTATCATCAGCTGCCTGTACGCTGTCGGAAGACAGCACCTGTGACTGGGTATGCCCCGTTGTAACGGTCACTGCGGTTGCGGTGGCTAAATCATGCTGCAAATACGTTTCCAGAAGATTCGCATTTTGGTGGTTGGCAAGGTCAGTGGTGCCGCTCATGTAATTGCTGTAACCAAAATACAAGACCGTACAAGCGGCGGCAATCACAATCGTTCCGACCGCGGTGGAAATAATCAACTCGACCAGAGTCATTCCCCTTTTTTGACGTTTAAACATTCTCATTGAAATGCACCGCCCGTATACGCGGCAAACGCAGTAAACGTACTGTACTTTTTGCCGCTGTCATAGTAAACCCGAACTTCAAACTTATATCCGGCAGGCTGAGAATTCGCCTTGTTTTCCGAAACACGCTGAAACCAAAACTGTTTATTTTTAGCATTGTTTGCATCCCACACGGCGACATTGGAAGCATCGTTTACGCAGAGCAACTTGCTGTCAAGACGGCTCATGTCCTCGTTTACTTTATCCGCTGTCAATCCGCTGTCTTTTGCGGCAAAATAGGTAATCAGCGTATCGGTAACACTTTGCGCCGCAGCAGTATTGCCATCCTTAACATTGTTATCCAGTACAGACTGGCGCGCCAACCCTATACCGCCCACTACCGTTACCACCACAATGGCAAGCAGTGCAACCGCAACAATGACTTCGAGCAAAGAACTGCCGCGCTTTTCTTTCATCTTATTCATTGGTGTATTTTCCTTTTTTAAATAACGTTTCCGCAACGGGAGCAATGGAAACCGGCTCAAACTGAATCACCGACTTACCGGAACCACTTGGAATCGATGAATAATCAAACAAATTTGTTCCGCTTTTCACTTTATATACACCTGCCGGAACGGTATAGGAATCGCCGCTGCTGCAGTTTACCAGCAAATCGTGCGGCAATACAACATTTACGTAACCTACGCCGCCCGGAGTATTCAGAATAAATTCGCTGTTCGTGTCACCTTGCTGTAAAGTCAGTTTATCACCCGTCTGCTCAGCGTCCGTCTTTTGCCCGTTGAGCGAAAGGCTATCCACTGTAAAGGTTACCGACTTGCCGTTTGGCACAAGCAAAGAGCCTGCGTTCACATATTGTAAATGAATGTTGGAAGCCTGATAATTCACCTTGGCACTGCCCCATTTTGTCGCGTCGTTCACATACAAATAAACATCTTTTCCGTCAAACGCATTGCTTGTCGTTTCCTTTAGCACTCCGTCCGGTGCCCAGTTGGCTCCGGCGTCCTTCGGCGTGTTCCCTCCGGCCGTTGTGTCGCCGGAAATGATATTGCTGTGCTGCTGCTCCATATAGTTTACATAATTATCTGCCATCACTTTATTATAAGTAGTGGAGCCGATACTGCTAAATCCCGGTGCCGAAAAGAAACTCAAATAACTGAACAGGCTACAGAGGTCGGTTCCCGGCTGAAAATAATAGCAGCCTTTCGGTACATAGAAAGAAAATATGCCAAGCAAACTAAAAATCTCACAGTTTTGAGCAAAATAAATGTATCCGCCTTTTGAATTGTCAGAATACCCATATAATTGCAGGCTGTATTTGCCGTATGTATTTGGAAGATTGCTTCCCCCATAATAAATGAAATCGGAATGAATCTGAGCAGAGCCGCCGCTGTCGCCATAAATGGATTTTTCAGTATTCATAAAATAGACCTGCGGCGCACTCAAAATTCTATCTTGGTAACCGGAAGAAATCTGCATAGGCTGATTGAATAGCACAGGATAAGCGGAATGCCCATAACCGTTGGTATCTTTAATAAACGATGGATTATCTACATTTTCATATACAGGCGGCTGGTTGCCATATTTTGCACCGTAAAGCAGGAAATTTGGGGCGGTCACATCTTCCAGTTTATCGCCGATCCCTGTAAACGGGCCATACTTTACACTACCTCTCACGCCTTCATAGGTATGGTCCGCAGGGATGGCAAAGAAGTCTTTCGCCGCCTGCGAAAACAGATTGGTTCCGGACGGCACCGAATTGTAAGTACCGGCTGTAATGGTGTAGGTGACGGCCTGCCCAGATGCATTTTTATACTGAATATCCGTATTTACCGGAAAAACCATAGCCAGTGAATCGCCATTTGCACCTTTTACTAAGAATTTGGATGACGAATTCCCAGCTTTTATCGCACGGGTTGTGTCTATCACAAAATAATCCGCCTGAAAAGTAACGATCTTACTTTGCGGAACGGTTAAACTGGAATAGTCGTTATCCCACTGAAACACAATATCTTTTGCGCCGTATACAACATTTGAGTTATTATTAAAAGTATTAATCCAGCTGCCGCAGTTATTTACATAACAGTATACGGTCTTCCCGTCCTTCACAGACGGAGCTCCGTTTGAAATATCTCCGTTTTGCAGCCACCCGGTGCCGCCATACTGCTGTAAATCACCGGAAACAATCGTGTCGATATTTGTCTGCAAATAGCGCACATAGTTTTCATCCGCTACAGAGCTGATTTTAGCATAGTCGGATTCCGGTATTTTTTGCAGATTGTTGTCAAGATTCGCAAAATCAAATAAATTAGTACCTTTGTTATTATCATCTTTAAAATAGTATAAGCCATCTAATACTTTTGTAGTTACCGGGTATACACCATTACTGTCTTTCGTAGTAGACACAAGTTGAATTGTCGTATTGTTAAACTGGACAATACCGGTATATCCATCGCTCCGCTTCAGCGAATTTCTCGTGTTTTTCAGCAGGAGTGCGGAGCAGCGTTTATTTGCGGTATCCAACAAACCGTTTATGTTACCGTTGAAATAAATGAAATCACTGTCAATCGCTGCACAGCTCGTATTCAAAGGAACCGAGAGTGTGTCATTCACGTTTAAACTGGAACTGTTCATGAAGTATGCGGCCGGTGCACTTAAAAAACTGTCACTGCCGCTGGATACAATCGTATTTTTGAAGATAACCGGCAACTTGGATGTTCCGTTCCCGCTTGGACCGAGGTTGTTCCCGTTGGTGACATTTTTTGCGCCGTACTGCCCGCCAACCGCGAGCATGCCGATGCCGGGATTTTGAGGAGGCGTTGTCAATTCAACAGAAGAAGGAGTTACGGAAAAATTAGTATCACTGTCGCCAATCGTGCAGTCTGTTTCATAAGAAAGCGTCTGCATACGGTCATCGGAAGCGGAATACTGGCTTACCGCGGAAATTTGAACATGATATGTAAATACATACCGCACAAAAAATACAGTGGTACTGTTGATTTGGGAGGAAGAATCCGCCGGAGCCGGAACAGGGAGAAGATCCGTTATAACGTCGGGTCCCCAGCTGGAGGAATCGTCCAAAGGGAGACCGGTATCTTTCATCTTATTGGTTACTGTCTGATTTTTCGCGGATACCGAGTAACCGCCTGATTTTGAAGTACTGACAACAACCGTCTGATAAACGGTTCTAGTGACAGTGCTTAACGTTACTCCGCACTCCGCAAAGATATCTCTACCGTTTGGGGCGGTCTGTGCGTCAATTTTAAAACCGGAATCCGAGCCAGCATCCTGCATAACGGAAAAGCCGCTCATTTTCGTCTTGATCGCGTTCGCGACGTCATTGTATGCGGGTAACACCTTACTGGAATCGGTGGGAAAATTGTTTTCCCATGCGGCATTGGCGTCTTTTGCGTCCCCTGCTTTTTGCAAAATAACGCTTTTCGCGTATTCCATGGCGGATTTGCAGGTTATGTAGGACTGGCGGGCTTCGGTATTTTTTGTGGAAAGCGTAAGATTGCTGCCCGCGGCGGTAAACAGCGAGGTTGATAAAATCATGAGAACCATGGTGGCAATCAGCGTATACGCCAAAGCCGCCCCCTTTTTATTCATTCTCTTTTTAAGTACTCGAAACGATTTTTTCCTTCTTCTCATGATATTCACCACGATTTCTGTTTAAGACTTATCTATTGACATTCCGTCAATTAATTTGTACTTTTTCATCTATATAAGTTTCATTATAACGTATTTTCCGCAAATAGCAATACTACTTATTTGTCGATTTTTGTCTTATTGTACAAAATTTCTGTTAAATTTTATTATTTATTTTCTCCGCATATTGACTTTGTGGGAAAATCATGCAATACTATATTTAAGAACGAATTCAGTGTTTTTTAGGAAGGATTTGCAGGATACGCTGTTTTCCGGTAACGGTATCATAGGGGCATCCTACCGTTAAAACGCAACGGATTTTTGCAATTATGTAAATAATTTAAAAAGAGGTTGAACGTTATGACAAAGCTAATGAAAAAAAGCAAACGCGGCTTTACCCTGGTCGAACTTGTCATTGTAATCGCAATTCTGGCCATTGTGGCGGCTATCGCAATTCCAACCGCATCGAATGTAATCGGAAACGCAAACAAGGCTGCGGATGCTGCAAATGCACAGGCAATTGAAATGGCAATTAAGACATGTCAAGCAGAAGGCATCGCGAACAATACAAATACATCGGCTATTTTTTCAACACTAAAAAGTAATATCGGTACAAAAAATAAACTTACAGACTTATTAGCCGCTTATGGTGTGCCATCAACAGCGCTTACGGCGAAACAGAATGGATTTAGTTTTTACTACGATTCAACTTCAGGGAAAGTTGTCGCCGCTAATGCTAATCCCGGAAGTCAACTTCAATTAACTACAGACTCTACTATCTTTAAAATAGCTGCTGATAATACTGTCACTATAGATGCCGCACCGTAACACAATATTGTAAGTTATTTTAAATGGACATAAGCCCGCTTCGGCGGGCTTATTTACTAGGAAAGCTTGGCATTCCGGTATTTTTCACTTCGCGGAAGGAGGCGGCACAATGGCAGGTTTGCGCAAAAGCGGCAGCAGGGGTTTTACTCTGGTTGAAATGATCGTTGTTGTCGCCATCCTTGCGATTTTAGCCAGTGTTGCCATACCGGTCATCAGCAATTCGGTTCGTGACGCGAACGCGAGCGCGGACGCTTCCGCCGCCCATACCATTGAAACCAGTCTGAAAACTTCAGCTTCCGAGCTGAAAAACAGGCGCGCGACACAGGCTCTGCAAAACGCGCCGGAACCAAAAGTATCGGATGCTCTTTTGAATGTGAAACAGCCGGTTTCGATTTTAACCCCTGTCCAGCCCGGCTATTCGTTCTACTACGACACGACCAAGCAGACCGCCGCCGCATACAAAAGCAAACCCGGCACCGCCTTTATTTTGCTGACCGGAGATACCAAATTAGCCGATTTAGGGCTGATTTAAAATATTTTTGCACTTGTTTCTTGGATGTTTTCTAAAATCAATGAACTATAGGAAGACCGTTTGAAGAAAGTTCAAACAGAAGTGTGGTGAACAAAGCCATGAAAATGGTTGTATTGCAATTGACAAGCGTTACGTTAAAGCTGACTCCCGTCGACAAGCTGCCCTCAAAATGCGTGTACGGCATGCCGGTCACATTCCCACTGCCATCCCCTTTTCAGCAGGGGGAAGCACTCAACCATCTGCCGGAATTCGCGGCATTTACAAAGGAATGCATAACCCGCGCCGGTTTAGCGCACAACATCCTGTTCTGTCTGGAAAATGACAAGCTGACCACCAAAGAATATCAGCATTTGCCCACCAAAAAATCGAATATCCTGTCCTTTGTTCATTTGGAAGCCGAAGCGGTTTTGCAGGACAGCGTGAAAGATTATGTGGTGGAAAACTATGAATACAACAAATTGGACGCTCGCACCGGCAAACTGAAGGGTATGCTGTACGCCGCTCACAGCCAATTGATTTATGATATAAAAAGAGAGTTCAAGTGCCATTCCTTACATGTGCTAAAAATTATGCCGCCGATTAACGGATTGGTGAACGCTGTCAAAGGAATGCTTACTTTTGGCTCCTTCAGCCAAAACTATAAGGATAAAACGTTCGCGGTCGTGGACATCGGCTTTGAACGGGTACGCATGGTGCTTTTCAGCAGCAGCGTGATTATTTTTGAAAAAACATTTGAGCCGATTTATGCCGACATGATGCAGATTATCAGCCGGGAATTGATGCTTTCACCTGAAGAAACCGAAAAACTCATTTACCAAAACGGTATTATGGATACTTTTCCCGAAAGCGAAACTTCGGAGGAATCAAAACGCCAGATTCGGTTGCTGCTGGAGGCTACCTTCAGCGAAATCATACGCAATATTCGTATGGTTCTTTCTTCGGAGCGGCTTGACCTTGAAAATATCGTTTTCTGCGGAGCTTTTTCCGCGCACCCGAATTTTGATGCTTTTATCGAGGATTTTGGGTTGGATACTCCTTTCGAAAATATTGGAAACTATTTAGGTCAAATGGGCACCGGTATTGTGCCCAACGGACAAGCCGTTCAGCTTGGGTGCCATGCCGCGGACTTTATCAGCATCCAAGGTCTTATCACGGCAAAAGCAGAAAATGCGATTGATTTTTTAAAACCCATAAATGACGTTCGAAATGACCGTATCGCAAAAATTACGGTAATGGCGGTTATGACGGTTTTGGTGCTAATCGTCATGATTTTCCCGGTGGGTTTGCTGCTGCAGTCCCAAACGCAGAACGCTGTCGATTATCTGGCGCTGAACAACTCCAAATACGTGGAACCGCTGGCTCAGTTGGAACAGCAGAAAAAGCTGAATTCACAAATCTCCGCCGAAGAGCAGATTAAAAAAGCACTTCCCTACGGAAAATCCAAGGCCGGCAGCGTACTGGAAAAGGTATTGGAAGACCTGGCGCCAAAGGTGCTGAACATTTCCTCCTGTTCGGTGGACAACTCAGCCGGAACCGTTACAATCAGTTTTACCACCGCGTCTTTTGACGACTATCTTGCTTTCCGCAAAGCGATTGAGGATACCGGCTATTTTACGATTCAAACGCCGTTTTCCGTAACGAGCGACCCAGCCACAAAAGTTTGTAATTGCAGCGTTACCTTAGGCATAAAGGATTTTACACCGTATCCTGCCACATCCTCACAAAATGGAGGCAGTTCAAAATGAAGAAGCTGAAATTCTCCTATTTTACCATTTATCTTGGCTGCTTGCTGGCGGTCAGCCTGCTGTTTTATGTCTACGGCTATCAGCCGATTAACGCGCAAACCAATACACTGAACACCCAGCATCAAATAAACCTTGCGCAAATCGCGCGCAATGAAGCCTATGCGAACAATCTGAACGGATTGAAAGCAGATACGGCAAAACTGACCGCCACGCTGGCGGAAAAGAAAAAAGTATCGCCTGTCAGCGGTTCTGCCATTGCGGATGACGTGAATGCTGGATTAAAAAAGGCAAGCATTGAGCCGACAAGCGTAACTTTGGATAAAGAAGCCGCGGTTTCCGGCAGTAAACCGTCTTCCAACAGTAAAACGTTATGCGCGGTTCCGATTAAACTAAGTTTTCGCTGCACGTCCCTGCAATTAAAAGCCCTGCTCAGCTACTATGAAAATTCCTCTACAGGTGCCTATTATGTCAATACTGTCAGCTACACCAAAGACCAAAAGAACGGCGACCTGTTCAGCGTAAATCTCTCCATGTCCATCTACTATTTTACAAATCAAACCACTTCAAGCAAAAACGGCGGTACATAAGCGATGGATATTCTACATGTTTCGCTTTGGACAATCGGCTGCGCGATATGCGGCGGTATACTGGCGGTGCTATGCCTGCGGCTTTTGAACCGCATACCAGCTCGCTGGCTTTGCGATTATGGGCAGGAACCGGATGAAGAGTTACTGGGTAAAAACCGCTTCCGGAAAAATCCGCACGGTATTGTACTGGCGGTATCGATGATTCTTGCTTTTATCCTGTGCTTTTTGCAGTACGGTGCAACTGTAACCTTTTTTTGCGTCTGCGCGGAATCCGCTTTGCTGATTCTCATTGCCCTATGCGACGCAAAATACGGCATTATACCCGACCAATTTACGTTTCTTTTGCTTGTACCGTCCATTCTTTCGGCGTATTATGATTTATTTTTGGGCGGCAAGGTTTTTCACACGCACATTCTGCTTCCGCTTTTGGGCGCGGTTTGCGGCGGAGCGGTGATGCTTTTGCTTTCCCTTCTGGGTAAAATTTTCTACAAGAAAGAAGCTCTCGGCTTCGGGGATGTAAAGCTCTACGCGGTGCTTGGATTTTTCGTCGGGCCCATGCAGATTCTGATCGTCTTCCTCATGACGGTGCTGCTGGCGGGACTGCATTTTTCTTATTTAATTCTGCGAAAAAGGATAGAGGGCAGCCGCTATTTGCCGTTTGGCCCATATATCTGCGCCGCGTTTTTGTTGTTTTTGGCTTTTTACCATCAGATTCAAGCCGGAGAAGCGTGGTATTTTTCGCTGTTTCACTGACTATATAATGCTCGCCGAATAGTTGGCATACAAGGGAATTCAAGAGATATTACGAGGAAACCAAAAAATTCATGATATTTTTACAAATGCAAGCTTTTGTAAAAAAGCGTTCAAACCTTTGCGCCCCAGCGGAGCGAAAAAGGGCGGCCTCGCCGCCCTTACCCCCTCGACTGGCGCGCGAGCGCGCAATAGTTGAGTAGAATCTGAAAACGTTCTAAAATTGGTTTGTTCAGCAAACATTCTATATCATCATTTTGTCGTAACATAGAGGGGATACTATGAAAGTAACCAATTTAAAACTGGGACAAATTTTAATAAAATCCGGCGTATTAACGGAACAGCAGCTTTCGGAAGCCCTGATTCAGCAGAAAGCCACCCATCTGCGTTTGGGTGAAATTCTGCTTCAAAACAACTACATTACCGAAATGGAAATGATAAACTCACTGACACAGCAGCTTTCCATCCCCTATGTGGATCTTTCCACCGTAAGGACGGACAATTCGCTTTGTTCCATAATTCCGGAAACGATGGCGAAAAACCATTTGATGATACCCTTAAAGCGTGAAGGCAGTGTGTTGACTCTCGCATTGGCAGACCCCCTCGACTACAACGCTATGAACGACGTAGGCACTTACACCAAACTGAAGATCTACCCGGTGATTGCGGAGCGCAGCAAAATTCAAACCAAAATAAAAGAACTGTATACCGCACAGAAGGCCGTTGCCGCCGTAACGGAACTGACCAGCGCCAACGCGAAGCCAAAAGAAAACGCGGAGCCGGAGGATAGCGCTTCCATCACCGAACAGCCGATTATCCGGTTCGTAAATAATATGATTGAACAGGCAGTTCTGCAAAAAGCGAGCGATATTCATATTGAGCCGCAGGAAAAATCTATGTATATCCGTTTTCGTGTGGACGGACATTTGAGCCGTTACATGGAAACCAGTGCGGAACTTATGCCCGCCGTCGTATCCCGAATTAAGTTTATCGGCGGCATGAACATTGCTGAAAAGCGTATTCCGCAGGACGGCAGAATCAACTACAAAGTGGACGGAAAAGAAATCGACCTGCGAATTTCGGTTCTGCCCTGTGTTTTCGGTGAAAAAGTGGTAATCCGTATCACCACCGCGCTGGACTTTAAGCTCGGCCGGGAAAACATTGGATTTCTGCCGGAAAATCTGGTTACATTTGATTCGCTCATCCGCAACAACCACGGTATCATTCTGCTGACCGGCCCAACCGGAAGCGGCAAATCCACTACGCTGTATACGGCGCTCAATGAAATTATGCGCGAAGATATCAATATTGTGACTGTTGAAAACCCGGTAGAAATGATTATTCCGAATATTACACAGGTGGAGGTAAACGCGAAAGCCGGCCTGACCTTTGCCTCGGTTCTGCGCGCGGTATTAAGGCAGGACCCGGATGTCATTATGATTGGTGAAATCCGCGATCAGGAGACCGCTGAAATTGCGACATCATGCGCCATTACCGGTCATCTGGTGCTTTCCACCCTACATACTTACGACGCGCCGAGTTCCATCGCCCGCCTGGTTGATATGGGAATTCAGCCATTCATGGTTTCATCCTCCATTCTGGGCGTTATTTCACAAAGGCTGGTGCGCAAGCTGTGCCCGCACTGCAAAGAAGCCTATTGGGCAACCGAAACCGACCTTCAAATACTGGGCATGAAACTGACCGACAAGGTTCAGCTCTACCGCAGCAAAGGCTGCAGCTACTGCAATCACAAGGGTTACAAAGGAAGAACTGCCATTCACGAAATCATGCCGGTAACCTCTGAAATTAAAAACTGCATTCATACCGGTGAAAACGTGGACACCATCCGCAATATTGCAAGGAAGCAGGGTATGATTACGCTGGATGAAAATATGAAGCAGATTGTACTTTCCGGCATCACCTCCGTGGATGAAATGCTGGAAATGAACTCTTTCCAAATGTAAGCTGTCTGCAATATAGAAATGAGGTTTTCTGATGGAATTTTTAGAATTGATCAAAACCGGCGTTGCAAATAAAGCGTCTGATATCCATCTTTCCGCCAACAATAAGCCCGCCTACCGTATCAACGGTGCCGTTCACTTTATCAATTCACCGGAATTAACGGCGGAAGAGGTAGACGGAATGATACGCCAATGCCTAACGCCTGAAAAATATGAGGCTTTCCTGCAAACCGGTGATATGGACTCGGCGGCTGAAATTCCGGACTGCGGACGCTTTCGTGTAAACGCGTTTAAACAGTCGCACGGCACCACACTGGTTCTGCGCGTGATTAACGCGGTCACTCCGGAAATCAGCGACTTGCATCTGCCGCAGGCAATCAGCAAAATACTGGATCTTAAAGAGGGACTCGTGCTGGTTACCGGCCCAACCGGGAGCGGTAAATCCACCACACTTGCCGCCATTATCAACGAATACAACAAAACCCGCAGCAGCCATATCATTACCATTGAAGACCCGATTGAATACCCGCACACGCCGAAAAACTGCATCATTAACCAGCGCGAAATCGGTGCGGACAGCGTTTCTTACGCGCAGGCGCTTCGGGCAGCACTGCGTGAAGACCCCGATATTATTCTGGTGGGTGAAATGCGCGACCTTGAGTCGATTTCGATAGCCATTACCGCGGCGGAAACCGGACATCTTGTGCTCTCTACCCTGCACACCATCGGTGCCGCAAAAACCATAGACCGCTTGATTGACGTGTTCCCGCCCGAACAGCAGGCACAAATTAAAACCCAGCTCTCCAATGTATTAAAAAGCGTAATTTCACAGCGGCTGCTCCCCACCGCCGACGGTACGGGACGCGTTGGCGCGTTTGAAATCATGTTTGTTAACAGCGCCATCAGCAACTTAATCCGTGAAGGCAGAACCGCGAACATCAATCAGGCTATACAAACCGGCGCACAGCTGGGCATGTGCACGCTGGACAGGAGCATTTCGGAATTGCTCCGCCAAGCTGTCATAACGAACGCGGTGGCGCAGGAATTCAGCTTTGATGTAAACCAGACGATTCGATAATTCGGGCAGAAATACCGTAAGGGGGTAATCTTTACGCGTTATACCTATACAGCCGTTGATGCACAGAATAAAAAGACCTCCGGCACCATGGATGCCCTCGATAAAAGTGCCGTTCTTGCACAATTGCAGGAGCAGGGGCTGATTGCGCTTGCTATCAAAAGCACCGAGGCGGATTCCGATAACGGGCATCCGAGCATCTGGACGATGGATATCTCACTGAAAGATATTCACCGAGTCAAGATTAAGAAAAAGAAATTGCTGACTATACTCAATCAGATGGGTATTATGATGAAGGCCGGCGTATCCCTCTCGATGGCGATGAATGTACTGATTGACGGGGAGAAAGACCGAAAATTAAAAAGTATTCTAACCGAAATAAATGACGATTTGTACACCGGAACACCCATTTCTGCCGCGATGGCGAAATTTGACGCATTTCCGGAGATTATCGTGAATATTGTGGAGTCCGGAGAAACCAACGGACGTTTGGATATCGCGTTTGAACGCTGTGCGGAAATTGTGGAAAAAGAACTTGCCATTACCACAAAAATCCGAGGGGCTATGGGCTATCCTACTTTTTTACTGATTCTGGTCCTTGGGCTCGTGATTATTATGAACGTTGTTGTTCTGCCAAGCTTCACAAATCTGTATAAAAGCTTTAATAAGCCGCTGCCCGCCCTTACCCTGGGCGTCATCGCAATTTCAAACTTTATTATCAACCGTTGGTATGTAATTATTTTGGTCGTGCTGGTTCTTGTCTTCGGCTTTTATTTTGCAAAAAAACACTCAAACACCTTCCATACAAAGCTTGATTTGTTCAAGATGAAAATTCCGGTAGTCGGCACTGTTTTAAGGCAGTCCTATATCGCACGGTTCAGCCGCATTATGTCCTCACTGGTGGAAGCCGGTGTGGATATTGTGCATTCACTTGAGATCTCTCGAAACGTCATTCCGAACCGCTTTTTAAAGGAAAACCTTGCTCAGGTTATCGAAGATGTAAAGATCGGCGTTTCGATCAACGAGGCAATGTCAAAATTTCCGATATTTGACGCCCTGCTTATCTCCATGTTAAAGGTCGGCGAGGAATCCGGGCTGCTGTTTGAAACTTTGGATAAACTGGCAACGCTATATGAGGAGCAAACAACCGAAAGTACCAAAAAGCTGACCGCTATGCTGGAACCGGCCATGACGATACTGATTGGCTTGGTCGTGGGCGTTATCATGGTTTCGATTGTTCTTCCGATGTTTGGTATGTACGGCACCATAACTGGATAGAGAAAAAAACGCTTGCTTAACACTTGACAGCGCGGCGCTTGACAGCTAGCAAACTTTGTCGGATAATGGAAAAGGGATGGGCTTTCCAGTCCGTCCCCTTTTGTGTTTTTCCATGATTACTTAAACATATACTGCACGTTATCGATTAAATCGCCGACCGCCTGTATAGTTTTTCCGGCATTGCGTTTAAAGTGCTTGTTTTTGCCCTTCATCATTTTTGAGCCAACGGTTATCACTGCCACACCGGCGAGCATACCGGCGCCGATACCGCTGATAAACTTCATGGTGCCTTTATACATAATATACATCCTCCATATAAAATTAATGATTTTAAGGATTTGAATCGCTCTCATTATATTCCCCGCTTTTCTGTAAAATATCTTTGAAAGATTTTGGAAATAGTGTTTGCAGATTAAGGGGAAATACTATTGCTAAATAATTCCTGTTTGAAAATCTCTCCATCACCGCAGTGATAGCTCCCTTTAGCAAGGGCGATGTATACTTACCTTTACCTCGATGTGAAATTTCCGAATTTTATTATATTATATACAAATTGTATATAATATAATAATTATTACAAATATCAACAATCTTTGCAAAAAATTGCTATGAATCTCTCTGTCACTCCGGCATCACAGCAGCGATAGCTCCCTTTAGCAAGGGAGATGGGTTTAAACTCTTGGCCCCAAAGGAGCGACAAAGGGCGGATTCGCCTCCCTCACCTACTTTTCCAGTGAACAGAAGCGCGCAACCATCACTTAAAGTGGCATATAAATCTCCTAAATTATATACAGTACGTATATAATAAGGCAAATATTACATTATTCGGCATTTTTTGAGTATGACGGTTCAAATTCATTTTGATTGCTTAGCATAAATCATCCGCAATATGCTGAAAATAAATACAATCGGAAAGGACATCATAAAAGTATGGCAAACTCACCTACACTCAATATCGTTATGGTCGAACCTGAAATTCCGCAGAACACCGGAAACGTGGCACGCACCTGCGCCGCAACCGGAGCAAGGCTGCATTTGGTAGGCCCAATGGGCTTTAAAATCGACGACAAAAAATTAAAACGAGCCGGATTGGACTACTGGCACCTGCTGGACATCAGCTATTATGATAATTTAACCGATTTTTTCAATCGTAACCCCGACAACGGGAACTTCTTTTATTTTTCCACCAAAGCACAGCACATTCATTCTGATGCGACATATCCTGACAACTGCTATTTGTTTTTCGGCAAAGAAACCGCAGGGCTTCCGGAAGAACTTCTGCACAATAATCCAAACAACTGCGTACGCATCCCGATGATTAACAATTCCGACGCGCGCAGCTTAAACCTTTCCAACTCCGTTGCAATCGGTGTTTATGAGGTACTCCGACAGTGGAACTACCCCGACCTTCTGTGCGAAGGGCAGCTCCGAAAATTCCACTGGTAAAGCTTGAAAATTTTCCAGAGATGTTATACAATAGGTAAGGTTATTTAATTTTTAACAATCCAAAGCCTGTTATTTACAAAATCAAATAAAGGAGTGCAATATTCATGAATTACCTGAACAAAAAGACTGTAGAAGATATCGATGTTTCCGGCAAAAAAGTCTTGGTTCGCTGCGATTTCAACGTACCTTTTGATGCGGAGGGCAACATTTCCGACCCAAAGCGTATTGATGAGGCTTTAAAGACCATCAAATATTTGATTGCGCATAACGCAAAGGTTATTCTTTGCTCCCACCTTGGCCGTCCGAAGGGCGAATTCAACATGAAATACTCCCTTGCTCCGGTTGCCGCTTATCTTTCCAAAGTTCTTGGACAAGAAGTTAAAATGGCAAAGGACGTTATCGGCGAGAGTGCGAAGGGCATTGCCGCTTCTCTGAAAGATGGCGAAGTTGAACTGATTGAAAATGTTCGCTTCCACAAAGAAGAGGAAAAGAACGACCCTGCATTTGCAAAAGAACTGGCTTCTATGGCTGAAATTTATGTGAACGACGCATTCGGCACTGCACACCGCGCACACGCTTCTACAGCGGGCGTAGCGGATTATCTTCCTGCGGTATGCGGCTACCTGATTAAAAAAGAAATCACCATTATGGGCGGCGCGCTTGCCAACCCGAAGCGTCCGTTCGTTGCGATTCTTGGCGGCGCAAAGGTTTCCGACAAAATCGGTGTTATCAACAACCTGCTTGAAAAAGTAGACACCCTTGTTATCGGCGGCGGCATGGCTTACACCTTTATGAATGCGCTGGGCTATTCCATCGGTACCTCTATCTGCGAGAGCGACAAAATTGAGCTTGCAAAGGACATGATGGCAAAAGCAAAAGAAAAGAACGTAAAGTTCCTGATTCCGGTTGATAACGTGGTTGCCGACAAATATGACGCAGAAGCAAACCATCAGATCGTGGATTCCGATAAGATTCCGGACGGCTGGATGGGACTTGACATCGGACCGAAGACCGAAGTATTGTTTGCAGATGCTATTAAGGGCGCAGGCACCGTTGTTTGGAACGGACCGATGGGCGTTTCCGAGTGGAAAAACTTCGCGAGCGGCACAGTCGCGGTTGCCAAGGCAGTTGCGGAAAGCGGCTCCATTTCCATCATCGGCGGCGGCGATTCCGCTGCTGCGGTTGAAAAGCTCGGCTTTGCGGACAAGATGACACACATCTCCACCGGCGGCGGCGCTTCCCTTGAATTCCTGGAAGGCTTGGAATTGCCGGGCATTGCCTGCCTTAACGAAAAAGACTAATGCAAAGCATTTTTATAGGGGGTGGGTATTTGCCCGCCCCTTTGGTTTGATTATTCGTCCCAATTGGGCGATGAGTGCTCCCTCTGGGGCAACAATCGTTATGAAATAAACCTGCTATATAATTTTTAAATCTTGAAAGGATGTATGTAACTATGAATAAGAAATTAAGAAAAGCCGTTATCGCCGGCAATTGGAAAATGAACAAGACCCCTGCCGAGGCAAAAGAATTGCTCGAAGCAATCGCCCCCCTCGTAAAAGACGCGGACTGTGATGTTGTTGCCTGCGTACCATATGTAGACCTTACCACTGCTTTAGAGGCAACCAAGGGCACCAATATTGCCATTGGCGCGGAAAACTGCCATTGGGAAACAAGCGGTGCTTTCACCGGCGAAATTTCTGCCAATATGCTTACCGCTATGGGCGTAAAATATGTCATTACCGGTCACAGCGAACGCAGAACCTATTTTGGTGATACCGATGTTACCGTTCAAAAGCGCACACGCGCCGCTTTAAATGAAGGCATGACCGTTATCGTATGCGTCGGCGAATATCTGGAACAGCGCGAGCAGGGCATTACCGCAGAGTTGGTTGCCATGCAGACCAAAATTGCTCTACAGGGTGTAACCAAAGAGGAACTCTCCAGAATCATTATTGCTTATGAGCCGGTTTGGGCAATCGGCACCGGCCGCACCGCAACAGCGGAGCAGGCAAATGAAGTTTGCGCCGTTATCCGCAGCACTGTGAAAGATTTGTACGACGCGGCCGCGGCGGACGCTCTCACTGTTCAGTACGGCGGTTCCATGAATGCAAAGAATGCGGCAGAACTGCTTGCACAGCCGGATGTTGACGGCGGTTTAATCGGCGGTGCTTCCTTAAAGCCTGCTGACTTTGCAGAAATCGTGAAGGCCGCAAGCAAGTAAACGATATATTACTTGCCTTCAAAATTTGCTTTAAAGGAGTGCTCCTGCTTATGAAAAAGCCATTGATTCTTATGATATTAGACGGCTTCGGCATTGCCCCCGAACACGGCAACGCTATTAAAGCCGCAAACAAACCGAACATTGACCGTCTGTTTGGCAACAATCCAATCACACAAATCGGCGCTTCCGGTTTGGATGTCGGTCTTCCCGACGGTCAAATGGGCAACTCCGAGGTCGGTCACACCAATATCGGCGCGGGCCGCATTGTGTATCAGGAGTTAACCAGAATCACCAAATCCATTCAGGACGGCGATTTCTTTGAAAATCCCGCGTTCGTTTCCGCTATGGACAGCGCGGTCAAGAACAAAACCGCTCTTCACCTTATCGGACTTTTATCCGACGGCGGCGTACACAGCCATAACAGCCATCTTTATGCACTTGTAGAGCTTGCAAAGCGCCGCGGCGTAGAGAAGGTTTATGTTCACTGCCTGCTGGACGGCCGTGATGTTCCGCCTTCTTCCGGCAAGGATTTTGTTGCAGAATGTGCCGCAAAGCTGAAAGCAATCGGCGTTGGTGAAATTGCTACCGTTATGGGCCGCTATTATGCCATGGACCGTGACAACCGCTGGGAACGCGTAGGCAAGGCCTATGCTGCCATGGTTTACGGCGAGGGCGTGCAAAATGCTGATCCTGTGGATGCCGTGGAGCAATCCTATAAAAATGAAGTAACCGATGAATTCGTACTGCCGACCGTATGTGCAAAGAACGCGGAAATCAAGGCAAACGATTCCGTTATCTTCTTCAACTTCCGCCCCGACCGTGCGCGCGAAATCACCCGCACCTTTGTTGACCCGGGATTTGACGGATTTGAGCGCAAAAACGGATTCTTTCCGCTCGACTATGTATGCATGACGCAATATGACGCAACCATGCCGAACGTCACGGTTGCCTTTAAGCCGCAAAGTTTGAAAAACACCTTCGGTGAATACATTTCGGACAAGGGTCTGACACAGCTCCGTATTGCAGAAACCGAAAAATACGCGCACGTAACCTTCTTCTTTAACGGCGGCGTAGAAAAGGTGTATCCGGGTGAAGACAGAGTCCTCATCAAATCCCCGAAGGTTGCTACCTATGATATGCAGCCGGAAATGAGCGCATATGAAGTAACAGACGCGCTTGTGGAGCGCATTAAAAGCGGCGCTTACGATGTGATTATCCTGAACTTTGCAAACTGCGACATGGTCGGTCACACCGGCGTGTTCGAAGCGGCGAAGGCTGCTGTGGAAGCGGTTGACACCTGCGTGGGCAAAGTTACCGATGCAATTGCAGAAATGGGCGGCGTTGCTCTGATTACCGCTGACCACGGCAACGCGGACAAGATGTACGAGGATGACGGTTCTCCGTTCACCGCGCACACCACCAATCCGGTTCCGTTCTGTGTGATCGGTTACCCCTGCAAACTGCGTACCGGAGGCAAACTGGCGGATATCGCGCCTACTATGCTCAAGATTTTAGGTTTGCCGCAGCCTGCCGAAATGACCGGCGAAAGCATCATCCTTTAACTTGAAGAATTGAATCGCAAGTAAGCGCCTGCCGATGAAAGTTCGGCAGGCGCTTTTCATGCTATTATCAGTTAATAGATTAAATCAATACTTTTCACCGGGGTTTCAATTGGATGGAACGGCACTTCCGGCTGTTGCCTCTTCAAACTTTGCAAGTGTATACTCCTCAAATTTCTTTAAAAAATAGGACTTATCATGCTGCTGATAGTCATTCAACAATTGATTATATTCTTCTTCGCTCATTCCAGCCTTTTGACATTCTGCGCGCATGCCTGAATAAGGCCGTGAATTCAAAATTTCCTGACCGATTTCACGTAATTGGAATGCTAAAGACAGCTTTTGCCTTTGAGCTGAGTTATCATTTTGACTGACTCCAACGCTTGATTCAGCCGTCACAACTTCACTTACATCAGAGGAATCCACGGAGCTGGCAATCCCTATCCTGGTTTTCGGCTGTATCACATACCAGGCGATACTGAAACCGACGACTACCGTGAACAGAATAAGCAGCCACATTCCGCAATTTTTCGTTTTACCCGATTGGTTCCTCTCTTGCAATTCTGCATTCCTATTTGTTCCATCCGAATATGGCCCTGAAACAAATGAATTGTTTTGCTCCCAGCCGTCTTTCTCTTCCTGATTTTCTGTTTCGGGTTTAACCGGCTCCCGATCGTCCGGATCGTTCGAAGAAACTTCAAAATAGTCCCATTTGCTCAAAATCAAACGCTCCCTTCCGACGGAACCTGCTGAAGTTAAAATGGACAGGAAGTTCATCCTATCTCCAATAAAAGTATGAATTATACTTTTTGATTAGAATTTGGTATTAAACAACCAGATGTCCTTTCTTCTCCGCTATTCCAATGGTCGCTTCAATGCCCGAATTAAACTGCAAATAATCGCTTTCCACACCGTCGCTGAATATCACGCCGTTCTCCGGCATCTGCGAAACGATTTTTAAGCTGTGACCTTTCTTGACTTGACCGAATACCAGATTCGCGGAAGTAGCTTTGCTGGGATACGGCTCCCGGACGGTATAGTATAAAAATGGAGAATTCCATTCGAACCTTACTGCTTGCGGTACGTAATCCGCGTCCCGTGTACTATGCCTGGCAATGGAAGAAGCGCCAGCCAGTATGCTTTTAAACCAGCCGGTAGAGCCCAGACCGGTAGAAACAATAATTCCGCTGGACGACTGCTGTTCGCTTAGGTCATCAAGCTGAATCTGATACCGGGCGGACACATGCGTTTTTTGCCCGATAAATAAATCATTTACTCCGTATAAGCTCTGTCCGTCGTTAAGTTCTGCTTTGGCAAGTGTAACCTCTTTAATCCTCCGTTTTTTCTGGAAGACCTCCGGCAGAAGCGGAAATAAATCGTTAACCTGAAAAGGGAGCAATACGCCGTCCCAGCGCTGGGGGTCCGGGTTCACACCTATGAGAGGCTGCTCCGTGAGATATTTGAGCGTATTTGCAACAAGGCCGTCCTGCCCCACCGCTACAACCGTATCATCTCTGCCGAATATGAAATTTGGCAGAAAATCTCTATCTACCACCTGTACGCGTCCAAGCGATTCCAATGTTTCATGTGCCAACTCAATTACGTTTTTATAGTTTTCGTCCTCGGCTAGATAATCAGAAAAGTCCGCACCCATATGCTCTATGTAAAACCGTGCCTGCTGAATTGTGTTGTAACGCCCGATCAGATTTTCAAGTCTTGTTTTGCGCTTGATTAAAATGATTTTATTGTCGGTCAGTCTTTTCATTTTGAATCATTGCCTTTTAGCAGTCCCTGCAGCAAATCCGGCGTAATATTGAGCTGCCCGATTTTTTCCGCCTTATCCGCAAGCTCTTGGAATGCAATCGCAATTAACTTATCCGGTTTCATGCCCATATTGGAAAGCGATTGCAAAACGTTTGCGTCTATTCCCGAAAATGCCTGCATCATCGAAGACAATTCGTAGGCCTTTGCATCCGCTTCTGCTTTTGAGTTTGCTACCGTCAGTTCGATTAAAGCTTTCCGTTTTTCTTCCAAAGCCGTTTCAAAGCCGAGGCTTTCGTCTTTAATTTGGTTATTCTTCTGCATGACCAGCCGCTCGGATTCCAGTTGTTTCTCTTTGATCTGCATTTTTTTGTTTTCCACCGCGATCTCAGTACTCAATTCGTTTTCTTTAATTCGTCTTTCCTGTTCAATAGACGCGTTCCGGCGTTCGTAAAGAGCCTCATCCGCATTGCGAAGAATCTCCTCACGTGCCCGTGCTTCCAGTGCACGCGCCGTCTCTTTACCCGGCATGATGGCGAGAATCGAAAATCCCATAATCTCAATTCCCAATTTATTGATTTCCGGATTATCTTTAATTTCGCTCATGATTTTCTGAGCGAGAAGTTCACTGGATTTTATTGCGTCTTTAATCGACATATTTTCAATATGTTTTTTAATGAGCACACGAGATATGTTGATGATTCTCTGCGGCAGTTTCTGCGGGTCTCCGGATACATATTTTCCTGTTCTTATATTGACCGTGTAATTTAAAATCTGCGCGATTTTTTTATAATCCAGTACCCGATAGGTAAGCTGTCCCTGCACGCTAACGGTTTGATAATCGCTCGTCACTTCTTCAAACATAAACGGGGTATCGGAGCTGGAAACGGGAATAACAACAATGGAGGTTGTGGGAGCATAATAATAAAAGGAAATGCCCGCACCCTCCGCTACCACTTTTCCGTTTTTGTACCGAAGCACATAATCATTCGGCAGAAATTTAATAAAATTAATTCCAAACATAAAATACCTCCTCAAAAAATTAATTATCGGAACCGTACGTATTCAAAAATTCGCGCTAGAATTATAATACCACTATTTTACAATATTTCAATACTAATCCATGATTTTGTAAAACTAAAACTCACTATTTTCCAAGATAACATTAAGCAAAATGCACTTGGCGATTTTTCCGCTAAAGTCATTACAAATATGTAAACGGATTGCATTGCCTTCGAAAACATGCTAAAATTAACAAATAAATATGCGAATTTAAGGTGATAGAATGAAACGGGTAATCTCCATAATTCTCGCCGTTATGATACTTCTTTTAGGCTGCTGCGCCTGCGGCAAAAAGGCAGCCAAAAACGCGGATAAGACCATTAATTATAATTTAGACTCTGAGCCGAAAACGCTGGATCCGCAAATCGTCAGCGACTACCCCGGCAGGGTTGTTATAGAAGCGCTTTACGAAGGACTTGCCCGGCTGGACAAAAACGAAAAGGCATACCCCGGCGTTGCGGAAAAGTGGGAAGCAAACAGTGACAATACTGTTTTTACTTTTACCCTGCGCAAAGATGCCAAATGGACCAGTTCCGGCTCTGACAAAAACGAAGATCCCGTGACCGCCGATGATTTTGTATACGCATTTCAGCGCGCGCTTTCCCCTTCCACAAAATCTAGCACCTGTTCCCCTATGTTCTGCATAAAGAACGCGAGAGAAGTAAACGCAGGCAAACTTCCCGCAAATCAGCTCGGCGTTACCGCAAAAGACGCATATACACTGGTGGTACAGTTGGATTACCCCTATCCGGATTTTCCGGCATTGACCGCAACCGCACCCTTTATGCCATGCAACAAGAAATTCTTTGACAGCACCGCAGGAAAATACGGACTGGAAGTAAAAACGATTTGCAGCAACGGTCCTTTTAAAATAGGCGGAAGTTACAGTTGGGATCACGGCAATTATATTAAGCTTACCCGTTCCGCCACTTACAGTGGAAGCAATAAACCTCTTCCGGCGGCATTGAATTTTACCATTGGCAGCAACAAAGACCATGATGTTTCCAACCCGATTACGGCACTTACCACAGGTACAGTAGATGTCATCGCTATTCCCGCCACTTCCCTGAACGACGCGGAGAAAATCGGCTGCAGCATTTCTTCTTTCGAGGATACCACCTGGGGGCTTTGCTTTAATACCGCGAATAATTTGATGAAAAGCGGAATCATTCGAAAAGCGTTTGTGCAAACTCTCGATCGGAAAAAGATTTTGAGCCATCTGCCCGAAAACTGCAAAGCAGCGGATGATATCATTACGCCTGCCACCACCTTCATGGGTTCCAGTTACCGCAAGGCGGTCGGAAGCGCAATGTACGCAAAAGCGGATAACAATGCGGTAAACGGTATTCCCGGCGCATTAACTGCGCTTTCTCTTGATGCTCTGCCGTCTGTCGCGGTGCTTGGACCGGACGACAGCAACGTTAAACTGATGCTCAACGAAATCATTACCAGTTGGAATGCAAAAATGGGCAACTATTTTAACATGAAACCGCTTTCGCAAGAAGATTTGGCCGCGAAAGTGGCTGCTGGGGATTATCAAATTGCGCTTTATCCGATTCGTCCGAACGGAGACGGTCCAAAGCAACTGCTTTCGCTGTTTCAATCCACTTCCAACGCGAATCCGGCCTTTTTGAAAGACAGCAATTATGACAAGCTGTTAGCCGCGGCGGATACCCAAAGCGGAACGGATGCCATAAAAAGCTATGCCGCCGCTGAAAAATATTTGAATGATCAGTTTATCTTTTATCCCGTATATTATGAAAATCGCTACTATGCCTGCGCAAAAGGCGTAACCGGCATTATCGTCCACCCATATGATGCGGGGATCGATTTTACTCAGGCAGGTAAAGAAGAATAACTTCATACGATAAAAACGAGCCAATCTGCTTGCCGCAGATTGGCTCGTCTTAATATGTGAGTCAATTTATGTTTTTCTTTATGCCAACTCAATTAAAAGTATATACAAAATTAAATAAAGTCCTGCATATATGGTCTAATTTAAGGCCTAGTTTTACATCCCGTAAAACTCTTCGGCGGTCAGCACGGTGATGCCACCGGCTTTTAAGGCTTCAACTGCCTTTTCGTCCTGCTCCGGACGGATTATCACATACGCCTTGCCCTTTTTCCGACTGATAAAGGCATACATATACTCAACGCCGATATTGTTGTTTGCCAGAACGCGCATCGCCTTGGAAAATTCGCCCGGCTCATCGTTGATTCCGACTGCAATCACATTGGAAAGCCTTACAGTAAGGTGTTTTTCCTTTAACGCGGCAACTGCCTTCTCCGGCTTATCCACAATCAGGCGCATAATGCCAAAATCGCTGGTATCCGCAATGGAAATCGCGCGGATATCCACATTGGCATTTGCAAGCGTCTCCGTAATTTCGGCAAGACGTCCAGGCTTGTTTTCAACAAAAATCGAAAGCTGCTGAATCTGCATAAAAATTCCTCCCTGTTTTTATTTACATATGAAGAGGCGCATTACAGTACGCCTGAATTTTATTGAAGTTTGCGGTTGTCAATTACACGCTTTGCCTTGCCCTCTGAACGAGGAATGGAATTTGGCTCAAGCAGACGAATTTTGGCCACCACATTGAGCGTGGACTGCAGCGCGTTTGCGATGCGGTGTTCAATTTCTTCCAAATTACGCACGGTATCGGAGAACATTTCTTCTGTCATTTCCACCTGAACTTCCAGCGTATCCAGATTGTCCACACGGTCGACCACCATTTGATAATTCGGATTCATGCCAAGGTCGAGCAGCACCGATTCAATTTGGGATGGGAAAACATTGATGCCGCGGATAATCAACATATCATCCACTCTGCCGCGCGGTTTCGACATTCTGACCAGTGTTCTGCCGCATTCACACGGAGTACGGTCAAGCTTGCAGATATCTTTGGTGCGGTAACGCAGAAGTGGCAAAGCTTCTTTGCCGATGCAGGTAAACACCAGCTCGCCGTATGTACCGTCCGGCACAGGTTCGCCGGTTTCGGAATCGATAACCTCCGGGTAGAACATATCTTCATTTACATGCATACCGTTCTGCATCGAGCATTCACAGGCAACACCGGGGCCCGCAATTTCAGAAAGGCCGTAAATGTCATACGCCTTGATGGCAAGCAGTTTTTCAATCTCTCTGCGCATATTTTCCGTCCAAGGCTCCGCGCCGAAAATTCCCGCACGCAAATTCAAACTTTTGGGATCCACACCCATATTCCGCATGGTTTCGCCGATATACATGGCATAGGAAGGTGTGCAGCAAAGAATATTTGAACCGAAATCCTGGAAAATCATAATCTGGCGTTTGGTATTACCGGTAGAAACCGGAATAGCGGTTGCGCCCAGTTTTTCCGCGCCGTAATGAATGCCCATGCCGCCGGTGAACAAACCGTAGCCATAAGAAATATGAATAAAATCGGACTTGGTTCCGCCCGCCGCCGCAATACCGCGTGCGGCACCGCGTGCCCAAATATCAATATCGTGCTTGGTATAACCGACAACCGTCTGCTTGCCGGTTGTGCCGGAGGAAGCATGGATGCGCACCAATTCCTCGTGCGGCACGGCAAACATGCCAAACGGATAGTTATCACGCAAATCCGTTTTGTAAGTAAACGGCAGCTTGCTTACATCATCAATGGATTTGATATCGCCCGGCAAAAGACCCATTTCATCAAACTTCTTTTTATAAAGCGGGATTTTGTTGTAGCAATTCTCTACCATTTTCACTAATTTTTGCGACTGGATGTAGTGCAGTACCTCACGTGAGGCACATTCAATTTCGGGTTCAAAGTAATTTCCCTGCATTGGTTTTTCACTCCATTATGATTATTTATTTGGATACAGCTTTTTGGACGAAGGTATCCGTTTATTCAGCTTGATAGCCCAGTTCAAACGCTTTTTTATTCATATCCAAAAACTTAGGCGGTACGGTTTCTTCAATCGCATGGAGCCATATGTCTTTCTCAATACCCAGCCGTTTTGCCATAGCGCCGATAAGCACCACATTCACGGCTTTTACCGAACCTGCCTGTTCCGCCAAAGAAAGGGCGTCCAGCGCAAGCACCTTCGCACCCTGCGCTTTTATGGAATCAATCAGTCCCTGCGGGTACTGCGCCGTTCCGGTTACAACCGACATTGGGTCAATTTGCTGGGTGTTTACCACCACGGAACCATCCTTTTTGAGCCACGGCAAAAAACGTGCCGCTTCCAATTGCTCAAACGCGAGTACAATATCCGCCTCGCCCTGCTCAATGACAGGAGAATATACCTTGTCGCCAAAGCGAACATAGGTAACAACCGAACCTCCGCGCTGGCTCATGCCATGCACCTCGGAAACCTTAACGTCATACCCTTCGTTCATCATGGCATTGCCCAAAAGGCGGCTGGCAAGCAGAGTTCCCTGACCGCCGACGCCGACAATAATTACGCTTTTTCCATTCGTTAAAGTACTCATTGTGCTGCCTCCTGTGTTGTTATCGCGTTTTTCCTGCAAAGTGTTTCGCACACGCCGCAGCCGACACATTGTGTGTGGTCAATTTCAGCTTTGCCGTTTTTCATGCTGATAGCCGGGCAGCCGATTGCCAAACAGGCTTTACAGCCGATGCAGCGGTCGCTGTGAATTACCAGTGACGGTTTATGCTTTACATATTTCAGCAGCGCACACGGACGGCGGCTGATAATAACTGACGGCTCCTCTGCCGCAAGTTCTTCTTTCAAAACAGTTTCGACTTCGGTTAAATTGTAAGGGTCACACACGCGAACACGGTTGATGCCGACTGCCTTGCACAGCGCTTCCAGATTGACCGCACTGGTGGGGTCGCCCTTAATAGTGTAACCGGTGGTCGGGTTTTGCTGATGGCCGGTCATGCCGGTAATGGAGTTATCCAGAATGATAACAACCGAATTGCTCTGATTATAGGCAATGTCGATTAATCCGGTAATACCGGAATGAATGAAGGTGGAATCGCCGATGACGGCAACGGATTTTTGCTCCGCCGCTTTGCCGATCGCTTTGTTGTAGCCATGCAGGGCAGAAACGGAAGCGCCCATGCACACACAGGTATCCATCGCGCCGAGCGGTGCGGATGCGCCTAGCGTGTAGCAGCCGATATCGCCGCTCACATAGACCTTTGCCTTTTTCAGCGCATAGAATAACCCGCGGTGCGGACAGCCGCAGCACATAACCGGAGGACGTCCCGGAATCGTTTGTTCCACCGCCATCGTCTCGTTTTCTTTATGCAGCAGGCAGCTTTGAATCGTTTTTTGGCTGAATTCGCCGCAGCGCGGGAATACCTCTTTGCCGATTACGTTTATGCCATACTTGCGGCAGTGGCTCTCGATAATATCGTCCAGCTCTTCAATGACATAAAGAGTTTCCACTTTGGACGCAAATTCCTTAATTAAATCAACCGGCAGCGGGTTCACCATACCCAATTTTAAATAGGAAACCGTATCGCCCATTGCTTCTTTTGTGTATTGATACACAGCACCGGCAACAATCACGCCGATTTTGCTGTGGTTGTCCTCAATTTTATTAATCTCGCAATGTTCTGCCCACTCGGTTAATTGCCGTGTACGTTCTTCCACTTTTACATGCTTTGGTTTTGCGAAAGCAGGGAGCATGACGTTTTTCTGCGGATTCTTTTCATACGGTTTTAAAGCCAATTCTTTCCGTTCACCCAATTCTACAATACTGCGGGAATGCGCGATGCGTGTGGTAAGGCGCAGAATAACAGGTGTATCGTACTGTTCTGAAAGGTCATAGGCAAGTTTTGCAAACGCGCAGCATTCCGCTGAATCGGCAGGCTCCAACATAGGCAGCTTTGCACCGATGGCGTAGTTGCGGGAATCCTGTTCATTTTGGGAAGAGTGCATGCCCGGATCGTCCGCCACACCGAATACCATGCCCCCGTTTACTCCTATGTAAGACATCGTGAAAAGCGGGTCGGCGGCAACATTCAAGCCAACATGCTTCATTGCGCAAAAGGAACGTGCACCGCCGAAGGACGCACCCGCTGCCACCTCTGCCGCTACCTTTTCATTTGGTGCCCATTCGCAGTAAATTTCGTCGTATTTTACGGCATTCTCGGTAATTTCGGTGCTTGGAGTACCCGGATAACTGGAAACCACTTTTACACCGGCTTCATATAATCCGCGGGCAACCGCTTCGTTACCCAGCATTAATTCTTTCATTCCTGTTCCTCCTAGATAAAATCATGATAAAAAACGAATTTACATTTTAATATTTTACATGCTGCTTGTGCAATATGACTCGGCTGTAATCCACAAACGCAGATTTTTATAATAAAAAAGTGCATCGAAAGCTTTGTCTTCGCACGATGCACTTTTGCTTTGTTTGTTTACCCATTTAAAGCGTCTAATCGCTGATGTTTTAAACGAGAAAAGCCGATATTTAAATTTTAACTCTTTTACTTGGGGATTGCAAGGTCTTGACAGGATTTTCAAGCAGCAAAAAGATTTTATTTGATTTTCGCCGCAACCTCCAGCGCATAGGCTTTCATTTTGGCAATGTCTTCTTCATCCGGCATAAAGTTTGCCTTAACGCCGTCACCGACAAAGTCATAACGAAGGTGCTGCATGCGGGATTTAATCATATCCACCGCTTCACCGCTCCAGCCGAACGAGCCAAATGCTCCGGCCGGTTTTTGTTTCACATTGATTGCGTCAATGGAGCAAAGCACGTCCCAAACAACCTTCGGCGCATCCTTATTAATGGTACAGGAACCCATAAACAGAGCATCTGCCTCATTGGCAAGGGTTATTACTTCACCGAGTGGGGTAAACACGATATCCACCAGACGAACGTCCAGTTCACTGTTTTTCGAAAGTTCCTCATAAGCCGCCTGCGCAAGTTTGGCTGTGCATCCATAGGCAGACGCATACAAAACAGCGGCAATTTTCTTTTCATGCTCAACCGGCGTACTCCATTCGCGGTAAAGCTCCTGACATTTTTGTATGTTCTTTGTTAAGCAAGGCCCATGGCTCGGGCAAACGATTTCGATCGGCAAGTCCTTGATTTTATCCAGTCCGGCCAGCACATAAGGCTTAAACGGCCCGAAGATACCGCCGTAATAATATTGGAACTGCTCCCAGTATTGTTTTTCATAGTGTGTTTTGCTGTCGAGCATGGTTGGTTCACAGAAATGAGCGCCCAAAAAGTCGCAGGTAAACAGTGCCTTGCTGAGCGGTGCCCAGGTGAACATAGAATCCGGCCAGTGCAGAAGCGGTGCCACAATGAATTCCAATGTCTGCGAACCGATATCAAGTGTATCGCCGTTTTTCACAACGGTACAGGCAAACTCTTTATTGATAATAGCGGAAATGAATTTTTTGGCCGCCAGTGTACCAAATACCATAATATTCGGATTTTTCTCGAGAAGCTTTCCAATTGAACCCGAATGGTCCGGTTCCGTGTGGTTCATAATCAAATAGTCAATTTTTTGAACATCAATCACACTTTCAATATTGCTGAGATATTCATCAAAATAATCCGGATGTACCGTATCAATCAAAACATTTTTTTCCCCGGTCAAAAGGTAGGCATTGTAGCTGGTACCGTAACGGGATTCCATAACAATATCGAACACACGCAGTGACGGGTTCAGCACCCCCACCGAGTAGATATTTTCCTGCAGTTTAATTGCACTCATTTTGGACAATCCTTTCTCTGTTGACTCATACTGACTCTCCATAAAAATATGGATACAAACCTGCATAAGAGCTCACATATGCAAGGGTTTCATTCAATAGTTTCTATACTTTTAAATTGAACTTGATTATGTATTTCTTAATTAAGTAGGCAAACAGGGCCACCTGATAATCAGGCAACCCTGCCGCCACAACTTCAGCAGCTCAAAATGCGGAAAATTCCAGCCGCACTTTTAATTATGCCTTGCTGAACATGTCCTTACCGACACCGCAAACCGGACATACCCAATCTTCCGGCAAATCTTCAAAAGCAGTGCCGGGGGCAATCCCGTTATCCGGATCTCCTACAGCGGGGTCATACTCATAGCCGCAAGCGTCGCAAACATACTTTTCCATCAAAAAACACTCCTTCATTTTCATTTCATTAACAAAAGGCAACAACCCGTGTTTTTCAAAACAGCAAATAAATTGGAAATCTGCCGCCTGAATACCACAATATGTTGTTGCCTTAAGTATAGAGGGATACTAGGTTTTTGTCAACTGTTAATTAGACTGCTGAATTGATAGTCTTGACAAATTTCATCCAGATTATCCGGAAAAACTGCCCCTCTCGCAAGAGAATGTGCGAAATTGCGCGCGCTCATCCAGTCATGAGTAAGATGACCCCGCACTTCATTTTGCAGTACCTGCTCGCCTTGGTATTGCAAAATTTGAACTCCGAACCCGCTTTGTTCGCTCCCAAAGACAAAATACTGCAAAGTGGTTCCGTTGTTTGGAAAAAAGACTCTGCCTACGCTCTTTTTCATAATTGTGATTCTCCCCTATTGTGAACTATTTTCACTAACGCATATAATTTTAATTGATTATTCAAAAGAATTCAAGAGGTTTTTTATTAGATTTATGTAATATTATTTTTTACGCAATATGTTAACATTTTACAGTTTTACCATCCAGATATTGTGATGCCAGCTTGAGCATTTCATGAATATTCGTTATAAAATTTTTATAATTTTATTTTTTATTATCTATTTTGCTGAAAATCATTTTTTCAATCTCGACAATAAACAAGGGAATTATAGAAAGCAGGATAACAATCAGCCACTGTTTTGGGTCAAGCACAGCGGTTTTAAAAATGCGGGAAAGCGGCGCGATTACAATTACACTTGCCTGCAGGGCCGTACAGGCAAGTGCTGCCCACAATAGCTTTGGATTGCTGAATAAACCGGTTTTAAAAACAGAATGCGGAGAACGCATATTAAAGGTATGCACTACCTGAGAAAGACTCAGCACCGCGAACGCCATCGTACGCCCGATAATCGGCATTGTTTTGTCAACATCAAAGAATACGCGGCCGAATGTGTAGGCAAGCAGCGCAAGCGCACCGATCAGGCAGCCCTCGACAACAATGTTATATCCCATCCCGCCGGAAAAAACGCTTTCGTTTTGTTTTGTGGGGCGGCGCTGCATAATATCAGCTTCAATCGGTTCCACACCCAGCGCCAGAGCAGGCAACGAATCGGTTACAAGGTTTACCCACAGAAGCTGGATTGCCAAAAGCGGCGTAGGCAGACGCAGCAGAAAAGCAACGAAAACCGTTAAAATTTCACCGATATTGCAGGAAATCAGAAAATGGATGGTCTTTCGGATATTTTCATAAATTCCGCGCCCTTCGCGAACCGCGGAAACAATCGTCGCAAAATTATCATCAGTCAGAATCATATCGGATGCGGCCTTCGCAACGTCGGTTCCCGCAATGCCCATTGCGCAGCCGATATCCGCGGCTTTCAGTGCGGGCGCGTCGTTCACTCCGTCCCCCGTCATGGCAACTACCTCGCCGTGCGCCTGAAACGCCTTAACAATGCGCACTTTATGTTCGGGAGAAACTCGCGCAAACACCGCATACTGATAGATTTTCTTTTCCAATTCCTTTTGGTCTGTTTTGTCCAGTTCCGCGCCCGTCATAGCGGAATCAGAAATGCCCATAATGCCAAGCTGTTTTGCAATCGCTACGGCGGTCGCAACATGGTCGCCGGTTATCATAATCGGACGGATACCGGCTCGCTTGCAAAGCCGCACCGCATCCGCCGCCTGCGGGCGCGGCGGGTCGATTATGCCGATAAGGCCGCAGAAAACCAAGTCGCTCTCGATACTCTCGTTATCTTTCGGCAGCATGGAAACATCGCGGTAAGCAACACCCAGCACACGTAAAGCACGCGACGCCATTTCTTCATTTTTGCGTGTTATCGCGTTGCGCTGTGAAGATGACATTGGAACCGCTGCGGAATGACTCAGGCAGGCGGTACATTTATTCAAAAGTAAATCCGGAGCGCCTTTTGTTATAATCCGGTACTGATTAAAACCAATCCGGTGTATGGTCGTCATCATCTTACGGCTGGAGCTGAACGGAATCTCACTGACACGCGGAAATTGCCTTTCCAACTCCTCTTTTGTTTTTGGAGCAGCCATCAAAAGTGCCGCTTCGGTGGGGGCACCGTATGCTTTGCCGCTCGTGACCGTACAATTGTTGCACAATGCCGCAAGGTTAAGCATGGCTCCCCCCGCCGCACTGCTCAAAGGCAGTTTTCCGTCCAAATCCGCCAGTTCCACCACCGTCATTCGGTTCTGCGTAAGCGTTCCTGTTTTATCGGAACAAATTACGCTTGCGCTGCCGAGAGTTTCCACCGCGGGCATACGGCGTACGATTGCACGGTTTGCCGCCATACGCCGCATACCGATGGCAAGCACAATGGTTACAACCGCAGGAAGTCCTTCCGGTATGGCGGCAACGGCAAGACTGATGGAAATCATAAACATTTCAAGCGGATTTACTTTTTGGAACAATCCCATGACAAAAATAACCAGACAAATCAGCAGTGCACCCGTGCCCAGCATTTTGCCTGTTTGTGCCAGCTTCCGCTGTAGCGGAGTCTGCGGGGACTCTTCCACATTAATCATGTGCGCGATTTTTCCGACCTGCGTATTCATTCCGGTTGCAACCACAATTCCGGCACCGCGCCCCTCTGATATACTGCTGCCGCAAAACAGCATGTTTCGCCTGTCCCCAAGAGAGGTGGAAGCAGAAAAGGTCATTTCCGCATTTTTCTCGGTCGGCAGCGATTCGCCTGTGAGTGCCGACTCCTCCGCCTTTAAATTATGTGCTTCCAGCAAACGCATATCTGCGGGAACCAGATCTCCGGTATTCAGCAGTACCAAGTCACCCGGCACCAGTTCGGCGGAATCCACCACCATCCGCTTGCCGCCGCGTATCACTTCCGCCTGGGGAGACGCCAGCTTCTTCAGCGCTTCAATCGCACGTTCCGCGCGGCTTTCCTGCACAAGGCCGATGATGGCGTTGACAACAACAATTGCTAAAATAATAATGGAGTCTATGTAGTCGTTATCCTTTTTTATAAAGGAAGTAGCAAACGAGATTCCTGCCGCAATAAGCAGGACAATCACCATAAAATCAGAAAACTGGGCAAGCAAACGCTTCAGAATGCTTGTTTTCTTTTTTTGCGCCAGCTCATTTCTGCCATATTCCGCGCTGCTTTTCTGTACCTGCCGCGCGGAAAGCCCCTCTTTGCCATCTGTGTGAAGCTGCTTGATGCATTCCTCTTTGGTAAGGCTCTGCCATTCCAAACCGATCAACTCCCGCAATGTAATACAGTTATATATATTGCGGAAACATGCTGTTTAGAATGTAACGCCCGGCTTTTCCGCGATTTATCGCCGAGTTGCCAAACGGCGGATTAACTATTTTTTCTCTTTCATTTGTATAATCCATAATTTTACAATGATTTTATTGACAGGTTAAAAATAGAATAGTACTATGAAAATTAGAATATACTTCCAGCATGAAATAAAAGGCGGTATTGCACATGAATGCCATAAACATCATAAATTATTGTATTACTGGATTATTGTTGCTTCTTGTTCTGCTCGCTGCAGGCAGGCTGATTTGGAGCCGGCTGGCAAAAGCGGTAACCATCCCGGCAACGGTTGCCGACAAACGGCAAAGCAGTTATACAAAATACACACCGGTACCTCAGCCGGTAACGGATTATATTTTAGTCTTTACCACAAACAACGGAAAAAAATTGAACTTTACCACAAATTCATGGAACTATGAGGTCATAAAAAAGGGCGATAAAGGCATATTAAAGTACCGTGGAAACCGTTTTATCAGTTTCGAACCAAAATGAATCTGCGCATACTGTTATAAAGTTAAATATCAGATACCTCTGAAAAAAGTTATCCGTGTAAACTTGACAATCCCTGTTTCCGGTGTTACTATGACATTAAGTTAATAATTGAGCATGGATGAGGAAGCCTCATGAGCAGTTCACAGCAGAGAGTGTGTGTCACTGGCTGAAAGCACACACGGTGGAACTTGTGCAGGATACCGCCTCGGAGCTGTACGCCAAACACATTTAAAATGTCTAAGGCGCACCGGACAGGCACCGTTATTGGCCGCAAAAGGGCAAATCAAGGTTGATTTGCTGAACTTGGGTGGAACCGCATGACAAATATGTCTTGCCCCTTTTTGGGGCAAGGCTTTTTTTATTTTAAGGAGGAATGAACAATGGTAAAGGTAAACCTGAAAGGCAATGTAAAGGAATATGAGGCCGGCACAACCGTTGCTGAAATTGCCCAGTCCATCGGCGCGGGGCTTTATAAAGCTGCCTGTGCGGGAAAAATAGACGGAAAAACGGTGGATCTGAGAACTCCGGTAACAAAAGACTGCGACCTTGAGATTCTGACATTTGACGATACCGAAGGCAAAAAAGCCTATTGGCACACCACCTCCCACATCATGGCACAGGCCGTGAAGCATCTTTTCCCGGATGCCATTTTTGCAATCGGCCCCGCCATTGACAACGGATTCTACTATGACTTTGATCTTCCGCGTACACTGGTGCCGGATGATTTGCAAAAAATAGAAGCGGAAATGAAAAAAATCATCAAAGAAAATATTCCGTTGGAACGTTTTGAGCTTGCGCCGCAGCAGGCGAAAGAACTGATGGAGAAAGAAAACCAAAAGTATAAAGTGGAGCTCATTGAAGAGCACTCCGGCAAGGGTGAAAATATCTCCTTCTACAAGCAGGGTGATTATGTTGATTTGTGTGCCGGCCCTCACCTAATGTCTACCGGCTGTGTAAAGGCAGTGAAGCTGACCAGTGCGACCGCTGCCTATTGGCGCGGTGATTCCAAGGGTAAAACACTGCAGCGTGTTTACGGTATTTCGTTCCCGAAAGCTTCCGAGTTGGAAGAATATCTTACCAAGGTGGAGGAAGCCAAAAAGCGTGACCATAACATTTTGGGCCGTCAGCTTGGTTACTTTACCACCTGTGACTTAATCGGTCAAGGTCTGCCGATTTTGCTGCCGAACGGCGCACGTGTCATTCAGACTTTACAGCGCTTTGTGGAGGACGAGGAACAGCGCCGCGGATGGCTGCTCACCAAAACCCCATATATGGCAAAAAGTGACCTGTATAAGCTCTCCGGCCACTGGGATCATTATAAAGACGGTATGTTTGTGCTGGGCGATGAAGAAAAGGACGATGAAGTTTTTGCTCTTCGCCCCATGACCTGCCCGTTCCAATATCAGGCTTATCTGAATAAAAAACGTTCGTACCGCGACTTGCCACTGCGTTACAATGAAACCTCTACCCTGTTCCGCAACGAGGCTTCCGGCGAAATGCACGGCCTTATCCGCGTAAGACAGTTTACGATTTCCGAAGGACATTTAATGTGCCGCCCCGATCAATTGGAAGATGAATTCCGCAAGTGCTTGGAGCTGGCAATTTTCATGCTCAAAACCCTTGGTCTGTATGAAGACGTTTCGTACCGCTTCTCTATGTGGGATCCGGACGACCGTGAAAAATATATCGGAACACCGGAACAGTGGGATGAAGCACAGGGCGTTATGCGTAAGATTTTGAATCACCTGGAAATTCCATATGTAGAAGGAATCGGTGAAGCCGCTTTCTACGGTCCGAAGCTGGACATTCAGATTAAAAACGTTTTCGGCAAGGAAGACACGCTTATTACGATTCAAATTGACCAGATGCTGGCAGAAAAATTCGGTATGGAATATGTGGACTCCGACGGAACAAAGAAAAACCCATATATTATCCACCGTACCTCCATTGGCTGCTACGAGCGTACGCTTGCTCTGCTGATTGAAAAATATGCAGGAGCGCTGCCAATGTGGCTAATGCCGGAACAGGTTCGCATTCTGCCAATCAGTGATCGCCTGCTGCCGGAAGCCAAAAAAGCCGAAGAACAATTGCAGGCTGCCGGTTTACGGGTAACTACCGACTCCCGCAGCGAAAAAATCGGCTACAAAATCCGCGAGGCACAGCTCGAAAAGATTCCGTATATGCTGGTTATCGGCGACAAAGAAGTGCAGGAAAACCTTGTTTCCGTGCGCAGCCGCAAGGATGGCGATATCGGTTCCATGACACTCGACGCATTTCTTGCCAAAGCAGTGGACGAAGTAGCAAGAAAGCTGAAATAATTTAAATTGTCAGAACAAACTATCAAATAAAAGTAACTGCCGAATGATGGAAACACATTCGGCAGTTATTTTATTCTGTAAGAAAATCAAGTATTACTTGTCCTGCTTTTGCTCCACAAGTTTGAGTACCAGTGCGGTAACATCATCGTCGTGTCCGTCTGTGCGGTTGGCAATAGCCTGTGAAACAATTTCATCCGCAAGTTCCTGCGGTTGATCGCCTTTCCAGTTTGCAATCAGATTGCAAAGCCATTCATCTCCGGAGGCAATCACGCCGTCAGAGAACAGAACCAGCAAGTCGCCGGATTCCAGCTGGGCAGTTTCATGGGCGAAAGAGGATTCATTCAGAATACCGACCGGAAGTGCAGGAGCATCTACCGCTAAAGATTTACCGGACTTGCGGATAATACTGATTGGCGCACCTGCTTTAAATAACTCCGCCTTGCCGCTGAACAAATCAAGCACCGCCAGGTCTAGCGTGGCAAGTGATTCGTCCCCCGACTTTACAAGCAGAGCGGAATTTACAATCTTAAGTGCACAGTCGAAGCCAATTCCCGCCTTGATAAGTGTTGCCATAATACCGCTTGCCATGGCTCCGTCGACCGCCGCCCTGCCCCCTGTACCCATACCGTCGCTGATGATGGCAATCTGCCTGCCGCAGCCGTCATGGAAGCATTCATAGCTGTCACCGCAAAGCTGTGCGTTGCCGCACACATGCTGCGCACTGCCGATTTGTGCCCGATAAATGGGGCGCTCGCACATTTGCAGGCGGCACTTTCCCTGTGCCGTACTGATACACGGCATTTCAAATACGCGGGAACAGGCGTGTGAAATCTGGCGTGTAAGCGCGGCTTTGTTCAGGCGGGAACGGTCCATGCGTGCCGCTTCAATTTCAATGGACATTCGGTCAAAGCGATCCACCCGGCAGCTTACGTCAATCGGAACAATTCCGGCATCGTGCAGAACTTCGTGTACCCGCTGAGCGGCAGCAAAATCAAAGCGCTCATATAGCTCCAGTTCCTTCGCCATATCTGTAAGCATCTGGCTGGTGGTTCCAAACTGCTCCGCTACCACCTCGCGTATTTGAGCGATCCGGCGTTCCGCCGCCTCATTGGCGAGAAACTCACTGTAATAATGATTCATGTTGGAAGCCATATCGTTCATCCGGCTGCAATGCGCGGCAAACTGCTTGCCGAAATCCAGTTTTGTTACTTTGCCGTTTTCCCGCAGTTTCTCCGTCAAATCATTGAATGCCTGCATACTGTCGTCATAATTGCGCTGCCAGCAGTATATTTTCAGCCCGCAATTGCTGCAGGTCTCATTCATAACTTTTTTATACACGCCGTTCATATCCGGTGCACTAACCTGTGCAAGTTTTTTGGACACTGCCTCTACCGATTCCGAAACATTATCGAGCGCTTTCGCGGCATAATCCAGCTTCATAATCACCGAATGGCGCAGGCCGTCACTGCGCAGGACATCATCTGCCTGCCGGAATACACCGGTAAGGCGGTCACTGCTCTGTGCGGGCCAAACCATATAGATCAAAGTAGCCGCCATTACCTCGTAAAGCCCATTGATGACCGCCGCCTGATTGCCCACCTGAAGCGACGCGATTGCGTTTGCGAGAATGAATGCCGCCACGGAGGCGATACGCCCAACCGGAGCAAACACTCCCGCCATTAGTCCGCCCAAAGCATACGCACCCGACAAATAGCTAAGCCCCGCTGTGGAAAGTCCGAGCATGGTACCGGAAGCAATTCCGGCAATTCCTCCGCCGGATACCCCACCGTAGCGTGCGGCAAACAGAATTGCGATTACCGCAACGACACGGCCGATGGAAATGCTTCCCACCGTCAGTTTGGAAAGTGCAAGCACCAGTATACCGATTGTGATGGTAACGCAGGCCAGTTCCTGCTGGTTCAGCGCGGTAATCCCCTTACTGCCGCCCATCACCTGTGCGGTACGCGCAAAGAAATAAGCAGCTCCTGCCGCCAGCAGCGATTCCGCCACATACATGGCGATTCCGGAACTCATAGTACCGTTTACCATAGCGAGGGCAATGCCCGTTGCCAAAATGGGAGCGAACGCGACAATCGGCGCAAATACGGGGTGGCCTTTCACCTTGGAAAGGTCATTCAGAGTCCACCGGATAGCCGCCGCCGCAAGCGCAGCCGCGATATAATGAACCGGTACAGACGCTGCGGATGGAAACAAACATCCCAAAATTACACCAACCAAAGCTGCCGCCAAATTTCCAAAAGGAGCAGCTGCCACCGCCGCCACACCGAATGGCGCGTATTTTGAAAAAACGATTCCTCTTGCACAAAGGAACCCTGCAAGCAAATATACAATTTGCGTTCCCGCTTTAACTGTTACCGGCGCGGAAAGGAATTCGGCAAACGTCAGTCTGTGCCGCTCAGCCGCCTTCTCTTTCATAGCCATCACCACCTCAATAAATTTAAGCTTGTCCGATTCTTTTGATTCGTGCTTAAACATTATACAATAAGTATATGTGTCCGATTGTCATAACGTGTTGTAATATTTTGATGGGAAATGAAAACTTGTGGTGAAAATTGGTAATTCCTTGCAGGATTACAGTATTTTACCGGTATGAAATAAAATTTTTCCGAATTTTCGCTTAATCTGCTTGCATTGATTATCTCGCATTTTTATGCTAAAATAAAAGGTAATGATATTTTTCATACTATTCTTCCGAGAGAATGCCAAAAATCTTACCTGATTTTTTGATTGTCTCATTCGAAGACCGGTATACAAGAAGGGCGGTTTTACCATGGAATACAAGTTCGCAGACCGAGTTTTAGCGTTAAAGCCCTCTGCAATCCGAGAGATTTTTAAATATGCCGCAGACCCGAGCGTCATTTCGCTTTCTGCCGGCAACCCGGCGCCGGAAGCATTCCCCTCAAAAGAAATCGCGGAAATTTCCGCCAGACTGCTGCAGGAACGTCCCATTGACGCACTGCAATACAGCATTACCGAGGGTTATGTACCGCTGCGCAAAAATTTGACCGCCTATATGAGCGAACGGCATCATATCGGCCGCGAATTTGACGATATCCTGATTACCTCCGGCGCACAGCAGGTAATGGATTTGACCACAAAATCGCTTTGCAATGCAGAAGACACGGTCATCTGCGAAGCCCCGAGTTTTATCGGCTCGCTGAATACCTTCCGCTCCTACAAAGGGCATCTGCGCGGTATTCCGATGGAACAGGACGGCATGAATATCAACGAGCTGGAAAAGGCCCTACAGGAAGAGAAAAACGTTCGGTTTATTTATACGATTCCGAATTTCCAGAACCCGACCGGTATTACAACAAGTCTGGCAAAACGTCACGCCATTTATGATTTAGCAAAGAAATACGGCGTCATGATTTTGGAGGATAATCCCTACGGTGATTTACGCTTTCAAGGCGAACATGTTCCTGCCATCAAATCCTTTGATGAAGACGGCATCGTCATGTACGCGGGCACCTTCTCGAAGGTCATATCCCCCGGTATGCGTGTCGGCTACGCCATCGGGCCAAAACCGGTACTGCAAAAAATGATTGTCTGCAAGCAGGGTGAAGATGTGCACACCAACATCTGGTCGCAGATGATCTGTGACGAGTTCATGAAAAATTATGACTACGACGCACACCTGGAAGGGCTTCGCGCCATTTACCGCAAAAAGTCCTCCATCGCAATGGATGCGCTCGACCGCTGTTTGGTGCCGCATGCCATTGCCTACGGCAAGGTGGAAGGCGGTCTGTTCCTGTGGTGCACCCTTCCGGACGGCGTTGACATGCTCGATTTCTGCAAGCAGGCGGTTCTGCGTAAAGTCTGCGTAGTTCCGGGCAACGCCTTTTTGACCGACGAAAACGAGCCGAGTCAGTCCTTCCGTATCAATTTTTCCACTCCAACTGACGAGCAACTGGTGAAAGGAATTGAAATTTTAGGAGAACTGGCAAAGGATATTATTAAATAAAAACTCTCGATAAATTTGGAGGGAAAACAATATGGACACAGCAAACGAAACAGAGCGTAAAAAAGTAATTTTCAGTGCCATTCAGCCAAGCGGCACCATTACCTTGGGCAATTATTTGGGCGCACTGAAAAACTGGATTGGTTTACAGGATGAATTTGACTGCATTTATGCTTTGGCTGATCTGCATACCATTACGGTACGTCAGGAGCCGGCGAAATTCCGTCACAACGCGTTGGAGGCCTATGCCCTCCTGCTCGCCTGCGGCATTGACCTGAACAAAAGCATCTTCTTTATTCAAAGCCATGTGCACACGCACGCGGAGCTTGCATGGGTGCTGAACTGCTACACCCAGTTCGGTGAGCTTTCCCGCATGACGCAGTTTAAGGAAAAATCCGCAAAGCACGCGGACAACGTGAATGCCGGACTTTTCACCTACCCCAGCCTAATGGCGGCGGATATTCTTCTGTATCAGGCGGATATGGTACCGGTAGGTGCCGACCAAAAACAGCACTTGGAACTGACCCGCAACATTGCCGAACGCTTTAACGGACTTTACAGCCCGACCTTTAAGGTTCCGGATCCGTATATTCCAAAAACCGGCGCGCGCGTGATGTCCCTGCAGGACCCGACGAAAAAAATGTCCAAATCCGATGAAAACGTGAACGCCTGCATCGCCGTGCTGGACAAGCCGGATGATATCATGCGTAAATTCAAGCGCGCCGTAACCGACAGTGAAGCCAGTGTACATTACGGAGAAGGCAAAGACGGTGTAAACAACCTGATGGGTATTTACTCCTGTGTGACCGGCAGGACCTTCGAGCAGATTACGGACGAGTTTGCAGGGAAAGGCTACGGCGACTTTAAGGTCGCGGTGGCAGAAGCGGTCATTGAGCATCTGCGCCCGGTGCAGGAGCGTTACGCACAGTTTATTAAGGACAAGGACTATTTGGAAAAATGCTATACCGAAAGCGCACAGAAGGCACTCGCGATTTCAAGCCGTACGCTGAACAAGGTAATGAAAAAAGTCGGTTTTATCCCGAAAGCGTTTTAAACACAATTAATATAAAAAGCACCGCTGGCTACATGGTTATTTATTCCATACGGTCAGCGGTGTTTTTTATCACTTCTTATAGCCAGTTAACTTTAGAAAACATCCAAGAAACATACGTAAAATCTTTGACATGTGGATTTTACGCATGGAGATTGGTTTTGTTTTCAAATTAATTGACTATAATTTTGCAAAAGTATTTCCTACCTTGGTAAGGGTAACCATGCCGCGCTTCATATAGGGCATGTCAAACAGAAACTTCGGGTTGTTCTGCCCTTCCAATACCATATGGCAAAGCATCTCATAGAGCTTGCTTGCGTAATAGATTTTGTAATCCGATGCCACCCATGCCTTCATGGAATAATTGATTTTTATAAGCTTTTTCTCCTGCAAACTTTGCAGAACCGCTGCGCGCGCCTTTACGGTTTCCATGCTGTCCTGCGTATCCGTAATCCACACATGATTGAGTGCGGTGGAAACTAGCTCTTCTTCTTTTGTGCTGCGCAGTTCAAAACGTACAATCGGAAAACGTCTGCTGTCCGCAACTGCCCGCAAAATCTCTTTTTCTTCCTTCGATATGTTCATCATTATGACTCCTGTTTTCTATAATCTGTTTTATTAGTATATCACAAAATCCTGCAGTTAAATGCCGTCCGCTGAAAAATCGAAGCTGTATGTCAACGGATAATTTTCATCGCATATTTCCACGCCAAAATACGCAGTACGGATTGCTCAACCCGCGCCTCGCTGATTTCGCCGCTGCAAACGGCAGCGTACAGAGATTGATAATCTTCCTCCATGTTGGAAGAAAGCAGAATATCATTGCCTGCCTGAAACGCGTCAACGGCCGGATTTTTTCCTTTGGTAAAGTCACGAATGGCATCCATAACCAAATCATCCGTCATAACGATTCCCGTAAAATGTAAGGTGTCCCGTAAAATCTGATGTACTTTCGGTGAAAGGGATGCGGGGCGCGCAGGATCCATACATTCCACAATATTATGGGAAACCAGCACGCACTGTGCTCCGGCTTGAATGCCCGCGGAAAACGGCAGGAAATCACTTTTTTCAAAAACAGCGTAGCTGCGCTTATCATACGCGATTCCGGTATGGGTATCCGCATTGTTTCCGTAACCGGGAAAATGCTTGAGCGCGCTTGAAATTTTTTGGCTGTTGGCGGCGTTTACAAACGTGGTGACGAACTGGGCAGTCTGCGCCGCAGGCTTGCCGAAGGAACGATCATAGATAAAATCTTTCGGGTTCGTCGAAACATCCGCGACCGGAGCAAGATTCAAATTGATGCCTAATGAGAGCAGAAGCTGGGATTTTCTGACGGTATCCTTGTAAATAGCGGACATGCCGCCCAGCTGAAAAACGGTTTGCGGCGACTGGAATTTAGCTGGAGAAAGAGCAGAAAAACCGCTCACCCTCACTACGGTGCCGCCCTCCTCGTCCGCGCATAAAACCATTTTGACCGTGCTCGCACTTTGAAAAGAGTCGGTCATAGCGACAACCTGTTCCCTTGTCTTTCCTTTAAAATGTGAAGCCATTAGAACGTAGCCGCAGGGCTGGTACTTTTTAACCGCCTGCATCGCATTGGAGTCGGGGCAGCGAAAAATGAACAGCTGACCAACCTTTTCCGAAAGGGACATTTCGGCAAGTTTTTTTTGCGCTGCGTCTGAATACGAAGCAAAAATTCCGGTGACAGCCGGTTTGTTGGGATGTTCAACGGGTTTGGAAGGTGTGTTCTGCACACTTTGCACAGCAGAAGCCGAAGGCCGCGAATACGGCGGAGATACACTGTTTTGTCCGGCAGGAAGTTTACCGCCCAATAATGTGCCGCTCATCTGAAAAATCGCATAGATTTCACCCGCCCCAACCAGCATCAGCAGACAGACAAAAAGTTTGATCCAAACCTTGTACTTATGTTTCATACAAAAGCCTCCCATCAAGATGCGTTCTTGCCGGACTGCTGCCAACCGGAATCGGAGGATAACCATTTATAAATTGCATAAAATTCGTATTGTACAAAATCATACAGAGAAAAGCAGCTCCCTGAAAAAATCAGCGAGCTGTTTTTGAATAATTTTGCAAAAAGGAGGAGAATCAGCTTTCTTTCAGCAAAGTGCGGTACAGGTGAATGTACTCGTTTGCGGAATGTCCCCAGCTATTGTCGCATTCCATGGCACGTTTCATTAGGATTGCCCAGCCTTGTTTATCTTCATAACCCTTCAGCGCACGCTCAACGGCATATTTCATGTCACCGCTGTTGTAGGTCTGGAAGGTAAAGCCGTTGCCCTGCCCGTCGCCGCTGTCCTGAATGGAATCCTTCAGACCACCGGTTTCGCGAACCACCGGAATGGTGCCGTAGCGCAGTGCAATCATTTGCGAAAGCCCGCAAGGCTCACTCTTTGACGGCATTAAAAAGATATCCGCGCCCGCATATATTTTGCGCGAAAGCTCCGGTATAAAACCAAAACACGCGGTTAGCCTACCCGGATACCGCTCCTGCATCTCACGGAAGTAAGTTTCATATTCCCAATCACCCGAACCAAGAATAACGAACTGTGCATTGTTTTCATTCATGATCGGTTCAAGCGCTTCTTTGACTAAATCCAACCCCTTGTGCGACACCATGCGTGTCACCATGCCGATGAGCGGTACGTCCGGGTTCTGTTCCAAACCGAGCCGTTCCTGCAGTTTCTGCTTGTTGACCGCTTTACCAGACATATCGTCCGTGGAATAATTGGCATATAAATCCCCATCGGCGGCAGGGTCATAACTCACGGTATCAATTCCGTTGAGAATACCCGAGAGTTTCCACGAACGCTCATTCAAAATTGCATCCAAATCATGCGCGAACCACGGATCCAATATCTCCTTTGCATAGGTGGGGCTAACGGTGGACACCCAATTGGCACACTCGATTCCGCCCTTGAGCAGATTTACGCAGTGGTCGTATTCGAGCAGCTGGGTTTCCGACTCCGGTATGCCGAGAACATCCTTGACAAGCTCCAAACCATATTTGCCCTGATACTGAATATTATGAATGGTCATGACCGTTTTGATGCCGGAATACCAGTCGTTATTTGCATAGAAAAGGCGGAAATAAACCGGAATCAACGCGGTCTGCCAGTCGTTTGCATGAATCACATCCGGTTTAAAGTCAATATAAGGCAGCATTTCCAATGCCGCACGCGACAAAAACGCAAAGCGTTCCGCGTCGTCGTAATGCCCGTAAAGGCCGCTGCGCTTAAAGTAATACTGATTGTCGATTAAATAATAAATCACACCGCCCGCCTTTGCCTCAAACACACCGCAGTATTGTCTGCGCCATGCAACCGGAACGGACAGGCTTGTAACAAATCGCATCGTATCGCGCAGTTCCTGCGGAATGTCCGCATAAAGCGGCATAACCACACGGCAGCCAATCAGTCTTAACCGAAGTGCTTGGGGCAGAGAACCCGCCACATCACCCAAACCACCGGTTGCCGCAAACGGGCGCGCTTCACTTGTACAAAACAGTACTTTCATTGAAAATACCTCCTATCTAAATTTTATAGGCCATTCTTTTTTATTCGCTCCGCTTGCTCTTTCCGCTCTGCGGAAGCTATGTAAGTCCTAAACAACGCTGCCCTTGCTGATATACACCGGGTAAGACTGGAATCCCATAAGGGAACGGTCGTTGCGAATTACCACGTCCTTATCGGTAATCACATAATTCAGTCTGCAATTCGGGCCGATTACGCTGTCCTGCATAATCACGCAGTTTTCCAGCTTCGTGCCTTTTCCGACTTTAACGCCGCGGAAAAGCACACAGTTTTCCACTTCACCCTCAATCACGCAGCCGTCCGCAATAAGGGAATTGCCTGCCGAAGAACCAAGCCCATAGCGTGCCGGCATATCGTCACGCACTTTGGTGTAAATGGGGCGTTCCGGGTTAAACAGCTGTGTCCTGACCTTTGGAAGCATGAGAGACATGTTAGCCTCAAAATAGGAATTGGTGGAACAAATCATCTGCACATAGCCGGTGAACTCATAAGCGTAAATGCGATAATTTGCCATATTTCGCTGCAGTAAATCCCGTTTAAAATTATACAGATTGCGGCTGGCGCATTCGCTGACCAATTTGATTAAAAGTTCACGGCGAATCAGCATCATGCTCATGCCGAAATTGCAGGCGCCATCCACTTGTGGATTCAGCAGCATATCGCGCACGCGGCCGTCCGGGTCTATCGTGTAAACAGACGCATCGCCGAATTTGTCGGGGATGTTCCCGTAACGGTATACCACGGTGATATCCGCGTTGTTGCTGATATGGGACGAAATTACATCGCTGAAATCAATGTTGCAGACAATATCGCAGTCATTGAGCAGCACATATTCCTCTTTGGAATTGCTTAAAAAGTTGTGAATGGAAGAAAGCGACTCCAGCCGGTTGCTGTAAACGGAATTTTCAAGTCCGAACGGCGGGAGCATGAACAGCCCCTCACGTTTACGGGACAGATCCCATGCTTTGCCGGAACCGAGATGATCCATGAGCGATTGATAATTGTGCTTGGTAATAACTCCAACCTTGTTGATGCCCGAATTGACCATGTTGGAAAGCGGAAAATCAATCAAGCGGTATCTGCCGCCAAAAGGGACGGAGCCAAATGTACGGTTTTCAGTCAATTCGCGGATTTTATCATCATGTACATTCGAGAAGATAATTCCCATTACGTTGTTTCCACGCATTATTGTGCCACCTCCTGTGCAAATGTTTCCGCATCAATCATTGCCTGCGGCGGCACTACCGTGCCGGGTGCGATTACGCAGTCATTCCCCACGACAGCGATGCCCCATTTTTCCTTGTCTTCAATCTCTTCCGGACGCGCGCCGACAACCGCGCCTTTGCCGATAACCGTATTTTCGGAAACAATCGCATACTGCACAATGGCGTTTTCTTCTATGCGGGAACCAGGCATGATGATGGAATCCCTTACTACCGCACCGGGGGCGATATAAACACCCGCAAAAAGCACAGCAAAATCAATGGTACCGTAAACATTGCAGCCTTCCGCCACCAGTGAATTCTGAATACTTGCGCTTTTCGCCACATAATGAGGCGGCATAACCGGATTGCGTGAATAAATCTTCCAGGATTCCTCGCTCAAATCCAGCATTTGATTAGGGTTGAGCAGATCCATATTTGATTCCCAAAGGCTGTCGATGGTTCCGACATCCTTCCAGTAGCCGGAGAACGGATAAGCAAACATGCGCTCACCGGCGTTGAGCATGACCGGAAGAACATCTTTGCCGAAATCATTGGTCGATTTCGGATCTGCCTCATCCAGTTCCAAATATTTTCTCAGCTTGCTCCATGTAAACACATAAATACCCATGGATGCCTTGTTGCTTTTCGGCACCTTCGGTTTTTCATCAAACTGATAAATGGAGCCATCCTCATTGGTGTTGAGAATGCCGAAACGGGAAGCTTCCTCCATGGGAACCTCGATTTCCGCAATGGTGCAGTCGGCCTCTTTTTCCTTGTGGAAGGCAATCATTTTGGAGTAATCCATTTTGTAAATATGATCTCCGGAAAGAATTACCACATACTCCGGATTATATCGCTCAATAAACGGGATATTCTGATAAATGGCATTGGCGGTGCCTTTGTACCAGTCGGATTTTCTGCCGCGCTGATACGGCGGCAAAACATGGACACCCGCGTTTGCGCTGTCCAAATCCCACGGCTGGCCGCTGCCGATGTAATCGTTTAGCACCAGCGGCTGATACTGGGTAAGAACTCCAACGGTTTCAATGCCGGAATTCACACAATTGGAAAGCGGAAAATCGATAATTCTATATTTTCCTCCGTACGGTATTGCCGGCTTGGCAAGGTTCTTGGTTAAAACTCCAAGCCTGCTGCCTTGGCCGCCCGCAAGGAGCATAGCAACTACCTCTTGTTTTGGCAACATAGGAAATCCCCCTTTATTTTATTATAATTACAGCGATACTTTTTTATCGCTTCGCTTTTTTGCCGTTTTTTGATTTTTTCGGCGCTTACAGGTAATAAACAGAACGGACATCGGCGGAAGTGTAAGACTGACACTTTGCTCATAGCCATGCATCGGCTGTGAAAGCGTAGAAATTGAATCGCCGTTTGAAATGCCGTTGCCGCCGAATTGCTGTGCATCCGAAGTGAACAGTTCGGAATAGATTCCGTCAAAAGGAACACCAATTTTATATTCTTCCCTAAGGACCGGCAAAAAATTGCAAACGGTAATAATTTCATTTCCAGATTTATCTATACGTCGGAAGGAAATCACGCTTTGGTTGTAATCATCGTTGGAAATCCAAGAAAAACCTTCCCACGAAAAATCAATCTGCCAAAGCGCGGGTGTTTCCAAATAGAAATGATTGATCGCTTTAAAGAAATCCTGCATTTTTTGATGCTGTGGATACTCAAGCAGCAGCCAATCCAACTCCTGCTCATAATTCCACTCAATGAACTGCCCGAATTCGCTTCCCATAAACATCAGCTTTTTGCCCGGATGTGCCATCATGTAACAAACAAAGGCGCGGACACCGGCAAATTTCTCTTCGTTGTTTCCGGGCATTTTATTGACCAGAGAGCATTTTCCGTGCACAACTTCATCATGCGAAATCGGTAAAACAAAATTTTCAGAAAACGCGTACATGAAGGAAAACGTGATATTGTCATGGTTGAATTTTCGATATATGGGATCCAGCGACATGTAATGCAGCATGTCATTCATCCAGCCCATGTTCCATTTGTAGTTAAACCCGAGGCCGCCGCAATACGTTGGTTTTGTAACCATGGGCCACGAAGTGGATTCCTCCGCAATCATCATCGCATCCGGCGAAACTGCAAAAACGGCTTTATTCAGCTTTTGCAGAAATTCAACTGCTTCCAAATTTTCTTTTCCGCCGTTTTTATTCGGAACCCATTCGCCGTCTTTTCGGCTGTAATCCAAATACAGCATGGATGCAACCGCATCTGCGCGGATTCCGTCAATATGGTACTTTTCAATCCAAAAAGCAGCGCTTGAAATCAGAAAGCTGACAACTTCGTTTCGGCCGTAATCGAATACCAGCGTACCCCAATCCTTATGCTCCCCTTTTCGCGGATCGGCATATTCATAGCACGGGGTTCCGTCAAATTTGGCAAGGCCGCATTCATCTTTTGGAAAATGAGCCGGAACCCAGTCCATAATCACACCGATGCCTGCCTTGTGGCATTTTTGCACAAAACTCATAAAATCGTGCGGGGTACCGTAACGCGAAGTAGGCGCGAAATAGCCGGTAACCTGATAGCCCCAGGAGCCGTCATACGGATACTCGGTAACAGGCATCAATTCAATGTGCGTGTAGCCCATTTCCTTTACATAGGGCACCAGCTCATCCGCCAATTTATCGTAAGAATATGTATTGCCGTCCTGATATCTGCGCCAGGAGCCGGCATGTACCTCGTAAATATTGACCGGCTGATTATACTGCGGTTTACTTTCCTTGTGTTTGAACCATGCCGCATCGTTCCACGAAAAGCCGTCGATATCGTAATACTTCGAGGCGTTGCCGGGTCTTGTTTCAAAATGATACGCATAAGGATCGCTTTTGAAAATCTGCCGGTCATCCGGGCCAACCACACAGAATTTGTAGGTTTGATACTGCGGAAAAACAAAGGATGTGTAACATTCCCAAACGCCGTCGCTGATTTTTGTCATCAGATTTGCATCCGGATTCCACTGGTTAAAATCTCCCACAATGGAAACCGCTTTCGCGTTTGGTGCCCACACGCGGCATACCATACACTTTTTGCCGTCCTTCACAGTCTTATGTACACCCATAAATTCATATGCTTTACTGTTCGTTCCCTGATGAAACAAATATAACGGCAGATTGCTTTCGCTTTTTTCATTTTTCGAGTTGTCGTCGTGATTATTCGGCATATTCGATAACCCCCTCCTGGTACATATCGCTTAAGATAATATTACCACATTGTCCTAAAAAAGCAAGAGTTTTTGGTGGTTTACTTAGAAAAAATGTTTGAGTTTCTTAAATAAACTAGTAATTTTGCACTAATACAGTCTTTGTTTGTTGTATAATACATTTTGTACAGCGCTCCCTATCATAACATAGGGCAGCTGTCACATTTTGGGGATTCAGGATTTGTGTTTGATATTTTCAAAAACATGTTGACAATATACAAATATAAAAATTTATTCGGAGCAATTCAATGTGTAATTGATAAAATGGACTGCACTCTTAACGTAACTTTCAAATCGCATTCACGATAAAGACACATTTACCCAATATACTAATAACATACTAACAAGCAAACAAGATAAACAGTTTCTAAAATTACTGCGAAGTATTGGTTGGAGCCGACGGAATACCGAACCAACCAATGCGCAGACTAACTTCAAGTTCCTCTTATGAGGATTTATATATAACTTTTTCAAATTTCTCTCCTCCTCTTTCCTCCCAAAAGCCGCCTTTAAAAGGGCGGCTTTTTTATATGGAAAATTCTTATCATAATTCTGTTTTTATCCGGCAAACTATTTTCATAACTTTATAACAAAGGGATGGTATATACAAATGGAAAAATCAGATTATCTGCAAGATTTACCGATGGGCTTTGGTATGGCTCTGCTCCAAAATCAGGGTGCCGCTCAGTATTTTGAATCCTTAACTTATCAGGAACGTCAGCAGATTCTGGATCAGACACACCAAATCACATCAAAACAAGATATGCAGGAGTTTGTCCGAAATTTACAGAAAAGCTAATCCTTTCATAAAAAATCTTCTCCAAAAGGCAATTCAAAACCGTTCAAAACTTATTCCATAAAAGGAGATGTAAGGAAAGAATGGCAAAAATCAAAAAATCAGATATACCAAATTCTTTTACACCCACACCTATTCCGATGCCGCCTATGGCACCGTCTTCCGCCATACAGCCAAAACCAGATCCTGTTATCGGTCCAAAGCCGGAAACAAAAAAAGACAATTTACAATATAAATAATGTTCATTCATTACTCTGTATGATTATTTTATTGCTTGCCGCCCAATAAGAGGGCGGCTTTCTTATAGTTCCATGGTAACGTGGTAAAAAATTCTAATATCTTCTACTAAATAACCCCTCAGTGCCCTTAATATTTTTATTTATTTATACAATCTTTCGTATTCTCTAAGATCCTTGTTTTTCCGACTTTTTTCGCTCTTGCAAATTTCCTGACTTTCAGTTAAACTTACAAATGTTGTACAACAAATATATTAAAACTACATAAAAGGATGTTTAGGAATGAAAGAGATCATAGTGGATGTAAATTCACTGAAAGCCAAACTGCTGAAAGCGGAAAAGGACGGTATGGGATTTGTTGAGCTTTGCATTGTTCCAAGTCAGATAGACAATGAGCAAATATCCCCGGCTTTTTTGCATGTGGAAGGTATTTCAAAAAACGGGTTGCGCATGGATTATGAAAGCATTGATGAGGCTTCCGTCTTGGAGCATCGATTGATTGGAAAATCCGCATAAACACTGCATGTATTCACCCGATTAATTTTAAATATGAAATATATTGTTTGCATGATTTGTTATACTAATTATAAAAGTATGCAGCAGAGGGTGAATACATGAAGGCAATGAATTGGACAGAACAAGGGGTAATACCGGGATTATTATACTTTCAAAACGGTTCCGCCTATACGGGAAGTGTAAATGATTTCGGCAACAAAAACGCGAAAGAATTTCGATATAAAATAAAACCCGGTGATGGCACCATAGTCGCTGAAGTATGGTATGGGCCGTTCTGTTATGAAAAAAGTGAAATAATCGACCATGCAGAATTTCCTCTGGATGAAGGCGGACGCAGCAAAATGATAGAATGGATAAAAGAGAAATACGAAAGCATGATTGAATAGACGAACAGCCTGCCGGGTAGACTGGCAGGCTGTTGCAATATTAATAACTCTACCATTTCAGAGGTGAGTTAATCCTTTATTTCTATTCTAATGGCAGTAACTTTAAGAATCGGGACTTGAAGATGAGCTTGATGAGTTACTGAAAGGAGTACTGCTGGCAATCGACGAACTTGATGAACTGCTGATAGGAGTGCTGTTGGTAGTTGACGAACTTGATGAACTGCTGGAAGGAGTACTGTTGTTTGTAATGACGACTGCTTGTGATCCCAGTTGAGCATATCTGGTTTCAAACGTCTGCCGCGGATATGCAACAGCTCTCCCAACCAAAGGGTCATTTAAGATGGCGCTGTCGTTGTTATAGCCCACTAGTACTAAACAGTGTTCCCGTGATGTCCACTGAATCAACTTCCCACTTTGTGTATACCAATTGGCTACTTGATACGGTTGTTGCATACCCACAGTAGCCCAAACAATGACCGGAACGCCTTTCTTCACATAGTCATACAGTTGAGTGGGAGAGCTGCCTGAAATATTGGAAACTGTTGTATGACCGCTGCCATAAACTGATAAATAATTGTTTGCAGTAGTTACAATAACGGGAGCAAGGCATCCATATCCATATTCGGTAAACGGGTTTCTAGGAAAAGTTGTAGAGCAATCAGGCCCGTATTTTCTGCCGTTTGAAACATAAAAATCGGTTGATTGGGGGGAGGTATTGACCAGCTATTGTAACTTTACTAACAGTATACCCCCAATAATTCAAAACCATTGTGAGTGAAGTTGCTTCACATCCGGTAGGAAGCTCCGGATTTTGAAGAATGCAGTTCACCGGTATTGTATTTGCAGAACCTATTGCAGCTGTGGATTTGGGCGGTGCGGCATTGCCATATGGTTTGGCTGATTCCTTTGGAACGGCATTTCGTGCGGCCACGACAGTGTTTATCTTTTTTATTTCATTTGCAGTAAGTTTTGTCTTTTTTGTCTCTTTCTTTTCTTTGTTTGCAATCGGAATTTCTGACTTTACAGTATCCTCTATTACGCTTTCTGATTTACTGAAAGTTGACGCACATGGTTCAGATGATGGCAATTGCAATTCCTTTTTGTTATTTGATTTTGTGCATGCGTTAAATCCTATCATAACGCCTATCATTAATAAAAAAGACAATTCACCGACAAATACACGGTTTTTATTTCTGAATAATTTACGAAATGCTGATTTAAACAATTCGAATTTTACAAAAGACATCCATAAGCCTTCTTTTAATACCAAATAGTAATATTTATTATATCACTAGAGATAAGCCAATAATTGCTATTTGGAATTACTTGTTATATTTTGGTATATTATGTGGAAATTATATCTAATTAATAATATGTAATAGAGAAATAGATTCCTGCCTACTCTGTTGGCAGAAACCCAAACCGAAAAAATATTCTCCCCTTTGCAGGCAGCTTTTAAGTTGCCTGCTATAAGGGGAGCATTTCCTATGCGCAATTACTTTTTTATTTCTTATCAAACGCAGGATTAAACGCATAGAAATTCTTTGCGTCCAGTTGA
>JAEWYE010000030.1 GCA_023458755.1 Bacillota bacterium | reverse complement strand
AGCGAATGTAATGCAGTTTGCTCCGACGACGCGGCCCGTTGGTCAAGTGGTTAAGACAGCGGCCTCTCACGCCGTTAACATCGGTTCGCATCCGGTACGGGTCACCACACGCACCTTTAGCTCAGTTGGTAGAGCAACTGACTCATAATCAGTGGGTCCCCGGTTCGAGTCCGTGAAGGTGCACCAGATTCTCCCTGCGGTGCGCCGCGCGGTGTACCGCAGGAGAGAGTTTTCTCTTGACAAAGGCCCGCAGGCAATCTATAATGTAGCTTGTTCTCCGGTCAACCGGATAACATATAGGGGTTTGCGGCAGGTTTGCCGTGTCCCCACCCCATGCATCTCCATCGCGGCGAAACCTGTTTTGACGCGAAGAGGAGGAGCAAGGAAGCGGTCGCAGTTTTTGGGCACAGCTTTAAGCTGGGCACGGAAACGAAGACAAGCGGACTTTGCTTCGACGAAGTTGGTGCTGATTAGAGCGAGGGTCCACCCGTTCCCATTTCGAACACGGTAGTTAAGCTCGCTTCTGCCCACAATACTTGGCTGGCAACGGCCCGGGAAGACAGGTAGCGCCAACACAAAACTCTGATTTGTAAAAGTCAGAGTTTTGCATATTCCTCCTTAGCTCAGTTGGTAGAGCACGCGGCTGTTAACCGCGTTGTCGTTGGTTCGAGTCCAACAGGGGGAGCCAAAAGAGTGTATTGCCGCCACATGGTGGCGGCAATATTTCTCTCATTAGGTCGGGCCTTTAGCTCAGTTGGTTAGAGCAGTCGGCTCATAACCGATCGGTCCCGGGTTCGAGTCCCCGAAGGCCCACCAATTATGGTTTCGCCTGTTGGGGAGCCACAAGCGAGATAGGGGTATAGCTCAGTTGGTAGAGCAGCGGTCTCCAAAACCGCGTGCCGAGGGTTCAAGTCCTTCTGCCCCTGCCATAAAAGTCTTTACAACATCTGTTGTATATGATATAATCATTTATTGTTTAGCCACGTGTATGGCCCGGTAGTTCAGTTGGTTAGAACGCTAGCCTGTCACGCTAGAGGTCGACGGTTCGAGCCCGTTCCGGGTCGCCATAAATGCTGCTATAGCTCAGCTGGTAGAGCGCATCCTTGGTAAGGATGAGGTCCCCGGTCCGAATCCGGGTAGCAGCTCCAAAAACCACTGTTTTTCGAATAAAACAGTGGTTTTTACTGCCTAAAAGTTCAAAATAAAATAGGCAAAAATTTTTGACCCACACCGTGACCCACACGCGGAAATGTCTCAAGAGGATCAAAGACCACCGGATAGGAAATCCGGTGGTCTTTTTTGCGCTTTTCTCGTTTCGGGAAATTGTTTTGCTTTCGAAGTTTTACACCACCTGTGCCATAACTTCACCCATGGTGATCGCCGCGGCGTCCTGGGCCTGCCGGGTGGCATGCGTGTAGGTGCGGAGCGTGAAGCCAGCGTCGTAGTGACCCAGCATGGCGGAAACGGTCTTCACATCCACGCCGTTTTGCAGCGCTGTTGTCGCGAATGTATGTCGGAGCTCATGAAATTTCAGGTGTGGGAGTCCCGCGTCCTTCAAAATCTTTTTGTGGATGTTTACCACCGAGTCTGGATGGTACATCTCGCCGGTAACGGGAGATGGGAAGAGGTAGGGATTGTCGGAATGCTTGTTGTGTTCCGTGATGAGCAGGTCAATGGCCTCCTGCGGGACGGACACCAGCCGGATAGAGTTTTCTGTTTTCGGCTGGGAGAGGACGCATTCTCCGTTGGGGTTACGGACATATTGCTTGCTGACGGAGATCGTATTATGAACTGTGTCTACGTCACTCCAGAGAAGCGCAACCAGTTCTCCTTTACGCAATCCGCTGACCAGTTCCAGATAAAACATGGGCAGGGCATCCCGTTGAGCAGCGGCCTTCAGGTAGACCTTGATGCTTTCCAATGATAGTACGTTCATTTCCACTTTTCTCACTTTTGGCGCGATGCAGTCGTCAGTGGGGTTACGCTGGATGAGCCGTTCTTTGACAGCCCGCTCGAAGGCACAGTGAAGCATCAGATGGAGACTGCGCACCGTGGTGCTGCTGAGCCCGGTTCCGCTTTTGAAGGTGGTATGAACCCGCCCGTTTTCCTGAAGATTCCTGTACAGCTTCTGAAGGTCACGGGAGGCGAGTTTACTGAGTTTGATGTCCCCGATGCGTGGGATGGCATAGACATTCATCATCAACTCATAGCGGTTTTGCGTCGCCAAGCGAACATTGGGCTTGGCGTAGAGCTCATACCAGGTATGCAGCCAAGCTGCTACCGTATAATCGTCTGCACGGCTCATGTCCAAACCTGCGGTTTCCTCAATCGCCTTTTTCAGCTTTTCTTTGACCTCAGTCTGTGTCTTGCCCAGTACATTTCTGATGATACGCTTTCCGGTGTCGGCGTTGTAGCCGGCGGTATACCGACCCTCCCAGCGGCCGTCTGACCGTTTGCGAATATTGCCCTCGCCATTGGCTCGTTTCTTTGCCATAAAATCAACTCCTTTGTAATGACCCACAATACCATACAGCAATCGCAACCGCCATGAGATCGGGGTGAAGTTATCAGAAAGTTATCAATTGAAGGAAGATTCTTTTCTTTGATTATGGCGGCGCAGATTTTGGATCATTTATTACTGGAATACAGCCCCTGCCTTACAAAAGATAGATTGCAGGAACGGAGGCCGGTATTCTTTTTCACATAGGCCGGTCCTCCTCATTGAGCACCCTCGCGTGTTCTTCTTCCTCTTTATCGAAAGAGTAGGGTGGCCGGACGGATAGCTCTCTCTGAATGCCGCATGCCAGCCGGTAACCGGAGATAAAGCTTTGCAGCGAAGCCTCTTCGCGTATGGCATTCTCCAAATCAGTAAGGCGCAGCAGTAGCTTTCGATCCTGCTTGTCCAGCCGCCCATGCAGTTCATTGTGGACTCGGTCCAGCTCTCGATTAAAGGTTCGGCATTGCGGCGGCGTATCAAAACGCTGCCGCAGCGCCCTCATGTAGTCGTACATCGTGTCGCCCCCTTTTCAAGACAACACATATATCACAATCTGCGCTGGGAAGCTATTAAATTATTTAGAATTCTCAACGGTTTGCGGCCATTTTTCCCACAGGAGTCCTTGTGCTCAGAAGATGTATAATCGAACAAAGAATTTGCATGCGCATCTACTTCATGCTATAATGCATATACTGAATCGTAATTTCTCGCCCGTTTGGAGGTGCGCTGCATGAGCAAATATGAATTTTCACTTCAGCAGGAAGTCCTACTTGAAAAGGGAGCTGCTGTTCTTGGCGATTTGTTTCGCTATGAATTAGTAAATGGCATTTCTATGCAGCAAGATCCCATCACCGTTATGCACGACTTGGTCTGGTCCGCAAAAGAGGCTGTTCTGCGCGCCAAATCCGAAACGGATCTTGTCCAGATCGAAGCACAGTTTGATTTCGCGAATCGCTTTTTAATGGGGCTTGGTGCTAATGTCTGACGAGAAAATTTGCATAGCGGCATTTGAAAATGATGCTGTTTCACGGGTGATAGCTTCCGAGATATTTCGAGACAAGAGAGATTATAGTTCGCAACGTCGACCAAGAGCAATTCTGCTGGCAGGCCAGCCCGGTGCTGGAAAGACAGGATTATCTGCCATGATGGTGTCGCGTCTTGGAGGCGACTCAGCATTCATTAACGCGGATGATTATCGTCGCTATCATCCTAATTATCGCAGACTATATGGTGAATATGGCTCGGATTCTGTACAGAAGACATCTGCTTTTTCCTCTGCCGTTGCTAATGGACTGATTGACCAGTTATCCGACTTAAAAATTAACCTTGTGATTGAAGGAACCGGGCGTACCGTCGATGTTCCGAAATCTACCGCCGAGTTTCTTTGCCCGAAGGGATACACGGTGGAAATAGCTGTCATCGCGGCCAGACCGGAAATTTCTCTGATCAGTACACTCCTGCGATTTTATAAAATGAATGAGGGCGGCACCATCCCGCGTGCAACCGCTATTGCGGCACACGATTATGTTGTTGACAATTTGCCATCCAACCTTGATGTGCTTAACTCGCTGTCATGTATTTCGAGCATCAGCATATGGGATCGTGAATTGCAGCTGCTCTACGACAGTAATTTGGATTTGGTATGTCCGTCAGAGGTTCTCCTGCAGTTTTGGCAAACACCATGGAATCATAGTGAGTTAACCGACGCACGGGCTCAAGTTGAACTGCTTCGAGAAAAAGAACTGCAAAGCAATCTCGGGCAAGGCGCTGCTATTGACGAACTTGAGAGACGACTCAAAAATGCGAGCCAAAATATAACGCCCGCTTTTGATATGACTCTGGGTTAGTATCCTCAACGCCTCCTGCCACGAAACCGGCAGGAGGCATTTTGCATAAGTCTCATCACATGGACAGTGTGGGGTCGGTGTATTCCTCATGGTCGTCCGGCCTGTGGCCCATGGCGATCTTCTTCTCCCTGAGCTTTTGCAGACGCTTGCGGTCAATCCGCATCCCCGCGGGGCCGGTCTTGGGCAGAGAGTTGTCACGGAAGATATTTGCCATGTGGTGGAGCAGTCGGGTTGCCACCAGCATGACCGATGGCGGGTGCAGACTGTCCGCGCGATCGAGAAAGAATTGTGCGTACTCGCTGCCCTGATTGGCGGCGCGGGCCAGCCAGTAGAGCGCCAGCTCCTTGTCGTATTTCACCTCGCGCCCCGTGAGGCACAGCTTGCCCAGCAGGTATTGGGCGTACTGGCTTTCGGCGTTGGCGGCGGCGGTCAGATACCGCAGCGCCCTGGCAACGTCTTTCTTCACGATCTTGCCTCGAAGATACTCCTTGCCGACACGGTAGGCGGCGTAGTGACTGCCATTGCCTGCAGCATATTCCAGCCACTCCATGCCAAGCGTGGTGTCCCGCACCAGCAGATCGTCAGAGAGGAACAACTTGCCCAGCGCATACTGCGCCACCACAACATCCTGTCGCGCCGCCTTATAGAGCCAATCCCGTGCCAGCTCGGAGCTTGGAATCAGCAGCCCGCCGTCGCGGTAGAGCTTGCCGAAATAATACTGTGCGGTCGCGTTGCCGTCCTCCGCCCACGATTTCAAATCTGCTACCGCTGCGTCGCGCTCCGCAAGGCGCAGGGTGTCGTCATAGACATCGTCGACGATTTGCCACAGGGTACGGTCGGCCTGAAGATTATCCTCCGGCTCGTCCCGCTGCTCCACGCCGGCATCCTCAAAGGTGATCTCGCCAAGACGGATGCGTTCCGCCTCCTGAATGACGGCGTTCTTGATGGCGCGGAATTCTTTTTGCTGAGACAGCGACAGGCGTTTCCGCTCGTCGCCGCCGTAGTAACTGTCCACCTGATCCTGCAGCTCCAGCCAGCGGTCATAGCAATCCGATACGACAGGCAAGCGTTCCATCTGATCGACGATCTCGTCCACGATTTTCTTGATGGGCTTCGGCAGATAACCGTAGGACTTTTTGCCGGTGACGGAATCCAGCGCTTGCGAAAGCTGCTGCATCAGACCTTCCACCTCCGGGTGATTACAGATGCTGGTTTGCATCTGCCGCGTCAGCTCCAGCAGAGTATCCCGCGCCTTGCGTACCAGCTCATCGCGGCTTTCGCTTTTCTGCTCGTAGACGTGCAGTAACTCTTGCTTGAAAATATCGTTTGTGAGCACCGACTTGATTTGTCGGATGCCCTCGCGGGAGAGATACGCCTGACCCGGCTTTGCCGACCACGCCATCATGTGTATATGCGGGTGCTCGCCTTCATCATGAAACGCTGCGTACCAGCGAAAGTCCTTCGGCGGTATTTTCATCGCCACCGCGATGTCGTTGCGGTGGGCGCGGATGAGATTGCGCCACGCTCCGGCGTTGTCATAGCCGAGACGCGCAGCATCCTCACGCTTGAGAGATATGATGTGTGTCCACACATTGCCGGTGTAGGAATCCAGCTCCGCCATCGCCGCATCGAGATTGACATTGTCCTCGTCGCCAAACAGACCGTGGGAGCTGAGCCGTTCAGCACGAGGACGAGTGGCGATGTACTTCATGTATCCGTCCGTCTGACAGACCGCAGACCAGTTTTCCTCCAGCGCCATGGCGATGAGCGCGGAGGCGTTAAGCTTCGTTTTGTGCAAGGTATAGTCCTCGTACTCGGCCAGCTTTTTTACACCGGGAAAATCTTTTGTGAGCTTTGCGATGAGCTGTTCCTGCTTGCGTGTCGGAGGTCGGTCATCTGTGAGCTTCTGGACATGCTCCCGGGTACTAATGTAGTGCAGGTACCCGCTGACCTTTTCCCCGCCGCCGCACTTGAGGTATGGACTTTTGACGATCAGCTTTGCCATCACTCGTTACCCGCATCCCGCATGCGCTGCTCGAAAGAGATCCGCCCATTTGTCTCCTTCACATTTCTGACGCTCTGTGCCCGCATGCGGCGCAGCGCATCTTCGCCGATGTCATAAGCGGTGGCGATGATCCCGTTGGTCATGTCGATCTCCACCGACTGCTTGTAAAGCAGACTTGCCATGCGATCCTCGAACATTCCGAGCCGACCGTCCAGATATGACTGGATCGCTTGCGGAAGGAACGGCCCGGCGTCACCCGCAGTCAGGTACCCGTGGTAGAAGTCCACCGCTCTTCGTACAACTTCCGCCGCGCTCCGGCTCCCGTCCAGGTCCTGGCAACGGTCAATCTTGACTTTCTGATCCTCAGTAAAATAGGCTGCGAATTTTTGAGTTTTGTCCATATCTGCCTCTCTTTCCGGTCCTGACCCCCGGTCAAAGCCTTATCCTGTCGTGATGTTTTGGCCTAATGACCCCATCAAGCCATTTGTTTTCTGATTTTGACCCCATCTGCGGTACCAGAAAATCTCCCGTAACTGCCCGCACTGCGGGCAGTTGTGACTGGGCAGGTGCCGCTGGCGACGCCAGTCCTTTATCCTGCTTCTCCTATCGTCCTTCGTTCCTCGTCCGAAACGGCCTCAATTCCGTCCGAACCGCCTTCGATGGGGCTGGGACTTACCGCGTCCTTCAAAGCCGCACACAGCGGCTCAGAGGGGCTGACAGGGGCGAGCTTTGCCAGCTTTTCCTCGACACCCTGTTTTGCCACATCCTCATCCATCCGCGCCATCTGCCGGGTATAGAACAAGTCCAGCGCCTCCTGAATGGGACGGATCGTGTAGAGCAGACTGCCGTTGCGCTTCTCGCCGGACTTGGTGTAGACGGTAGTCGGTTCGGTGGTGATGAGTGCCTTGTCCTCAAGGCTCAGCACATATTTCCGCACCGTGTTCTGGCTCATATCCACCGCTTTACCGATGATTTTATAGCTGGGCCAGCACTGAAATGTTTTTCGGTTCTCCAGATAGAGCAGGTAGGAGTAGATCGAAATTTCGCCGGCGTTCAGACCGAGGATGAACAACTCGTTGGGCAGAGGAAAATAATTTTTGATGGCGTCGCGTTTTGGAAAGCGGTTGTACTTCAAATTGCACCTCCGGTATTCTGCTCGACCCACGCGATAAACTTTTCCTTGGGCACGACGATGCGGCTGCCGATCTTCAGCGCCGGGAAATCTTTTTCGTGCATCAGCTCGTACCCCGTAGACGGAGATACGCCCAG
>JAEWYE010000029.1 GCA_023458755.1 Bacillota bacterium | reverse complement strand
TTGATGTTGAAAAGGAGCGTTCCCGCCGAAGCAGCCGCTTCCGTTCCGCCAGTGGCGCTCGATACGGCGTCCGCTGCGGCAGCTGCGCCGCTTGCAGGGTTGAGGATGGATTCGAACCAGCTGCTCGCACCGCCGAAGAAGTTCTTGAGCATAGGGGTCTTAAGCCAGCCCTCCACAATTTTCATGATGCCTTCAAACACCCACACCGCGCCAAGCCAGATGCGAAGCGGCACGAGGAGGAAGCTCGGCGTGCGGTTGGAAAAATGCCCGCCAACGAAGCTGCGCCTGTTGCGCACGGTGAAAAACTCGTGCTTGATGTAGCTCATGATCTTGTTCCAGCCGAGCACCTGCACAAAGTACACGATGTTGATGAAGTGCTTCGCGAACATCGCCAAGAACGACGGCAGGCTGAACATACGGTTGGGCATGCCCACATGCGCCTGGCCGTAACGGCCGCCCACGCACACCATCACGCCGTGGAACGCAGGCTTATACGCCTCCATTTCGCCTTCGCCGGTGATGGCGCACTTGAGGTTGTGCGCAACAACGTCTGCGCTCTGCTCGCAGTTTTCCACCATCTGCGGCACGGGAGCCTTCTCACCCTCGGCCGTGTAGCAGAGGTTGTCGCCCGCAACGTAAACGCTCTTGTCCTTTATGCTGCGTAAAAATTGATCCGCCTCGATGCGTCCGCGCCTTTGGTTGGGCAGCTCTTCACCGATTTTTTGCGTGAGTTCACAGCTTTCGACGCCCGCGACCCAAATGACGGTACCGGCGATGTTCCTCGTACGCTCGCCGCCTCGTTCAAAGTCAATGTAGCCATCGCCCACCTCGACGACGTTGGTGTTAAGCATCACCTTTACGTTCATTTTTTCGAGACGGCGTTGGACTTTCACGGAGAGCTTTTCGGGGAGCGTGGGCACAACGCGGGGCAGTACGTCCACATCGTGAAGCGCGACAAGCGCGGGATCGATGTCGTAGCGGTCACACAGCACCGGCACATATTCGGCAAGTTCGCCGATCATTTCCACGCCGGTGAAGCCCGCGCCCACCACGTAGAAGTTCAAAAGCTTTTTCTTTTCAGCCTCGTCAAGCTCCGCGGAAGCCTTGCGGAAACAATCGTGGATGCGGTCCTTCAAACGCACGGCGTCTTCAAACGACCAAAGCGGGTAGCAATGTTCCTTAGCCCCGGCCACGCCGAAGTACGTCGACCTAGAACCGGCAGCAACCACAACGTAATCGTAAGGATAATTGCCAACCCTGCCGTGCACGGTTTTGTTTTCAAAATCGACGGACTCCACATAGTCCTGCACAAAATTGATGCGCCTGCCGGCAAAAACCTTGTTGTAGCTTATGCGAATGCTCTCCTCCTCGACGCGGCAGGCCGCCACCTCGTGAAGTTCCGTAAGCATTGTATGAAACGTATTTTTGTCGATTACGGTGATGTTGACCGCATCGGGATTCTTTTTAAATTTTTTAGCTAATTTTTTCGCAATGAGTACGCCCGCATACCCAGCGCCAATGATTACGACATTTTTCATACAATTCCCTCTTTTTCGCATAACATGTTGCGCAAGCAAGCAACCTTACCTCCGCATACCTGTATCATAATACTACAACTTTCATCCTAGGTCAATTGTTTGATAAATACCAAACAGCTGTCTTCTTACACAAGTATGAGAATCGCTTTTGTACTTGTAATATGTTAAATTTGCATCAAAGTCATATATTTATACCTATTTTATCCATAGCATTTTTTTGGTTTTACTGTTTCCGGATTTTTCCTTTATCATGCAAAAGCGCTGCATGACGCAGCGCTTTTCAACAAGGAAACACCATTTTCATTTTTGGTTTTTTACAACATTTCCCAACTGCCCCCAAAAAGTTCGGCGGTTTTTGTCAAAACCGCACCGGCGAGCGTGGAAAACTTGGGTGCTTCCCCTTACGCAAGCGATGCCGTCACCAAAACATCTCAGGCAATCGCCGCATGCCGGCAATCCGAACAATCGCATCCTCGAACGTTCCAAAAGCTCTCCAAAAGCTTTCCCGCGCGATTAAAGAGCGCGGCGGCGTTTTTGTCAACGGGCGAAATGCTGCGGTTGATCGTTTGAAAATCCATTGTTTTCTACTTTAACTCCATTGGGACAGCATGTCCTTCATCCACTGGTACACATCCATCGCATATACCTCACTTAGATTTTCACGCGTCAGAACCGAGCCTACCTCTCCGCACGCAACAAGCTTCCCTTTGTTTAAAAGCATGGCGTGGGTACCGTAAGAACGGGCAAGCGCAAGGTCGTGCACCACCGAGATTACGGCGCGGCCGGGCTTCTTTACCCATTCGCCGATCAACTCGAACATCTGCTTTTGGTAAACGAGGTCGAGGTTGTTGGTAGGCTCATCTAAAATAAGAAGCTTCGGGTTTTGTGCGAACACCTGCGCCAAAAAAGCACGCTGTAACTCGCCGCCCGAAAGCGTCAAAACCGATTGCTCACGAAGGCCGAGCATACCCGTAAGCCTTAATGCCTCCTCTACCATTTCCTCATCCTCGTCGGTTCGCACGGAAAAAAGCTTTGGCGCGTAAGCATAGCGCCCGAGCCTTACGATTTCCTCGACCGTAAACGAATACGCCATATGGTGGCTTTGGGTGAGCACGCCCATACTTTTCGCGCGCCGCAAGGGCTTCATTTTGGAAACGTCCGCATGTTCAAAAAGCACTGTTCCCTCGTAGGGGATTCCCTGGGAAATGGTGTTAACGAGGGTGGTCTTTCCCGCCCCGTTGGGGCCGACTGCCATGAGCCAGCTATGCTCGGCGAGAGAAAAGCTCACGTCATCCACAATGGTAAGCGCACCGAAGCGCACAGAGAGATTTTTCACTTCAAGCACGAAGCTTCCCCTCCTTTGCGCGCGCGAATATAAAAATGAACACCACCGCGCCAACCAGCGAAGTAACTACACCGATGGGAAGCTCAAGCGGGTTCAACAAAACCCTGCCGACAAGGTCGGCAAGCATCAAAAACGTTGCACCGGAAAAAAGCGCCGCGGGAAGAAGCCGTTTGTGATCGGGACCAACGACAAGCCTTGTCATATGGGGCATCACAAGCCCAACAAAGCCAATGGTACCGCCGATGGAAACGCATACGCCGATGAGCACCGAAACGGTAACAAGGACGTACAGTTTTATACGCTTTACGTCCACACCTACATGGCGCGCGTTATCCTCTCCAACGGAGAAGGCATTGAGCTCCGTTGAAAAGCGCAAAAGCGCGGCGCCGCACAAAACAAGCGCACCGCCGAGCACCAAAACATCGGTATAGCTGCTGCCGGAAAGCGAACCCATCATCCAAAACATGATAGACCGGAGCTTGTTGCCCGCAAACACGGTAAAAAGGCTCACGATGCTGTTTGCAAACATGGAAAACACGATGCCGATGAGGATGATGGTATGCGTGGACAGCGTACGGTCAAGTTTGAAGGCTAAAAAAAGAATAAGCAGAAGAGAGAGAAACGCAAAAAGCATTGCCATTACCATGGTTCCGGCAAAGGGAATGCCCGGTATGCTCGCACCAAGGACGATGGCCGTTACCGCGCCGAGCGACGCGCCCGAGGATACACCGAGGGTCGAACCGTCGGCAAGGGGGTTTCTTAAAAGCCCCTGCATGGCCGCGCCGCAAAGAGAAAGCGACGCGCCCACAAGCGCTACGCACAACACGCGCGGCAGGCGCACAGCCACGATGATGGCCTGCGAAATGCCCTCAGGAATCGGCAGACCGAACACGCTGTTGTAAATTGCTGTGAACGTATCGGAAACGGAGATGCTCACGCTGCCGGCGCACACGCAAAATACCGCCGTTGCAAGCGTTATGGCGCCAAACAGCACGTATTCGTATGCCCGAAAGCCCTTCCCTTTTTGTTTTTTCATAAACACCGTCCGCTTTTTTTTAAAAGGGGCTGAGGCATGGCGCGTCAGCCCCGCTGTGCTTTTTAAATTTTCGCTCAGCCGCCGTACACGAACGTGTAAAGCGCCTCCGCCGCGTTCACTAGGCGCGGGCCGGGGAAAGAAATTTCGTTGGAATCCGCGTTGTACACTGCGTCGTTCTTGATGGCTTGCATATTTTCCCAGCCCTTTCGCGAGAGGATTTCCTCCACGGGCGTGTATCCTTCGCCATAGTACATGGCGACGGTCACGATGTAATCGGGGTCGCGCTCAATGACCTGCTCCTCGGAAACTTCACCCCAACCCGTTACGTCGGCAAAGGCGTTTTTGAGGCCAAGCATGGTTGCGATT
>JAEWYE010000028.1 GCA_023458755.1 Bacillota bacterium | reverse complement strand
GTAATTTTCTCATAATAGCCGATGCGGCGTTCAACCGGACGCCTGCTTTGCTATACCCTTTTTTAACCATCTGCTTTTTTCCACCTTCCTCAATTTCAGGCTTGACTTTTAATAGTTAATCTTTCATACAGATTTGAATATAGTTTTATTGTAACAGGCCAGCAAAAGGAAGTCTATAAGAAGATGTGAAAATAGTAGCAGGAGTGCCCTTATAGGACTTCCTAGTTATAGTCCCGCATGAATGCTGGCATAGCAAAAGACCGCCGACTAATGTCGACGGTCTTTTCAATGGTCGAGGTGACTGGATTCGAACCAGCGGCTTCTACGTCCCGAACGTAGCGCTCTACCAAGCTGAGCCACACCTCGAAAAAACGCCCCGGAAAATTACCGGGGTATGGTTGCGGTACTAGGATTTGAACCCAGACAAACAGAGTCAGAGTCTGTCGTGCTACCATTACACAATACCGCAATAAGGAATGTTCCAAATAATTTTGAATACATTTGAAACAGCAGGATTTATTATACCAAAATTCCGCGATTTGTCAATGCCTTTTCTCAAAATACTACCGATTTTTCAAATTTTCTGATTCAGTTACCTATTTTAATGAAATTTTGATTGCCAAAATACCGGTATGGTATTATAATTGAAACAATTTTACAGATTGCCGCTTGCTGCACAAGCGGTTATCCACGAGGAGGTACTTCATAATGATTACAAGCCATACGATTGATGCTTTACTGGAGCGCCGCTCAGTTAGGGCTTATCGCACAGAACAAATCTCAGACGAGGAGCTTTCCGATATTCTGTTAACCGCAAGATATGCGCCTTCTGCCATGGGTCAGCAGGCAAGGCATATGACTGTGATACAAAATAAAAAGCTGCTGCACGAGATTGCCGCCGCAACTCAAAAACTATTCAAAGAAACCGGCCGCAGCTTTGACCCCGAACGCACGCCGTTTTATAACGCGCCAACCGTCATTGTATTTTCAGCGCCAAAAGACGCGAAACACGGGCAGGAGGACGCTGCCTGCGCCATGATGAATCTTATGACTGCCGCACACGCATACGGCCTTGGAACTTGTTATATTGCTTCCGCTGTGGGAATTCACACGCCTGAAATTTTGGAGCAGCTTCATCTGCCTCAGGGATATTTTCCGGTTGCCTGCGTGACAGTCGGCTATCCCGCAGAACTGCCTTCAGCCGCCGCGCCGCGCCGCGAAGATGATATCAACTACATTATGTAACAAAGTGCATTCTGTCTTACATAACAAAAGCTGCCGGAGAATTTCCTCGGCAGCTTTTTTATGATTCTGTTCAATCAGACGGTTGTTAAAATAAACGCACAGTCACCGCTCACGGTAACTGTACCCTGTCCGGCAGGGACAAAATAGCTTTCGCCTTTTTCAAATTCACACTTGGTTTCGTCAGACGATACTGTGCCTTTCCCCTGCGTGAACACAAGGGAGCAAAAAGAATCCTCCGTGATTTGCAGCGTGCAGGACTTCCTTACACAGAACAGGCATGTTGTAAAATACGTACAGCTTGCCAAACGGCGTTTGGAGTATCCTTCAAATTGTTCTTCCTGCCCCTGTGCGTTATTGCTGGACGGAGTCAGCGTACAGACATCCATGGCCTTATCAATATGCAGTTCACGCGTGTTGCCGTTGGCATCCCGGCGGTCATAATCATAGACGCGGTATGTTGTATTGGAATTCTGCTGAATTTCACAAATAATAATACCCGCGCCAATTGCGTGAATGGTTCCGGCTTCAATAAAGAACATGTCTCCTTTGTGAACGGGCACTTTATTGAGAACATCGAGAATCGTGTTATCCGCGATTCTTGCGCGGAACTCTTCTTTGGAGATTTCGCGGTTTACGCCGAAATAGAGCGACGCGTTTTCCTCGCAGTCCAGAATATACCACATTTCGGTTTTTCCGTATTCCTTTTCCACACGCATGGCGTATTCATCGCTGGGGTGTACCTGAATGGAGAGAGGCTGCTTGGCGTCAATAAACTTAATGAGCACCGGAAACTGCGGAAATGCTTCACAATGTTTACCTATGGCGGATTTTCCGACTTTAGCAAAGTATTCGCTTAATTTCAATCCCTTATAGGCACCGGACGCGATGGTGCTTTCGCCCGCGCTGTGGGTAGAAAGCTCCCAGCTTTCGGCTACCTTATCGTAATCACATTTTTTGTTGTAGAGTGTTCTTAATTTGGTTCCGCCCCAAAGATAATCTTTAAAGGCGGGTTCCAATTTGATAATTTCCATACGTTCGCTCTCTTTCCTGTTGTTGATTCCATTTATTCGTTCCAGTTTTTGCAGACATCTACCCATCTTAAGCTGCGTGAACACCGTTCCAGTTCCTCACAAGTCAATTCAATTGCCGAATTGCTGCTGCCGCATGCCGGAAAAACCGTTTCGAACCGTTTGAGCGAAACATCCAAATACGCCCTTGCACCAGCGGGATTGTCAAACGGGCAGATTCCGCCAATTGCATGGCCGGTAAGTGCTACCGTTTCCTCGGGGGCCAGCATTTTTGCTTTCATATGAAATTCCGCTTTGAATTTGGAGTTGTCAATTTTGGCGTCGCCGGCGGCAACCACCAAGATGCAACCTTCCTCATCCTTAAGCGAAATTGTTTTGGCAATACGGGCAGGTTCAACACCAAGCGCCTGCGCGGCAAGCTCCACGGTGGCACTGGAAACATCGAATTCCTGAACCGCGTCCACTTTGCCGTACGGTTTCAAATACTCCTTTACCGATTCAACGGACATGTAAATCACCTCAAAATAGAATTTTAATAAACGGTAGAAATCCATGCGTCCCCGCTAGCTATAAAAGGCGTTGAGATTGCTATCTTGTTACACTGATATAAAATCAGCCTTGCATCGTTTCCAAATATTCGTCGTAGGTGGTCATTCTGTCCACCACGCCCTCTTCCTTAATCTCGATGACACGGTTTGCGATTGTCTGCACGAACTGGTGGTCATGAGAAGCAAACAGCAAAATTCCCTTAAAGTCCATCAGACCGTTGTTTACAGCGGTAATGGACTCCAAATCCAAATGGTTGGTCGGCTGATCCAGTATCAGCACGTTGGAGCCGAACATCATCATGCGGCTCAGCATACAGCGCACCTTTTCTCCGCCGGAAAGCACATTGACGGGCTTTTGCACATCCTCACCGGAAAAAAGCATTTTTCCCAAAAAGCCGCGAAGATAGGTTTCGGTGGTATCCTTCGAATATTGCTCCAGCCACTTGATAATACTCATTTCACAATCATTAAAGAATGCGGAGTTATCCTGCGGGAAATAGGACTGACTGGTGCTGACACCCCATTTGAAGCTGCCTTCATCCGGTTCGAGTTCTTCCATCAAAATTTTAAACAGCGTCGTATTGGCGATTTCGTTATTACTGACAAACGCGATTTTATCGCCCTTGTTCACGCGGAAGCTGACATGGTTGAGCACCTTTACGCCATCCACCGTTTTGCTGAGGTTTTCTACAGTCAGGATTTCCTTGCCCGGCTCGCGGTCCATCTGGAATCCAACATACGGGTAACGGCGGGATGACGCGGGCATTTCCTCCACCGAAATTTTATCGAGCAGCTTTTTACGGGAAGTTGCCTGTCTGGATTTTGACTTGTTGGCGGAAAAGCGCTGAATAAAGTTTTGCAGCTCCTTGATTTTATCTTCCGCCTTTTTATTCTGATCCCGCATGATACGCTGCATCAACTGACTGGATTCGTACCAGAAGTCGTAGTTGCCGACGTAAAGCTTGATTTTTGTGTAATCAATATCTACAATATGGGTGCAGACATCATTTAGAAAATAGCGGTCATGCGATACGACGATAACCGTGCCAATAAATTCTGAAAGGAAATTTTCAAGCCACATAATTGATTTGACATCCAGACCGTTCGTCGGCTCGTCCAACAGAATAATATCCGGTTGACCAAACAGAGCCTGCGCAAGCAGAACCTTCACTTTTTCGCTGCCGGTCAAGGAACTCATCTGTGAGTAGAGCATGGACGTGTCAAGACCTAAGCCCTGTAAAAGTTTGCCTGCTTCGGTTTCAGCATCCCATCCGTTCATTTCGGCAAATTCCGCTTCCAGGTCCGCCGCAAGTTCGCCGTCCGCGTCGCTGAAATCTTCTTTTGCGTATAATTCGTCCTTTTGCTTGGCCACCTCAAAGAGTCTGGGGTTGCCCTGCATGATGGTTTCCAGCACAGTAAACGCGTCAAACGCGTAATGGTCCTGCTTTAAAACCGACATGCGCAGTTTTGGGTTGATGGCGACCTCGCCTTTTGTGGGCTCCAGTTCACCGGAAAGTATCTTTAAAAACGTGGATTTTCCCGCGCCGTTTGCACCGATTACACCGTAACAGTTACCGGCCGTAAACAGAAGATTGACGTGAGAAAATAAGTTTTGACCGTCAAAGCCCAAACTTAAATCGGATACTTTAATCATATTTCCTCCAAAGAATTTGTTGTGTTTTATCATGATCTTTTAAAAATCTTACAAATTATCGAACATCTAATAAGGAAATTCTTTCTTTAGTTAAAACGAGATTTAATTATGATTTTTATTTTTATATATAATAAACAATCGATTTGATATATCACCTTTCTCTAATCAGCAAACCTTCGTGCAAGCGGAACATAAAGGGGCAGTTCCACAGAGGCGCAACAGAACGGAAAAAAGGTATACAAATTATTTTATTTTGCTATATATAAAAGACCACATAGAAGTTATTATAACATAAAATGAAACCGTTTCAAAATATTTACGCAAAAATGCCGGAATCTTAATAAAAACCGGCTTATTTCACAAAAAAGGAGACAATTTTCTCTGTTTTTAATCCAGGAAATTATATTATTTGGTAACCCATAATTCTTGTTCATTATTCGCCGCAAGTATGGTATACTGAAAATAACACGGAGAAATTTTTGGAGCACAAAATATGAATTATGACAAGCTGTTAAATATATCATCCGATATCGGCTATTCGCTGCTGGAAAGCGGAGCCGAAATTTATCGTGTGGAAGAATCCATGCACCGCATTTTTAAAGCCTACGGAGTGGACGGAGACGTATACGCCATTACGAACTGCATCATCGCGACAGTATGTACGGAAGACGGCCGCTCGCTGACAAGAACCAGAAGACTGTACTGCCGCAATACGAACTTTGATAAAATTATTCAGCTCAATCAGCTTTGCCGCTCGATTTGCAAGGATACGCCGGACTATAAAATAATCGAAGAAGAATTGGAACGAATCCGGCAGCGCCCGGTTTATGGACTGCCGCTGCAGGTTGCCGCCTATGCCATTGTTGCCTTTACACTTACGCTGTTCTTCGGGGGGAATCTTGCGGATGCCTGCTGTGCCCTGATACCGGGCGCTTCCATCAAGCTGGTGCTTGTAAAAATGGACAAGTTCCACACCAACCAGTTTTTTATGTATGTTGTCGCAAGCTGCCTTGCTTCCATTCTTGCCATTCTTGCGGTAAAACTGCATCTTGCCGTAAATGCCGATAAAATCATCATCGGTACTTTTATGAATTTGGTACCGGGTGTTGCCATAACCTACGCCATCAGTGATATTATAGCCGGAGACCTTGTCGCGGGACTTTCCAAATTCACCGAGGCGCTGTTCATCGCGGTTGCCCTCGCGCTTGGAACCGGAATTGCCTTTTCGGCAATCCGCATGATAGGGGGGGCCTGACGCATGGAAATGCTTTTACCTTGCCTTTACGCATTTGCCGCATGCTTTTTTATTGCCATTGTTTACAATATTCATGGAAAAAAATTGATTCCCGTTGCTTTGGGCGGTGCCATCGGCTGGTTTGTCTACCTGCTTTGCAGCGGTCTGCACCGGCAGATTTACGAATACTTTTTTGCCGCCATTGTCATTGCCATCTATTCGGAAATTATGGCAAGGGTAAACAAAGTTCCGGTCACTATTTATTTGATTGTCGCACTGATTCCCCTTGTTCCGGGGGGCGGCATCTACTACACCATGGAATACTGCCTCAACGGCAACATTCCGGCATTTGAACAGACCGGTCTGCATACGCTTGGCATCGCAGGCGCTTTGGCACTTGGGATTTTAATGGTTTCATCCGCAGTTCGTTTGATAAAAGCGGTTCGGATTTCGGCAAAACACAATTCCGATTTTTCAAACCGCAGTTAACTATACGGCTTCCCTTCCGATGTCTGTTTTACGGGGAAACCATATAAAAAACGGAGGGATTGCCTTGATTTTATTCGAACATGTCTGCTTTGCCTACACCGAAGGCCAGTCGGCCGTTCACAACATTCATTTAAAAATCCCTCACGGAGAAAATGTAGCAGTAGCGGGTGCAAACGGCGCGGGAAAATCCACCTTGCTGAAGCTGGCCGCGGGTCGGCTTGCCGCAGGAAAAGGCAGCATTATGGCGGACGGAATTCCCGTTCAGACGGATTCCCTCACCTTACTTCAAAGAAAAATCGGATACATTGGGCAACAGCATAGCCATTCGGCAGACAGCACCGTAAAGAATTATATTGCAGCTTCCCCCCGCGGCTGCGGATACAGCAAAGCGGAAGTAAACGATTTGACCGCTTACGCGATTGAAACCATGCATTTGAAGCCGCTTGCAAAACGAAACATGGATACGCTTTCCTTAGGGGAGCAGCGTATGGTCGACATTGCAGCTGTACTTGCCAAACAGCCGAGCATCCTAATTTTGGACGACCCAACCGCTTTTTTGGACGCAAAAGCACGGTACTGCCTAATGAACAGTCTGCAAGCACTGCACCACACAAAGCTCATCGCAACCCACGATTTAGACTTGGCACTGACGCTGTGCGGTAAGGTGATTGTATTAAAAGAAGGCAATGTGTACGCATACGGCAGCACACAGACGCTTCTGCGAAACGTAAGTCTGCTGCAAGCATGCAACCTGGAGCTGCCGTTCAGTGCACAAACCTACAATATATATGCTTACCGATAATACATATATTTGAATATTCCGTAATTAACAAAGGACCGCAGCCCGTAAACAAAACTACGGGTTGTGGTCTTTCTGTACTTCTTGCCGAATTCCCGAAATTGTTCACTGACTTTAACTATAATTCCACTGTTGACAAAAGAAGAAAATCAGTGTATTATTGTATTACGTTATTAGTACAATAATACGTTTTAAAATTGTTTCAATTGGGAATTAAGTTGTTATATTTCATAAAGGTTTTGCATAATATGGGAAAATATAGTAAAATTAGAATAATCTTATTGGGGAGAACAGGAGCTGCAAAATGATAAATACAAAAACAGCAATTGTAAGAAAATCTGCCGCGCAGGGGGATGGAAATCCGGCATCTTTTGCATACGGCATTAATTTTTATAAGCTTGCCTGGATTTTCTTTCTTTTCAGCTTTGTCGGATGCTGTCTGGAGATGCTTTGGTGCTATATTACCCAAGGGTTTATCGAATGCCGTCAGGGCCTTATCTACGGCCCGTTTACCCCTATTTACGGGTTAGGTGCGGTTTTCATTACCTTGCTCCTATACAAAATCCGTCATATCAACGCCATCCTTATTTTTTTTGCAAGCGCCGTAATCGGAGGTTTTTTTGAGTATGCATGTTCCTGGGCGCAGCAGCTTATTTTCGGCACGGTTTCGTGGGAATACAATGCATCTCCCTTTAATCTGCAAGGCCGAACCGATTTGACCTATTCCATTTGCTGGGGACTTTTAGGTATGGTTTATATTAAACAGACATTCCCCTATTTAAGCCGTTTGATTGAAAAAATTCCAAACACTGTCGGTCGCTGGATTACATGGATTTTTACAGCCTTTCTTATATTTGATATTCTGGTTTCAGCGGCGGCTGTATACCGCCAAAATGTACGTCATCAGAATATTCCGCCCAGAAACAGCATAGAAATTTTTCTGGATCAACATTATACCGATGCTTATTTAAAGAAAATTTACCCGAATATGCAGGATGTAAAATCAAAGTAAGTGTATACATATAGAAAGAAAGGCTGCTTAAGTACAATAATTAAGCAACCTTATTTATTATTATATAATCTATTTTGCACATTTGCTTATTGCTAGGCAATACATACATAATAGTAAAAACCTACCTTTAAAGGAAATTTACGAAAATTTTAGCAAGCCAGCACATTTTTATACGTTTCGACTTGTTTTTTTTAAATAAAAAGCTATAATAAAATTTGTTAGGCAATATGTGGAAATTTTTGCAGATTAAGGGGTGGACATCTTGAAGACAGGGAAGATGAACAATCTGTTTGGATTTGTTCTCATTGTTCTGCTTTTCTCGATTGCTATCCTCTCCATTCAGGATTTTTCCGTTCTGCTCAGCAGCAGTGTAAAAACAGCCGATGCTGGAATTGCACAGGCATCTTTTTGGCTCTGCATAAAAATGATCGGTTTTACGGTGTTGGCCGTTCTTTATGTTCTGGTCTACCTGGGACAAAACCGGAAAGCCCTGCTGAAAAGCAATGAAGAGCTCCGCATTAGCAATGAACGCTATCGGATTGTCACCGAACAAACCGACAGCATTATATTTGACTATAATTTTATAAATCGCGCGATTGTATTCAGCAGCAATATCAAAAGGAAATTGGGCTATGACTATATCGTCAGCAATTTTCCGCAAAGGATAGTTAACAGTACCGCTGTGCATGCAAACGATTTAGAAATGCTGTTAAAACTTTGTGAAGATGTGACCGGCGGCAAGCCCTATGAAGAATGTGAACTGCGCGTTAAACCTTTCAAAGGGGACTATATTTGGTGCCGGGTAAGGGCAACTACCATATTTGACAATAACCATAAACCGGTGAAAGCAATCGGTAAAATCATTGATATTGACAAACAGAAAAAAGAAACGCTGAATCTTCAGGCAAAAGCGCAAAACGACCCGTTGACCAGCCTGTATAATAAGGTCACCACCGAAAGGCTGATTACTGCCTGTCTAAAAAGCAGTATCGGCTGCCGACACGCTTTGTTTATTATGGATGTCGACAATTTCAAGGCCATCAATGACAATTTAGGTCATATGTGCGGTGACACTGTTTTGCACGACATTGCCCCCAAAATAAAAAAATTATTCCGCGGTTCTGACGTTGTCGGTCGAATCGGCGGCGATGAATTTATGATTCTAATGAAAGATTTCAGTTCCGACAAAGTAGTAAAAGAGAAAGCGGAAGCTTTCTGCGCATTATTAAAGCAAACCCTAACCGGCGAGAAAAACGACTACGCAATTTCCGGCAGTATCGGAATCGCCATTTATCCCACGGACGGCTCTACATATCAGGAACTTTATAAAAAAGCGGATGTTGCCCTGTATCATGCGAAACGATTTGGGAAAAGCAATTACGCATTTTATCAGGAAGAATACGATACTTGCCTCTGTTTGGAAGCAGATAGCGCAAAAGCAGAGGAGAGCGGTGAACAAAATGATGCTTTTCTGCATAATGAACTTCTGCTGGACCATATTCCCAGCCTTACCTATGTAATTGACCAAACCGATTATCGTTTACTGTATATGAATCAAAAGGCACGCGATTTATATCCCGACATTAAACCGGGAGAAAAATGTTATGTTGCTTTGCGGAACCGTCAGGAACCTTGTACCGGCTGCCCGATACAGAGTTTGGAACACAAACAGAACGCCGCGTCTTTGGAAATCTATAACGATCAAATGCATATGTGGTCACTGACCGCCGCCTCAAAAATAGAATGGCAAAAAAATAAAAACGCAGTCCTCCTTTGTGCAAATGATATCACGAAATATAAACTGCAAACATAAGCAAACATGAAACAACAGAATAGGCTAAATGGAACAGCAGTTTCCTGCCGCAGAATGAAACACGGCAGAAAGCTGCTGTTTTGTCTGCCCCAAACAAAAAGCGGATGGCTAATTGTGAAAAGTAAAATTTTCATCAAAAAACGACAGAACTTGACTTTTTGGTTTTATATTCTAAAAATGGTTTTTTACAAGCCGGAAATATGCTAGAATGGGAGTAATTTTCAAAAAGGAAGTTGAACATTTGGCCAAATATAAGCAAAAAATTGTCTGCTTGCTCGATAAGTTTTTTTCCGGTCAATCCATGAACTATCGGCAAGTTATCGCTATTTTTATCCCGATTTTAATTGACCAAGCCTTTATCATATGCTTAAATCTGCTCAACACCGCCATGGTAAGTTCCTCCGGAGTAGCAGCGGTCAGCGCAGTTAACATGGTAGACTCCCTGAATATATTTTTAGTCAACGTGTTTATTGCGGTGGCAACCGGCGGCACCGTGGTAATCGCGCAATATAAAGGCGTTCAAAACGACGCGATGGTATCAAAATCCACGGCCGGTGCCATTACATCGGTTGCGACGCTCGCAGTCACCATTAGCATACTGGTGATTGTTTTTCATACTGGTACGCTTAATCTGCTGTTCGGGCAGGCAGAAGCGGCCGTATTCCACAACGCAAGAATTTACTTAATCGGCAGTTGTATTTCTTACCCTGGCATCGCTGTCATGGAAGCCGTATGCGGTGCGCTGAGAGGCATCGGCAAAACCAAATCTTCCTTGACACTTTCGTTGATTTTAAACCTGTCCTATGTTTTTTTGAATGTTGTCTTTATCAATATTCTTCACATGGGCGTTTTGGGTATGGTTATTTCATTAAATCTGGCTCGTTGGTTCGGGTTGGTGTGCGCACTGGTTTATCTGATAAAGTTCAACCATTCGCTCAATTTCCACTTAAAAGATGTATTCCATGTAGATTTTTCTATTATCAAACGAATTTTATATATTGGTATTCCTTTCGCCGCGGAACAGATGTTTTTCAACGGCGGCAAAATACTGACCCAAACCTTCATCGTGCAGCTCGGTACGCTTTCCATGGCGGTCAACGCCATCAGCGGTTCGCTCGTAAATCTGCTGCAAATCAGTGCGAACGCCTTGTGTCTAACGGTTGTTACCGTAGTTGGGCAATGCATGGGGCGGCGCGATATAAAAGACGCCCGTAAATTCATCCGTTCTTTTTTGGGGGCAGCGTCTTTTTTCTGCGCTATAACGGCAGTCGTTCTTCTTCCGCTGTTCCCGATTCTGATTCAGCTATTTTCACCGCCGCCAGAAATTATTCCCGAAGTTTTTGAAATTGTACTCATTACCGCAATTGTCCAGCCGTTTGTTTGGCCAATCAGTTTTCTTACACCGGCTGCCCTGCGCGCGGCGGGAGATTCGAAATTCACTTCAATCGTTTCCATGCTTTCCATGTGGCTGTTCCGTGTTGTACTTGGCTATCTGCTGGGCATCGTGCTGCATTTCGGAATTTTGGGCGTATGGGTTGCCATGGATGCCGAATGGGGCGTGCGTGGAATTATTTTCTACACCCGGTACAAAGGGAAAAAGTGGTGCAGCCACCACGTAATTGATTAGGCACCAACTGTGCTAAGATCAGATATTTTTGAAGGGAGAGGGTTATGCCCCTCCCTTCTCTTATTTGTATAGAGAAACCCCCGGTCAAACCGAAATGCGACTTCCTCTTAATTTTGGAAAAATTCAGTTTCGTTTCATACTGCGGATCAATACTTTCGTTTCGTCTGTTACGCGGTAAGACTCCAGTATTTTTTGCAGAGCCTTATTATAGGTGAAATTATCCAGCGAATTGTTTTTTAAATAAATCATCGTCTTTTGCTCAAACTTTACGAAGCAGACTGAAATTGCCCAAGCCACTGCCATTTTCACATAATACCCCTCATGACGGATTTGAAAGAAAATCGGAAGCAGCCGGTCGATGTATTCCGCTTCAACATAAAAATCCATCAGCAATACAACCGCAAACCGAAGAAAGAATTCTTTGTCCGACTGCAGGTACTCCTGCAAAAAGGCAAAGACTTCTTTTTTATGTTTTGCCGTAATTTTCAGTCCGGCACAAAAACTGTCGCATATGCCCCAATTATCAATACTCGGCACAAAGGCGGCAACCAGCGGTAAAATTTCGGTAATATCCGCTTTTACGGCACCAATGACAATTCCATGCAGCATAACTTCTTCATAATATGTGCTTTGACTTTGAGCAGCTTTGAGATACCTACGCCAATCCCCTTTTGCGATTTCTTTTCCAAGTGCGCGCAGCTTTGGCAGCCGAATGCCCAGCATCGGCTTGCTGTTCGGTATCAGCTTTTGGTTAAACGCCCTGTATTTTTCGTCCGCCTGATCCTTTAGTTCTTCCAGAAACAGCGCGTAGTTTTCCGGTGACCAGATTCGATTATTCATCGGATTTTTCTCCTATATAGGTAAAACGCGGGAAAGTCTTTCCGTCACGTTCCACCAGCTCGTTCCACATAGATGCGGGGCGAACCCAAATACCGCGCTCCCCATACAAAGCCTGATATACAACCATTTCTTCCAGAGTTTCAGAATGTCGTGCGACATACAGAACTAAGTATTCGTTACCTTTGAAATGGCGGTAGCGGCCCGGCTTTATCTTGTGAATGGTACTGGTATTTGCCTGTGTCATAAACATCTCTCCTTGAAACAATAATTTTATCGTTTACCCGACTGCTGCACGTCTATGTAATTTGTGCGGTAACGCGACGGCGTTACGCCAAAGCAAAACTTAAAGCTGCGGTAAAAGGTCCGCATACTCTCAAAGCCGGAGTTCATAGCCACTTCAATAAGCGGACTGTCGCTTGTCATGAGCAGGTTTGCCGCATGCCGTGCGCGCAGCGTATTTACATATTCGGTGAGACCGCAGCCGAAATACGCGCTGAAGATGTGGGAAAAGCGGTATTTGCTGTAACCAAAATCATGCGCCAGAATGTCCAGTGAAACCGGAGAAAGATAGTTATTTTGCAGATACATTAAAATGTCTTTGGACAGCGAAGTGCCTTTGTCATCAATATCGGTTAATCCGATATTGTTTACCAGCATACCGATAATGACCGAAACATATCCCTTAATAATATTTTCCGTACGCTCCGTGCACTCACGGTAGGTAAGCAACTGCTGTAAACAGTGCAGTATTTCCGCATTCGTTTCTTTGTCTTTGCACAGACATTGGGAAAAAACTTTTTTGGAAAGAATCGTGCCGTAGGTTGGAATAAAGTCCAAAGGGATAATCAGCATGATCGCATCCGACTGGTTTTCGGAGTTGTAATGGTGCGTAAAATAACTGGAAGAAACGAAAAGCTCGTCTTTTTTGGCTGAATAAGATTTCCCGTTAATAAAGGCTTTCATGTTGCCGCCGATAACATATAAAAGTTCAAGGCTGCTGTGGAAATGCAGCGGATAGGCACCATTACTGTTGTGTTCTACCCAAAAAGTCGGGTACTTTAAATTGTCACGATAAATCTCGTACATTCCCTGCATTTTCATTCCTCCTGAAACCCAGCAATTTTTGTCACGAAACTTTAGTTAGTTGACACGAAAATCTGTACTGAATTGATTATAATCCTTTCGAGTGTAAATCTCAATTCAAAATATATTTCTGCGGCTCGGCAAAATTTAGCTTTCTACCGCAACCGATTTTGCTTTTCCGGTGCAATTGAATGCCGGAAGAATGGAGAAACCAATATGTTCAAATTAAGATGGCTGTGGAAATACATGGGCAAAAAAAGGCACTTGTTTGTGATTGGCCTTATCCTGTCGGCAATTACCTCGAGTATGCTGATTATTAACCCCATGCTCTCACAAAAACTCATTGATGAAGTCATCACGCCGCACAATACGGCTAAGCTGCTGCCGCTGCTAGGAATAATGATGGCCGTACAGCTTATTCGGGTAGGCCTGCGCTATATTATGATTGTATTTCTTGAAAAAAACAGCCAGCAAATGCTGGATGATGTACGCCGCCGCCTGTATGAGGTGATTCAAAACCAGGACTACATTTTTTACGGCAGAATCCGTACCGGCGATTTAATGACACGCATGACCAACGATTTGGATTTGATACGCCACTCCACGGCATGGATTTCTTACAACGTGGTGGATTCTGTAGTTATTTTTGCAGTTACCATTATTTTTCTGCTTACCGTAAACGTAGAGCTGACCTTATGCCTGGCAGCAATTACACCGATTATTCTTTTGATTACACGCTTGTTTTCAAAAATCATTAACCCTATGTATGTCACGCTGCGTGAAAAACTCAGCAAACTCAATACCGTGGCGCAGGAAAACATTGCTGGTAACCGCGTAGTAAAGGCGTTTGCCACGGAAGAATACGAAAAGCAAAAATTTGAGGAAAAAAATGAAGATTATCGCAAAATGAATCTGAAAACCGCTTATGTCGGCGTAAAATTTCAGCCGATAATTGACCTTCTCTCCCAGTCACTCACCGTAACTTCGCTCCTTGTAGGCGGTATCTTTATGATAAACGGCAAGCTCACCGCTGGTCAAATGCTCGCGTTTTCGTCCCTTACCTGGGCTCTTGCAAACCCGCTGAAAAATTTAGGTCTGCTGATTAACGATATTCAGCGCTTTTTTGCCTCCTGCGAAATGGTGATTGAGATTTTCTATGCGCAGCCGCGGATTATTGACCGCAGCGGTGCAAAAGCCATCGAAAGGCGGCTGAAAGGCGATTTGGAATTTAATAACGTTTCGTTTGCAATCAACGGGAATACGTTGCTCGACCATATCAATTTTAAAATTGAATCCGGCAAAACGCTGGGCATAATGGGTACCACCGGAGCGGGTAAAACGACCTTGGTAAACCTAATCTCCCGTATTTATGACGCATCCGAAGGAGAAGTGCTGTTAGACGGTAAAAACGTACAGGACTACACGCTTTCCGCTCTGCGCGGCTCCGTTGGAATGGCCATGCAGGATGTATTCCTGTTCTCGGACACCATAGAAGGAAACATCGCTTACGGAAACGTAGATTTACCGTTTGCGGATGTGGAAAAATACGCGGTTACAGCGGATGCGGATGATTTTATCCGCCGCACGGAGCAGGGCTATGACACTTTAATCGGAGAACGCGGCGTTGGACTTTCCGGCGGACAGCGCCAGCGTATTTCCCTTGCGCGTGCACTGGCGGTAAAGCCGTCCGTCCTGATTTTGGATGACACAACTTCTGCCGTTGATATGGAAACAGAACAGTATATTCAGGAGCATCTGCGCAGCCTTGACTTTACGTGCACCAAAATTATCATTGCACAGCGGGTTTCTTCGGTAAAAGACGCGGACGAAATACTGATTTTAGACGAAGGAAAAATTGTGGAGCAGGGCACCCACCGCGAACTGCTGAAACAGCGCGGTTATTACTACCGTATTTGGGCGCTGCAAAACAATGTGGAAGAAGGTGAACCGATTGGCGCGTAACCGTTTTGATGTGGATGAAGAGCTGGAAAGCCCTTTTAATATTGAAAACTTGAAAAACTGCGCGGTCTATGTCGGCCGCTACAAATGGAGCATGATTTTGGCACTGCTGCTCAGCGCAGCAGGAAGCATCATCGGTTTAACCGGTCCTATGCTTATTCAGAAGGCAATGGATGTGGCCATTCCGCACAAGGATGTGCAGTACCTGATTCAGCTTTGCGTTCTGCTGGCTGTTACCATTCTGGTAAATGTTGGCTTTAATGCCATTCGCACCGTCATTGTCGCAAAAGTCGGGCAGAATATCGTCCATGACATCCGCAAAGACTTGTTTGACCATTTGCAGACACTTCCCTTTTCCTATTATGACAACCGCCCCCAGGGCAAAATTCTTGTGCGCGTCGTGCACTATGTCAACTCGGTTTCAGATGCGCTTTCCAACGGAATTTTGAACTTTATTATTGAAATCATCAACATTGTGTTTATCATCATTTTCATGTTTCAGGTCAGCGTACCGCTGGCCGCGATTACCGTAGCCGGCCTGCCGGTTGTAGGCGCGTTTATTTGGAGCATTAAGCCGAAACAGCGCCGGGCGTGGCAGGCGGTAAGCAACAAAAACTCCAACGTAAACGCATTTGTGCAGGAATCCATTGAAGGTGCAAAAGTTACGCAGGCGTTTGTGCGGCAGGATGAAAATTTAGGCGTTTTCAACCGATTGATGGAGGAACGCCGCAAAACCTGGATGAGCGCGATTTATGTTTCCAATACTGTCTGGTTCACTCCTGAAATCATCTCACAGGTGGTACTGTCCCTCGTTTACATAGCGGGTGCTTACTGGATGAATCCAATGGTATCGTTCGGCGTTCTTTTGGCAATGGGTACTTATGCTTCCCGCTTTTGGCAGCCAATCGTGAACCTTGCCAATATTTATAACAACTTCATTAATGCCGTGTCGTATTTGGAGCGCATTTTTGAAACCATGAATGAGCCGTCCGTGATTGAGGATGCACCGGATGCCTATGAGATGCCTCCTATTCGCGGCAACGTACAGTTTGACCATGTGAGTTTTGGCTATGAACCAGGTCAACGTATATTAAAGGATGTCAGCTTTGAGGCGAACGCAGGAGAAAGCATTGCTATTGTTGGTCCCACGGGCGCGGGCAAAACAACGATCGTAAATTTAATCAGCCGTTTTTATAACATTGAAGACGGTAAAGTTTGGATTGACGGCCACAGTGTAATGGACGTAACGCTTCATTCGCTGCGCAGTCAAATGGGCATTATGCTGCAGGACAGCTTCATATTTTCCGGCACTATCGCGGACAACATCCGCTACGGCAAGCTGGATGCGACCGACGAGGAAGTAATCCGCGCGGCCAAACTGCTGCATGCGGATGAATTCATCCGCAAAATGAAAAACGACTACGAAACGGAAGTGAAGGAACGCGGCGGTGGACTTTCACAAGGTCAAAAGCAGTTGCTTGCTTTTGCGCGTACCCTGCTTTCCGACCCAAAAATTCTGGTACTGGATGAAGCAACTTCTTCCATTGATACCGCCACCGAACAGCTTGTGCAGCAAGGAATCAATACCCTGCTGAAAGGTCGTACTTCCTTTATCATTGCGCACCGTCTTTCCACCATAAAAAGCTGCAGCCGCATTATGTACATAGACGACGGCAAAATAATGGAAAGCGGTACACACGATGAACTCATGCAGAAAAAGGGGTATTATTACAATCTCTACATGGCACAATACGACAACGCACAGGAAAGCGCATAAACAAAAAAGATAAAATCCCGCTTTTAATCTCCGCATGAATTCCATATAATAGTGAAAACCGTTTATAAGCTCCAGCTTTTTCATATTACGCTTTGCGCAGGGGGGCATCTGTCTCCCCTCTGCGCCTCCCCGTAAAAATGCTTTATATCAATCTGGAGTTATGTATGGAATGAATTTGAATGCAGCGGAGGCTTAGCACATGAAACATAAAACCGTTCTAACACCGGCAGTAATCAAAGAGTATGCTCTGATTACCATCAGCACACTGATTATCATTGTCGGCGTGTATTTTTTTAAATTTCCTGATAATTTTACATTTGGCGGTGTTACCGGCCTTGCAGTTGTTCTCGGCAAAGTTCTTCCCGTTACTCCCGCGACCATAAATCTCATTTTAAATATCGCTCTGCTGTTGCTTGGCTTTGTGTTTCTGGGCAGAAAATTCGCGGTGAAAACCATTTACTCCAGTATTCTGCTTTCCGTGGGTCTTTCCGTTTTGGAACAGGTTTATCCTATGAAAAAGCCGATTACCGACGAACCGATGCTTGACCTGATATTTGCGGTCGCGCTCCCCGCATTCGGCTCCGCCATTCTTTTCAACATCGGTGCCTCCAGCGGTGGAACCGATATTGCCGCCATGATTTTAAGAAAATATACCAGTTTGGATATTGGACGTGCTCTGTTTTTAAGCGATCTGTTGATTACATTCTCCGCTTTCTTTGTCTTTAATGTCAAAACGGTTCTGTTTTCCTTCCTCGGTTTAATGGCAAAATCATTGGTAATCGACAATGTAATTGAAAATATCAACCTGTGCAAATACTTCAACGTGGTCTGTTCCAACCCGGAGCCCATCTGTGATTTTATCGTAAATAAGTTAAGCCGCGGTGCAACCATCTGTGAGGCAACGGGAGCTTATTCGCATAATCACAAATATATCGTTTATACCGCGCTGCGGCGCCCACAGGCCGTACAACTCCGAGAGTATATCAAATCGGTAGAACCGGACGCATTCCTTTTGATTACGAACACCAGCGAAATCATCGGCAAAGGATTTCACGAGTAAAACCGAAGCAAAGCCTTGCTTTTCGCGTTTTGACATAAACCTGGTAACCATTCTGTGACCTATTCTTTATTAAACGGAGGAAAAGAATTTGATAAACTCTTACATGGACGACCGCGCGTGTTTTCAGCCTGTTTTTAAATTAGATGCAGGAACAAGCTCTTATGTATTCGGGGTAAGCAAAAGCGGACTGCTCATTCATTTTTATTACGGTTCAAAATTAGGTGACAATGCCATGACATCGCTGATTGACCGTGAAAGCCACGTGAATTTCCGGGGCACTTTTCAGGAAGAACTCGCACTAGACAGAGCCAGTTTGGAATATTCGGGCAGCGGTATGGGTGACTTGCGTCCGGCGGCTCTTTCAGTAATCAGCGAAAACGGCGACAACGTGTTGGACCTTCGCTACCAATCTTATGAGATTCTTGCAGGGAAACCACCGATTGCCAATCTGCCGCATACCTATGCGGACAATAAGGAAGCTCAGACGCTGGTGGTTGCCTTAAAGGACTGTGAACAAAACATTGCGGTAGACTTATATTACACCGCTTTTCAGTCTTACAATGTAATTACGCGTTGGGCAGTCATCAAAAACGAAGGGAGTAGGAACACTGCTCTTACAAAAGTGATGAGCGCAAGCTTAAATCTGCCGTCCATAAACATGGATTTTGTTCATCTGCACGGCGCGTGGGCGCGGGAATTCAATCTTGAAAAAATGCCAATTTCGCATTGTACGCAATCGATCAGCAGTTTTAAGGGTGCTTCTGGACATCAGCATAACCCTTTTGCTGCTTTTGCCGCAAAGGACTGCACCGAAGCGAACGGTGAAGTGTATGGCGTAAGCCTTGTATACAGCGGAAATTTTCTGATTGAGTCTGACGTGGACGCGAACGAGGCACTGCGCGTGAACGCCGGTATCAATGACCGGGCTTTTAAGTGGAATCTTGCCCCAGGCGAAAACTTTCCAACACCCGAAGCGGTTTTGGTTTATTCCGCAAACGGGTTTGGCGAACTGTCACGTTCTTATCACGATTTATACCGCAAGCATTTGTGCAGAGGCATTTGGCGTAATAAACCGCGCCCTGTGCTTGTCAATACATGGGAAGCCGTTTATTTTGATTTTGACCATGAGCGACTAATGGGTGTCGCGAAAAGCGCGGCGGAATTGGGCATTGAACTTTTTGTATTGGATGACGGCTGGTTTGGCAAACGATACGACGACACAAGCTCGTTGGGCGACTGGTATGTGAATGAAGAAAAGCTTGGGTGCAGCCTAAACACCTTAGTGGAAAATATTAAAAAGCTTGGCATGAAGTTTGGCATTTGGGTAGAACCGGAAATGATCTGTCCGGTAAGCGATTTGTACCATGCACACCCCGACTGGTGTTTATGCCAGCCGCATCGTAAAGCCAGCCTGACGCGCAACCAGCTGATTCTGGATTTGTCGCGCAAAGATGTGCGGGATTATATCATTGAGCGTATGACCGCCATTTTTAGCAGCGCGGACATCTCCTATGTAAAGTGGGATATGAACCGCAATATGCAGGAAATTGGTTCTGCCCAGCTTACGCCGGATCGCTTCGGTGAACTGCCCCACCGCTATATGCTTGGATTGTACGAAATTTTAGAGACGATTACGCAGCGCTTCCCCAATATCTTGTTCGAAAGCTGTGCGAGTGGCGGCGGACGCTTTGACCCAGGCATGCTCTCCTATATGCCCCAGGTATGGACAAGCGACGACACGGACGCGATTCAAAGACTTACCATCCAACATGGCGCGTCCTTGGTTTATCCGCCCGCCGTTATGGGGTGCCATGTTTCAGAAGTGCCGAATCATCAAGTCGGCAGAATGGAGCCGATTGCGACGAGGTTTGCTGTGGCGATGCAAGGCGGAGCCTTCGGCTATGAAATGGATTTGGGCAAATTAAGTAAACAAGAGAAAGATGCGGTACGCGCACAGATTGCCGAGTACAAAAAATACCGCCGCCTGAATTCAGACGGTGATTTTTACCGTTTGATCAGCCCGCTCGGCGGAAAAGAATGTGCCTCTATGATGGTTTCCAAGGATAAAACGCAAGCGATCGTATCCTACTTTAAGATTCTGAATGACATGAATACAAAAGTTCCTGTGTTAAAGCTGCGGGGATTGGATGAAAACGCTGACTACCTGGATATGCAGACCAAACTGGTATACTCGGGCACGGTACTTATGAAAGCCGGATTAAAACTGCCGCCGATGACGGAAGACTTCGGCTCTATTCGGATTATATTAGAGAAAATATAGACACATCAGCAGTGCATCTCCGTCAGCAAAAAGCTCCGCGCAAAAGGCGAAATGTATGCCTTTTGCGCGGAGCTTTTCACTTATCAACTGTACCAGCAGCAGCAGCTTCCGGCCTGCTGTTTACTTTTCTTCTTAATTTTTGCCAGTTCCTGCGTCAATTCATACATATTTCGGAATTTGGCCTTTTTGTTGGAAATTCCCGCAATGGACAAAGACAGAAGGGGGAATTTTTCAACTGCCCCATGTCGGTTTTCCGTGATAATATAGCCGTTTTTAATATCATACTGGTTGTAGTATTTTAATGCATCCCTTTCAAAATCACGGATAATATCCTCGCAGATCGTAACGCTTTGGCAGCCTTCCAGAATAATGACAAAATCGTCGCCGCCCACATGCCCCACAAACTGATTCGCCGGGGTGCGGACGGTTATGATAGTAGCCAAGAGTTTAATAATGTTATCCCCGTTTTCAAAGCCATACACGTCATTATACGCCTTGAAATTATCAATATCTATGTAAATAATACTGTATGGCTGCCCGTAGGAGATGCAGTGACTGATTTTTTGGTTAATTGCAAGATTACCCGGCAAACCGGAAAGCGGATTTTGATATTTTGCGTTATCCACTTCGATTTCCGTGGTTTTTTGCAGCAAATCCTTAATGGTGACCGTACCAATATAGTTCCCGTCTTTGGTCACGACAATGAAATCGTACAGTTTCTCATTGGTTCGTGCCATCGCGATATTGGAAACCGTATTAATCGGCGTTTGACAGTCAACCGATAGAAAATTCCGGTCCATCAAATAGGAAATTTCTCTGTTTTGGTAAAGGCTGAACCCGTATCTGCCGCTCATTTCGGAAATTAATTTCTCCCTTGAAACAATACCCAATACGATATTGTTTTCAACTACACAATATCCGATGGAAGACGGACTGCGTATCAGCTGATCGAAAACAGTCTCAACCTTCACGGACGGCAAAACGGTTTCGGTTCGAGAACATAAATTTTCTATGTAGACATTGCTGGTCTGGTTGCCGATGACATGATTCTTTTTCCGATTTATTTCTGTCAATGTATCAATGACATCCGGTTCAATCGGTGAGATGCCTTCACCGGGTTTTTGAAAGAAATATCCTTGCCCGTACTGAACGCCCAAATTGATGAGTGTAGCAAGTTCTTCTTTCGTCTCCACTCCCTCGGCAATCAAGTAGATGTTCGCCATGCGTGAAAGTTCAATCATACTTTTTACCAAGGCAAATTTCATGCTGTCCGTGTCGATTCCGCGAATCAAATTGATATCCAGCTTGATGAAATGCGGATTGATATCGCTGATTAGGTTCAGCCCGGAATAACCCGCTCCCGCGTCATCAATGGCAATTTGATAGTTTTGATTTTTATAATGCGAAATCGTACCTTTAAAGCCATTCATATCATATATGGCGTTTCGTTCGGTAATTTCAAAAATAATCTTTTCCGGTGTAATCCCGTATTTCTGCAAATATTCTTTTGTAAAGCCCTGCCTAAATTTCACGTCATGCATGACATTGGGGTTCACATTTAAAAATAACTTTTTGTCGTAGGGAGGTTTCATGAAAAGATAGGCAGTTTCCAAAGCTGCAGTACGGCAAAGGAGCTCCAAATCCCACAACCGGTTGTAGGCACCGGCAAGTTGAAACAATTCTTCCGGATTGGTTATTTCGCTTGTTCCGGTTATTCTGCTCAACGCCTCATGGCCGTAAACGGAACCGTCGCGCAGGGATACGATCGGCTGAAAAACCGTTTTAATTTGCCGATTGGTTATAATTTTGTCCAGTTCAAATTCAGGGTCGCTTATCATGTGGTACCCCTCCGTTATGGATTTTGATGTGACATTCCACCGTAATGGATGGAATAGAATCTTTGCCTGCACTTTTATCGAAAACTAGTATTACATACATCGACTTATTATACCGCTTTTCCCGTTATTTCTTCATTACATATGTGTTAAAGCGAGGTTAAAGCACGGGAATATAGAAACAAATTTTACGGACAAGTTGCGGACAATCTACATATTATGGAATAAGCTTAAGGAAAGGAGGAAAACACATGCCGAAATCATCTGCTGAATTCTGGAATGAAAATATATCTCAGGGCGAAGAATTTAGAGGAAAAGACAGGGAGAAGGATTTTGACTGCGATTGCTCAAGTGCAAAAGCATTAAAGAAAATCCTTTCTTTGCTGGATGAGCTGAATACTTCCGATTTGCGTCTGCTTGACGAAGTGATTGACAGAATTTTATGTGAGCGCAGACATTAATCGCAAGCCCCGATAAAAGTACAGGGATAAAAAATGGTACTCACCGGAAACGGCGAGTACCATTTTTATCCAATATTAAATACTTAATGCTTGTCGGAATCGGCTCCCGCTGCAGCAAGCTCCGGTTCTTTCTCTAACTCCTCAGCGGGCTCATTGAGAGATTCCGGGGCAGACTCGATGACAGGTTCCACCAGAACTCCAGAAACTGGTTCACTGGCGACTTCCGCGGCTGGTTCCACAGTCGGAGTAGCAGTCGGTTCGGTAACCGGTTCACCGGCGGATTCCACAGTCGGCGCAGCGGCCGGTTCTGGAACTTTTTCCGGAGTTGGCTCCGCAGGCACTGTGGCTACCGGTTCAGAAGCCTTTTCAGTGACCGGTTCGGCAACTGCCTGTGCAGCCGGTTTTGCGGCCGGTTCGATTGCTTTTGCCTCGGCCTTTTTATTTGCCTGCTCATAAAACTTCAAGGTTCTGGCAGCCTGTGCCTTTTCCTCTGTTTTTGTAAGTTTCAAGTGTGCCAAATTTTGTTTCAGCAATTGTGCCTGGCCGCTGAGTTCTTCACTGGTTGCTGCACTTTGCTCTGCCGTTGCGGAGTTTGTCTGCACCACGCCGGAAATCTGTTCAACACCCAGAGTCACCTGATTAATGGAAGTTGCCTGTTCGTTTGCACTTTCGGAAATTTGGCGAATCAATTCGCTCGTCTGCTGTGTACCGGCAATAATCGCATTGAGCGATTTTGCCGTTTCATCCGCAATTCTCTGACCCTTTTCAACTGCGCGTATAGAGTTTTCAATCAGCGCTGTTGTATTTTTTGCTGCCTCTGCGCTCTTTCCCGCAAGATTTCTTACTTCATCCGCAACAACAGCGAAACCCTTGCCGGCTTCACCGGCTCTAGCCGCTTCCACTGCCGCATTCAGTGCAAGAATGTTCGTTTGGAACGCGATATTCTGAATTGCTTTGATGATGGCACCGATTTGCTTGGAAGATTCGCTGATTTCATCCATAGCGGCAATCATTTGCTTCATATGTTCATTGCCGTTATCCACCTCTTGGGTGGACTGAGCCGCAAACTGGTTGGCGCTGGAAGCGTTAGCCGCACTTTGTTTGACTTGATCCGCAATCTCCTGAATGGAAGCGGAAAGCTGCTCAATAGTACTTGCCTGCTCGGTAGCACCCTGTGAAAGTGCCTGTGCGCCGCTTGATACCTGATTTGCACCGTTTGCCACTTCATCGGCAGACTTGTTGATATCGACAAACATGGTATGAAGGGATGTGACAATTGTATTCAAAGCCGTTTTAATCGCCACAAAGTCCCCTTTGTAATCCTGTGTAATCGTAACGGTAAAATCGCCCTTTGACATATTGCCCAAAATGCGGGAAATTTCACTTATGTAGCCATTCAGCAGATTAATGGTATCCGCGAAAGCGGTGGAAAGAGTCTGAACTTCGCCCTTCGCTTTCACCGCCGGAACACGCGTATGCAGGTCACCGTCGGCTAACGATTCAATACGCTGCACCAAGGCGATAATCGGGTTTACAATGGAGTCGGCAATCTTGACCGAAACAATGCAGGACAAAACAATAAATACAATCGTCAAGGCAACGGTAATCGTAATGGCTGTATCTGTACTGCCTGTATCTTTCGAATTGTTTGCCAAAAATATTGTGAAGATTGTCCCCGACAGAATGCTGATGCTGGACGTTAACGCGACCATACCAATCAGTAATTTTGCCTTTATGGATTTCGCTTTTCCAGCTTTCTGTGCCGATTTTCGAATTTTCAGTGTGTTACTCTCATTTCCAATCATTTTTCAACTTCTCCCTTAAATTTACGGTTTGCAGGGAAACGCTGATAAAAGGAATTCAAAAGCCGCTCCGCCTAAAAATCTCGCGGCTTTGAATTCCTGTCTATGACTTAATCAGCGCATCCCAAAGTATTTATTTTTTGAATGAGAATACCGGAAATTGCCTGACACGGCGCCTGCGTTTCCACAGCACCGATATCAAAAGCAACCATTGGCATTCCGTACACAACGCAGGATTGTTTATCCTGACCAATCGTACTGGCCCCGGCTTTTCTCATATTCAATAAACCTTCCGCTCCGTCTTTGCCCATACCGGTTAAAATAACGCCGACTGCGTCAGATCCGGCTGCCTTGGCAACAGAGTTAAACAATACATCAACAGACGGACAATGTCCGCTCACCTTTGGGCCCGGTTCACAATGCACATAATAACCCGCGGCATCTTTTTTTAAGGTCATGTGTTTTTCCCCAGCGGCAATAATGGCGTGGCCCGGCCGCACACGATCACCGTTTTGTGCCTCGGAAACACTAATTTTGCAAATGCGGTCCAAACGTTCCGCATACATTTTGGTAAAACCGGCCGGCATATGCTGTACAACGACAATTCCCGGTATATCGGGCGGAAGCTGCTTTAAAATTTCCAAAGTAGCCTCGGTTCCGCCGGTGGAGGCACCGATCGCAATAACATGCTTTCGGGGATTGCTGCTGATATTCAGTTCCGGCAAAGGACGGCTGGGCGGCTGTACCATCAGCTTGCGAACCTTCGCTGATGACGCAATTTTGATTTTCACCGACAGCTCGCTGCAAAAAGCAGCAAAATCACTGTCATTTTGAATATTGGGCTTCTTTACAAAATCCACCGCTCCGGCATCCAGTGCTTCAAAGATACCGATATTGGTAGAACTCACCAGTACAACCGGTACCGGATTGACCGGAATCATCTTTTTTAAGAAATCCGTACCGCGCATGTCCGGCATTTCTACATCCATTGTAACAACGTCAGGTGATAATTCTTTGATCTTTTTCTCCGCTTCAAGCGCGTCAGCAGCCGTTCCAATCACTTGAATATGCTGGTCACCGCTCAAGGCTTTTTGCAAAGCGACCCGAAAGAATGCAGAATCATCCACAATCAACACCCTTATTGCTTGTAAGACCATATTTGCTATCCTTTCTGATAAATCGAAGGCTTAATATACTTGAATTTTGAACTCTCCCTTTGTACCGTTTCAGAATGCCCAATAAACAAATACCCACCAGGTTTCAGTACGTCATAAAACTTATTGATCAGTGCGTTTTTGGTAGGCTGATCAAAATAAATCATAACATTCCTGCAAAAAATTAAATCAAACGGTTTTTTGAATGAGAAACTCCCCATTAAATTGAGCGGTTTAAAAATGACTTCCTTTTTTATCTCATCACTCAATGCGTAGTGTTCCTCACCCTTTGGGGTAAAATACTTCTGTTTCCACAAAGGCGAAATATCCTTAATGGATTCTTTGCTGTAAACACCAATCTGCGCACTTTCCATCACTTTGGCGGAAATGTCGGTTGCCAAAATGCGGTAGTCCCATTTTTGCGAGCCAAAATAGTCTTTCAGCGTCATAATGGTGGTATAGGCTTCCTCGCCGGAAGAACACCCCGCGCTCCAAATCCGGATATCCTTTTCGCGGTTGTTTCTTTCCTGTTCCGGGAGAAAGACCTCTTTCATGAATTCAAAATGGCTTGGTTCACGCAGAAAATAGGTATGATTGGTGGTAAGCTTATTGAGCATCGCGGTAATTTCGTTGGAATTGTTCTGCTGAATCAAGGCAAAGTAATCGGTAAAGTTCGTTAAATTCTTCTCCGCTAAAACCGAATACATTCTGGACTCAATAAGCTGCCTTTTTTTCTCTAAATTGATACCGTAATTGGATTTGATATAGCTTACGATATCAAGAAATTCCTTATCGGTTAAACGTATCATGCCTGTTCCCCTTTGCAATAAGGTGCTGTCAGTTGCTGTTGAATAGATTTTGAATATCCAAAATAAGACTGATACTGCCGTCACCCAAAATCGCGCAACCGGATATTCCGAATTCTTTAATATTATAACTGTTCAAATAAGACGGAAGCGGTTTGACCACCACCTGCTGTTCGCCCAAAAGAACATCCGCAAAAATGCAGTATGTAGTTTCGTGTGTTTCCACTAACAGCACGATACCTTCACTGATATCGGTGATTTCAGTTGGAATACCGAACGTTTCGTGCAGGCGGATGACCGGATAGTACTCATTGCGAACCATAATAATTTCATTTTTATCGGTATCGTAAATAACATCGTCCTTTGTAACTTTAAAGGATTGCTTAATGTTGCTGATCGGGATGGTAAACATGGTTTCCCCGACCGAAACTTTCATACCGTTTACAATCGCGAGCGTAAGCGGTATTTTAAATACAATTTTCGTGCCTTTTCCTTCTTCACTGGTCAAGGTCACATCGCCGCCGATTTTTTCGACATTCTTTTTCACGACGTCCATGCCCACGCCTCTGCCGGAATATTCGGTTACCACTTCATTCGTAGAGAATCCGGGCATTAAAATGAAGTTGTTCACTTCTTTGTCGGTATATTCATTTTCCGGTTTTGTCAGAAGTCCCTGTTTCTTGGCTTTGCGCAAAACGCCTTCGCGGTTGATACCCGCGCCGTCATCTTCAACCGTAATCAAAATCTCACCGCCGGTGTTCTGGGCGGAAAGGGTAACCGTCCCTTTGGCGGGTTTATCGGTTTTTGCGCGTTCCTCTTTGGTTTCAATGCCGTGATCCATACAGTTGCGCACAAGGTGCATAATCGGGTCGCTGATGCTGTCCACAATGGTCTTATCCACTTCGGTATCTTCGCCTACTAATACAAGCTGAACGTCCTTATCCAATTTTTTGCTCATATCGCGCACAATACGGTTCATTTTTTGGAACACACCCGAAATCGGCACCATACGGATCGACATAACGATTTCCTGAAGCTCGTCAGTTAGTTTGCGAAGCTGGCGGGATGCTTTGTTAAAGCTGTTGTCCGCCGCGCCTCCCTGCTGCCCGACCGGTGCGGAGGTAACCATAGATTCCGTAATAACGATTTCACCCATCAAATCCATCAGGCTGTCAAGTCTTGACAAATTCACATTAATCAGGTTCTGTTTTACAACTTGGTGTGGCTGAGGAGCAGCAGCGCGTGAGTCTGAATTTTCGATTTTTTCATCTTGTGCTGCCTGCTGGACATCATTTTCCTGATTCAGTATGGTATAATTCTTCGCATAGATAAAATGCTCAATTACTTTAATACCGCTGTCCATCCCGCTCTTTTCTTTGAAAGCAATCAGGAAACCGTCGCGGTTGATTTCTTCGACTGTCTCGGAATTGGTTTGGATATCCTGCGGATAATATTCGATATCCAGATAGATATCGGTAATGGCATTTACCAGCATATAGGCTCGCAGATTTTCCATTTGGGCTTCTTCATCGAACGAAACCTTCAAAACATAAGGGAAACCCTTTTTCTCTTCGGCTTTTACAAAGCTTTCCTGCGTTGCGGTCGTGGAATCCGCTGTGCTTTGCTGCACGGCCGATTTTACAGAAGGCACTGCGGATTGCGTGACGGGAGCCGACTGTTCCTTTACCGCGGGAGCGGATGGTTTTGCGGCGCTGCCGGAAGCCTTGCCGGAAATTTTTTTAAGAAAATCATTAATTTCTTGTTCAAAAGTGTCGATATCTGTAGTAAGAGGCTCGTTATTTTGTACCTTCTCCACTTCTGCTTTAATAAAGTCGCTGGATTTAAACATTAAATCAAACAACTCGCTTAAGTATTGATCGCCAATACCGTTTTCGCGTACAAAAAAGAACAGATCCTCAACCTTGTGTGAAATAGTGGCCAGGCTGTTAAACTGCATCATGGCAGAAGAACCCTTGATCGTGTGCATGATTCGGAAAATTTCATTGATACTGTCCGAATCAAACGAATTTACTTTTTCGCAGTTTATCAGTATTTCATCGAGGTGTTCCAATAAATCATTTGCTTCAAACAAATATACGTCCAACATTGATTCCATATTATTATCCATTTTATACTTCACCGCCTAATAAAAGTTTTTACGTTATAGATATTATATACTATATATCGACAAAAATCACTTAAAATTAATAAAAAGTGTTAAAATTTATTTACTGAGGTGTTTTTTATGCCGGATAATTTACGCATAACCACTCCCATTACAACAAACGACACAGTAAACAAGCTAAGACCCGCAAAAGAATCACCCATTAATGAAGTGATTAATCCGACAGTAGTAACGCCTGCCAACCAAGGCGAGCAAGCCGCCAAAGAAAATATCAACAACGCTTTACTGAACCATACTTCTGTATTTACAAAATTTGTGCAGCAGCTTCGCCAAACGCCGGCGCTTGCGCAAACTCTGCAAAAAATTATGTTTGATATTTTCAGCAGGGAAGAAACGATTCAGCGCGGGCAGACCGCGAGTGCCGCTTTAAAGCAGCTTTCCTCCAGTCTTGCAATGAACAAAGGTGAAATATTAAAGAATCTGATGTTTCAGCAAACCAATCACACAAAATTTTCCGGTACGGTTTTTAACGTTCTGCGCAGTTTATCCGCGCAGACAAAAAGTGCGGAGCTCGACCAGCAGATTGCAAAGTTTTTGAAAGGGTACGACGGCTTTTTCTCTATTTCCGACACCACAAACGCCATTGTCCGCCAGCTGAACACCCTGCAGCAGCAGATTCCAAAATCGTATGCGGACAAGCTGAAAGCGCTGACCAATGATATTGTTACCGACCACGCGGTGGAAAGCATTGACTTTAACCTGATGGTTTTAAAAAATAAGATTATACCACTGCTGAGCGAATATGTTTCAAAACTGAACGATTTCGGCAAAGCACGCGATACAATCACACTTATGGTGCATGATTTGGCACGGCTGAACACAAGCTCCCAGCAGGAATTAATCGGAAGATTCGAGGATTTACTGGATTACTGCAGATTTCATCTGAATTTGCCGACGGATAAAATTGAATACATGAAGGCTATGTTCGCCAAGGACATTGCACAGTCGAATCAGAAAACCGAAAATACTTTTTTTGACTCGCTGATCAATATTTTGTCGGAAGGATCAAAGCTAAACGCCTCAAATACCAGTCAGGCGCTTTATAAAGATATCTGCAACGCACTTCTGCTGGACAACAGCGTTTACATGCCCTACACACATCTGTTTCTGCCGATTAACTACAACGGACATTATATGTTTTCGGAGCTATGGATTGAGAAAGACAAGGATAGCCAGAATAAATCCGCTCAGCAGGAAAACGTTCCAAAATCTACACGTTTGTTTTTAACCTTTGACATTAAAGAATTGGGTTATTTTGAAGCATCCATTGAGTTAACGCAAAAGAATGCCAATATTAAGCTGAGTTACCCGCCCACACTGCAGGAAAGCAGCCGGGAAATCAGCAGCAACATTTCGCAGATATTCACACAAAACGGCCTAACCGCAGAAAATATCGTGCTTTCCACCGATAACACACCAAAAATCAGTCAGCAGATTCTGCAAAAAGTGTATGAAAGGAAGACGGCTATCGATGTCACAATTTGAAAACCAACAGCACGCAACAGCACTAAAGTATTCACAGGACGGCCTGAGCAATGCGCCGGTAGTGGTTGCTTCCGGTATGGGATATATGGCACAGAAAATTATTGATGTAGCGCAGGAAAACAATGTACCGATTTATCAGGATGACTCTCTCTCTGCCCTGCTGTCTCAGCTTGAAGTAGGCAGCGAAATTCCCGCGGAATTGTATCAGGCAATCGTAGACCTTTACGTCTACTTCTTAAATTTTACCGTGAATGCTTCCGAAAAGAAGAAAGAATGACAATCTTTCCGTTTACTTACTATTTATTTGAAAATATTTAGAAAAAACAGACAAATTTACACAAAATTTGTCTGTTTTTAGCTATTCTGCCTAATGATTTTTAATGGCCAACCGATATATAATCTATATGGGGTTTTATAAATATATTCTGTCGAAATAATGCCGATTCGACAGAATATAACCAAATAGCCAAAAAAGAAAACGGCAAAGATGGGAATGGTGGAAATTATGTCAAACGATGTGAATGTGCAAGAAGAACTTTTAGAAAATAACAAATCCGCTCTTGAAAACATACCATCTGAAAAGTATCTTACGTTCTTTATTGATGGGCAGCTTTATGCGATTCCAAGCAGCGAAGTAGTCGAAATCATTCGTATGCAGCCAATTACCTTTATGCCGAAACTGCCTGATTTCGTAAAAGGCGTCATCAATTTAAGAGGAAAAATTGTTCCGCTTATCGACTTGCGCTTGAAATTTGATTTGGAAGAACGCGCATACGACGACCATACAAGCATTATCGTAATTGAACACGGTGAATTATCGATTGGTTTTATTGTGGATACCGTAAATGATGTTACAGACATCGCGGAAAACCAGATCAGCGGCGCACCGAAGCTTGCAAAAAATGAAGGCGGCAATTATGTCAGCGGTATTGTCCATCTTGAAAAAAATGTCGCATTACTGCTGGACATTATGAAAATTTTGGAACGTGCAGATGCTGTACAAACAAAAAATATTGTAGAATCGGACGAGCTGGAATAATTCAGATGACGCATACATTATATTTAATAAATTATCCAAATCTTGGGGGCTTGTATTATAATGTTACCGTTATCTGAGCAGTATTTGCATTCACCGTGTGAACTGAAGTCGATGTCGAATGAAGTGATACTTACCGGCGTGTTGGATGATGTTTCAAATGACTATATGCAAATTACAAACGAACCCGACAAACTGCCGATTATTCATTGCAATACCCCTGTAAAGCTCAACGTCTACAATAATTCATTGGGTTTTAAGGTATTGGTCGGTACGGTTTATCTTTCAACCGCAGAATTCATCCGCATTGTGGATGTACAAACCGCGACCGATTTTGAAAAGCGGGACTTTTTCCGTGTAAAAGTAGATATCGCATCAAATGCGTATTTAGTCCATGACGATAATCAGGAAAATGTACCGGTTACCTTGTTCCCGATTCAAATCGGCGATTTGAGTCTAGGGGGACTATCCTTTCAGACAGACGAAGAACTGCAGGTAGAAGATCATTTGGTCGTAAAACTGAACGTTGAATCTCAAGTCATGTCTTTGCTGTGCAAAATTAAGCGCAGAATTTTTGCAGACGAAGCTCCTGTGGGATACGGCTGTGAATTTATCGATAATTCCGGCAGGCAGTTTGATTTGCTGTGCAGATACATTTTTGACTGCCAGCGCCAACAGATTCAGGGAATGCGGCAAATGCGCCTATCGGATGTTTAACAATTACCGAAAATAAAATGGGGTGAATACTATGCAAACTTCAACGGCTTTTGATACTACCATCCAAAAAACTGCTAACAGTCAAATGAGCGGTAAATATCTTACGTTTTGGACCGAACGTCAGCTTTTCGGTGTTCCGATTGCGGATGTCGTACAAATTATCGGCATTCAGGAAATCACACCGATTCCGGAATTTCCGAATTATGCAAAAGGCGTTATTGATCTGCGCGGCAGCATTATACCGGTTATCGACGTGCGGATTCGATTCGGCAAGGAAGAAGCGCAATATGATGAACGCACCTGCATTATTGTAACCAGTATTGAAAACTCTTACATAGGCTTTATTGTAGACGCGGTGGATGAAGTTACAGATATCAATGACGACGCGATTTCACCGCCGCCGAAAGTATCGCAGGATTGTTCCAACGCATATTTAATCGGCATCAGCAAAGTGGAAAATAAAGTAGTGCTTTTGCTGGATACCAAAAAGATACTGACGGAAAATGAATTTGAACAAGTAAGCCAGCAAGCAAGTAACGCTTCTGACTTCGCAAATAAACAATAAAAGAAGGAAAAATGATGTTTAAAAATGCAAAAATCAGGACTCAATTGCTCATTGCTTTTATCGTGATTTCTTTGATTTCAATTTCTTCCGGTGTGATTGGCCTGGTCTTCCTTGACAAAACAAGCAAACAGTATATGCCCATCATTCTCGGCATTATGGTTCTGTCCTTTGTATTGGCAATTATTCTGGCGTTTGTGATTTCCAAGCGTGTCAGCAATCCAATCCGCCATATCCGCCATGCGGCAGAAAAGTTATCGAAGGGTGATCTGAGCGCGGAAATTCATTATGAATCAAAAAATGAAATCGGCGCGTTGGCAAATGCCTTTACGGTTACAATCGGTACGCTAAAAGATTACATTGACGGTATTTCTTTCGTTCTGACAAAGATTTCAGAGGGTGATTTTACAAAATCCTCCAATGTGGAATATCAGGGCGATTTTATTAAGATTCGGGAAGCTGTTCTAAAAACAAAAGCAAATTTAAACGCGATGTTTAACGAAATTGATGAGTCCGCTGACCGTGTTTCCAACGGTTCTGAACAGGTTTCCAGCGGTGCTCAGGCTTTAGCACAGGGCGCAACCGAACAGGCAAGCTCCATTCAGCAACTGTCCGCTTCCATTACCGAAATTTCGGAGCAGGTAAAGCACAACGCTACCAACGCCGCCAATGCCAACCGTGCTTCCAGCACTGCTGCACAAAAGGTATCCGACGGAACACAGGAAATGGATGAACTGCTGGCGGCAATGGCCGAAATCAGCCAGACATCGCAGCAAATCGGCAACATCATTAAGACCATTGACGATATTGCTTTCCAAACAAATATTTTAGCGCTGAATGCCGCTGTTGAAGCTGCAAGAGCCGGTGCGGCCGGCAAGGGATTTGCGGTAGTTGCGGACGAAGTAAGAAACCTTGCAAGTAAGAGTGCCGAAGCTGCAAAGAACACAACGGCACTGATTGAGAGTTCCATGAATGCTGTGGAGAAAGGTACGAAACTCGCTGATTCCACTGCACAGACACTGGCGGAAATTACCGAAAGTACCAAAGAGGCCACTACCCTTGTGAATGAAATTGCGAGCGCTTCCAATGAGCAGGCAACCTCCATCAGTCAGGTAAATCTGGGTGTTGAACAAATTTCGGCGGTTGTGCAAACCAACTCCGCAACGGCAGAACAAAGTGCGGCAGCCAGTGAGGAACTTTCAAATCAGGCAAAGGTATTGAAAAACAACCTTTCCAGCTTAAAGCTGACCAAATCTGTCTCTTCTGCAAAAGCTGTTAAGAACAAGTCGAACGTAAAGGATGTTCCCTCTGTTGAAACCAATGAAAATCATGAGGTTCCGCAGTTTGCATCCGCAGCAGCAGGCTACGATAAATATTGATTCACAAAAAACAAGAAACCAGGCAGGGCGAAGATTAAATCTTTACTCTGCCTGGTTTTTTATAATACAAAGATGGATTATACTAATCTCTAATAAAAGTACTACTAAAAAATCTACGTTAAAATCCCTAAACGCAAGCTTTTGATTTTATATTTTTGTAATTATATATTAATTTATATATTTCTTTAATTGGAGCTAAGTATAAGTCGGTATTTTTATTTTAGTGCGAACGTCTTTCATCGGAAAGACTACACACATTTTCAATTACAATATTCTGCATATCACGGCGCGAATACAAATCTACAACAAACCGCGGATTAGAAAGAAGACGAACTTTAGGACGCAAGGGGCTTGATTTTCTCTGCCGAACAACAATAGCCAGTTGCCCATTGCTTAATTTTACGCAGGAACCCACGGGATAGGGAGAAATCTTCTGGAGAAACGCATGTACCACCTGAACATCAAACGCTTTGCCGCTTCCTCCCATGATATACTCAATTCCGTCTTTTGGAAGGGCCGGATTGTGATACGGACGCGCAGAAGTGAGCGCATCAAACACATCCGCCACACTGATAATCCGCCCAAATAAGGAAATATCCTTTCCGGCTACCCCATTTGGATAACCGGTTCCGTCGTACTTTTCATGATGAGATAATACACCTTCGTATACGCGTTCATTCACCAAATGATTCTCTGCCATGAATTCAGCGCCGAGTGCCGGATGTTTTTTTATGATATCAAATTCCTCTTTTGTCAGTTTACCGGGTTTATTGATAATTTCAATCGGTACTTTTGTCTTGCCGATATCATGCATCAGCGCGCAAAGGCCCAGCTCACAAAGCTCCTGCCTGCTTAGCCGAAGAGCTGTTCCAATGGCAATGGAAATAGTCGCTACGCCCAATGAATGATTATACGTATAATCATCATACAGCTTTAGGTCAAAGATATTAAGCATGATTTGCTTGTTGGTTTCAATAATATCCACCAGCTGCCGTGCGACATCTGATATCTGATTAATCGCCTCAATATGCAGTCCCTGAGCGGTTTGTTCAAACATCTGGAACGCCTGCTTCATGGTGGAGATGGCAATCCATTTTAATTCGTTGGGAATCAGCGTTTCCACCTGCGTAAGTATTTTACCGTTTCCGTCGTCTATATATGCGCCCGCGATGTTCTTTGCAGCGATGCTGGTAAAATTTTTAATTTGGCATTCGGTCAATTTCTGTTGTGCTTCTATTTTCTCAATTTTATGCGTATCAGGGTTAAACGTGTAGATATCTCTTTCTAAAGTCATGCCAGGCTGTAAATCTTTGATTGGAACAAAAATCATAGTTTATTTGCACCTTTCTTACGAATACATATACTCCATACAAAAGCAAATTTTGTATAAAATTCATCTACCAATATGTTATTATACCATATTGGTTGGGTTTTGTATGTAGCATTATGATAAATCTTGCCAATTAAGGTCGAATTACGTAATAATTTGAATTTGTCATAATAAATTTGGCTGTCTTGGCTAAATTTCATAAAAGACCGTACGATATATAAAATAAGAGATGTTATAATTTATCAATGTTCTACCTGTTAGGAGGTTATTATAATGGCTACAAGCAGTGTTTCAAGCAGTTCGGCTTCTTCCAATACCATTTCCACCAACCTTTCGACTTCTTCCAGAGCCCGCGTAAACGGTACCAGTCTGGTTTCCGGTTTGGATACGGATACGTTAATCAAGCAGCTGACCGCCGGTACCAGAAGTAAAATTGCCCAGCAGCAGCAAAAGCTGCAGCTGGCTCAATGGAAGCGGGATTCTTACCGTGAAGTTACGACGAAGTTAACCGACTTCAGCAATAAGTATTTCTCTTATTCTGCAACGGATACAAATATCCTGAGTAGCAAATTTTTCGATGTTGCTACCATAAACAACCCGTCTTCCCTGCTTACCGTCAGCGGAAGCACAAGTGCGGCAACAAATATGCAGGTAGGCAGCATCTCGCAGCTTGCAAGACAGGCGTCGTTTACTTCCACCAAGCAGGTTGCGAATACTTTCATTCAGTCCGGCACCGTTATGAAGGACTGGGTACAATCCAATGTGCAGGCTCAAAGCATGACATTAAGCTACGGCAGCAAAACCTATTCAATTTCGATTCCGCAGAATATTGTATTGGATCCCGCCGCCGCCGATAGTGATAAAATGATTGCCATGCAGCAAGCTTTGCAGAAGCAAATTGATTCCAACGCAGACTTGAAAGGCAAGGTCACGGTTGGGGTCAGCGGTAATTCATTTTCGCTGACCAACAGCGATACCACAAAAGAAATGAAAATTACGGATGGCACGCTTGCCGAATCCCTTGGATTTGCAAAGGGAGCCACCGGTACGGCCATAACCGGTTCCGCACTGGACAGCACTGCTATGGGCAAGTTATTTGTCAGCAAAACCTTAGGGGATGCTCTTGCCGGGAATTCTCTTACCTTTAACCTAAACGGCATCAGCAAAACTGTCAACTTCAATTTGACGGATAAAGCACAGTATTCCACGATTTCAGGTATGCGTACGTATTTGCAGAGTGCACTTGATAAAGCGTATGGCACAGGTAAAATAACGGTAGGCAGTCTGAATGTCGCTGGGGATGGAACAGGCGCCACCGGTGATTTTAACTTTACTACAGCCGATACAACCTCTGTGTTAACCGTTACCTCCTCGGATAATACAAATGTGCTGAATGATACCGGCGCGCTGAAAATCGGTGCAGGCGAATCCAACCGTTTGGAATTATCCAAAACTTTAAAACAGCTTGCTACCCCCGCTTCCGGTGTAACAGAAATTTCCGGATTAACCCCGGATGCCGACGGGAACTATAAAATGAAAGTAAACGGCAAAGAGTTTACTTTTTCACAGGATACTACTTTAAGCAGTGTGATGTCGCAAATCAATAATGATGACGACGCGAATGTGACCATCGCGTACTCTTCCATTACCAATACCTTTAATGTGAAAGCAAAAGGAAGCGGAGCTGCCAGTACAGTAGATTTCAGCGATGTTTCCGGCAATCTAGCAAGTTCGCTGTTCGGTACGGCGGGTACTGCTGCCATTCAATCCAGCGGTGCAATCACCGAAGGAGCCTCCCTTCAAAGCGCTTTGAGCGGTTCTACAATAAAGGTTACTTATAACGGACAGCAAAAAGATGTTTATTTTAATCCTGCTGATGCTGCCAATTTTACAACCGCGGCCGATGTAAGTACTTATTTGCAAACAAAATTAGACGCCGAGTTTGGTGCAGGCAAAGTCAGCATTACAAATAACAGCGGAATTTTAAAATTTGCGACGACAGACGCTGCTTCTACCCTTTCTATTGATTCTTCATCTTCTTCTGGTGCCCTCAGTGCCTTGAATATTACCGCAGGTTCTGCCACAATGAACAGTGGAAATTATCTGATAACTGCCGGTCAGGACGCAAAAATGAAGGTGAGTTTTGACGGTGGCACTACATTCACCGATATTACCAGAACGGAAAATAACTTTACATTGGACGGTGTCAATTTCAGCCTTTTGGGCACCACCGACCCGACAAAATCTTTGGCGGATACAACCATTAAATTCACTTCAAACAGCAATGTAGACGCATTATACACCAAAATTAAAACTTTCATTGATGATTATAATTCCGCGGTCGACTTGATTAACGGAAAAGTAAACGAGGCAAAGGAAAAAGACCCCAGTTATGACCCTTTGTCGGATGAACAAAAGGCACAGATGACCGATACGCAAATTACAGACTGGAATACACACGCGAAAAAAGGTGTTCTGCAAAACGACAGCACATTAAACCAGATTTCCAACGAAATGCGTACCGCTATGACATCTTTAGTTGATGGCACCAATTTAAAGGCGCTTTCAAAAGTCGGTATTTCCACTTCCTCTTATGATTATGATCCGGCTACGAACGGTCACTTAATTATTGATGAAACCCAGCTGAGAAAGTCCCTGACGGAAAATGCAAGCGGTGTTGCGGATTTATTTACGGATTCGACAAACGGCATCGCAACAAAACTGAAAAATGTTTTGGATGCAAATGTCGGCACCTTCGGAGGTGACGGCACCTTAATCAGTTTGGCTGGCAAAGCTACCACTCTTGCGGATCAAAGTACACTTTCAAAAAGTATTGCGGATTACAATACCGCGATTAAAGATTTGAAAACGAAATTATCCGATGAGCAAGACAGATATTGGACAAAGTTTACGGCCATGGAAACCCAGCTAAGTAATCTGCAATCCCAAAGCGACTGGCTCTATCAGCAATCTTCCGGTTCCTGATAATTTTTCTCTATCCGGTCCTTTGTGACTATAAAACGGAGGCTTACCACAATGCCAAATAACCCGATTATGCAATATCAAGAACAAGCAATCAACACCATGTCCAAGGGTGAATTATTAATTAAATTGTACGACGAAGCGTTAAAAAATATCAACTACGCTTCCATATTACTGAAACAGGAAGATTATCCACGGGCGGAGGAGTATTGCGATAAAAGTAAAAATATATTCAATTATCTTTCTTCTATTTTAGACCGCCAATACTCGATTTCCGCTGATTTGTACAAGATTTATTTCTTCCTGAATTCCGAGCTTATCCGTGCTCAGGTAAAACGCGATTACACTGTACTGGACCCGCTTATTCCGTTAGTAGAGAATCTGCGTGAAACCTGGGTAGAGGCTGAAAAACTTTGTCATATGAATAAAAAATAAAACGGAAACGGGAGCATCCTTCGGATGCTCCTATTTTGAATTGAGGCTGCTATGACGAACGAACAAATTGCCCTGTGTGTACAGCAAAAGCTAATTTTAATGACAAACATCTTAAACCTATCAAAGGAAATTGAAGTGAAATGCAGTCAGCCGGAAATTGAACTGAACGATTTGCTTCAAAAGCGTAAGAACTTTATGGATCGAATTGATATGTGCAACGCCTTGCTCATGAAAATGACAGACGAACTGCCGCCGGAAGAAAAAAGGCACATAAAGCAGGTTTTGGACGGAAAGGCTGAAAAAACAGCCTGCAGCGATGATGAACTGCCGATTTTACAGGCTGCTCAAATGTACAACGATTATTTGCAGCAGGCCATTTTACTGGATAAAAACTCCTCACAATTTATGCGGAAACAATACGAGGAAATGAAAACCGTGATTAACCAGCAGAGAAAGAGGCACGGAAACACTTCCATGTATGATATTCGCTGATCATCTTACAGGAAAGAATCAAAGATAATTTTCATAATAAACAAAAGGGCTTTCTTTCCACTATGACAAACCGCCATAGTCTGAAAGAAAGCCTTTTTATGCCCTTATTCTCCCGTCCTGTCTTATGTGCATTTTAAAATGTCTTATTCCCCTGTGCAAACGATTTTACAAGCATTCTACCGTCTTCCGTATAGAAATATACGGTTCTGCCGTAATTTAATCCGGTATCTTCCGCGAGGATAGGAATTTGCAGGCCGCCTAACGTACTTTTCACCGCAATGATATTACGCTGGCCTATATTGCCGAAATTGGAATCTCCGGCAACATCAAACATTTTGGCGCCGCCGGCAATCTTGGCTACGATCCTGCGCCGGTTGCAGCCCAATTTCTCCATTTCCTGAACCATAAGCGGAATACAGGTGTCCGCATAGCGATGTTTATTTTCATTCGGATTGATGACGGGATAATTGGGCAGCATGATATGACCCAGTCCGCCTACTTTCAGCGTTGTTTCATAAAGGCAAATTCCGATGCAGGAGCCCAGAGCGAATGTTACAAACGCATCCGGAACTTTCGAAACCCGCATATCGGAAATGCCAATGGTTATTATTTCACTCATAATTCAATACCCAAGCTTGTCATTAATCTATTCAAGGATTCAATATCCGGGATTAACATCATATTCGCGGAAATCGTACGGTTCGTGCTTAAAAAATCATCTTGAATGAAAATAATCTTATCGGAAACCGAGCCCATTTCAATAGCAGGAACGCACAGCAAGGCGCCTACCATGTCTACGGTAACCGCAGGAACCGATATGGCAATGTTTAGCTGCGCCATTGTTCCGATGGAATTGGCATAAGCGGACATCATAATATTGCCAAGTTCCGCGATTGCGGAGCGCTCCAAATCCGTCAGACATTCACAATGTGCGTCATTCTCGCCCAGCAGCGTTTCCAATACCATCTGTGTAAAATTTTGTTCAACAATGAACATCATAATGCCTTCAATATCGCCATGCAGCTTCGCCAGAATCGCGACAACCGGGTTTTCCGGCCCGCCTAACGCGGTTGCTGCATCGTTGATATCTAATATACGAACCACCGGTGTCGTCATATCCACTTCTTTATCCAGCATCTGAGAAAGTGATGTAGCGGCATTGCCGGCACCGATATTACCGATTTCTCGTAATACATCAATATGCATTTCATTTAGCTGTTCCAAATTTTGAATTGACATTGTTATGACCATCCTTTCGCAGCTGCCTGTAAGTTTTGGCTGACACGATGCAGCCGGATTTTAAGTTTCGTCCGTATCAGATGGTAAAACCGGTGCAAAAACAATATGTTCTGTATCCGCATAAAATTTCGTGTTATTATACTCATTCTCAATATTAAAATAATAATTTGCGATATTGATTCTGGTCCCCGGATAAATAATTTTTAAACCGATAATTTTAAAATCAGCAAAAGATTCCTTTGCTTTGGTTAATTCTTTTATACTGTTTTCCAACATTTCGATTAAGGTTGCAAACTGAGCTTTTTTTGCAATTGCTGTTTTTAGCGCAACACGCTCCTGCGGTGTTTTTTCCTGATTGGAAGCGTTGCTAGACAGTTCCGCAATTTGCTTTTGCAGTTTCTCCGAACCTCTTGTTGCAATGGAAAGCTTTCGCTGGAGTTCTTCAAGATTATCGCCGCTGCCATACAAAGCCATGTTTAATTGATCGGAGACGATTGCAATTTCTGTACGGACATGGTTGGAACTTCCGATTGTACCGGCCTGAATTTTTTTACCAACCTGACAATGGCCCCCAATCAGCAATGCCTGTTTGCCTCTGAGAATAACCGAATCTTCGGTTGTGATACGGCAGTTCATAATTACATCGGCATAAATATTACCTTTGCTTTGGATGGTAACATTTTCAAAGTATTTGGCAACTACATCTCCTCCGGCATTCAAAACTCCTTTGCCCATACCATTCATGCCGTTGGAAATTGAAATATTGCCGCCAGCTTCTACATACGCACCCTCACACATTCCGCGAATGGAAATATCTTCACCTGCTTTCACTGAAAAGCCTTCGCAAACATCTCCCTGAATAACAACAGACCCCTTAAAATTAATATTTCCGGAGGTATTGTCAACATTTCCGCGTAATACAAACATATCCTCAACATTGATGATGTTATTTTTACACACGGCGCAACCGTTAACTGATGAGAGCAAGGAAAGCTTGTCCTCCGATATTTCCGTATTTATTCCAGCGGGTAAAGCAGGAAGCTGACCTTCCGTGTGGCGAACTACATGATCATAAATATCAATACCGTCACGTCCGGGTTCAGGCGGGATAATTCTGCAAAGGACAGCACCCTTTTCAACATTTTGCACAAGACCCAACTCACGGAAATCAACCGTTCCGTCCTCCTTTTCTTTGGGCTTAATGGCGTGATCTTTTCGAACATAATATTCCAGCGTACCGTTTTCTTCATCTACCGGGGGAAGCCCCTGTGCACACACTAATTCCAAATAATACTTCTTGTTCTCACAAAAATCCTTAATAGCATCCGTACAGATTCCGTAAACTATGCCGTTCTTAACCAAAAATTCCTGAATAAAATCAGGTGAAACGACCTGACCGTTAAAAGCAGGCTTTACTTTCAGATAAGCCGTCATATTATCTCGGGCTACGTTCAATTCAGCGGTGGGGGGCTGCTCGTCTTCTTTCGCTGCCTGTCCGTCCTCGGCGCTGCCTTCTTCTTCTGTTTCCGACTCTTCTTCCTGATCGAGTCCTAGCTCCTCAAATAGTGCGTTCTGTGTTTCACTATCCATGTGTATACCCCCAAAATGTCGTTAAAAGCTATCATTACCGAAGTGAATTAATTGTTTGCATAATTTCATCGGATATCTGTACAACCTTCGTGTTAAATTGGAAGGATCTTTGGGAAGTAATGATATTCGTCATTTCATCCGCAAGATTCACGGCGGAACTCTCCAGCGCGCCCTGCTTAAGATTAGGATTGGTTACCAAACTTACCGCACCCGCATTCGGCGTGACGGAAAAATAATTGCTGCCCTCTTTTACAAGACCGTCTTTATTCGGAAAATTAAATACGCCGATATCCAGGTTCTGCTGGCCATCCGAAACAGCAATACGCTGTCCCTGTGAATTAAGGACATAATCACCGTTTGCGTTTGTCAGATAGGATGTGCCGTTTTCCGCCGATAGCATAAAGCTGCCATCCCGCGTATACCGGATGCCTCCCGCTGTTTGTACCGCAAAAAAGCCATCTGACCGCAAAGCAAAATCCAACGGACGATCGGTTTGATTGATAGGGCCATCGGTAAAAGCAGTATCGGTTTTTTCGAGCTTTACGCCGTTCCCTATTTTCAGCTTATCATTGACACCCTGCGGGTAAACATTTGTATAAACCAAATCGGAAAATGATGCGTTGCCCGACTTGTAGCCGGTGGTAGAAACATTTGCGACATTATTTGCGGTAACATCCAGTTTCTTTTGAAGCCAAATAGCGCCGCTTGAAGCGGTATAAAAAGAACTAATCATACCCAAATCCCCTTTTCCTATCTATTACACAACTTTGCCGATATCGGTAACCGCTTTTGCAAGTACGGCATCATACATCTTAAGTGCCTCTGAGCAATTTTGCAAATTGCGCTGGGCGGCAATGGCGTTTGTCATTTCCTGGGCCGCATCTACATTCGAGCCTTCAAGCGTTTTCCACTTGATCTGGGGGGTGGCCGACAGAACCGCGTTTGTACCGCTGTAGGTGCCCTCTCCCACTTTGCTCAAATTTCCATAATCCGCGAAATCATAAACGGCAAGTTTCGCCACCGTATTGCCGCCTACCATAATGTTTCCCTGCCCGTCACCCGTAATGTTGTCTGTTCCCAGATAAATCGGGCCATTCTGCCCTAACACACGGCCTACGTCTTTCACGCATAAATAGCCCTGATCATCCAGATTAAAGCTTCCGTTGCGCGTATACACAACACCGTTGTCGCTCTGCACCGCAAAAAATCCCGGGCCGGAAAGTGCAAAATCCAAGGCTCGGTCTGTCGGTGTTAGAGTGCCCTCCGAATGAATCGTTTCGTTGGTGTTTACAATATTGCACATAACGGCGTTACCGAGCGCGGTTTTTTGCGCATCTACACGGTTGACCACCATCTGACCAAAGGTAGATGTGGTAACGGTACTTTTTTTATAACCGGTTGTATCAATATTGGCAATGTTGTTGCTGATTGCGCCTAATGTCCTGTTTTGCGTGAGCATGCCGGAACCCAATGTGTAAAAGCCTCTGACCATACGAATGCCCCCGAATCTATTGATTTAAATATTCTTTTAGATGTGTTTTCATTTTTTGAAGCGCGCCGGAATGAATCTGTGACACTCTGGAATCGCTTATACCCATTATACTCGAAATTTCCTTTATCTTCAATTGTTCTTTATAATATAACGCAATCACCATTTTTTCTTTTTCGTTCAATTGCTCAATATTATAGGTCAGAACTTCCTGAAGTTCCTGTTCGGCAATTACCTGCTCCGGTCCATGAATCGAATCGTTATTAGTATTGATCTGAATATTTTCAATGCCCTTTTCGTAAATCATTTCTTCAAACGAAAGCATATTCATCGAACAGGTTTCCGCCTGCATTTTTTCATACTCCTGCAGGCTGACATGCAGATAATCCGCAAGTTCCTGATTGGTGGGAATTCTGCCGAGCTGATGACTGAGGACATCATCGGCCTCATTAATTGCTTTTGCCATATGTTTGAGCCGCCGCGGAAAACAATCCTGTTTTCGTATGTAATCAATCATGGCACCCCGGATTTTAATGGATGCAAAGGTTTCAAATTTCACCTGCTTGGCCGCATCGAATTTTTCAACGGCATCCAGCAGAGCAATAAGTCCCTCGTTAATAATGTCATCCATGGAGTTAAAGTATTGATAACGTCCGACTGTCTTTAGGGCAATACATTTTACAATGTAGCTGTAACGAACAATAATGGTATTGCGAATATTGATGTCCTTGGTTTGTCCGTATTGCAGCCATAAGTCCTGCAACGGTATTTGATCGAACTTTACATTTACATCCTTCATACAGTCGTCCACTTCCTTCCTACTGTTTTCAGGATAGCAATAACAAAATAAACTACTCTAATGTTACATTTGCAATTGCCTGAATCTGAACGTTGACATCCAGCTCATTAAAAGACAGCACCACCGCATTCGGATAAAACTGCTGCAGCATTTTGCTGAAATAAATGCGCACCAGCGGAGAAGTTAAAATAATCGGTGTGGTAATTGCATCTTTGACTTTTGTGATGCAGTCCATGAGCTTCGTAATGATTTTCTGCGTTGTCTGCGGATCGAGCGACAAGTAAGTGCCATGTTCATTCTTATTAATCGAATTGACAATGACGCGTTCAACTTCGCTGTCCAGCGTAATTACCCGAATCTGACCGCCATCGGACCATTTGCGTGTTATGGTGCGCTTCAACGCCTGACGGATATATTCGGTAAGTACCTCGGCATCGCGGACATTCGGCGAATAGTCGGAAATAGTTTCCAGAATCGTCTCCATGTCTCGAATCGGAATACCTTCTTTTAAAAGGTTGCACAGAATTTTCTGCAAACCGCTGTAGGTTATCATATTCGGTACAACATCATCGACCAGCGTAGAATCCGTTTTCTTCACATTTTCCAAAAGCTGATTGACATCCTGTCTGGAAAGCAGCTCAAACGCATATTTTTTCACGGTTTCGGACAAGTGCGTAATCACAACGGAAAGAGGGTCAATAACCGTATAGCCGTAAATTTCAGCCATAGCTTTTTTATCGGGTGTAATCCATTTACTGGGGATACCGTAAGCCGGCTCAATCGTGTCAATGCCGTCAATGTTGCCCGTCAAATTGCCCGGGTCAAGCGCCAGAAAATAATCAATGAGGATTTCACCGCGGCTGACTTCTTCCCCTTTTATTTTAATCACATACTGGTTTGGGCTCAGCATGCCGTTGTCGCGCAGGCGTACCGCCGGGATGACCGTACCCATATCCATCGCAAACTGCCGCCGGAACGTAACCAAACGGTCAATAAAACTGCTGCCGCTGTTTTCATCGACAAGCGGTATCAGGCTGTAGCCGAATTCCATTTCGATGGCATCAAGCTGAAGCAGGTCATAGATATTATCGATATTCTTGTAGTACGAGGTTTCATCGACCTGCTCGGCAGCGGTCGCAGCCGCTGCCGCAGCTGCCTCCGTCTGCGCGGTATGTGCAAGCAATTCCTTGCGTTTTCTTTGTAAAAATAAACCGCAGCCGATCAATGCGGCGGATACAATCAAAATTTGGACGGGCGGCATGCCCGGAACCAAGCATAAAGCCAGAAGCGCAACTCCGGTTATCGTAAACACGAGCGGCTGTGCGGAAAACTGTTTTGTAATATCGTTGCTGAGTGTGGATTCCGACGCGGCGCGGGTAACAATCATACCGGTTGCAGTTGAAATGAGCAAAGCCGGGATTTGTGCCACAAGGCCTTCACCGACGGTTGCAATGGAGTAAGTGTTCAGTACATCGTTAATCGAGCCGCCACCCTGCACCATGCCGATTACAGAACCGCCGATCAGATTGATAAAGGTAATGATAATTGCCATGATGGCGTCGCCCTTGACAAACTTGGTGGCACCGTCCATAGCTCCGTAAAATTCCGCTTCGCGCTGAATGTCGCTTCTGCGCTCACGGGCCTGCTCTTCCGAAATGATCCCGGAATTCATATCGGCATCAATCGCCATTTGTTTTCCGGGCATTGCGTCCAGCTTAAATCTGGCAGAAACCTCAGATACACGTTCGGAACCTTTTGTAATGACCAAAAAATTCACCAAAACAATGATAAGGAATACGATAAAGCCAACGACGATGTTATTGCCTAATACGAAAGTACCGAATGTATGAATAACGGCTCCAGCGGAACCGCCTGTGGTTAAAATTAACGTGGTGGACCTTATATTCAAAGCAAGACGAAACAATGTGGTGACCAAAAGCAAGGATGGAAAAATGGAAAACTGCAAAGCGTTCTTTACATACATGGTCATAAGGAGGACAACTAGGGAAAGCGTGATATTAATGATAATCAGCATATCCAACATAAATGCCGGCATTGGCACAATGAGAAGTGCGACAACAAAGATGACGAATAGTGCGACGACATTATTGAGCAGCTTCTTCAATATCACTTATCCTCCTTTTTCCTTGTGTATACCCATGCCATGATCTCTGCGAGAACGGCGTAATATTCCGGCGGAATCTCCATGTTTATATCAACAGCAGCATACAATGCTCTTGCGAGCGGCTTGTCTTCTTTCATAGGGATGTCATGGGCCTGCGCAATCTCGATAATTTTTAACGCGATGCGGTCCTGCCCTTTTGCGACCACAATCGGCGCGGTGTTTTTTTCAATATCATATTTCAGTGCAACAGCAAAATGTGTAGGGTTTCTTACAATAACATCCGCCGAGGGAACCTGCTGCATCATGCGCCTTTGCGACATTGCGCGCTGACGTTCCCGAATTCTCCCTTTAATCTGCGGATCGCCTTCCATCTGCTTATATTCTTCTTTGACCTCCTGTTTGGTCATACGAATATTACGTTCATATTCCCACCACTGATAAAAATAGTCAAAAGCGGCCAAAGCAAGAAAAACAACAGACAGCTTGATAACAATATCCATAATGGAGTTCAGGATAAATTTTGTTGCCTCCATGATATCTTCCGACATCAAAGCGGTAATTCTTCCTGCTATATCGGTAAACGACGTATACAATACGGCGGTTATTATCAAAATTTTAACCATAGCCTTCAAAAGTTCCACGATGGAACGCAAGGAAAAAAGTCGCTTAAAACCTTCTATAAGGCTGATTCGGTTGAATTTAAACTTCAACTGCTCTTTAGAAAACTTAAATTTTGTCTGAACTCCGGTTACGAGTACCGCCACCAGAACCGACATGAGCATAACCGGCCCTGCCAGTACAAGAATTGCAATTACACAGTCTTTCGCAATATCCATGGCAAATAGCTGACTGAATGTGTTGGTGGATTGTATGTAGCCGATATATTTCTTGAGAAAATCGGAAAGATAAGCATAGATATAAGGAAAGCAAATTTTCAAAGTGAAAAAGATAGCGAAAATGGATAGGGCGCTGACGGCATCTTTGCTCTGAAATATATTACCTTTTTTTCGTTCATCCTGCCGCTTTTTTTCGGTAGCTTTTTCGGTTTTGCTGCTGTCGACCGCCATACTATCCCCCCTAATACCCGAATGCTACATGAACTTTTTGATTTTTTCCGGCTATACGAAAGCACTGAATATATGGTTGATATTGTCAAACATGAGGTTAATCAGCCTTTCCAAAAACGTTGCCAGCGGAGGTACCAAAATTAAAATAACCGCAAAGCCGATAATTACTTTAAGCTGAATGCTCACCGTAAACACATCAATCTGCGGAACCGCCCGCATAACCAAACCAACCGCGATTTCGGTAATAAATTCGGCAGCCAGTACCGGAAGGGAAATTTTAACCGCATAGATTAAAACAAGGGAAAACATGCCGACTATATCTTGAAAAACTGTGAATTGAGGGAATTGTTCGCCATATGGAACAACTTGGCACAGTTTTGTAAAAATCTGAATTAAAGTCAAGTGACCGTTCGCGCAGAAAAAAATTAATATGAACATTACATTCACATAGGAAGCGGAAAGCGGCATGGAAATATTACTGGAGGGATCATATACCCTGGACATGGAGATGCCGAGCTGCATATCCATCATTTCACCGCTTATTTGGATCAGGGACATAAACATCATAATAACAAAGCCGATAAGAAAGCCAACCATCAATTCTTTCAGCGCAACAATAAAAAAGATAAAGAAATTCGGGATTTCCAAAGCCTGCGCGGGTACCAAAGGATAGGTAAAAAGCGTGAGCATAAGGGTTAGCCCAATTTGAAAAATAGTCGGAAGATTCTTTCTGCCCAAAATCGGATTAAACAAGATGCAGCCGGACATTCTCATGAAGATCATCAGCAGCAGAGTAAAATTGTAATCAAATTCCAAATTATGCCCTTCCTTTCTCTGCCGGCTGGAAGCGTATGCTCAATTCAAACGGACAATCAGTTCAAATATGTATTTAACAAAGTCATTCATGGTTTGCATCATCCACGGTCCCAAAAGAATCAAAACCACTGCCGTCGCCGCCAATTTCGGCACAAAAGTAAGCGTTTGTTCATGTATTTGCGTTGCTGCCTGAATAATGGATATTACAAGACCAATCAGAATACTGACCACAAGGATAGGAGCCGATAACTTTAACGCTACGACCATTGCGGCCTGCATGACATCTGTTATTTGTGATATTGTCATAGGTTTTATGGTCCCTTTCTCCAGTTTTCCTTAAAGCGCAGTGGCCAAAGCCTACAAATTAAAACTGGCCGCCAGTGTTTTAAACAGCAGTCCCCATCCATCTACCAAAACAAACAACAGCAGCTTAAACGGTAATGAAATCATTGCGGGAGGCAGCATCATCATACCCATAGACAAAAGCGTGCTGGAAACAATCATATCAATGATTAAGAACGGAATGAATATTAAAAAGCCAATCATGAAGGCACGTTTCAACTCACTCGTCATAAACGCGGGGATAACCACAGTGATTGGAAGATCCTCCTGTGATTTGACATTCTTTATTTTTGCAAGGTTAATGAAGGTATTCAGGTCGTCTTTTTTGGTGTTTTTCAGCATGAACTTTTCTAATGGAACCGATGCCTTTTGAATAAACTGTTCCTGTGTAATCTTTTCCGCTTTATATGGCTGATAGGCGGTCGTATTGATTTCGGAAATAACAGGCTGCATGATGAAAAGCGACAAAAACAAAGCGATTCCGATCAGAACCTGATTCGGCGGCGTTTGCTGTAACCCCAAAGCATTGCGCAAAAATGACAGGACAATAATAATTCTTGTAAAGCAAGTGGTCATAATCAGGATGGACGGCACCAAGGCCAGCATGGTGAGCATCTCTAATATTTCAAGAGTATCGACGCCCTTACCGTTTACGTCCACATTCACACTGTTTGCCGCGGATACCTGCATGGGCAAAAACAGGATACAAGTTAAGCAGATAATTACACAAATCAGAAGACTGCGAAGGATTTTGCGCTTTTGTTCTTTGGGTATCTTCTTTGCAGCCGGAGCTTTCGCCGCAATCGGAGTAAGCGCCCATTCCGGAATCTGTGCAAATTTTGACTTTTCACTCAGTCTTATCACTGTCATCACCTGCCTTTGCGTCGTCTTTCGAGTCCGTTCTGCTTTGAAACGCCGAACGAAACGCCTCAAAAAAATTCGGCCTGTCCTCAGGCGAAACACTCGTATCCGAGTCCGCTCTGTTTTTGAACGCTGCGTTTAGAGTTTCAAGAAAATTTTTGTTCGTGGCTTTTTCAAAATGCAGATCGGCCTCGTCCAGTTCTTTTAAAATTTCAATACTGTTGTTGGAAAACCCGACCAAATAGTATTTGCGGCAAACCTCAATCAGCAGCAAGCCTTTGTCCTGAGCAAATGCAACCCGCTCAATAATTCGAATGTTATTGGTATTGGAGCTTGTATTTACCCGCTTTGTCATGTACTTACTGAGCTTGTAACAGCCGTACAAAATCGCAGCGATTGCTACAACAGAAAAGAAAAAATAAAGATAATCCCCTGCGTTCAATACGGTGCCTCCCCTGATTAAAAGTTTCCCGCCATTAAAATTTTTAAGCCTTAGACCTAGCTAGAAAAAACAACAAATTATGGAAAGGCTGCGCAAAGCATGTTTATTATTTCTAGGCAAGGCTGAAACACAGCAGAATCAGCCTAAAATACTGTTGACGGTTTTCATAATTCTGTCCGGCTTAAACGGCTTCACGATAAAATCTTTCGCGCCCTGTTTCAATGCATCAACCACCATTGTCTCCTGACCCATAGCGGAACACATAACAACGGTTGCGCTGCTGTCAAATGCTTTGATTTCTTTTAAAGCTTGGAGTCCATCCATGACCGGCATGGTGATATCCATGATAACCAAATCGGGATGATCGGATTGATACGTTGCGACGGCAATTTGACCGTTTGCTGCTTCGAGAATATCGGTGAACCCATTTTTCTGAAGCGTGTCTTTAATCATCATTCTCATAAAAGCTGCATCGTCAACTAACATAATTTTTTTACCCATTGTAATTCCTCCTAATCGCACCAAACGGTGCTATTAATTAAATTAATTATAGCAATTTCATTATTTCACTGCTACTGGAAACTTCTGTGATTCTTACTGCATAGTAGTCGTCTACCACAACGATATCACCTTTTGCAATAGCCTGACCGTTTACGAATACATCTACTTGAGAACCTGCCTGTTTGCTTAACTCAACGATGGATCCGGGAGAAAAGTCCAAAATTTCTTTAATTTTTCTGCTTGTACGTCCGATTTCCACCGTAATTTGCAGGGGGACGGACAAAATCATATTGAGATTGCTGTTCTGCCCATTGGTCAACTGAGCATCTTCTTCATCAAAGCTTTGATAATTTGCTTGTGAAACATTGTAACCCATAGTTGGTTGAACACCTCTGGACATGGGCGGCTGATTATAAGGCATTCCCGTCGGCTGAGGAGCATAGTATGCCGGAGCCTGCTGCGGAGGGATATAGGTTGGCGGCTGAGGCGCTGGCTGAGGTGGCATATAAGCTTGCTGCGGCATGGGCGGTATCGGTGCGGGAGTTTGAGCAGGAGCGGGTGTTGGGGCCGGAACTGTGGGCGGTTCAGGTGTCGGTGCAAGTTCCGGAACAGGAGTTTCTTCCGGTTCGGCGCTTAAACCAAACGAAGAAATCATTTCTTTGGCCAGTTCAACACTCATCACGCTGATGAACTCACTGTTGACCAAATCACCGATTAACAAATTAAAGTATACGGCAACAATGGTTTCATCGGAATCAAAATACTTTTTCTTGAATAAATCGGCGTTGTCAATGGTAAAAGAATTCGGAGGCGAAATATTAATGGACCGGTTTAGAAACTGGGAAAGTGCGGTAGAGGAGGCTCCCATCATCTGGTTCATAACCTCACAGATAGCGCCGACACTCATTTCATCCATGACAAATTCATGGTCAGAATAATCCGTCTGAAGCAGGCATCCTACTATTACCTTAACATCCGATTCTTTTAAAATCATGATGTTTTTTCCGCTTAAGCCGCTTACATAATTGATTTCCACACCGACCGCAGGGTCATAAGATTCAAAATCGAACTCTTTCTCCCGCATGACTTTAACTCTGGGAGTAGTGATATTGACCGGCTGTTCCAACAGTTCGGAAACAGACGTTGCGGAAGAACCCAGACTGATATTCATTATTTCCCCAATAGCGTCAATTTCCATGCTGGAAAATGCTTGTTCATTATTAGACTCCAAAGAAATCACCTTCTAAATTTTTTATTTCAGTACTTGCCCGATTTTAATTGCATATTTTTTCTTTTTGGTTCCCATTGATCCGGTAAACCAATGCAGGTTTTCCACATTCACAACAATGGAGTCTTCTGAAACCGGAGTGTTAAGAGGAATAATATCTCCGGCCTGCAGTTCCAAAAGTTCTTTCAGGGTAATTTGAGACTTACCTAATATAGCAGAAACCTTTAGCGGTGAATCCTTCAGGGTTTCCATGATCTGCTCTTTACGGAGTTTTTCCTGTTCGGGATCACCTTTTTTGGTTTGCTTCGCGTATTTTGAATTGAATATTTTAAATATTTCTTCAAGCGCAATAGCTGGAAGACAAATATTAATATTACCTTTTAAGTCTTTCAGTGTTATTTCCAGCGTAATAATCGCAACAGATTCGTCAGGCTGAATAAACTGAATCAACCGGGAATTGGTTTCCAACATATCCAGCGAATGCTTGATTTCTATGTAGTTCGTCCATGCATTGTTTAATTCGGAAGTGATTTGTTTCAGCAGATAATCCAAAATTGAAATTTCTATATCGGTGTAATCCCGTTCAACCGCGTATCCGGAACCATTGCCGCCGAGCAGCCTGTCCATGATACAGAAAGAAATCGGGCGGGACATTTCCAGCATAATTTGCTTATCGTCTATTTTATGCTCCTCATTATGCATACCGATAATGCCGACCAAAACAGAATCATTGAGGGCATTATTAAATTCACGGTATTCCTCTTCTTCCACCTGAATAACTTCCATTTGGCAATTCATTCGAAGAATGCTGGATAAATGCAAGGCACAAAGTCTGGAAAAATTATCAAAGATGTTATCCAGCAGCTTTAACTGCTCTCTGGTAAACTTTTTCGGCGATGCAAAATCGTATTCTTTTATCTTTTTGGTGGAAGACTGTTCTTCCATTTCTTTTATATCGACATTTCCGCTTTGCAAACTTCCAAGCAAAGCGTCTATTTGCGCCTGCGACAATACTTCAGCCATGCAAACCACCATTCTTCTTACAATTCGGATATTATATCGCAATTTTCCAATATACAATACCGAATCTGATAAAGTATATATTAACATTCTCAATAAGGATTATGTTGCTTTTGTCGCTTTTTAATCCTTTTGAAATTATTTTCATGTTTTTGCACAATGCTATACTAATTTTTTTCCTGTTAAAAGAACCTGTAAGCATGAAATTTAGTAAGTACACACAGCCTTCATGCTTACTCATTCTCAAAAACAGATTTTCGCGGTTAATCTGTTCCTTTTTGCGGCTTGCTGCCGCTGACTTTTCCAAACACTTTTCGATTATATGCGATTACTTTTTCAATAATGTCTTCTTTTCCCTCTGAAACCAAAAAATATTTTCCGTTTGTGAGCGAAACCTTCGTCTCGGGAATATTTTCGACCGTTTCAATCAGATTGCAGTTTAATATAAAGGACGTACCATTTAACAGTGTCAGTTCAATCATGGAAAAGCCCCCTCACTTTAATAAAGTTGTATGCCCTTGACGCCGCCTTTCGCAAATCAAGGGCAACAACTATACATAAAACTATTAACGTTTAAGATTTACGAGTTCTTCCAGCATACTATCAGCAACCGTAATAATCTTTGAGTTCGCCTGGAAACCTCTCTGCGCGATGATCATATTCGAAAATTCGGTGGCAAGGTCAACGTTGGACATTTCCAAACCGCCGGTTTGCAAAGCACCGACATTCCCGGTACCAGGTGCGTGATAGGTAATTTCACCGGTATTGTTTACCACCTTGAAGTAGGAATTGCCGTCTTCGGTCAACGCGGATGGGTTCGGTACATCCGCGATAGCAAGCTGACCGATTGTTACAATCTTGCCGCTCTCGTCTTCGCCGGTAATGGAACCGTCCGGACCAATGCCGATACTGGTAAGCTTTAACTTGTTGGTGATTTTGGTAGGAGCTGAGTAATCGAAGATAGCCGTTTCTGCCGCCTTGCCGGAAGTAGCTTCGACTTTGCCTGCACCTACAACCCCGGTGGGGTCCAAGGTAGATGGCATTGTACCCGTCCAGTTCCCGGGAGTTGCGATCCCGTTTAAGGCAGTTTGTAAATTTTCGGCTGTCGGGGCATCGGACGGAAGGGTAATCGTAATGGTTTTATTATTGGAATTGGCGGCCAGTTTTGGTGTAGAACCGGAAGCACCATAGGTAACCTGAACGGAATATCCGTTTAACAGGTTACTGTTTTTAGTGCCAAAATCCACAACCGCGCCGCCAACGGTGGCTCTGGTGGCAAGTACCGGAGTATCAGTTCTGGCTGCGGCAGCTTTGGCGGAAACATCCAGTGTAATCGCACCCGCAGCATTAGCATTTGCCCCGGCTACAAGTGCAGGCATAGGAGTACTCCCCCAATTAGTAGCAGTAGTAAGCCCGGCTAAAGCTGCATTTATATCTACTGCTGTGCCCGGGGAAGGTACCGTAATTGTAATGGCTTTGTTCGTGGAATCACAAGCAATCGAAATAGGACTGCCGGTTTTTAAGCTGACATTATATCCGTCCAAAAGGTTGCTGTTATTTGCACCGAAATCAATATCTACACCGCCAACACTAACTTTGGTATCGTATTTTCGGGCAGCATTTGGTGTAATATCCACAACGGATGCCATTGCGGTATCCTGAAGTACGGCATTTTGGGAAACTGTGGTGATTTTGGAAGCGTCAAGACCGGCAGGCATAGCGCCTGTCCAGTTTGAAGCAGTCGATAGCTGTCTCAAAGCCGATTGCAGGTTTGCGGTTGTCGGTGCATCCGAAGGAAGTGTTACCGTAATGGATTTACTCGTGGAATTTGCGGCAACGGTTGGCGAAGTGCCTGTGCTGCCAAGCTTGACTTCAATGGTATAGCCGTCTAAAAGCGTTTGATTCGCTTCGCCGAAATCAATGGTTGCGCCGCCGACAGAAGCTTTTTCCGTCGTTCCCTTTACCGTGTAGCCGCATACGAAGTTTCCGCCGCCGTCTATCAAATTGCCGTCACTGTCAAAATCCAAGGTACCGACTTGAGTAAGACGCTCGTTGCCCGCGCCGTCTCGCACAACAAAATATCCTTCACCGTCAATGTAGCAATCCATGGAACGGCCTGTAGAACCGTAACCGGAGCGGGTATTCAGCACGTCGATGGAACCGACGGCCGAGCCGTAACCGATTTGCTTCGCGTTTTTACCGCCCATGGTGCCGCTTGCGTTTGCAGAGGGGGAAATGGTTTGATAATATACGTCGCGGAATGTTGTACGGGATGCTTTATACCCATATGTGTTTACGTTTGAAATATTATTGCCGATAACATCCATTTGAGTCTGATGCGCTTTTAATCCGGCAACGCCGGAAAACAATGATCTCATCATAAGGCAAAAAATCTCTCTTTCTTTTGCGGATACCGCTTAAGCTTATCTGTCATTCAAAGCTTACTAGCTTCCTCAAGAGGTCCAGCTATAAAATAACGGCTCCGTCAATATTTGTAAAAATGTTGTTGGTCATTTCCTGACCGCTCATGGTAGTAACAACGGTACGGCTTGGCACATTTACAATGAAAGCGGTCTGTCCGCTGATCATAAGCGCATCTTTAATTCCTTTGCCGCTTGCCTGCTCAACCGCGCTGTTCATTTGGGAAAGAAGCTGCGGAGAAATTTGAATCTGGCGGGAATCAATACGCTGCTGTGCGTGCTTGGAAAATACCAGTTGCTGTTTTTGCTGAATGGTTTGGCGCAATAACTGGCCAAATTCGCTGTTGCTTTTATCAGCTCCCTGCGTCTGCGTGTTTGTTTGACTGGGATTTACCGTATAGGTAGGGGTTATAAAAGCATTATAATTTTTTTTGAATTGAATGTCTTCCATGACTACTCCTTAGGAAAATTCCTTTCTATTAGCTGAATGACGAAAGGTCGAGCTCTTTCAGGGAACTTGAAGAAGATTCGTGAACGACTTGATTCTTGGTATCCGTGGAACCCGCTTCGGTCACAAATATTACCTTTGGATCAAAACCGTCCGGTGCATTCGCAGCTGTAACCTTGTCGTCAACTGTTTGCTGCCATGTCCATGTACCCTGCAGCATTTTTTCCAAATCCGTCACGGTTGGGAGCTTATCCGTGCCGCCTGTTGCGTCAAGCGTTATGGTGATCTGTTTTTTGCTGGTGTCTGCAACAATTCCGACTGTTTTGGTGGTGTCGTCCGCGCTGGTTTTGTATTGGATATTAACCTGATAATCCGCAATCGGCTTTCCGGACGCTCCGAAATAAAGTGTGGCGCCGCCCGCTTCGGAGTAATACTTGCCGGTATCGACATTGTTGAGAACCTGTGTGATATCGGACACCTTGTAGGTCTTGCCGTCAATTTGAACCGTATTGCCGCTGGATGAGAACAGCACGCTGTTTACAATCCCCGAACCGGAGGTCGTTTTGCCTGTACTGGATACTGTCGTATAAACGACTTTTTTACCCACCAAAGAAGACGCGTACTGCCTGTCTGCGGAGGTCTGCATGTTTTGCATGGCGGTTAAGGAAGCAAATTGAGCCATCTGTGACACAAACTGTGTGTTGTCGGTCGGATTGGAAACATCCTGATTGGACATCTGCGCTGCCAACAGCTTTAGAAAATCGAAAGAATCTAAATTCGTACTGCCGGCCTTTGCATTAATGGAACTTCCGGTTTTGTTTGAAGAAGTTATGCCGTAATTATTAATATTGACATCCACTTTATCGTTTCCTCCTTTCGAATGATTTGCTAGGCATTTATGCTAAGCTGCTGCATAACCGATAAGAAATCGACCGTACGGATGCCGTCGTCGCTGTCAAATACTGCGTGATAGCTTCGGTGCTGTCTGTCTTCCTGTTGTTGCTGCTGCTGTGCGTTGGACTGATTGTTTTGCTGCTGTTCGCCGTGATATGCCTGTTTATTTGGGCTTGCATCAACCACCTGAACCGGCTGATTAACGGACGCCTGCAGAATGGATTTTATTTCGCTGGAACCGGATAGCAGCAGGCTTTGCGTTTTCGGGTTGGCCGCCAGTATTTCTACCGTAAGTATGCCGTTTTCAGATGCCAGCTTGACAGAAACTTTTCCTAAATCTTTTGGGAAAAGGTCTACCTGAAACTCTTTTTTACCCTCACGCAGATTTTGAGTAATCGTATCCGTCAGCTGAACGGGCGCCGGCTTTTCGATGCTTGCGGAGGAATCCGAAATTGGAATCACCACATTGCCGCTGTGAAGCATCTGGGCATATCCGGCATCGTTTTGCTGGTTTGCGGCTGATTTTTCATCCGCAGTATCCACGGCCTTGACGGCCAAAGGAAGGCTGGTTGGTTTTGCCTGACCGTTCGTTTGTACCTGTGGATTTGCCGTTTGGAACGTAAGCTTCTCCGGCGAACTTTGTACAACGTTTTCAACTGAACCGGTAGTCGGATTCATCTGAACTGCCTGCAAACCGGATAAATTCTGCACCGGTGTATCAATCACTGCATTTTGAACAGGAATTGCTTGTCCCGCATCAGATTCAGCGGTTTGTGCGGTCACTTGCGAATTGGCTTGCCACGTATTCGATTCAGCGGTTTGGGCGGTCACTTGCAAGTTAGCTTGTCCCGGCTGACTATTTTGGGGAACCGCCGGATTATTTTGCACGGTTGGAGCATGTTCTGTTACCGCGTTTGCAATCGGTATGTTTGCCGTGTTAGCGGCCAGTGCTTGACTTGCGACAGGATTGCTAGCTGTTGCTTGAGTAGGAACCGGTGTACTTGCCGCTGCGTTCTGTCCGGTGCTGACCGGTACATTGGCTGTATTGTTCGGAATATTGCCGTTCATAGACATTGCAGAATTTTGTGCGGAAGCCGTATTGCCCGTAACCGCTCCGATTGGGTTTCCAGCGGCTGTTTGCGTACCGCCTGCTGTCTGGGGGATAACCGCCTGCAAAGGCGTAACACCGTCTGCAATCGGCTGAAGTGCCTGCAGCATTTGGAAAATCACTTGTACATCTGCTTTTGGAACCGTTTTGTCCGCATCTTTTTCCTGCTCGGCTCCCGGCTTTGCTTTTTCTGCCTTTGTGGCCTTCGCGTTGTCGCTTGTGTTCAGCCTATTGGCAGAATCCTGCATCATAGACTGAAAGGACGCCGGATTTCCGCTTTGGTCGGTTTGCTGAGCGGATGCCGCGGGGGAAGCCTGCACTGCCGGCTGAACGGGCTGCGTGGGCAAGGAATCAATTTGTATCATTCTTTCACCTCCTCTAATAGAATTCTATATGAAAGTCCTTGTGAGCGTTTGTCAGTGTCCCTGACTCACAAATTCTTCAATAGCAAGTTCTTCAGCTTTTTGAGCCGCCTTGAAATACAATTGCAATTGTTTGTCTTTCAGCTTTTCCAATCCCGAAATGTCGCTGTTCAGTTCCACAATTTCCTGTTTTTTCAGCTCAATCAGATTCAATTGCTGCATTTTTTGAAGCGTCAGTTTTTTAATGTTCTGATTGACGGAATTAAAATAATCTTTATAGATTTCAATATCTTTCGGCGTGAGCCCCTGCTGCATTTCAAAAATCATTTTTTGGTTGCTGACAGCAAAATCGTGGTTTAATTCTTCGATTTTCTGCTCGATTTCATGGAGCTGCATCATCATGGTTGCCAATTCATTCTTTTTGACATCCAACATCTGTTTTTTAAAATCGAGGACTTTCTCCAGTGAAAAAACAAATTTTTTCATTTTGTCACCCTACAAGTCTTTCATCATTTTTACGGTCTCTTCAAAGGAAAAGCTTTCGTCCACTCTTTGCTGCAGGAAACTGTTGATTGCGTCAATTTTTTGAACTGCTTCATCCAAATGATGGTTCATGCCAGGTTTGTATGCGCCGATAGAAATCAAATCGTAATTTTGATAATAAACAGAAAGTAAATCTCTTATTTTTGCCGCTGCCAGCTTGTGTTCTTCTGTATCGATGTCGTTCATCAATCTGGAAATACTGGCATTTACGTCGATTGCGGGATAATGGTTTTTATGCGCCAAGGAGCGAGAAAGAACGATATGACCGTCCAAAATGCCTCGAACCGTATCAGAAATCGGTTCATTGGTATCGTCTCCTTCTACCAAAACGGTATAAATACCGGTAATGGACCCTGTTTTAAAATTTCCGCTGCGTTCAAGCAGCTTTGGCAGTTCCGCGTAAATCGACGGGGTATAGCCCCGTGCAATGGGAGGTTCGCCTGCGGCAAGCCCGATTTCCCGCTGTGCCATAGCGAATCTGGTTAAGGAGTCCATCATAAGCAGAACATCTTTGCCCTGATCCCGGAAATACTCTGCGATAGTTGTGGCAACCAGCGCACATTTTACACGAAACATAGCGGGCTGATCGGAAGTAGCAACTACCAGTACGGAGCGTGCCAGACCTTCCGCTCCCAAATCCTTTTCGATAAACTCCTTGAGTTCACGGCCTCTTTCGCCTACCAGCGCAATCACGTTGATATCGGATTTTACGTTTTTGGCGATCATGCCCATCAAGGTACTTTTGCCAACGCCGCTGCCCGCGAAAATTCCCATTCTTTGACCTTTGCCAATGGTAAGCATTCCGTCTATCGCTTTAATGCCATAACTCAGGCAGGTGTCGATTCTTGGACGTTCCAAAGGATTGGTATAGGTTGCGTCCACATGATAATATTGTTTTATTTCAAAAGGTCCAAGCCCGTCAATCGGGCGCCCCATTGAATCAATTGTTCTGCCCATCAGCGCGTCGCCAACCGGAATGCGCAGCTTGCTGCCGGTGGATTCCACAATGCTGCCCGGGCCGATGCCTTTTATATCGCTGTAGGCCATAAGTAAAATGTTGCTGTTTTTGAACCCAACGACTTCCGCGAGGACGGGCGTTTCATCGGCTGCATTGCAGATGGTGCAAATATCACCGACTTTTGCATTCAGGCCGGTCGCCTCCATCATCATGCCGACAATATTCTTGACCTTGCCCTTGCAGCTAAGCGGATTACATTTTGACAAAATTTCATATGATTTCTGCAAATTCACCGCTTATCTCACCCTGCCTCATCTTTATTAGAAATTGAAAGCCGCCTCAATATTCTGGAACTGGGTATCCACGCCGCAGTCAATCATTTGCTCCGGCATATCAATGATGCAGTCTCCGTCTTCCATCTCCGGTGAAACAACCACCTTTACGCTGTTTGAAACATCCTTCAGCGCTTCAATGATGTTATGATCCGCTTTTAAAAGAAGGTCGGCGACATTTTTTGAAACACAAATACGAACCCATTCCTGATTGCGGTAGGAATCCAATGCATTTTTGATGATGGACTGCATGGCATTTTCATCCAAAGCCAGCTCATTTTTCAATATTTTCTTAGCAATCGCAATCGACAAGTTTTGAAGATCCGCGGCATATTTTTCAAGAATTTTCTCTTTGCTATGTTCAATAGCCTCCATCATCTGGGAAAGTTCATCGGACAATCGCTGATTTTCAGCCACTGCTTTTTTCATGCCTTCTTCATAGCCTTCGCGGTAACCAGCCGTTTTGCCTGCGTTTCTGCCCTCTATCATGCCAAGTGCAAAGCCTTCATCGTGGCTTTGACGCTTCATTTGAACGCATTCCTGGTTCATCCGCTCCGTTGCTTCCCGAATTTGGCTTTGGCTGTAGCTTTTTGCGGCATCCATAATTTGCTTTGCTTTTTCGAAAGCGGTGCTCAAAATCACTTTGCTTTGTTCTTCTAAACTTACGGGATTTTGGACAGTCCTATCATTTTTTTGTTCAGTCGTGTCTTTTTTTATCTCACGATGAACAAGGAAAGGAATTGGCTCATTGATCGTATCATATTGCGAACCTTTGATAATACTACTCAATCATCTCATCCCCTCCGCCTTTCGTGATAACTAACTCGCCCTCATTTTCAAGACGCCGTATGATACCGACAATTCGCTGCTGCGCTTCTTCCACATCGCGGAGACGGACATTGTGGGTAAATTCCAGATCCGACTTGATGGTTTCTGCGGTACGGTTGGACATATTCTTGAAGATGGTTGCCGTAACTTCCTGGTTGGAGCCTTTGAGTGCGAATACCAAGTCTTTGGAATCGACCTCGCGCAGAAAACGCTGAATGGACATATCGTCCAAAGTAAGAATATCTTCGAACACGAACATCTTTTTGCGGATATCGTCGGAAAGCTTTGCATCTTTGCGGTTCAATTCATCGAAGATATATTTCTCGCTGGAACGATCCATATGGTTCATAACATCGGCGATGTAGTTTACGCCGCCGAACTCCATAAAGTCGACCGACATAACAGAGGTGAATTTGGCTTCCAAATTCTTTTCCACAAGCTTGATGATTTCAGGGGAAGTGCGGTCCATGGTTGCAATACGCTGTACAACATCGATCTGTTTTTCTTTCGAGAGTTCCGCAATAATCGTAGCCGCCTGATCGGATCGGCAATAGGAAAGAATCAGCGCAATGGTCTGCGGGTGTTCATTTTGAATCATAGCCAGCAGGTTTTTATAATCCACTTTTCGGAGAAAATCAAACGCCTTGGTCTGCAAAGATTTTGTGACTCGTTCCAAAAGTGATGTGGCCGCCTGCGCGCCATATGCCTTTTCAAGAACATTGCGGGCATATTCCACACCGCCTTCGGTAATGACCTTCTGTGTCAAACACAACTGGTAAAAGCCGTCTAAGGTATCTTCGAGCTGTTCGCCCGACATGTGGACAAGCCGCGCAACCTCATAAGTTAACTGCTCGACTTCTTCCTCTTTCAGATATTTATAAATTTCAGAAGCAGTTTCAGCACCAAGCGAAACAATTACCGCCGCGGCTTTCTGCTGACTGGTAAGTTTCTGATCAGCCACGGTTATCGTCTCCTCTCAGCCAAGTGCGAATCAATTGAGCTGCAATTTCCGGATTGGTGGATGAGAAATCATGCAGCTCTTTTTTGAGCGCCTCATCTTTGGAATCAAGCGAATCACGATGTGATTGAATGTCATCAATGGAAATCGGAGCTTTCTTGTCACCGGTACCAAAATCTTCCCCGATGTTTTCGGTTGATACTTCTTCAAACGGAACTTCCACTTCTTCGCTTTGTTCCTCGCTTTCGTTACTAATTTCTTCTTCCGGACCAACAGCATCAACAGTATTGAGATTGGCCACCAGCATACGCATTTTTTTCTTTCTGCTGCTTGCAGTCACAAGAATTACAAGAATAACAATAAGCAACAGGCCTGCCGCACCGCCGATAATTGCAAGTGTCGTTGTGCTGAGACCCGCAATGAAATTGCCGGATGCATTTGCATTTTGGGCGGCACTGCTTTCCGTGTAAAACGCGGAGCTGAAAACAGAGACATTGGCCGGCTGTGTAGACGCGGCATTGGCAACCATACTGGTGATATCTGTTTTTGTCTGAGCCGTCATAGATGCTTTATCGATTACAACCGCAACGGATAAACTTTTTACGCTGGCAGCGTCACCTTGAATTTGCTGCTTAATCTGACTTACCAAATATTCATATGCCGCACTGTTTGTACTGTAAATGGTGTTGCCGTTTACCGTAATGCCCGGATAGGTTGTGGTAGTTGTGCCGGAGGAACTTGTTGAAGAACTGGCAGAAGCAGTCGTATTCGGAGTGGTTCCCGCCACACCGCCCGTACTGCTGGCACCGCTGGTCGTCACCCCGTTTTCTGTGGTTTCTTTATTAATAACACCTCGGTTATCCTTTGACGGCTGATAGGTCACATTTTCCTGTATCTTTTTATCCAAATCCATCGTGCAGGTAACCGTGGCATTCACATGCCCCACACCGTATACCGGCTGCAAAATGCTCATGATTTTTTTCTTCATATCATTTTCATACTGCTTTTGTATTTCAAGCTTGAACTGTGATATGTCGATCTGCGTACTTGCCGATGAAATCTGTGAACTCAGTTCATTGCCGGTTGCTTTGTCAATAACCGCGACGTTGTCCGTCGTCATATTAGGGACACTCTTAGCAACCAACTGCTTAATACCAGCCACCTGAGTGGTGGTAAGTGTTTTGCCGGTATTCAGTGACACCGCTACGGAAGCGGTAGACTCGGCCTTGTTATCATCCCAGGCATACTGGCTTGTTTCGGGAACAGTGATGGTAACATTTGCGTCGCTGATCGGATCAAGCGTTTTAATAACAGCCTCAAGTCTTTGATTCAACTGATACTGTTCAATTGTTTTTCGTTCGGCATCCGTCGTCATGATGCTGACGTTTTTGGTAAAGAAATCATAGTTGGTGGTTGATTTCGGATAACCTTCGTTTGCCAGCTGCATTCTCAAAGAATTTTCTTTATCAGATGGCACGGTAATGGTGCCGCCGTCCTCTTTGTAGTCAATCCCAAGATCTTTCAGCTCGTTCATGACCTCAATGGCCTCGGAATTGCTGAGTTTCGGATAAAGCACAACATACTTCGGCTGATTCATCAGGATACCCAAAACAAGTGACAGAACCAAGATGCCGCCCAAAACACTGAAAATGATTATCTTAACTTTTTTGCTGAGTTTGCCCCAAAAATTCTTTATAGGGTCAATATATCTTTTTATTTGTTCATTCATTATCCAGCCCCACTATCCGCCTTCTATAAAGTTTTGGTTCACACGCTCATTTTCATAACTTCATTGTAAGCATCAAGTGCCTTGTTTCGGAGCTGCACCAATAAATTCACGGATAAAGAAGCTTTGGTGGAAGCGATAGTTACACTATGTAAATCATCCGTCTGTCCGGTAGCCAGCTTATAAATTTCGTTGTTTAAATCTGCGTCCGTATCCTTGACATTGTTCACAGCATCCTGAAACATGGACTGAAACGGGATTGCAACGGACGAAGACGAAGACGAAGGAGAAACCTGACTTAATTTTTCCAAATCCGCAATCGAATGAATTGCTGTAATAGGGGTAATTGCCATGCTTTATTACCTTCCAATCTCTAAAGCCTTCGATGCCATTTCTTTCACAGCATTCAAGGCAGTTAAATTTGCGTCATACGCTCTTGTCACCGACATCATATCCAGAGTTTCAGTTACCGGGTCAACATTCGGCATCAGAACATAACCCTGCGCGTTGGCATCGGGGTTGGTTGGATCATATTTCGTGGTAAAAGGAGTTTGATCTTCTACAATAGCGGTTACTTTTACTCCTTTTGCGTTGCTTGACTGATTGTCTATGTTTTTTTGAAACATGGACGCAAAACTGCCGTTCTCATTGGAAGCCGGTTCATAAACGACCATTTTGCGGCGGTAAGGACCCCCGTTTTCTGTTCTTGTGGTGGTGGCATTCGCAATATTCTCAGAGATAACGTCCATTCTTAACCGACTTGCAGTCAGCGCTGAACCGTTAATGCTTAATGAGTTCAAAAAAGCCATTACAAACTCTCCTTCTAAAAGTGAAATGACAAACTATGTGGAATACTCCTGTATGTCAGAAGCAAATTATGTGCCGTTGCCGTTAATGACCGTCTTTAACCGGGCAAACGTATCCGTCATTGCTCGCAGCGTATACATGTAGTTATACTGTGTGCGAGCCATTTCTACATTCTCTGCTTCAAGATCCACGCCATTTCCGTCCAAGCGAAAGGTCTCATCCGCACTTTCGGCAGTAACCGGCTGTATGTTTTTGATATTGTTGACCACTTCTTTTTCCGTCGCGGATTTATTGGAAAGCTGCGCTTGCAGCTGATCCTCAAAAGAAACGGTTTGTGCCTTGTATCCGGGAGTTTCAAAATTTGCAATATTATTGGAAATCGCTTGCTGCCTTGTCCAAAGGCCGTCCAAATCTTTGGTCATGGTGTTAATCGCCACACTGTCCAGCCAATTCAAAAATATCGCCTCCAATTTATTAACTGAAATTCATAAAAATTCTGTCTTGAATGTTCCGACATAATACGATAATTGTATAAACACATATAAGCTATAAATATATATGTTTATTATCATACAAAACCGTAAAAATGTCAACAAAAATATTGCTTATTCGGCAATATTTTGCAATATTTGCGCATTTTTGTCCCTTTCTCGTACGGTAATCAAAAAATCGCCTAAAAGTAAACAATTTGACGCAGCTAATTATATAGCATATTTTCTAAAAGTTTAGTTTATTATTGAATAGCACTGAAATAATTTTAAATAAACCGTATTTTTTATATGTTACCATTAATTTTTCAAATAAAGTGACAAGATATCACCAATATCAACCATCTTCCAAGCATTTCAAGCACGCTTTTGGGGAATCTGCCTGAATTGTCGTCTGAAAGTCAACTTTTATGGAAGCAATGAATGTATATTTTTCACATTATATGAATAATCTTCTCCATTTTTCTACTTTTTTTGCATTTGTTTATAAATTACAATGTTGTTGTGTAAATTTCAATAGATATTCTCTGAAATGGCATAAAAAGGTATGAACGGGATAATCATTAATCTTAATAAAAAATATAAACATAAATACAATATTTTTATAGGATTCTTACATAGTTATATGAATTATATCCGCAGAAACATTAATCAATTGTATGCGCAAAGCTATAAGCCGCGCTTGTTCTAAATTTTCCAGCAAAACGGCTAAACTTTTTTTCAGTAATGCCGATAGATATTTTGAGGTGAAATTTATGATGATAAAAAATACAGGATTTAATTTTATCGGTTCTTCCGGTAACTATCCTGCTAAAAAATTGGATAAAACAGATTTTACCTGCCGTGCCGCAGAATCCGGTTCCTCTTTTGCGAGCCAAGTGACAGCGCGTACCAATCCGGTTGATAAAATTGAGATTTCTCAGCGCACAGTGGACAACCGTCCGGTTTTATCCCAGTGCAAAAGTGAAATACTCAGCCAAATAAATCAGGATACGGATGCGGATCGTTTGGAAACCTTAAAACAGCAGATTAACGGCAATCAGTATTCCATCAATGCGGCTGAAATTGCTAAAATTATGCTTTTAAATTGAGCAGACGGGGTAACGAATAAGAGAAGTTTTGCGGCTGGCAGATATTGCTTCTGCTGTTCTAAATAAATTGGAGAGAACTTTTATGATAAACGAAGCATTGTCAAATGAGTTGGTTTCGTTTTTGGAACGCTATCTGGCCTTTTATAAAGATTTTTTGCAGATGGAAACCAACAAATTCGAGGATATCTCTCAAAATCGTCTCAGCCAGTTGGATCAGCATGTAAAAGATGAGCAGGTCTTCATGCTGAAATCAAAAGGTTTAGAGATTGAGCGTGATAAGCTTGTAGCGCAAACCGGCAGCCCGAAAGCAACCTTTCGTGAATTGATTCCTCAATTTGATGAAAGTGTCCGTGCACATTTGCAGGGAATTTACGATGAATTGTCCGATGTTTTGCTTGATTTAAAAGAAGTGAATACCCGGTGCAATTACATTACCGAAATAAAATTACACAGTGTGGAAGTCAATTTGAAAAAATTGGGTGACGATCCTGAACTGCAAAAAATGTACACACAGAAGGCGCATGAAGGAACCAGACCGTTAAACATTCTTTCAAAAAGAATTTAGGGGGGACACTCGAATGAGTTCAACTTTTTCCGGATTTTATATTGCTAGAAGCGGCATTCAGGCTGCCCGTGCAAATTTACAGATAACCGGTCAGAATATGGCAAATGTGAATACAGAAGGCTATACACGCCAGCGTGTGGACACAAGCGCCATTGCCGCAACCGGTAATAACATGCGTTATTCCAATAAGGCAGATGTATCAATCGGACAGGGTGTCAGTACGGACGGTACGAGCCAAATCCGCGACAAGTTTTTAGATGTTCGTTTCCGCCGTGAAAACGCAAAGGTCGGCGATTCCACCGCAAGAATGAACGCATTAAGTGATGTGGAAAATATTGTGGATGAAACATCCAATGATGGATTGAGTAAACAATTTAAAGATTTGGTCAGCAAGCTGCAGACACTTTCATCCAATGCAGGAGACCCGGTAACGGAGAGCATTGTAAGAACCTCAGCGTCCATGCTGACAAAAATGTTTAATAATACAGCAAGTCAAATCAGTGAGGTTAAAGACCAGCAGCTAAGCTATTTGCAGGATAATGCAATACAAAGCGCCAATCAGCTTCTTTTCAATATTGCACAGATCAACAAAGAGATAAAGAGTGCGGATGTTTCCGGTGCACCGGCGCTGGAACTGATTGATCAACGGAATACCATGATTGATAAATTGTCCGCTTATGCAAACATTGAGGTGGACTCCAATCCGGTTTCAGTTGGTGCCGGCAGAACAGTAGATGAACTTTCCATCAATCTCGTTGGTAAAAACGGTGAAAAATATAATTTAATCAGCAATGACAAATATACACAATTCAGCTTAAAAAAGGATCCGTCAACCACGGATGTAATAACCGATCCTGTACAAATTCAGTTGACCACTTCCAACGGAAGCCCAGTAGTTTCTACCGGTGCGGGAACAGCGTTTTCGAATGATCAAGTTACAGCGGGTGCTTTTCACGGATATTTAGCGGTACTCAACGGTGAGGGCGCATATGATACAACTTCTTCCAATCCTTCCGACCCGAACTACTCCGATTCAAACGATACAACCAGCGTTCAGGGCATTCCATACTACCAAAAAATGTTGGATACACTGGCTAATAAATTTGCGTCCATTATGAATGCAGCAAACAGTACCAATACAGATGGTGTTGGTTATAACAAGCCAATGTTTACCGCTTCAGACGGTGTCTCAACCGGTGACAGCATTACTGCCGCAAATATTTCGATTTCCAGCGCATGGCAAAACGCAACCGGTTCCTATCTTACCAATACCAAAACTACACTGGATCCCAGCATTGATAATTCAAAGTCTTCCAATAATATCTTATATATGATTAATCAATTTTCAACAGCCATGACCTTTACGACAAAGAATGACGGTACCGGCACCCTCATCTTTAAGGGAACCATGCAGGACAGTGTGACTAACCTGACAGATACGCTTGGTCTTGAAATTCAGGATGTTACCCGTCAAAACTCCACCTATACGAGTGAGCTGGGCAGTATCAGTGACAGCATCAATCAAAATTCAGCCGTGAGCATTGATGAAGAGGGAATTAATCTGATTATGTTTAATCAGGCATTAACCGCTTCTTCCCGATTCATGACCACGTTGGATGAAGCTTTGGATACCATTATTAATAAAATGGGCATTGTAGGTACATAATGGGTGACAAACTAATCGGAGAGGATGAAAGTATCATATGAGAGTTACAATCGGTATGATATCCAATCAATACCGTACTCGTTTAAGCGAGTCTTTGGGCTCACTTAATTATTACGCGAATCGTGCAACAACAAACCGCAGATTTAATAAAACATCGGAAGATCCGTTTTCTGCTGCGCTGGCTGCTAAAATCCGCCGTGCGACGCAGGAAAATGAAGATTTCACCTCCAATGTTGAGGATGCAAGCAGCAGGCTTGTAACCGGGCAAAGCGCAATGATGACCGTAAATTCAGTCGTGCAGCAGGTGGGTTCCACCGATGTTCTGCAAGGAATTACCGGTACCATGTCGGCTGACGACCGAAGCATTATTGCCAAAAAGTTGCGTAGAATGCAGGAAACCATTGTTGCCGCGGCAAATACAAAATATGCTGACCAATATATATTCGGCGGTTCCGGCACAAGCACTCCCCCCTTTACCGTTGAAAACGGCAAACTGCTGTACCGCGGAGTTGACGTGGATACCGGCATTAATACAAACGGTGCTTCTGCTAAAGTCGGAAACACAACTATAAATTTCGGCAAAGAAAACACGGACAAACTGAACGGTTATACGGTTCAGTTATCCGGAGGCGCATCCTCCAATTCGGTTACTTTATCCGGAACAACCATTCAAATTGCGCTGAAAGATGACGCGACAAACAAGGATTTGCAGGACATGCTGCAAAGTCAGCTGCCCGGACTTATCACCGGCACCGGCACCGATTTTTCCAAGGTTACGGTCAGCGGGAATCCTTCTCTTACAATTGCACCATCTTCTACGCCCGTATCCTCTGCAATTTCAAACAAAGCTGACCTGAGTGCTCTTGCCAATGAGCCAATGTATGTTGACCTTGGCCTTGGGCTGAGTTTTGGGGCTGACAATACAACTGTGAACAGTCAGAGTGCTTTTGATATGTCCATGACCGGGATTTCGTTTTTAGGTTATGGTAAAAACGCTGACGGTGTTCCGGAAAACCTATACAGCTTAATGGGGACAATCGCGGATAAATTAGAATCGTCCAACTTCTCGGTTGATGATGTTGATCCTTATATCAACCAATTTAATAAGTCCGGGCAGAATTTGCTCGGCAAAATCACCGAATCCGGTACCAAATCCAATTTTCTCGACTACGCGAAAACGCGTCTCGAAACCCAAAGTGACAATTTGGCGGAGCAAACGGATAATGTGGAATACGTTAGCCCCGCAGATGCCATTATGGACTGGAAGATGCAGGATTATGCCTATCGCGCAGCCTTGCAAATTGGTACAAATATATTACAGCCAACCATCCTAGATTTTATGAAGTAAATCGTCTTAGTTAAAAGCATTTTTTCAATGCGACAGAAATAATAGCTTTTAAACGAGGTGTATGCCACATGGAACAATTACTACAAATGCGAACCACCCCTATTGTCATGGAAATGACGGTAAACCGAGCAAAGCTTGAGGTGTCTTCCGAACAACCGTCTTACACCATGACACGCAACAAAGGTTCTCTGCAAATTCAGCATTCCAATCCAAAATTGAATATCGATACTTATGAAGCAAGAAGCAGCATGAATCTGAAGTCTTGTGCGCGTTCTGTGCAGGATTTTGCCGCGGAGGGCATGCAGGCTGCGTATGAGGCAACCGGTAGGATTGCTGAAGAAGGTGACATGCTCATGAACATTCAAAACAAGGGGAACACGATCGGAGAAATTGCGTATCAAAACATGCAGCCGAATCTGGATACCGTTTTGGCATTTCTTCCCTCTGTTCCGGCAGATATCAGCTGGGAACCACAACAGCTGAGTATGCAGTACGAAATGGATCGCCTAAGCTTTGACTGGCGAACCCAGCAGCAACCGGAAATGCAGTATACGCCGGCAAGTGTTGAATTCCACGTAAAGCAATACCCGAAGCTGGAGATTGAGTATGTGGGCAAACCATTGTATGTTCCGCCGTCCGCAAGTCCGGACTATGTACCGCCAAAGCTTGACATGACCGCATAGCAGGCAGAATAAACCTTTGAAACAATAGCATAGACAACTGGAATTGGGCGCATAATACGCCCAATTTATTTTTACAGGAGGAGTATGGAACGCAATGAACACAATCAACACAGCCAATAATACCAATCTGGAGAATCACGAGAGTAATGAGCGCACCATTCTTCATTTTGATGAAGGAATTTATGGGTTTGAGGACACGAAAGAGTATGTTCTGCTGCAGGAGGATGACGCGCATACTATTTGGTATTTGCAGGCGGCAACCGGCGAAGTTCCCTGCCTGATTGTTATTGACCCCTACACGATTTTAGACAGTTATGCCCCCTCAATCAGCGAAGCGGATCTTGATTACCTTGGCAACCCCGCGGAGGAAGATTTGTGTTTTCTTGTAGTCGCCGTGCTAAAAGATGATTTTAAGGAATCCGTCGTCAATTTGAAAAGTCCAATTGTGATTAACGCCAAAACAAAGTGTGCAAAACAAGTCATTTTGGAAAATAATGATTATCCGATTCGATACAAATTATTTGGAGACAAATAATATAGAGGAGGGGTTTTTGTGCTAGTCATCAGCCGAAAAGTCTCCGAATCGATTGTAATCGGAGACAACATTGAAATTTTGGTATCCGAAATCGGTACAGACCGGGTGAAAATCTGCATCAACGCGCCAAAAGAAATCCCCATTGTCCGCCGTGAATTGCTCGACACTAGTAATCTGAATAAAGAGGCAGCTACTCCCAATCCCAATTTACTGGAACAACTAAAAACAAGATTAAAATAAAAAATGAACTGCCGCCAAGGGGGTGTTACCAAATGAATGAAAATTTGTTTGGCAACACCCCCTTTTTTCAGAGCACATAACCAAAATAACTACAAAAAAAAGCAAAATAATTTCTTTTCCCTATAAACTTTTTTTAATAATAACCGATATATGGAATGTACCCGTTAAGGGAAAGCAAACTTCGTTTCTTATTTCCGGTTTAATGAGGGCCCGTTAAAACGGAAAATGCAACCCGGCAAAGAGCATGGATGCTCTTTAACAAAAGACGTGATTGGCGGTTACGCCACACGGACTACAAAAATTCAGGAGGAAAAAATCATGCGTATACAACATAATATTTCTGCATTAAATGCAACCAGACAGTACGAGAAGAACAACAATGCGGTTTCTAAGAACCTTGCTAAATTGTCTTCCGGCTACAAAATCAACAGTGCTGCGGACGACGCTGCAGGCTTGGCTATCTCCGAAAAAATGAGAGGCCAGATCAGCGGCTTGAACAAAGCAGTTGACAACGCAAACGACGGTATTTCTTTAACACAAACCGCTGAAGGCGCACTCAACGAAACCACTTCCATTCTGCAAAGAATGCGTGAACTTGCTGTTCAGTCTTCTAACGGTACATATCAAAATGATGTTGACCGTGCAAACCTTGATAAAGAAGTAACTGCTCTTAAGAGTGAAGTTGACAGAATTGCTTCTTCCACTCAGTTCAACAAAATTAATTTGTTAGACGGTTCTTTGAGCGGTGCTTCAGCAACAACTGTAGCAAAGTTTGATATTCCTACCGCAGCAGGTACAGGAACTTCCGTTGTTTCTAACATTGTTGATGCTGTAAGTTCTACCGATAAAGCTTCCGCTCCAACCAGTGCCGATGCAACTATGAAGGCACTTGAATATACGGTGACTTATAAAGACGCTGCAGGCACTGCGCAAACAGTTTCTGTGACAAGACAAACGAATGGTGTTGCCGATGCTAGCGTATCAGCAGCTGGTGCTGATTTGCTCCAAAAGTTAAAGGGTACCGCATTAAGTGATGTGTTTACTATGTCTGAATCCTCCGATGGTACCATCAGCTTCGTAAATAAAACCGGTGGCAAAGACGTTGGAAGTATTACTTCTATTTCTGAAAAAATAACTGGAACAGATAACGGTATTACTACTGCAGGAAATACTGTTACGCACACAGTTGGTACCGATGCATACCAAACATTGGACATTAGCACATTTAGTTCTACTGATGTTAGCAAGCAAGAATTCAGTATCAACGGCCAAAAATTTGCATTCGCAAAAGATGCCGCTGCCGCAGCTGCTTTTGGCAGTGATGTAAATGTTGTTACTGCCGCTGTTGCAACCGGTGCTATTTCTTCTGATGATGCAGCAGCAATGACAACTTTAATTAAGCAAAAGACCGGTTTGGATGTTACTTCTACCAATACCGCATTGCTTAAAATTTATAACAAATCGACCAGTTCTTCAAATGGCGGCCTTACCTTCCAAATCGGTGCAAACGGTTCAGCTGCTGAACGTGTATCTTTAAGCATTGGCAACATGAGCTCTGGCGGATTGGGAATTTCGGGTACTTCCGTTGCAACACAGGATTTAGCAAGAGCTGCTATGAAGACAATTGATAATGCAATCAATACAGTTTCCGGCGTTCGTGCTGACCTTGGTGCTATGCAGAACAGACTTGAGCACACTGTGAACAACCTTGGCACAACAAGTGAGAACTTGACTGCTTCTGAGAGCCGTATCCGCGACGTTGACATGGCTTCTGAGATGGTTGAAATGACAAAGAACAATATTCTTTCTCAGGCTGCTCAGTCCATGTTGGCTCAGGCAAATACTCAGCCACAGGGCGTTCTCCAACTCTTGAAATAATTTTACTAAATTATTTCACCTTTGCATTTGTAAAACAAAAAGAATGACAGCGCAATGTATGTGCCCTGCAAGTGAAAACTTGCAGGGCACATTTGCTTTTAGAAGATAACTGCAATAAGTCAAAACCTCCGGCTAAGCCGGAGGCATGATTAAGCCCTAGAAGGGCAAATTGCGAACAATACCCCTAAAGGGGGTCCGAAAAGGTCTGCCAACTGTATTGCTTTTTCGGGCGACCCCTTAAGGGGTATTTATTTATGCCTTGGTATCCTTGCTACCCGTGAACGGGTCAATATATTCTTTGAGACTCATTTGATCTGCTATCTGATCTTCTTCCAATTGTTTTTTTATGTATTCTTGTATCTGCTTTTTATTTCGTCCTACTGTATCAACATAGTACCCTCTTGCCCAGAAATGTCGATTCCCGTATTTGTACTTTA
>JAEWYE010000027.1 GCA_023458755.1 Bacillota bacterium | reverse complement strand
TGTGGTTGGAACCTTTCTGAAACCATCTGGTGGTAGGAGTGATTAACCAATCCACAGCATCCTTTACAGTGTAGCACAGCCCTTGGAGAGGGGCTTTAATAACTACTACTCTATAATACAAGGATTGATTCCAAATGAAACAGGAGCTGGAAGCAATTCGCGCCGGTGCAATGCGCGAATTGGCTGAAGCAAAAGGTCAGCAGGTTTTGGAAAACCTGCGCATTAAATATCTGGGCAAAAAAGGGGAACTTACCTCTATCTTAAAGCAGATGGGAAAGCTTTCTGCCGAAGAGCGCCCGGTCATTGGGCAGCTTGCCAATGAAATTCGCACATTCATTGAGGAAGATTTGGTAAAGCGTGCTGCCGAACTGAAAGCGGAAGAAACAAAAAAACGCCTGGAGCAGGAAAAAATCGACGTTACCCTGCCCGGCGTGCGCCACGAATTGGGCGCAAAGCATCCGCTTTCTATTGTATTGGACGAAATTAAAGAAATCTTTGTGGGCATGGGCTTTGATATTGTGGAAGGTCCCGAAGTGGAATATGATTATTACAACTTTGAGGCACTGAACATTCCGAAAGACCACCCCGCCCGCGACACACAGGATACCTTTTATATCAACGACAACATTCTGCTGCGCACACAGACTTCTCCGGTTCAGGTTCGTGTAATGGAAAAGCAGAAACCGCCAATCCGCATTATTTCCCCGGGCAGAGTGTACCGTTCCGACGCGATTGACGCTACCCACTCCCCCCTGTTCCATCAGATTGAAGGACTTGTGGTGGATAAAGGCATTACCTTCGCGGATTTAAAAGGTACGCTCGAAACCTTTGTAAAACGCTTATACGGCGAAGATTCCATCGTGCGTTTCCGCCCGCACCACTTCCCGTTTACCGAGCCGTCTGCCGAAGTTGACGTGCAATGCTTTAGCTGCCACGGCAAGGGCTGCCGCCTGTGCAAAGGCGAAGGCTGGATTGAAATTCTGGGCTGCGGCATGGTGCACCCGAAGGTGCTGAGCAACTGCGGAATCGATCCGGAAGTTTACAGCGGTTTTGCGCTCGGCATGGGTCTTGAACGTGTGGTTATGCGCCGATATAACATTGATGATCTGCGTCTGTTCTATGAAAATGACGTAAGATTCTTGAAGCAATTCTAGGAGGTGGACGAATATGAATCTTTCGATGAGATGGTTAAAGGAATTTGTAACGCTGGATGAAATGCCGATTCGGGATTTCACTGAAGCAATGACGATAAGCGGCTCAAAAGTCGAGGGCTATGAAGTAGAGGGTTCCGAAATCGACAATGTTGTTGTCGGCAAGGTGCTCTCCATTGATAAGCACCCGGATTCTGATCATTTGGTGATTTGCCAAATTGACATTGGTGCCGATGCCCCGGTACAGATCGTAACGGGCGCAAGCAACCTCAACGTTGGGGATTTGGTTCCCGCCGCACTCAACAACTCCACTCTGCCGGGCGGCAAGAAAATTAAGCGTGGCAAACTGCGCGGTGTGGAAAGCAACGGCATGATGTGTTCGCTTGGTGAGCTTGGTCTGACCAAACACGACTTCCCATACGCGATTGAAGACGGTATTTTTGTTTTGCAGGAGGATTGCAAGCTTGGGCAGCCTATCTGCGAGGCAATCGGCTTTAACGACACCAAAGTAGAATTTGAAATCACGTCGAACCGTCCGGACTGTTTTTCAATCATCGGTCTTGCGCGTGAAGCCGCGGCTACCTTTGACAAACCGCTGCAGCTGCATACACCGACGGTAAAAGCAGGACACGGCAGCTGCAAAGGTATGCTGGACGTAAAGGTGGAAGCCACCGACTTGTGTTCCATTTACAGTGCGCGTATTGTGAAAAATGTTCGCGTAAAGCCTTCTCCGCGCTGGATGCGGGAACGTCTTCGCGCAATGGGCGTACGCCCCATCAACAATATTGTGGATATTACAAACTATGTCATGCTGGAATACGGCCAGCCCATGCACCCCTTTGACCTGCGCTTTATTGACGAAGGCAAAATCCGCGTTCGCCGTGCGGTCAACGGTGAAACCATTACAACGCTGGACGGCGTAGACCGTAAGCTGACTGATAAGAACCTTGTCATTGCGGACGCACACAAGCCGGTTGCAATTGCCGGCGTTATGGGCGGCGAATACAGCGGCATTGTAGACGATACGACCACCATCGTATTTGAATCTGCCTGCTTTAACGGTGCTTCTATTCGCACCACCGCGCGCGATCAGGGAATGAGAACCGACGCTTCTTCCCGCTACGAAAAAGGGCTTGACCCCAACAACTGCCTGCCCGCGTTGGAACGTGCCTGTGAACTGGTGGAACTGCTGGATGCCGGTGATGTGCTGGACGATGTGATTTTGGATGATCACTCCGAAAAGGGACGCCGCAGAATCAAGCTGGAGGCTGACTGGACCAACCGCTTCCTTGACACAAACCTTTCCGCAGATGAAATGAAATCCATTTTAACCAAGCTGGATTGTGAATTTGACGGCGACGATATTTTGGTGCCTACTTTCCGCCCCGATTTGGTGCACAAAGCGGATATTGCGGAAGAAATCGCGCGCTTTTACGGCTACGATAAAATCCCGGGTACTGCCATCAGCGGCGGCGCACAGGGAAAATACACCGAGTGGCAAAAGTTTAACTCGACAATCAGTTCCACCATGCTGGCGCTTGGTCTGAGCGAAATTATGACGTATTCCTTCATCAGTCCGAAATATTATGACAAGATTTTGATGCCGGCAGATCATCCGCTGCGCAAATCCCTTGTTATTTCCAACCCGTTGGGTGAAGACAGCAGCATTATGAGGACAATCGCGCTGCCTTCCATGCTCGAAGTTTTGGCGCGCAACTACAACAACCGTAACCCTTCCGCAGCGCTCTTTGAACTGGCGAAGGAATATGTTCCGACGCAGGACGATAAGCTGCCAATTGAAAAGAATACGCTTATTGCCGGAGTATACGGCAGCAATGCGGATTATTTCACGGTAAAGGGCATAGTGGAACAATTGCTGGAAAAACTTTCGGTATATGACTACGATATTGAAGCTTCCGGTGATGAATTCAGTTATCATCCGGGCAGATGCGCGATTTTGAGCATTCAGGGCGAACGCCTTGGCGTGATCGGCGAAATTCACCCGAAGGTTGCCGAAAATTACGGTATTTCCGGCCGCGTTTACTCTTTTGCACTCGATGTTGACTTGCTGTATAAATACGCACAGACAGCAAAAACGTATAAGCCTCTGCCGAAATTCCCGGCTGTTACCCGTGACCTTGCCTTGATTTGCAGCGACGACATTCCGGTTTTGACTTTGGAAAAAGCGATTATTCAGGGAGCGGGAAATCTGCTCGAAAAAATCAATCTATTCGACGTATACAAGGGTGAACAGATTGAGTCCGGTAAAAAGAGTGTTGCGTTCAGCATTATTTTGCGTTCGAATGACAATACGCTCACCGAAGAACACACCGCATCCGCTATTAAGAAAGTTATGAAAGAGCTTGAAAAAGTGGGAGCCGTTTTGCGCTCATAAATTTTATTCTTAATCTTTTCTGCGATGTTCATAATTATTTATTGAATTCTTTTTTGTTCTGTTGTATGATGAAGATACAGGAGGTGTTTCCATGCTAGATAAGACAATGACCTTTGCGTTCCCAAATGACCGCGAGGGAGATATCAAAAAAATTCTCACTACCGTGTATGACGCTTTGAAGGAAAAAGGCTATAATCCTGTCAATCAGATTGTCGGCTACATTCTCTCAGAAGACCCGACCTACATCACGACACACAACAATGCAAGAAGTCTTATTCGCAGGATTGACCGGGATGAATTGTTGCAGATGCTTGTAAAATCATACTTGGGCGAATAAAATCAGCCATTCCGTATCCTCCCCTAACTCATTTGAAAGGTATTCCACTGTCCGACTTGGCAGTGGAATATTTTTGTTTTTCGCATAAAACATTTTTAATCGAACAGACTAAATTATGTTATTTATTCCGGATAGTTCTTTACATGTGATTAATTCTATGATATAATTTAAGTTCAGTTACGGATGACAGGAATTAAGTTTTGTCCATTTTCGCGAAAATCGGGGCGAAAATTTGGTTTGCCAATGCGGTCAGAACTTTCAGCCTGCATGGAAAGGAAGGTCATAAGAATGGATAAAGCGCAAGATACTCCGCAATTTCCAACTTATAAAGGAAAGCCATTGGTACGCTGCGGTGATGTGATTTATTACGGAAGCATGAAAGACAAATACGTTGTTAAATTAGAGATTAAAAGTAAAAAGCATGTTTTAGATATGGATGTAGCAGATAAAGTCGGTATTCAATTAATGCTGACCGACCCTGAAATTCGTTCCCGCAAACAGATTGTAAAGTCAAGTGAGAAGAACGGCCTTTATCTTGCCATGGATATTGCCGATGCTTGGCTGCAAAGAGCTTTGGCGGAACAATAAGAACGAACAATAAAAAAACGACCATGAGGGTTTCAAATCCTCATGGTCGTTTTTTATTGTCAGTAAATTATTTGCCGATATCGTGGCGGTAATGCGCACCGTCAAAATCTATTTTTGCGACGCCGTCATATGCTTTTTGCAGCGCTTCCTTTAAATTCTTGCCAAGTGCGGTAACGCCAAGCACGCGTCCGCCGTTTGTATAGAACTTGTCACCTTTGCGTGTGGTTCCCGCATGGTAAACAACCGCACCGTCAACCTGACCGTTTTGGTTCAGACCGGTTATCTCCAATCCCTTCGGATAAGATGCCGGATAGCCTTTGGATGCCATAACCACACAAGCGGCGGCTTCATCCGACCACTTGATGGACTGCTCTTCCAAACGCTCTTCCACAACCGCCATCAGGATATTCACAAAATCCGTTTTCAGACGCGGCAGTACAACCTGCGTTTCCGGGTCGCCGAAGCGGGAATTGTATTCGATGACCTTTGGACCATCCTTTGTGAGCATGAGTCCAAAATACAGACAGCCTTTAAACGGTCTGCCCTCCGCGTTCATTGCCTTCATAGTCGGCAGAAAGATGGTTTCCATGCACAGCTCTGCCATCTTGTCATCGTAATACGGATTCGGGCTTATGGTTCCCATACCGCCGGTATTCAGTCCCTTGTCATTATCCAGCGCACGCTTGTGATCTTTGGAAGAGACCATCGGCTTCATGGATTTTCCGTCTGTAAAAGCCAGAACGGAAACTTCCGGGCCTGTAATAAATTCCTCAATAACAATCTGATTGCCGGAAGCGCCGAAAATTTTATCCTCCATAATGGAGTGAACCGCCTGCTCCGCCTCGCTGTAATCGGCGGCAATGATAACGCCTTTTCCGAGCGCAAGGCCATCCGCTTTTACAACAACCGGATATTTGCCACTGGCTTTTATAAATTCAAGCGCTTTTGTGGAATCGTCAAATACCTCATAGCCTGCGGTGGGAATATGATACTTTTTCATTAAATTCTTGGAAAACACCTTGCTGCTCTCAATGACAGCCGCGTTGGCACGCGGACCGAACGCCGCGATTTCCGCATTCTCAAGCGCATCCACCATGCCGGCGGCAAGCGGATCGTCCGGCGCGACAAAGACAAGGTCAATCCCGTTGACCTTTGCGAATTCCACCACACCCGGAATATCCGTTACTTTAATGTCAACACACTCCGCGTCACAGGAGATACCGCCGTTACCGGGAGCACAGTATATTTTTTCTGCCTTCGGGCTTTCTTTCAGTTTGCGGATAATGGCGTGCTCGCGCCCGCCACCGCCTATTACCAATATCTTCATATTTGTAATCCTCAATTTCAATATATCAATGGTGGAACAGACGAATGCCGGTAAACGCCATTGCGATATCGTACTTGTTGCAGGTTTCAATTACATTATCATCACGGATGGAACCGCCCGGCTGTGCGATGTATTGTACGCCGCTGCGGTGTGCGCGCTCAATGTTGTCACCGAACGGGAAGAAAGCATCCGAACCGAGCGAAACATCGGTAAGAGTTTTCAGCCATGCTGCTTTTTCTTCGCGGGTAAGCGGTTCCGGCTTTACCGTAAAGAAGTTTTCCCAAATGCCGTCAGCCAAAACATCCATGTAATCGTCTGAAATATAAACATCAATGGTGTTGTCTCTGTCCGGTCTGCGGATATCCTCTTTAAAAGGAAGCGCAAGCACCTTCGGATTCTGGCGCAGATACCAAATATCTGCTTTATTTCCTGCCAAACGCGTGCAGTGGATTCTGGACTGCTGACCGGCGCCAACGCCAATCACCTGTCCGCCCTTTGCATAGCAAACGGAATTGGACTGGGTATATTTTAAGGTAATTAACGAAATGATCAGGTCACGCTTTGCGTCCTCGGTCAAGGTTTTGTTTTCGGTCGGCAGACTTGCCAAGAGATCAGCATTGATAGCAAGCTCATTTCTGCCCTGCTCAAAGGTAATGCCGTAAACCTGTTTGCGTTCAATCGGGTCCGGCTTATAGTTTTCATCGATCACGACAATGTTGTAGGTGCCCTTGCGCTTGGATTTTAATATTTCGAGTGCCTCGTCCGTATAGCCCGGAGCAATAATGCCGTCGGAGACTTCACGCTTAATCAAAGTTGCGGTCTGCACGTCGCAAACATCGGAAAGGGCAATAAAATCGCCGTAGGAAGACATTCTGTCTGCGCCTCTCGCTCTGGCGTAAGCACAAGCCAGCGGAGAAAGCTCCAAATCGTCCACAAAGTAGATTTTTTTCAGCGTATCGGAGAGCGGGAGTCCGACTGCCGCGCCCGCCGGGCTGACATGTTTAAAGGAAGCAGCCGCGGGAAGGTTGGTGGCGGCCTTTAGTTCCTTTACCAGTTGCCAGCTGTTAAAAGCGTCCAAAAAATTGATATAGCCCGGCTTGCCGTTCAACACCTGAATCGGCAGGTCACTGCCGTCCTGCATGAAAATGCGGGATGGCTTTTGATTCGGGTTGCAGCCATATTTTAACATCAGTTCATTTGCCATATTCGTTTCCTCCAACTTCGTTATTCTTATTTATTTTTATTGACAATTCTTGTTTCCGTCTTTCCTGTTTTAATATCGATAAATCTGGTAAACAGAGAAACCTTGTTGGCTTCATTCAGACTGTTCCAAACGGTATTCGTAAAGCTGTCGATGTCGCCCTCAATGCCGACAAGTGTCGGTTCGCCTTCAAAAGATGGAATTGGGCTGCCGTCACAAAGATATGTGTGAACAAAATGTCCCTGCCCACTGAGCGGTGCATTGTAATCAAAGAAAAAGCGCTGTACGGAATCCGGGTTGCCGTTGGCACTCTTTAAAATAGAAAGTTGGTAGCTGTATTCACCATTCACGGTCACCGTGCCGGAAATGCGGGGCGTAAAGTTTGGCGCGTCCGGTTCAAAGGTGCGTGTTCTAAGCGCGTCTTCAAAAGTTTTTCCCGCTTTCAGGTAATCATAAACCGTATCGGTCTGGTCGCCGTTCGTAACAACCGTTGTATCGCCAAGCACACGCACCGGTGAGTAAATAATCAACGACGGGTCAACCAGCTTGCTTTCATCAAATGCCTGTGTTTTGATGCCGTCACCGTCCGTTACAAACACGCGGTTGCGGCTGTTCTCACTGCGCCCCATAATAAAATAGGCAATTACCGCACTATTTCCGTCCGCGGAACGTCCCAGTACAATTCCACGCCCCGGGTACGTATTGGTATTAAGCTCTTCGGAAAAGTTTTTTAACTGCATAATCCAAACTCCCTATCGTATATTTTTCATCCTGTTTTTTTAAATTTACAGAATGTGAACTTTGTTTTGCTCCACCTGTAATTTTCCCTGACAAAACAGGGATACCGCCTGCGGCAGCAAATTCCATTCCGCCTGCTCCATGACCCTGCGCTGCAAAGTTTCCGGAGTGTCGCCTTCCTGTATTTCTACCGCTTTTTGCAGGATAATCGGGCCGCCGTCGCAGACCTCGTTCACAAAATGCACGGTTGCACCTGTCAGTTTCACGCCTTTATCAAGAGCTGCCTGATGCACCCGCAAGCCGTAATACCCCTCACCGCAGAAGGAAGGAATCAGTGCGGGATGCACATTGATGATTCTATTGGGATACTGTCCGATAATGCGGTTGCTGATAATTGTCATAAACCCGGCAAGAACAACCAAATCAATTTGGTGCTGCGCCAGCAAGCCGAGCAATGCGGTGTCGTATTCTTCGCCGCTCGCGAAGCTTTTCCGAATAAGTACCGCTGTAGGTATACCCGCCTTTTCCGCGCGCTGCAAAGCAAACGCGTCCGCACGGCTGGAAATAACACACGCAATTTTTCCGCCGATGATTTTGCCGTCTGCCTGCGCGTCGATAAGTGCCTGCAGATTGGTACCGCCGCCCGAAACCAAAACGGCAATGTTCAGCATATGGTGACACCTTCCTCGCCGTTTACCACGCTGCCGATGATATATGCCTGTTCGCCGGAAGCCTTAAGTGCGGCAACCGCGTCGTCCGCCTGCTCCGCGGAAACGATCATGCACATGCCGATACCCATGTTAAAGGTGTTGTACATGTCGCGCTCTGGAATATTACCCTGCTGCTGCAGCAGATTAAAAATCGGAAGAGTCGGCAGCTTTGCCTTTTCAATTTGTGCGGTAAAGCCTTTCGTAAGCATACGCGGAATATTTTCAAAAAAGCCGCCGCCGGTAATGTGAGAAATTGCTTTGATATTGCATTTGTCCATCAGTTCCAAAACCGGGCGCACATAAATTTTGGTTGGGGTTAAAAGCTCTTCACCGAGGCTTTTGCCAAGATCATCGATATACATATTAATATTGTTTTCATTGATATTGAAAACCTTGCGCACCAAAGAAAAGCCATTGGAATGCACACCGGAGGATTTTAAGCCGATGAGGGCATCACCCGCTTTGATTTGGGAACCGTCAATGATTTTGTCACGGTCAACCATACCGACGCAGAAACCGGCAAGGTCATATTCATCCACCGGATAGAAACCGGGCATTTCTGCTGTTTCGCCGCCAACCAGCGCGCAGTTGGACTGTACGCATCCATCCGCTACACCGGAAACAATTTTTGCGATTTTCTCCGGCACATTCTTTCCTACCGCCAAATAGTCGAGGAAAAACAAGGGATGGGCACCGCAGCAAACAACGTCATTGGAGCACATAGCAACGCAGTCAATACCGATGGTGTCGTGCTTGTCCATTAAAAACGCGATGCGGAGCTTTGTACCGACTCCGTCTGTTCCGGAAACAAACACAGGTGTTTTCATGCCCGAAAGATCAGGCTGAAACAGACCGCCGAACCCGCCGATTCCGGATACAACACCAGGAATATTGGTTCGGGCAACATGATTTTTCATCAATTCAACTGCTTTGTAGCCCGCGGTAACGTCTACACCCGCATTTTTATAGCTTTCACTAAAACTTTTCATTTCCTATCTCCTTATTCATTAAAGCTCTTGCACAGCCGCCTGAATGGCGCTGTCTTTTTTGGCGACACCTTCCGCCATCTGCTTCTTCATATCAGCAAGTTTGGCGGCAAGTGCATCATCGGATAAAGCAAGCATTTGCGCGGCTAAGATTGCCGCGTTGTCTGCTCCGTCTATCGCAACCGTTGCCACAGGAATGCCGCTTGGCATCTGCACGGTTGCAAGCAGGGCATCAAGACCGTCTAAAGTAGAGGATTTCACGGGAATACCGATAACCGGCAAAGTTGTGTTCGCAGCCAAAACGCCCGCCAAATGCGCAGCCTTACCGGCTGCCGCAATAATAACGCCAAAACCGTTTGCCTTGGCATTTGAGGAAAACTCACAAGCCGCCTGTGGAGTTCTGTGCGCGGACATTACGTGCGCCTCAAACGGAATCCCGAGCGCCTTAAGCCTTTTCATCGCGGCGGAAACCGTTGGAAAATCGCTGTCACTGCCCATGATTACTGCTACTTTTTTTGCTGTTGACATAGTTGATGCACCTCGTATTCATAATATTTATAATAAAAAACAGGCTGCACCGATATTCGGTACAGCCTGAATATTACACTATGGCCTTGAATGTTTGCGCAACGATACGTGTGTTCTGATACGTGAAGGAAAAAACTTTCATTTCGCTTTACCCCCGAAAATTGGACTTCAATCTGCAATCTGTGACATCATCCAATTCATAATACTATAATTGTATTGGATTCTTGAAACAAATACAATAGCAATTTTGTATAAGAGCAACTTTTCGTATAAATACTAAGATGATATTACGAGAGGAACATATATTTTGTGTATTATGCCCGGTTTTCACGGTGCCATTCAAGCGGGATCGTTGGAAACTAACTCTTTGAGCGAGGTTGCCAAACCGGCAAGGGATTGAATGTTGGACGGAATAATAATTTTGGTTGCTTTTCCGTCGGCTGCCTTTGCAAAAGCCTCCAGACTCTTCACCGCAATGACGGATTCCGACGGGTTGGCTTCATTTAACAACTTCAAGCTATCCGCCAAAGCATGCTGCACAGAAAGAATAGCAGCTGCCTCACCTTCGGCCTCCAAAATTTTGGTCTGCTTAACGGCGTCCGCTTTTAAGATTGCGGATTCCTTTAAGCCTTCCGCAATCAGAATCTGGCTGCTCTTTTCGCCTTCGGCTTCCAGAATCTTCGCACGGCGTTCACGTTCCGCCTTCATCTGCTTCTCCATTGCCTCTTGAATTTCTCTTGGCGGCAGAATGTTTTTGAGTTCCACACGAATGACTTTAATGCCCCAAGCATCGGTCGCATCATCCAGAATGACACGAATTTTCGTATTGATAACATCGCGGGAGGTGAGTGTGTGGTCAAGCTCCATTTCACCGATAATGTTTCTTAAAGTAGTGGCGGTTAAATTTTCAATAGCGGCTACCGGGTTTACTACTCCGTATGTATACATTTTTGCATCGGTAATCTGAAAATAAACCACCGTATCAATCTGCATGGTAACGTTATCTTTTGTAATAACCGGCTGCGGGGGAAAGTCGATTACCTGTTCCTTCATGATAACCTTTTTCGCTATTTTATCAATAAACGGTATCATAAAGTGTAAACCTGTACCCCAAGAGCCGTGATACGCGCCAAGACGCTCAACCACATAATTGTAGGCCTGCGGCACAACCTTCATGTTTGCAATAAAAATAATAGCGATAACCACAACCAGAATCAAGAGAGCGATAAGTCCGGGTTCCATAAAAAATTCCTCCTAATAAATTTATCAATTTTTAAGCTCAACGATGAGCTTGACACCCTCAATTGCCTGAATTACAACATTTGCTCCAACCGGGATAACGGAATCATCCGCACTTCTGGCTGTCCAAATGTTGCCCAATGCCTTTACCTGCCCATGACCGAGCGCATTGTTGACTTCCATAATAACGACCGCTTCTTTGCCTATGTAGCGTCCCGCGTTGGTATCTTCCTTTTTAAAATGCAGAAGCCGCTTAACAAATGGCCGTGTTACCAGCAGTGTAACCGCAGTCACCGCTATGAAGAGAATCAACTGCACCCAAACAGGTGCGCCGCAGATGTATGCAATTAAACCGGCTATACCGCCTGCCACAAACCAAATGGAAACAAGCTGTGCGGTTATGGCCTCTACAACAGCCGCAACAATAATAAGCGCCAGCCAAAGATATGGGGTATACTGCTCCATTTCATAACCATCCTTTCCTTGCAAGATATTATAGTCCGTTAACTTTAGAAAACATCCAAGAAACAAACGTAAAATCTTTGATATATGGATTTTACGCTTGTAGATTGGTCTTGTTTTCGAATTCGCTGACTATATACACTGCCTTTGTGTATTGGCACTATAATACCATATGCGCAAAATATGTACAATATCAGTAAAACGTCTAAATAGACGAATTTCTGCCTGTTTCATCAAATGGAACACTGCCTTCTCATCAACTCGCTGTGCCGCTGTTGCGCGCTAGCCCGCAAGAACATTCTCATGTGTTTACCCTTTTCCCATCCCGCGCCCCGGCACAGTCCGCGTTGTTCCGATTACGATGAAAAAACCGACAGGGTGAACTGTCGGTTTTTTATAAGAGTAGTTGTAAAGGTAGGATAAAACGAAATAAATTGCGAAATACCGAGTTTGCCTTGTGAACATGCTCCAAGGGATTTGTTTGCTCGTTGACGACAGACTGAACACAAATTCTCATATGTATACCGAAAACAAAACAATATAATCAAACTCTTCCCCATTTAGGCCGCCTGCGAATAAGCCGCTCTGTGTTTGATTTTATCGGGCTCTTGATTCAGCTATAGGTTCGGAACAACCGTTTGATTTTCACCCGCATATTTTCTGGATAAAACTGCTCTGGTGAAAAAGCGCATCTCAGCTCAACATGATAAAAACTTCATTAACATTCTAACTGACAGATTAGAATATCATTCGAACATTCATCATAAGCTTACGGAAAGAATGTTCCTTGCAAGAATTTGCAGTCTAAAATCACTTTAGAACAAGTTCGATGAATTCCTGTTCAATTTTCGCCTCCTATTTTTTTAGATTTACCATGATTATTATATCCTGTGTTCATCATGAGTACAATAGTTTATGTCTAAGATACAGTTTTTATGTCTAAGATACAGTTTTTTGCAATTTACGCTTATTAATAAATCCTTGTTGAAAAAATTTCACATTGTTGCATTCGTTTGTTCATTTCAAATCGCTAATTCTGGCTTTTAGACTTCTTTTCTCGTGGCTTAATTTTATTTACGGTCATGTGGCTGAATTCATTGGAAAGCACACTGATATTGCCATCCACTTCCAGAACAGCTAAATCAACTTCCTCAATTGTGGATACGCCATGCTCGCGGATTGCTTCCATAATTTCACCGATTGTCAGCTTCGCCTTCTCCATATTTTTACGATTCAGCTTTCCCTTATAAATAAGCATAAGAGTTTCACCCTGAACAAGCCGCCCGAATTTCGGAAAACGATATAAAATCTCTTTAAAAATAAAATTTACCACAAATAGCGCGGCGGCTGCCACTAGTCCACCTGATAAGGTAGAGTTTGAACCAACCATCGCATTTTGCACCGAATTGCTGATGAGCAAAATGAAGACCAAATCCACAACAGATAACTGGGAAAGTTCCTTTTTCCCAAACAGCCGAATTGCAAGGATGATAAACAAATAAACCGCAACCGTACTTATTATAATCTGGACATATTCATTCTGAAAAAGCATACTCTGTCCCCCATCCAAACGATTGTTATACTCTTTTTATAATTACTTATCATAGCACGATCTTTTCAGAATGCAAGGCGCAAGTTTCTATTGTGTAAATAATACTCCCTGCCTAACGAAATCCATAACAGGCAGGGAGCAACTTGAATTTAGTTTAAATTTAGTTTTGATCTTATTTTGCTGATAAGCGCACCGTTTAATGGGGCATCGCCCCGGTATAGAAAGACACAGTTTTTATAAACGACTACAATATAATCGCGCGGCTGGTTTAGCGGAACAAAAACTTTTTCCGCTCCCCACTCGGAAGCGTTGCCCTGTTTGTAAGAAAAAGCAAATCCGGTGGTTTCGCTTTGAATATATCGGCGAACTATAAAATCGAAGCGGCTTTCAAAAATACGGTAATCCACGCCTTTCGTTTCGTCACCCAGCGCAGCAGTACTTCCGTCATCACACGAAATACACTTTGCAAAAACAGTTTCATTTACATATTTATTCGTATCACGGTATTTTTCCGGTTTCAGTCCCACGTCCTCCAATGTAAGCGGAACTTTACTGTTTCCCATAACGCTGACTGTATTTCCTTCCGCATACACTTTGGAATTTTCATGCGAAAAACCCACAACGGAAATTACTACAAAAACAAAAAATACACCGGATAGCACAACACCTATCGCTATAGGTATTGCAATATTTTCCGCTCTGCTGAGTTTTCTTTTTTGATACCAGATGGTAATACCCCAAATCAACGCAATCATGACGACAGCAAAAAAGAGAGTTCCTGCCACAAAATAATCAGATTGAAGATAGCTAAGAATTCCAATGAGGGCTGTTACTGCCAGTGAAAGTAAAATCGGAATCAGCCGGATTCGGTTTCGTCTTTTTAAGTCCTTCTGAGTAAAAGACGGCAATTTTTCTCCATTTGCCAGATTACGTTTCGCCCGTTTGCACCAAATGGCAAAACTGATCATTTGACCGCCGATAATAACAAAAAAGAGCAACGTACTCAGCACCATAAACAAGCCATAGTACATGGTAACAAATGACTCATAATTACAAAAATACTGGATTCCAACACTACAAATCATTATGAGGGGCAATGCAAACCATTGATATGCACTTTGTTTCCATATGCCTTTTTTAATTGTTTCATATTTTAGTGCTTCGTCCGTTTCAATCGGAACGGGGTTTTCCTTAATCGCTACAAACACATGAATTTTCCCCATGCTGCAAACAAACTGCCACCCTGCTTCGTAACAATAATCGATATATTCCCTTGCCTTATCTTCCAGTCTGGTGTCATAAATAGATGCCTGATCAAATACCTGAACAGAATAAACCACTTTTTGCGGTTCCATTCTCTCAAAAGTAAAATAGGTATTGATATCTTTGAGCATCCAGCCCTTTAATGCCATTTCCTCCAAATACTCTTCTAGGGCTTCGCATTCCGTGTACTTGTACAGAAAGAACCTTCGCAATGTGTTTTTCATTTGAGTCCCTCCATAATATTCTTTCCGTCCTCCGATAGAACGTGTAACCGGTTATACTCCGCTTTTAAAAGTTCTTTTCCGTAATTGGATATAATATAGGCTCGTTTTCTGCCTGGAGCAGTGGTTTCCGTAATCACGCCGGCTTCCTGAAACTTTGCCAGCAGTGTGTAAAGCGTACCGGGACCAACCGCAATTCTTCCGTGTGAAAGTTCGTCAACACGCTTCATAATATCCACACCGCAGCATTCCTCCACCAACGACAGCAAGATATAATACATCGGTTCGGAAAGTGTTTGAAACTGTGCTCTTGCCAAACTTTTCACCTCTCTACATAGTTTAATATCGAGTAACGATATTATGATATGCATTAAGAATAACATCGATACTCGATATTGTCAATAGTCCTAACGAGAAATTTTATAAAAAGGCTCCTCATTCAAAGGAGAGCTTCCAATGAATAAGGAGCCTGTTTCAATTTACGTTTATTTTTATATTTGTGTCATTCCTCAATCAGTTCTGGAACCGGTACTTCTTTTGCGTAATCCGTTGTGATGTATTGCTTAAAGGGCTTCGAGAAGAAAGACGGAATCGTGCTGACCGCCACTGCTGCAAACGCAAGGGTAATCACAAGCCGAATAGGAAGGATTCCGCCGAGCACGCCGCCAAGTGCCATTGCAAAAGGGGTAAGTCCCTGCGTAAGCATATTCATGAATGACATAACCTTACCTCTGACTTCCTGCGGGGTGGAAGCCTGCACCGTAGACATAAGAATCACATTTACAAGAGAATTAAAGAAACCGGTGAGAATCAAAAAGACCAGCATAACCGGGAAAGAAGCTTGATTGATACCGATTATCATACAGGTATCAAAAATAATATTTGCGGCAACATACAGCGTAATTTTATTTGCCGCCTTTACGGATACGATGGAGAGGAATAGAAAACCAGCCATTGCCCCTGCAAGATAGCAGGCCATCGCGATTCCATATTTACCTGAACCGAGTGAAGGAACGGACTGAAAGAGCGGCATAAACAGGACAATGCCGATATTCGCAAAAAAATTGATAACGGCGGCTACCGCTAATATCATGCGCAGGCCGCGCTGTTCCCATATGAACCGAAATCCATCCTTCATATCTTGAAAGAAATGCTGTTTGTCTTGCTTCCTGCTGTTCGGTATCTTCACAAACGGCAGTGTCGCGCCGGAGAACAAAAACGACAGGCCGTTAAAAAGGAAAAGCATCGGTGCGCCGAGCGTTTGAAACAGCGCGCCGCCGGCAACACTGCCGACCATATTGGAGCCTACTGTTACCACGGAAAACACGGAGGACGCGTTCGCGATTTTGGATTTCGGCACCAAGTCCGGAACGGCAGACTGTATTCCGGGGCCAAAGACAGCGCCGCAGACGCTCAGTAAAATCCCGGCCGCAAACACCATCCAGATTGCCAGAATTCCGCGATACGCGGCCGCAGCCAATAAAACAATGCACACACCGCGCAGCATATCCATCAGGATAAACAGGCGTTTTTTGCTGCTGCGGTCAATCAGCACGCCCGCGAACGGTGAAACCAATACACCGGGCAGTGTGGAAGCTGCCATGAGCGTTCCCATCAGTGCTGTGGAGCCGGTAACGGAAAGCACCCAAAAACCCAGCGCGATACTGTAGATCGCATCGCCGATGGTGGAAACCAGTTGGCCCTGCCACAGGACCAAAAAACTTGGTGTCCAAAGCTTTTCCTTTTTTTCTTGTTCAACTTTTTCCATTGCAGCCATTTTTCGATATCCCCTAACTCAAATTGATGATTGATTACTGGTATAATTTACAACTATTTCCTCTGCCGAACAAGAACAAAACGGCAGGACGTAACAATCTTTGCGGTAAGAGGTATAAAAAATGGCGGTAAGCTGTATCGACATTCCGCTTACAGAAGCCCGGATACAGCTTACCGCGAGAAGAGGATTCGATTTTCAGTTTAGGCTTGCTTCTGAGTTTTTCCAGAACTCATCCAACACATGTTGAAGCGTTTCGTCCTCCCGTATGGGTTTGCAATGACTCCAATGGGACGGAAAAATCCGTTTATATTCGCCGCTTCCGAACCGCTCGTCGATCAGCAGTACCGCGCCTTTGTCGCTTTCGGAACGAATTACCCGGCCTGCCGCCTGCAGCACCTTGTTCATGCCCGGATACATGCAGGCAAACGCGTAACCCATCCCGTTTTTTCGGTTAAAATAATCGCGGATAATGTTCTGCTGAACATTTAACTGCGGAAGACCGACGCTGACGATCACCGTACCGATAAGCCTGCTGCCTTTTAAGTCGATACCCTCGGAGAACACACCCCCGAGAACACAAAACGCAACCAACGTTTCCGCCGGATTTTCCTGAAACGATTCGATAAAGGTCTCGCGCATTTCTTCCGTCATGGAAGGCTCCTGCTCCATCGCATGAATTTCAGGGTAGTTGCGGGCAAACTGTTCAAACACGCTGTGCATGTATTGATAAGAAGGGAAATAAACGATATAATTTCCCGTTTTGCGCGACGCAAAAGTATGAATGAGCGTTGTGATTCTGGGTATGCTCTGTTCCCTGCTTTTGTATTTTGTGGAAACCGTATCTGCCGCCATTAAGCATAGGTTCTTCTTTTCAAACGGCGAATCCAGCGTCAGCATCCAGTCCTCCGGTGTACCGCCGAGTATCTCGCGAAAATATTCAAGGGGTGTCAGCGTTGCGGAAAACAGTATCGCGGAACCGCCGCGCTTAAACGCTTCACTCAACAGATAAGAAGGGTCAAGGCACAATAGCTTTATCAGCACTTCGCCCTGTTTCGCCTCCACGAACGTTACATACCGCTCATCATAAAAATCCGCAGCTTGAATAAAATTCAATGTTTCAAAATAGAGCTGTAAAAACTCGTTGTCTTCCCCCAACGTGCGATTTTCTTTAAGCACCATCTCGCAGACAGACACATATTTGTTCAAAATAGTAAGCAGTTCGCCCGGCTTGTCCGCATTTATGAGAGTTTCCTGCTCCCCGCAACTATTACGCAGGTCGATCATATATCGGTTGATCTCCGAAAGAACCTTATCAAGCTTTTTATTTTTGCCTTTATAGTCCTTTTTCACCTTATAAAACCGTGTTTTATAGAGCTCGGAGGAAAACATCTCGCGTGAACGATCAACCAGATTATGCGCTTCATCAATCAGGAACACATAATCTCCGCTGTTTTCCGCGAAAAAGCGCCGCAAATAGGCTCTTGGATCGAACACATAATTGTAATCGCATATCACGCAGTCCACCCAGAGGGAGATATCCAGTCCCAGCTCGAACGGACAAACGCGGTGCTTTTGGGCATATTGCTCAACTGTGCTTCTTGTAAAGGTATCGCTGTTCGTAATGGCATCCAGAACGGCATCGTTTACGCGGTCATAATGCCCTTTTGCGTATTCGCAATACTCCGGGTTACAGATTGGTTTTTCACAAAAGCAGATTTTTTCCTTTGCGGTCAGCGTTAAGGTTTTTAACTTTAATCCGCCGGACCGCATTTTCCAGAACGCTTCTTCCGCAACCTGCCGCGTAATGGTTTTGGCCGTGAGGTAAAATATTTTGGAGGTTTTGCCCTCTCCCATCGCTTTTACCGCCGGAAAGAGTGTGGAAATCGTTTTTCCGGTTCCGGTTGGCGCCTGTGCAAAGAGCTTGCCTCCCCGTTCAATTGTACGGTAAGTACCGACTGCAAGCTTACGCTGGCCCTTGCGGTAAGCCGAAAAGGGAAATTGCAGTGCCTGAATCGTTTGATTGCGCAATGCCGTCCATTCGGCCGTAAAACCTGCCCAAACCGAATACTTTTGAATCAAGTCTGTAAGAAAGCTTTCCAGTTCACTGAATACAAAAGACTTGCGAAAGTGTTTTTTGTCTTCGGTATCCAGATTAAAATAAGTAAGCTGAACCGAAATTTCAGGCAGTTCATTCTGAGAAGCATAAATATAGGCATAGCACTTTGCCTGCGCCCAATGTGTGGAATTAAAATCTTCTTCAATGGAGTCCACCGGCAAAACGGTTGTTTTGATTTCATCAATGATTATCCGCTCTTCCTCGCGGAAAATACCGTCCGCCCGTCCCTCCAGAATATAGCGGATGCCACTGTCCTGGAATTCTGCCGAAAGCGGCACTTCGCTTTTATAATCGTCATAGAACTTACTGTTTTCTTTTTGTATGCTGCGGTGCGCTCTGGCTCCCTCATACATCCGGTCTTTTTCCACGTAGCGGCTGTCAATATCGCCGGAGCGAAGGATGAATTCAACCAGTTGGCGTATGGGAAGCTTTACTTCGTTTTCCATTGATTTCTCCCAGAATACAAATTTGCGCGGCTCAATATTTGCAAAGAACTGTATCGAACAAAGTTACGGTATTATCATAGCAATTCTTTGCAAATTAATCAACACATGTCTTTTCCGGACTGTATGACCACACAAAATAAAAAAGCATCCGCCAAACGCAGGATGCTTTCTAATTTGTTTTAAAGATACGCAGATTCAATCAATAAAAATCAGCGTTTCCTCTAATTTTTTGCCGAACTTTCTTTATTGATTTTCATGAGTTCACGCAGTTTCTCTTTAAACGGTATGACCTTTTTATAAGCTACCCCTCGCGTGCTGATGGAGACAGTTTGCTCTTTGTCTTTACATTCGAAAATCAGTATATTTTTGATGCTTCCAAAATACATCCAAAGAAAGACGAATGCCAGTAAAATCAAGCCAACATAAATCAGGCGTTCCGTCCGACCATAGTACCCCGTAATCCGGCCAATTGCCATATAGCCTATCGCGACTATCAAAGAAAGAATCCATGCAATATTTAATTTCTTGTTTTTCACGGTCGTACCGTCAATTTTAAGAATGTCAGGGTAAGCAATGTTGCCGGTACGTTTCTTGAACTTTGCATTTTCGCCCTTGTAGTATAACGTGTCGCCGCTGTAATAGAGTCTTTTTTGCGTTAGTACCAAATAGAAATCTTCATCCTTTAAGTCAAATTTCCGAATATCCACAGTTGATAATTCATCCTCAATTGCTTCATCCGCATCAACAAAAAAGTCATACCGGTCGTTTGTTGATTCATTCTCTAATACCGCAGTTTGATTTTCTGGCATCTTCATGTCCCCCTCAAATATAATATTCTCAATAGTAAGATTGCCAAATCAATGATACCATAATTTTCCACATTGTCAATGCATTTACAAAAATTCCAGCTATCTGTTTTTCATAATCTTAACTTAACATTCAAACCGCATTCACGAAAAAAACATAATTGGCCTTTATACTAGAAGCATACCAACAAGGAAAGCAAAACAAAGGCAAAACAAAAATTATTATCTTTCACTGCGAAAAAGTCTGCCGGAACAGACGGAATACCGAACCGGCAGGCTTGCAGACAAATTACAAGTGCCTCAAATGAGGATTTCTATAACTTTTTCATTTTCTTCCCTCTTTCCCCCTCTAAATGCCGCTCTGTTATAAGGGCGGCTTTTTTATGCGTATTAGGATTACGTAACTTCTTATTTCAATTTAAAAAGAATACAAATGGTTACTATGATGTGTTGTTTCTTGTCATATTTAGTGATAATATAGAACATGCAATAAAATCACTCAACATAATTTTAGGATGAAGGTTATAGAATGAAAAAGTTTCTTTCCTTTTCTTACAACACTATTATTTCTCTTCTAGCGTTATTTTCTGTTGTATTAGTCCTTTTAGACTTTTCTTCTATTTTGGATTTGTCTGTAATGCCTTGGTCAATTATTGATAATAGTATCTTGGTCATATTTGCTGTAGACTATTTTACACGACTATTCATTAGTAAAAATAAAAAGGAATTTATTAGATCAAACATTTTTGACTTAATTGCAATAATACCTTTTAGCGCTGTCTTTTCAATATTCCGATTCTCACGATTATTCCGAATCGCTAAAGTATCAGTATTAGTGAAGTTATTAAAAGCCGCTCGCCTGCTTCGCGCGTTTGGATTTTTAGGTATACTTAAAAAACGATTAGAAAAATTTCTACATACAAATGGCTTTATTTATGTTTTATACTGCGCCGGTGCTCTAATTTTATTGAGTTCTTTAGCCATGGGTTACTTTGAACAAAAATCTTTTGCTGACGCACTTTGGTGGAGCATTGTTACAACAACTACAGTTGGATACGGTGATATTTCTCCAACAACAGCGGCTGGAAGAGTAATTGCTATCATATTAATGCTTTTTGGAATTGGTATGATTGGTATGCTCACCGGCACAATAACGACTTACTTTACTAATAAAGTTGAACAAAACCATGAAACTAAATCCGATTGTTCCAAACTAATGGAAATTGCACAATCACTATCCGATAAACAAATTGAAGAATTAACAGCAATAGCTCAAACATTAAAAAATTTGAAAACCTAAAGGTATGTATTGTTTACCTAATCACATTTATTTTATGATTACAAATAGAATTATATTGACTTTTATTTTTCACTCCATATAATGGAAGTATGGGGAATTAGGTGTTGAATATAACTTAATGATAAGTATTATTCGAAATTTGTTGAATAATAGTGAAGGGACGTATTTTTATGGACTTTATTGATCAGGTTAAACAGTTTGCGAAGCGAGTTGAAGGAATGAAAGACACAATCCAGACCGAAGAAGCAACAAAAACTTCCATTATAATGCCATTCTTTTCGCTTTTGGGCTATGATGTTTTTAACCCTAATGAATTTATTCCAGAATTTACAGCAGATGTTGGAATTAAAAAAGGCGAAAAAGTTGACTATGCAATTTTAACAGACGGTTCTCCCGTTATATTAATTGAATGTAAATGGATAGGTGAACCGCTAGAAAAACATGATTCTCAATTATTCCGTTATTTTGGTACTTCAAAAGCAAAATTTGCTATTTTGACGAATGGCTTAATTTATCGCTTTTATACTGACCTTGAAGAACCGAATAAGATGGATGAAACCCCATTTTTAGAAATCAACATTCTGGATTTAAAAGATGGTCAAATACCTGAATTAAAGAAATTTCACAAATCAACTTTTAATATTGAAGATATATTTGATACTGCATCCGAGCTAAAGTATTCTAATCAAATACGTCTAGTTTTTGCGAAAGAATTACAAAATCCTTCTGATGATTTCTTGCGTTTCTTCTTGTCATCAGTTTATAGCGGTATGAAAACACAATCTGTTATAGAAAATTTCCGTCCAGTTCTAAAGAAAACATTGAACGGGTATATTAATGAACTCATGAATGACAAAATAAAATCTGCCCTTGATGCTAATTCCGAAACTCAGCAAAACACAGAAACATCTGAATTATCTGAAGAGGCAAAATCATTTGAACCTGAAAATAAAATCGTTACCACTTCCGAAGAATTGGAAGCTTACTTTATTGTTAAAATGCTTTTAAAGGATACTGTCCCGATTCAAGATATGACTTATAAAGATACTGTAAATTATTTGTCGATTCTTTATCAAGGTAAAGTTACTAAATGGATATGCAGACTAATTCTTACCTCTGGTCATAAAACATTAATTGTCCCTGATGAGAACAAGAAAGAAACACGCTACCCGATTGATAATATTTACGATATTGAAAAATATAAAAACAATCTCAATGAAGTTCTTAAGCGATACATATAATTAAATATTATAGCATAAAAGTACTCCCCATCCTATGGATTGCTCCATGAGATGGGGAGTTGATTTTAGCGGAAGTGCTTTTCAATTGTACTTTGCGGCAATTACCTGTTGCAACCGCAGTCATCGTTGCAGCCACAATCACTCACCTTGGGCGGGAAAAACTCGTCTGTCGGGAACTCTATGCGACGGAACAGTTCGCAAGGATCGTCGGTAGTAGCAACACATTCCTTCTCCGGAATACAGAAATCATATGCAGGAATGAGCATTTGCACATTGCGCACAATCTGCACAATTGTGAAGAGGCCGATCGTTGCAAACACGATGCGGTTTGCATCCCCTGTGGTTTCAAATTCGCCGCCAAAGTGTTTGCAGATACTCTGCGGAATACGGCAGCAAACATCACATACATGCGGCGGACGGTCGCAGATACGGGCGGAAAGACCAATCGGTTCGGCGATTTGAACGGTAGCCTTCGGCAATACTCTGGAAGTCAGAGCCTGCGTTTCAACATCATCCGTTGCATCGTCGGAACTGAACATTTTAACATTTCCTTCGCTGCCGTACAAAATGACTTTTTTATTAAATATGGATATGCCATTGACCGGAATCGGCCCTGATGCCGGTGAAACAAATGCATCGATGCAAACATCAAAGAAGAAAGTCATGTCTACGGAATAAAAGCCCTTGTTAAACGGTACCGGCTCCAAATCCAGATAAGTCGTAATGACATCCGCGCTCCTCATCCTTACATTGGTAGCGTTGTTGATGAGTTCCTGCTTGTTGGGTGTAAAGTATACGCGTAAATCCTCCAGGCAATCTTTGTCACAGCACGAATCGTATATCCGCATCGCATCTATGCAAACTGCCTCTTTGAAGCATCCGTTGTTCTTTCCTTCTGCTGCGCTAAAATATTCTTTATCAGCCATAAAATGTTCCTCCTAACGGGTATTAACCCATGTTTCTCAATAACATTTTATGGAAAAACCTTTATTGTGTTACCAATATCGTTTTTACGGACTCTTATAATTTTTTAAGGCGAGCAAAATTCGCCATCAGCTTTTTTGTACCAACTTTTTCAAACGCAATTTCAAGCAGGGTATCGTTGCCCATCGGAGAGGCGCTGATCACCGTACCGGTTCCAAAGGTATTGTGAGTTACACTGTCACCGGCTTTATACGAAGCAGAAGAAGCTTCGTGCGCGATGGATGCCGGTCCAAAGCTGCGAGCCGCTGCAATGCTGGCGGTTCTCGCCTCAAAAGCGGAGGTCGGAAGCTCCGTGCCCGGTTTCGGCTTTTTCCACTCACGGGAACGGCTGCGCACAAGTAAATCATCCGGAATTTCCTCGATAAAGCGGGAAGCCTTGTTCCGCTGGGTAGAACCGAAAATCATGCGGCTTTCGGCATTGAGAAGCATAAGCTCCTCCCGTGCTCTCGTGATAGCAACATAGGCCAACCGGCGTTCTTCCTCAATCTCGGTCGGATTGTAAATGGCCTGCAGACCCGGAAAAATGCCCTCTTCAAAGCCCGGCAGGAACACCACGGGGAACTCCAAACCTTTTGCGGAATGCATGGTCATCATGACAACCGTGTCGGAATCCGCGTCAAAATTGTCAATATCAGTCATAAGGGAAACTTCTTCGAGAAAGCCGGAAAGGCTGGTTTCGTCGCCGTTGTCCTCTTCATACTGAATCATATTGGACGCAAGTTCGTTGATGTTGTCGATTCGATCCTGCGCTTCTTCGTTTTCTGTTTTTAAGTACTCAATGTAATTGGTTTTATCCAAAATCATATGATACAGCTCATTGAGCGAAACATCCTCGTCATTGGAAGCCGCAATCAGACTTTCCATCGTCTCCGCGAATTGCAGCAGTTTCGGCGATGTGCGCTTTAACGGCTCAAACTCATCCGCGTGGCAGATAACGTAATACAGGCTCTCGCCGATTCCCTGTGAGATTTCGGCTGCCTGCGCAATGGTTTTATCACCGATGGAGCGTTTGGGCTGATTGATGATACGGCGAAGACGAATTTCATCGGACGGATTGTTGATTACGCTCAAATAGGCAATCATATCCTTGATTTCCTTACGCTCATAGAAACGCAGACCACCGATAATGCGGTACGGAATACCGGTGCGCACGAACATTTTTTCCAGAATGTTTGACTGCGAATTCATGCGGTAAAGGATAGCAAAATCAGCATATTTGCGGCCATTTGCCACTTCATCCAGTATATGTTTGGAAATGTAATCCGCTTCATCCTGTTCGCTGAAAGCGGTATGCAAAGCAACTTTCTCGCCTTCGGGATTGCTTGTCCACAGGGTTTTTCCCTTACGCTCCGTATTGTGCGCAATAACCGCGTTCGCAGCATTTAGAATATTCTGCGTGGAACGGTAATTCTGCTCCAATCGAATAACTTTCGTATTTGGAAATGTCTTTTCAAAACTCATGATATTTTCAATGGTTGCGCCGCGAAATTTATAAATACTCTGGTCGTCATCGCCGACAACACAGAGGTTGCCGCTCTTTTGAGCAAGCAGCTTGATAAATAAGTACTGCGCATGGTTGGTATCCTGGTATTCATCCACCATAAGATATCTGAATTTATTCTGATAATATTCCAGTACATCCGGATTGTTTTGCAGAAGCAAAACCGCGTTGCAGATCAAATCGTCAAAATCCATGGAATCAGCGGCTTTTAGCCTTGCCTGGTACATTTTATACGCTTTTCCGATATTGGCTAAGCGAAAATCGTTGCCGGCGCTCTGAATATATTCATCCGGTGTCAGCATATTGTCCTTCGCATGGGAAATTTCAGCCAAAATCGCTTTGGGCGGCAAAGTCTTGTCCTCAATGCCAAGGGCTTTTTCGCATTCCTTCATCAAACGGCGGGAGTCGTCCGTATCGTATATGGTAAAATGACTGGAATAACCCAGCCGTTCACCGTCACGCCGAAGCATACGCGCACAAGTGGCATGAAACGTAGAAGCCCAGATATCGTTGCCCTCTTCGCCAAGTCTGGCGGAAATACGCTCTTTAAGCTCACCGGCCGCTTTATTGGTAAACGTAATCGCTAAAATCTGCCACGCCCTGCACGGACTGACCGACATGTGCTGCTGCGTTTGCAGCGGCAGCGGAGTACCGTTCGAAAGGTACGCTTTCATGCTGTCAAAATCCGCGTCGGTCAAATTCTCATCGACAAACGTGCTGTTATACGTGTTGCCGTAACGAACAATATTTGCGATACGGTTTACAAGCACAGTGGTTTTTCCGCTTCCGGCGCCCGCAAGAATCAGCAGTGGGCCGTTCACCTGGAACACTGCTTCCTGCTGCATTTTATTCATCTTGGAAAATTCCTTTTCCAGAACTCTTTTACGTTCCGCTATTACATCCTGTTTGTTCATTCATACACCCACCATAATTTTTATTGAGCCAATTGCGATATAAACTCGTTTGTTTCGTTTGATTGCTGCCGCATGTATCCTTCTTTCGCAATCAGCTATGCAGAAATCCCGTGTGGATTAAAAATACTTAATACTATCATTGTACCTTATTTTAGCGATAATAGCAAATGGTAACGATTTGCTGTCTGTAAAAATACCCGCGTGCCTTTTATCAGCACACGGGTATTATGCTTTTTGAACAACTATTGGAGATTAAAAAGGACGGGTATTTTCCAGCAGTCCGGCTGTAGCCCAAGCGGAACGTGCCGGTCTTTCTGAACGCTTGATACTTGTAATCGTATGCCCCGCAGAGCCGTACAGTGTATATACCGCAGCGGCAATTGCAGCGACAACTTCTTCCGGAATACCGTTTTGTACGGAACCAACGCCGGCGGAAGCCGAAGCGTGATTTTGCGGTTTGCCGTTGATTTTCTTCGAAATCTCATTCAGCGCGGAACCGTAGCTGCGAACCGCCGCTATGAGTGCAAACAACACAATCAATATGATTACAAAACCCGCAATCATTAAATAGAATACATTCTGATCCTGTAAGCCCATGTATTTGTCTCCATTCTATCCGTTCCATTCACGGCAAAACCCAAGCTTTTGATTCCACCGCGTTGTAATGCTTTGTTTGATACTATTATAACCCATAGTTTCACTATTTTCAACAGAATTCCGATACAAAATCTCCCTGCACAGACAGGTATAGTCCGTTCATTTGAAAACAAGACCAATCTTCAAGCGTAAAATCCATATATTAAAGATTATGCGCTTGTTTCTTGGATGTTTTCTAAAGTTAACGGACTATACGGAGAAATAAAATATGGATTGCAACTATACTTGTTAAGATTTATAATAAGAGTAATCCATTTTATAAACAAACCCTAGGAGGAAACCGCGTAGAATGACAAATGATGAATTTAAGCGCTCTTTTAAAGTGCCGTTTCATGATAGTTTAGGCTTGGCGGTATACAACTGCGGCCTGCAGCGCTGCGGCTCCGGTCACTCCTGGGGGCCTGCCGTCCGTGACCATTACCTGATTCATTACATTATTTCCGGACACGGAATTTTTGATAACGGAGAACATAAATACGCACTTGGAAAAGGGGACGGCTTTTTGGTCTTACCCTCCCATGTAATTTCCTACACAGCCGATCAGGACGACCCCTGGGAATACCGCTGGGTTGGGTTTAACGGAACCGATGCACAAAGACTGATTGGGCAGACGGGACTTTCTCAACAGGAACCTATTTTTCATTACAGCAAAGATGACTTATTAAAAGACCAGCTTTTGAATATTTATGAGGCAACCGGCTCCCGCCCGTGCGACGAAGCAAGAATGCAGGCGGAACTGCTTCGCTTCTTGGCGACCATGATGGAATTGTTCGGCGGTAATATTACCCCTCACAAAAGCGGTTACGAGTATGTGCAAAAGTCCATCCGCTTTATTGACTATAACTATTCGGGCAATATCAACATCGACGATATTGCGTCCAACGCGGGCATCAGCCGCAGCCATCTGTACCGTTTGTTTATGCAGCACATTTCAATGTCGCCCAACGAATATCTGACGCGTTACCGCATCAATAAAGCGGCCACGCTGTTGGAGTACAACAATCTTTCGGTCGGCGAGGCCGCCTATTCCACCGGATTTTCCGATCAACTGTATTTTTCGCGCGTATTTAAGAAATACAAGGGAATGCCGCCCAGCCAATATGCGGGCAGTAAAGAAAGGCATGATAAGAATGAGTGAAGCAATTGATAAAATCACCGAATGGGTACAGCAAATCGAAAACCATAATCCGATTACATGGGATCGGCTGCCCGACATCTATTTATATATGGACCAAGTGCTGAATTATATGGACAAACAGCTTTGTTTGTTTGAGCGCAATGAAAACACCAAGCTGCTCACATCCAGCATGATTAACAACTATGTAAAAGACGGCGTGATTGACCGTCCGGAACAAAAGAAATACGCAAGGGAACATCTGGCTATGCTTCAGGTAATCTGTATGCTGAAACAGGTTCTTTCCATTCCCGATATTGCCGCCATGCTGAAAACCATGCTGGAAAGCAATGACGCCAGCGAACTGTACAATAACTTTGGCACCGCGCAATCTGCCGCGCTGAAAGAAGTCTGTGAACGTGTTCTTTCCACCGCACCGAAAGGTGAAGCCGAAATGAACCGCCTGGCCATCGAGCTATCTCTTGAGGCAAACGCGCGCCGAACTGCCGCCGAACGTATTTTAAGCGAGCTTGCGGAACAAAAAGAACGTGACAAAGAAAATGAAAAAGAGCAAAAGAAATAGTGTATACTAAATATGCGGCATACCACAGAGGTTCAAATTTATCGAATAAACGGAGAAGCAGCTATGAATTTGCAAACAAAGAGGAAACTGAACAATGGCGTTGAAATGCCGATTTTAGGGCTGGGTGTATACGAAGCAAAGGAAGAAACCGTTAACGCCGTAAAATGTGCACTGCAGACAGGCTACCGTCACATTGATACCGCCGCTTTTTACGGGAACGAAGAAGACGTTGGCAGAGGCGTAAGAGAAAGCGGGATTGCGAGAAACGAAATATTTATCACCACAAAAGTCTGGAACTCCGATATGCGGGCGGGCACACAGCGGGAAGCGTTTGAAAAGAGCCTGAAAAAGCTGAGTCTTGACTACATTGACCTCTATCTGGTTCATTGGCCCGTACCCGACAAATATAAAGAAACTTGGAAAATACTAGAGCAGCTTTATCAGGAAGGTTTGGTTCGCGCCATCGGTGTAAGCAACTTTGAAATCAGCCATCTGGAGGATTTATTGGCGGACGCAAAGGTAGTTCCTGCCGTAAACCAGATTGAAATTCATCCCAGAAACACACGCAAAGAACTCATTAGCTATTGCGAAGGCAAAGGAATTGTGTGTGAAGCATGGAGTCCGTTAGGTGCCGGTACTTTGCTAAAGAATGAACTGTTGCTGAAAATCGGAGAAAAGCACCAAAAATCTTCTGCTCAGGTAATGCTGCGCTGGGACTTACAGCAAGGAATCCTGACCATTCCAAAATCCACGAACCCGAACAGAATACGGGAAAACGCGGATATCTTTGATTTTGAACTGACAAAGGAAGAAATGAACACAATCGACAGTTTAAATCAAAATCAATTTAATGAAGTAACCGGTGCAGACCCCAATCATGTAGATTTTTAGAGGGAGCGGGCAATTACCCGCCCCCTCTTCTCATAAACAAGTCAATTTTGTTCGCCCAGACGTAACTTTTTATCGTTCTTTCCTGCATGCAACTTAAAATTGCATGTATTTTTTTGTCCGTTCATAACCATAACGAAGTTCCCTCATATACTGATAAGAGATACAAACGAATGAAAGAGGGATAGCCATGTGTGGAATTGCAGGATTTTGCGATTATAATGACAACCTGAACGACGAGGCGCCGCTCTGGGGTGCGCTGGCAAAACGGATGGGTAACCGGCTGAGGCACAGAGGGCCGGATTCGCAGGGCGTTCATGTGTCAGCGCATGCAGCACTTGCACACGCTCGTCTAGCGGTAGTCGATTTGGAAGGCGGCAAACAGCCGATGAGCCGAACGGCAGACGGATACACCTACACCATTTCGTATAACGGCGAATTGTACAACACCGGTGAACTTCGCGGCGAATTGGAAAGCCTGGGATATGAATTCAAAACCACAAGCGACACAGAGGTATTGCTGAACTGTTATATTCAATACGGCGAAAAATGTGCCGAGCGGTTGAACGGCATTTATGCGTTTGCCGTAGACGATGAACGGAGACAGCGCTGCTTTTTATGCCGGGATCGATTTGGGGTAAAGCCGCTCTTTTATACCATGGCCGGTGACCGGCTTGTTTTCGGTTCGGAAATTAAGGCATTGTTCGAATATCCGGGTATTAATCCTGTTTTGGACCGTGAAAGCTTATGCGAGATTTTCGGCCTTGGGCCGGCGCGTACGGCGGGAAACGGAGTTTATAAAAACATATTTGAATTGAAGCCTGCTCATTGCGGGATTTTTGACCGTGACGGTTTTCAAACATATCCATATTTTGAACTTACCAGTTATGAGCATACCGAAAGTTACGAGGACACCGTACAGCATGTACGGGATTTGCTGGAAGACACCGTCACACGTCAGCTTATTTCTGACGTGCCGCTGTGCACCTTCCTTTCCGGCGGACTGGATTCCAGTGTGATATCGGCGCTGGCGGCGCAAAATTACCGTGCGAACGGCAAACAGCTTACTACCTATTCGTTTGACTTTGTCGGGAATGAGAAGTACTTTAAGCCATCCGCATTTCAGCCGGATGCCGACCAGCCATGGGCGGAGCGTGTTGCACAGTTTTTGGATACAGAACATCACACCCTGATATGTGACAACATCAGCCTTGCAGACCGCCTTTATGACGCCGTAGTGGCAAAAGACATGCCCGGCATGGCGGACGTGGACTCTTCCCTATTGCATTTCTGCAATCTTGTGAAAAAAAATCACGTAGTTGCCATGAGCGGCGAATGTGCGGATGAAATTTTTGGCGGATACCCATGGTTCCATAAAAAAGAAGCGTTTGAAGGACACTGCTTCCCGTGGTCACCGGATTTGTCCATACGGGAAAGCCTGTTAAAACCGGATATCGCGGATGCGTTAAAACTAAAGGACTATGTGAATATGCGGTATGAGGAATCCATTGCCGAAACTCCGCGGCTGCAGGGTGAAAATGACCAGGAACGCAGGCGCAGGGAAATCTCTTATTTAAATATAAAATGGTTTATGACCACGCTGCTCGACCGAAAAGACCGTGCCAGCATGGCAAGCGGGCTTGAGGTTCGTGTTCCCTTTGCCGACCATCGTCTGTTACAATATGTGTTCAATACTCCGTGGGACTACAAGTGCCATGAGGGCGTTACGAAGTCTTTGCTGCGTGATGCCGCAAAAGGCCTGCTGCCGGATGATGTGCTGTACCGCCGCAAAAGTCCGTACCCCAAAACGCACAATCCGGGCTATGAAAAGCTGGTACGTCAACGGCTGACACACGTTATGAATGACCTGGAAGAGCCGCTGCACCAACTGATTGATAAAAGCGCGTTGGAAGAACTGCTGAAAGAGAAATCCGATTACGGAAAGCCGTGGTTCGGGCAGCTGATGGCTGGACCCCAACTGATGGCGTATCTGCTGCAAATCAATTTCTGGCTGAAACGGTATGAAATCTCCATTCAACTATAAAACATCAAAGGAAAATTTTTATGGCAAACTGCTGCGGAGAAGAGCTTGCTGCCGCTGTAACCGCGATTGCATCCATACTGGCGCAGGATAAAACTATTGATGAACTGGCTGTTCTCAGCGGTATGTTTTCTATGCTGAGTTCTGCAATTACATTAATCGCGGCACAAAGAGAGCTCTGTGAAGGCAATATCTCCGTTCCGCCACGCACAAGTTCACCACCGGGAGTCATCGCTTAAAAATGCTATTCGAGCAGCGAGGGAGAAAATCGCTCCCTTGCTGCTTTTTGCATAAATACTATTTTGAATGCGAATACTATAGTCAATTAACTTTAGAAAACATCCAAGAAACAAGCGTAAAATCTTTGACATTTGGATTTTATGCTTGGAGATTGGTTTTGTTTTCAAATCAACTGACTTATGTAGCGGTGATGACAAATGACAATTTCGTTAATCCGGACCGTAGTGCTCTACATAGTAATCATTGTAGCGGTACGGCTGATGGGAAAAAGACAAATCAGCGAATTGCAGACCTCAGAATTAGTGGTAACCCTGCTTATCTCCGATATTGCGTCCATTCCCATGCAGGACACCGGTCAGCCGCTTGTAAGCGGTTTTATACCGATTGCGGTGTTGGTTGTCTGCGAGATCACGATTTCGGCGCTTATGGTAAAAAGCGGGAAATTCCGCCGGCTTGTCTGCGGAAGGCCAATCGTGGTAATCAACAACGGAAAGGTAGACCAGCATGAAATGCGCCGGCTTCGACTGACTATTGACGACCTAATTGAAGATTTACGGCAGAAAGACGTGTTTGCCATTGAGGATGTGGCGTATGCCATTGTGGAAACAAACGGTAAGCTGAGCGTAATCAAAAAGCCGGACAAGGAAACCCCTGTGGCCGGTATGCTTGGAATTGTCGTCCCCAACACCGGCATTGAAACCGTGGTAATCAGCGACGGTGAAATCAGCGATATGTCCGCAAAACTGTGCAGCAAATCGCGTGCATGGGTTGAAGGAGTTCTAAAGGGACAAAATTTGGAGGCAAAAGATATATTTATTATGACCGCAAACACAAAAGGAGATTTTCATATCATAAAAAAAGAATTAAAGTAAGCAAAGTAGGCAGATTTCAAATTTCTTACCAATTTCCAATACAAACGATGAGGGCGGTTCTCTCATTCAGGAAAGGAATACAAGCATGAAACGCGTTTGGGTAGCATTGGTTATTTTCCTCTCGGTTCTTGGTCTTTGTACCTTCGGATTGATTACGACTAATCAATTGACAGGAGCAATGAGCGAACGGCTGAACGAAATAAAATCAGAAGTAAAAAACGGCAATACAAGCACCGCAATTGCACTAAGTGAATCTGCCATCAAAGAGTGGCACGAATATCACATGAAAATGTGTACGTATATGCCGCATGCGCGTTTGGAATCCATTGATCAAAGTCTTGCAACACTGCCCCCGCTCATTGCCAGCAGCAACGGTACCGACCAGTTTGAAGCGGAGTGTGAACGCGCTTCTGCACAAATTGAGCATTTGAAGGATACCGAAATGCCGTCAATAGCAAATATTTTCTAATACAAATATTCGAACATTACAATACAAAACAGAAAAGGCTCTTCTGCTTGGCATAATACCGCAGAAGAGCCTCTTAAAATTCAACCAAAAATTTCCTTACTTTTTGTTTTTCATAATCTTATTTAATTCATCCATAAAGGAGTTAATATCCTTGAACTGACGGTAAACTGAGGCGAAACGCACATAAGCAACTTCATCCACTGTTTTCAGTTTGTCCATTGCGTAAGTGCCGATTAAACTGGACGGAACTTCGCGGTCAAGCGAATTTTGAAGCATAGTTTCAATATCATCCACAATACGTTCCAGTGTATCAATCGAAACAGGACGTTTTTCGCAAGCACGAAGAAGCCCGTTCAACAGTTTGTTGCGGTCAAATGTCTCACGTGATTTATCTTTTTTGATGACAACGACAGGTACGGTTTCGATAATTTCGTATGTTGTAAAGCGCTTCGCACATTTCAGGCATTCCCTGCGGCGGCGAATTCGTTCCCCTTCGTCGGTCGGACGTGAATCAATTACTTTGCTTTCTATATATCCGCAAAATGGGCACCTCATGGCTGTCACCCCTCTACATTTTGTATAATTATAACATATTTAATATATGGTTACAAGCATTTTTCGATTGATTTTCTGTAAAATGGTAAAAAAGCTTTTTTTATTAAGACAAAAATCATCAATTTACACGGAAAAGCAAAGCACGAATACGTTTTTTAACGAACAAAACCGAGAAAAATGCTGATTATGTGACAGTTGATTCAGCCCTCTATAGAAGCCATCGTTTCCACGACCTGTTTTGCTTGTGCAAGCTGGGAGAAACAATCAAAATTTTTGCGGTACACCTCTATAATGAGGTCGCCGACATAGTGATATTGCTCTAACTGCTGCATTAATTTCGGATAATCCATCGTGCCCTCACCTGGAAGCAGGCAATCAGCGTTATCTTCGTTGTCATTGACGTGCACATGAACAATGCATTCCCCCATCGCCTTACACATTTGAAATGGACTTTCGCCCGCGCGCACAGCCTGCTTGATATCAAACACAAAGGAACAGCCATCATTCAGGTAACTGCGCATACGGGATATAAAGCCTGGATTTTCGGAGCGGCACGCATTCACATTCTCCTGCGCAACTGTTATGCCGTATGTTTTGCCCAGTTCATAAAGTTCGCCATAGCGATTAAAATATTCTTCTTCCGTAATGCGACTGTTTCGGTAATCGCGCTGACCATGCAATACCAATATTTTTGCGCCGAGAAGCTGTGCCGCCTCAAAATAATGTTTATAAAATTCCAATCCATCCAGATAGCGTCGATGATAGTCCGAAAAAAGCAGCATGGATTCAAAGCCGGAGGTAAAGGGATGCACCGACTTAACAGAGCAGTGATTCGCCGTCAGAGTTTGATTCAGCTTTTTTAGATAGTCCGGCTGAATTTCGCGGTACGTATTGAAAAAAATTTCAAACAGCGTAAAGCGCATGGATATTAACGCGTCCAGCGATTTTTCCGTTTCCATCGGATAAAGGCAAGCGGTCGAAATACCGCAGTTCATATGCGGGTCACCTCTTTATATGTTCATGAAAAGCACTATGTTTACCGCATCCAGCACGGATAAACAGTGCTTGTAAATGCCTTGATATAAAAAAATCAAACTGTGCTCTTATATAGTATAGCATTTTAAACCGGTATTGTATACGGATACGTTCGGTGATATCTCCAATTTATTCCGCTCTTCATTTTACATAATCACAAACGAATCAAGCAAACTATGGATACAAATTTTTAATGGAGGCGTATCTATGATTAGCAATCAAAACGATAATCTGCTGGAAGAAATCTACAAAGCTACAAAGATGGGCTTGGAAGCTACGCAGCTTATTATCCCGAAAATTGAAGACTCCGGTCTAAAAGAAGATGTGAAAGAACAGCGGGACTGCTATGAAGATTTTGCCGATAAGAGCGAAAGGATGCTGGAACAAAGAGGAATACACCCGGAAGAAAAAGGCATGATGCAGAAAGTCACGCTTTGGGGAGCTATTCAGCTCAACACGATAAAGGACACTACACCTGAACACATCGCCGAGATTATGATAAACGGCACAACCATGGGAATTATTGATTTAACCAAAAAGCTGAACGATCTGGATGACTCCGACGCGGGAGCAAAAGTGTTGGCGCTGGACTATTTAAAAAGCGAAGAACAACACATCGACGCGCTGAAAAAGCATCTGTAAGCCTACCTATTACTGATATTCGCAATCCGAATACCGTATAACTTGATTTCAAAGCGTAATTTTATTATAATAGAATTTGACTGGCGTCTGTCCTTCTGCAAGCAGGAGGACAGCGCTGTTGTTTCGAACTATATAGATCAAGCAATTGATTTCCTATATCACTTTTCTGTGGTCGGCAAACTTTCGCCCAAGCGGTATGCTAATTGATTTAGCTATATAAATCTGCATGACACAGGAATCCGGTTATATATGTTATCGGAGTTCGTATCTTACATAAGGAGTATTATTACTATGGCTTTGCTCAGCGCAAGCAATTTAAACAAAGCGTACGGCACTGACGTTATTTTCACCAATGTGTCGTTTGAAATACAGGATAATGACCGGGTTGGTCTGGTGGGCATCAACGGTTCCGGTAAAACCACACTGTTCAAACTGCTGACCGGTGATTTACCGGCGGACAGCGGCGACATTTTTCAGGCAAAAGACACTGTAATCGGCTATATGGAACAGCATGTCTGCAAGGATTTGGACCGCACCGCATACAACGAAGTGCTTACCGTTTTTGCGTCTCTGTTGGAAACCGAACGGGAACTGGAATATTTAAATCAGCAGTTACAGGCAAAGCAGTCCATGCATACGGCTGAAAACCTAGACAGGCTGATTGAAAAACAGATGACTTTAAACGAACGCTTTGTAAATGACGGCGGACTTACCTGCCGCAGCCGCGCGCGTTCCGCGCTTCTCGGCCTCGGTTTTGACGATCAGCAGATGGCAATGCCGATCGGTGTTTTGAGTGGCGGACAAAAAGCCAAGCTGCAGCTTGCAAAAATGCTGTTAAGCGGCGCGAATTTGCTGCTGTTGGACGAGCCGACCAACCATTTGGATATTCCGTCTGTAGAATGGCTGGAGGATTTTTTGCGCTCCTATTCCGGTTCGTTTATTGTAATTTCGCATGACCGCTATTTTCTGGATAAAATTACAAACCGCACATTTGAAATGGAAAACCATCGACTGACGCTGTATAAAGGCAGTTACTCCACCTACCTTGCGCAAAAAGAAGAAACCAAGCTGGCCATGCAGCGAAAATATGACAACACCAAAAAAGAAATCAGCCGTTTAGAGGGAATTGTTGCCCAGCAAAGGCAGTGGAACCGTGAAAAGAACATTAAAACCGCCGAAAGTAAATTGAAGGTGATTGACCGGCTGGAAGATACGCTGGAACGCCCGGAGGACGACCCGGAAAGCATTCATTTTCATTTTGACATCAATCAGCGCGGCGGCAACGATGTGCTGTCCGTAAAAAATTTGGCACTCCGTTTTGATGAAAAGGAACTGTTTCAAAATGTCAATATGGAAATCCACCGCGGCGAACGTATCTTTTTAATTGGTCCAAACGGATGCGGGAAAACCTCCCTGCTGAAAACGCTGCTGAACACCTATACGCCGACAGAGGGAGAAATCCGATTCGGCGCGGGAATCGACGTTGGCTATTATGACCAGATACAGGCCGGACTTGACCCGAACAAGACTGTACTGGATGAAATTTGGGACAGCTACCCGAAAATGACGCAAACCGAAATAAGAAGCGCGCTGGCGGTATTTTTGTTTCACGGTGACGACGTATTTAAACTGGTTTCGGCTCTTTCGGGCGGTGAACGCGCAAGGGTACTGTTATTGCGCCTGATGCTGTCACGCGCAAATTTCCTGTTTTTGGATGAGCCGACCAACCATTTGGACATCGGCTCCTGCGAAGCGTTAGAGGGTGCCCTGCAGAACTATGAAGGCACTCTGCTGATTGTGTCGCATGACCGTTACTTAATCAACAAAACAGCCGACCGTATCTATTGTCTGGAACAGGACGGTGCTGTGGAATACATCGGCAATTACGATACTTATTTGGAAAAGCGCAAAGCCGCCGTACAACTGGAAGCCGTGGAATCTCCGGAAAAAGGAACCGAGTACAAAGAGCGGAAAAAGCGGGATGCGCAGCTTCGCAAAAGTCGGGCAGCATTAAGGCGCACTGAGCAGGAAATTGACGACATTGAGCAGCAAATCTCAGCCTTGGAGCAGGAACTGCAAAAGCCGGAAATTGTGAGCGACTATGAAGCTACGCTGGAAATCACAAACAAAATGGATGCCTTAAAATGCACAAATGATGAACTGTTTGAACAGTGGAGCGAGCTTTCGGAAGAAGTGGAGGAATAAAAAAAATACGGTTTAAGTTCAGCGACTTAAACCGTACTACATTTTATTTGGAACCTTATCAGACTTCGAACTGCTTGATTTGTGCTAAAAATTCCTGTGCCGCTTCGTTTGAAGTATCAACTTCAATCGTAACGGGCTTTGACAAATCCAGGCTGAAAACACCCATAATGGATTTTGCATCAATCTTATATTTATCGGTAGCAAGGTTAATTGCAAAATCATATTGGTTTGTCAATGTGACAAATTTCTTTACCGCTTCAATACTTGACAGCATAATGGTGCTTGTCTGCATAGTGTTACCTCCATATTTCAACAAGGTTTTTATTATGTTCCATCATATCGCAGCACCGGTGTTTAGTCAATATTCAATACTACTATATTATCTTCAAATACCCGATAATAATATATCAATTTTTATATGGAGTAAGTTTTCTTTTTGACCGAACGGTGAAAAAGAAAAAACTGCCAGTCAGCTTCGAAAGGATTAACAGAAAGATGAAAGTTTCCGCCATTACGTTAGGATGCAAAGTAAATCAATATGAATCACAGGCAATGCTCGGTCAGCTAACCGCGGCAGGATTTACCGCCTGTGAAGCAGATGAAGCCGCTGATGTGGTTTTGATTAACTCCTGCACGGTCACCTCGACCAGTGACCATAAGGTAAAACAAACCTTACACCGCGCTAAAAGGCAGAATCCGGACGCGGTTATTGTGCTTACCGGCTGTATGCCGCAGGCGTTTCCCGAACTGGCGGCTGGTTTGACAGACGCGGACATTGTGCTGGGCAACAGCAACCGTGCTTCACTTCTGCCGGATATTCTGAACTACCTTTCCGCACATCAGCGCATTGTGGATATTGTACCGCATGAAAGCAAAGAGAAATTTGAGGATATGGCAGTCAGCAGCTTTTTTGACCGTACCCGCGCTTTTGTAAAAATTGAGGATGGCTGCAACCGGTTCTGCTCCTACTGCATTATCCCCTACGCACGCGGCAGGGTTCGTTCCAAGCCGCTCGGCGAGCTGAAAAAGGAACTAACGGAAATCGGTCATAATGGCTATAAAGAGCTTGTCCTTACAGGCATTAACCTTTCCGCCTACGGGAAGGATTTTGGACTGCACCTGTGCGACGCGGTGGAAGCCGCCTGCTCGGTGGACGGAATTGAACGGGTGCGCCTCGGTTCGCTGGAACCGGAACAACTGAGTGAAGATGTGATTGCGCGTTTGGCAAAGCAGAAAAAGCTGTGCCCGCAGTTCCACCTTTCCCTGCAAAGCGGCTGCGACGAAACGCTGCAACGCATGAACCGCCATTATGATACCGCCGAATACCGAAAAATTGTTTCAAATCTGCGCGCGGCATTTGAAAATGCGGCGATTACAACCGATATTATGGTCGGGTTTGCGGGAGAAACGGATGAAGAATTCGCGCAGTCACTCGCCTTCGCGAAGGAAATTGCCTTTGCAAAAGTACATGTGTTCGCGTACTCCCAGCGCCCCGGCACAAGAGCCTGCGACGCACCGAATCAGGTTTCGTCCGCTGTAAAAGAACAGCGCAGCCGCCAAATGATAGCGGCTACGCTGCAAACGAAGCAGGAATTTTTTAAACAGCAAATCGGACGCACGGAAAAGGTTCTGTTTGAACGGGAATACGAACCCGGAAATTTTGAGGGCTACACCGAAAATTACACGCCGATAAAGGCAGCCTGCAAAGAAAATATTTGCGGTAAAATCATGGATGTTGAAATCACCGAAGCAAAAGAGGACTGGTGCGTGGGAAGGGTTATATAAGGCTTAATTCAGTACTTTCATGACGTTTTGAACCTCCTGTTTGGTCTGGGAATTGTCGAGATAGGCCCAGGAATAGAACATGAAGCCGTCGCACTTGGTTTTTCTCCCAAGCTCCACCTGCTGGGTAATGATATTGCTGGATTTTTTCCATGTGCCGCTGTCCGCGTCGGAACCGGCCTTATACACCGCCAGACCAATATAGAATTTGATATTGGTATTGGTCACCAGCTTGCGCCACTGCGCTACCGCCGTATCAAACGGCAAGGTCGGATTATCAAAATTCACATAAAGCTGCGGACAAATATAATCCACATAGCCGCTTGTACTGCACCAGGACGCGATATCCGCGCCGATTCTTAGGTCGTTATCCACATTGCCCTGCGGTGAGATTCCGAACACAACCTTCGGCTTCACCGATTTGATTTCACTGTAGGTGAGCGACACCAGCGCGTTTATATTTGCCCGGCGCCAATCGGCAAGACTTAATGCGGTACCGTTTTTGTTGGCGCTCGCACAGTACGCGTCGTATGACGTTTTGTCAAAAGCAGCATCGGTGGACGGATAGAAATAATCGTCAAACTGGATGCCGTCCACGTCGTATTTCTGCGCAATCTCCTTTGCCCCGTCGGCAATCAGCTTGCGAACCTGCGCATACGCGGGATTATAATATTTATCGGACTGATAGTCTACCGCCCATCCCGCTTTTGCGGAATCTTTTTTCCAAACCGTATACGGATTATTCTCCGCCAATATGGACGGGGTTCCGCTTTTTTGAATACGTAAAGGATTCATCCACGCGTGAATCTGTAAACCCGCCTTATGCGCCGCGGTTACCATATAGGCAAGCGGATCGTAGCCGGGATCAACGCCCTGTGTGCCGGACAGCAGATGTGACCACGGAAAATAATCGGATTTATAAAGCGCATCGCCGTACGGGCGGACGTGCACAATCAGTGTGTTCATGCCGGCAGCTTTGGCACCGGACACAATGGAATCAAATTTTTTTTGAAAAGCTGCTTCGCTTTTATCGCTTTCCTTGCTCATATCCAAACTGAGAAACGGCACCCATACCGCGCGCATTTCTTTGCCCGGAGCCGTGTTTGTGGTTACGGCGGATACGGCCGAGGAAGAAACAGAGGGCGAAGTCTGCACGTTGCCGCTTGCGGATTGCGCCGAAACAGAAGAATTTACCTTTTGTCCGGCAAAATTAATCCCCATGGAAATTGCGACCGCGATTGCCAAAAGACAGACGGACAAAAGCACAGTATGACGGCCTAAAGTTTTTTTAAGCGTTTGAAGCATACGATCCTTCCTTTTCTTTTATTTGACAGAACCACATGTTGGTGATAGGATACGGATAATAAACCATACTTTATTACCTGCCCGGACTGCGGCGCAATGTACGAAGTACGCGGATATGAGGGCGAACGTGCTGCCCGCAACCCAAACTCAGAATTTGATTCGGATACTATATTTATAGTACAAAACTCCTATAAAAAGACCTGTCCGGCTTGTAAATGTTCTGTTAACAGTGACAGCCACTACTGCCCAAACTGCGGACAGCGCCTGATGTAGCCGCATCCGAAAGGAAATACGCGAAATGCCATACTATAAAAAAATTCTAATTCTTTATTTTGCTGTGATAAACCTATTGGCGATTTTTATTACAATCAGCGACAAACGCCGCGCCGTAAAACACAAGTGGCGTGTACCGGAAAGTACACTTCTGCTTTTTTCCGCTCTGGGCGGCTCCCCTGCTATGTTTCTCACGATGAAGCTGATTCACCATAAAACGAAGCATAAAAAATTCATGATTGGTATTCCGATCATCCTGTTTTTGCAGCTTGCGGCGGCAGGTGTTCTGGTTTACTTTTGGAGGTAACAAATCTCTCTGTCACTGCGGTGTCGCCGCAGCGATAGCTCCCTTTAACAAGGGAGAAAATTGAAACAAAAGTTCCTTCGACATACAACTTATTTTGAAACGGAGAAAAAACAATTGGCGAACTTTGATTGGATATTCTTTGACGCGGACAATACGCTTTTTGATTTTGACAAAGCGCAGGAACACGCTTTAAAAACGGCAATTTCCGGTACGCTGCAAAACTACCATATGACCTACAACGATGAAATTTTGCAGAAATATGCGGCTATTAACCATGACTTGTGGAACAAATTTGAGCTTGGCTCTGTAACAAAAGACCGGCTTCAAATAAAACGTTTTGAGGATTTATTTAAAGTTCTGAAAGTGGAGGAAGATGCCGTCCGCTTTAATGCAAAGTATATGGCGGCCTTGAGTGAGGGAACTTTTTTGCTTGACGGAGCAAAAGAGCTGTGCGAAACGTTAAGCCTCTCGTGCAAACTGGCACTTGTGACAAACGGTGTTTCGAAAACCCAGCACAAACGGTTTGAAAATTCGGCAATCAACGAGTATTTCGTCGGCATTTTTGTATCGGAGGATACCGGCTTTCAAAAGCCGAAAAAGGAATATTTTGATTATGTATTGAAACATACCGGTATCACGGACAAAGAACGGGTTCTTATTGTAGGCGATTCGCTTTCTTCCGACATAAAAGGCGGCAACAACGCGGGGATTCCATCCTGCTGGTTTAATCCGCATAAGCTGCCAAACAGCACAGATGCCATATGCGATTATGAAATCCATAGTTTTTCGGAATTGATGCCGATTGTTTCGGGATAAAAAAATAGACAGCAGCAAATGCAAATGCATTTGCTGCTGAATTGTTTCTTACATCGGTTTCGGCATATTCTATGTATTAATTTATTGTTTTTTCTTCCTGGTTAAAAGTATAATCGGAATAGCAATGATTGCAATTATAATGCCAATCAAAATTACACCCGCAATAATTCTGCCCATCATATAGCCGAAGGCAAATGGAGTCATATTCGATCACCCTTTCTATCGGATTTAGAATAAGCTAATATTTAGTTGATAGCAAAAAAAATTTTGCACCTCACCTTTTTATATCAACAATTGCATTATATTCCTATTTGCAGCTAAATTCAATATAATTTAGTCAAAAGAAATAAAAAGCATTAACCTTCTACCACCGTCCTTAATATTCAAAAAAAGGACGCTTTCGCCGCTCCTACCCCAATTTGCGCGCGGGAGCGCGCAATTGCAGGATAAAACGGATTCTATCAATCCTTTAATAAATCCTTCTCCAGTTCACCTAGGCTTTCCACTTTGGCAAAGCGGTTTTTCCATATATGATACATATAAAAGTTATTGAGTGCTTCTGCCGTAAAACCGCCATTGTCAAATGTGGTGGTACAGCCTTCCGGAATAGTAAGCTGATAACCGTACTCGAAAGCTGCCTTGCAGGTTGCGTCGATACAGTACTCCGTCTGCATACCGACAAGGATAATATTTTGAATTCTCCGCTCGTTTAAATATTCTTTTAAGTCCGTCGATTTGAAAGCACTATTGTAGTGCTTTTCGAATATTTTCTCGTTCTCACGCGGTGCGATTCTTTTATCAATTTGCCACCCTTCGGAGTTAAACTCCAGTTCATCACCCGCGCCGCCGTCATGCCGGACATAAACAACTTCGATACCGTGGTTTCTGCAAAAGGGAATCAGGCGTTCAAGGTTGCCAAGAAATGTTTCTTCGTAATCAGGATGACCCTGCACCAGCGCAGTCTGCACATCCACAACCAATAAAACAGTATCCTTCATAAACATCCTTCTTTCTATATGTAATACTCTCTGAATAACTAGTATGCAGAAAGTTTAAGAGATTACGAGAAACAAAAAATTCATGATTTCAGCATAAGCTGTTTGCAAAAAAGCGCCCAAAACCTTACGCCCCAGCGGAGCGAAAGAGGCGGCTTGCCGCCCCCACCCCCACTTAGCGCGCGGGTTACTCCCCTGTCAGGGGAAATGTTGCGGAACAACAAAAGGGTGCGGCTCCACAGAGGCGCAATAGTAGCTAAGAGAATAACCACAATTTTATTAGTTGTTAATTTTATTATATTCCCACATATCACTAAAATCAACATATAATTTCATATTGCAACAAAGGGCTGCCTCGATTGAGACAGCCCTTGTTGCATTTTAACTATTCTAATTCTTTATAACTTTTATTGAATTTCGCCGCGGATTTCCGCGTGACGTACCTTGCCGCTAATGGTTTTTGGCAGCTCATCCACAAACTCAACCACACGAGGGTATTTGTACGGCGCTGTTTGATTCTTAACATACTCCTGCAATTCTTTTTTCAGTTCATCCGAAGCGGTATAGCCGCGCGCAAGCACGATAGTCGCCTTGATAACCTGACCGCGAATCGGATCCGGCACGCCGGTGATGGCGCATTCGAGTACACTTGGGTGTTCCATGAGAACGCTTTCGATTTCAAAAGGCCCGATGCGGTAGCCCGAAGACTTGATGATATCGTCGTTGCGTCCGACATACCAATAATAACCGTCTTCATCCACCCACGCGGTATCGCCGGTGTGATAGATATCGTCATACCAAACGCTCCTGGTGCGCTCCGGGTTTTTATAATAGTTGGAGAACATGCCAACCGGTTTTTTGCCGTTCGGCGTGCGAAGCACGATTTCACCGACCGTACCGGCGGGAACCGTGTTGCCGTTATTATCCACCAAGTCTACATGATAGGCAGGCGACGGTTTTCCGGTAGAACCGACTTTCGGCTCGGTGCCGATCATGTTCAATAATACCGCTGTTGTTTCGGTCTGACCGAATGCTTCCATCAGCTTTAAGCCGGTAGCTTTGTAAAACTGGCTGAACACTTCCGGATTCAGCGGTTCGCCTGCGGTGCAGGCGTAGGTCAAAGAAGAAAGGTCGTAATCATTTAGATTTTCTTTGATGAAAAAGCGATACATGGTCGGCGGCGCGCAGAAGGTGGTAATTTTATATTTACCAAACAGGCTTAAGATGTAAGGCGCGTGGAAACGGTCAAAATCACAAACAAAAATACCGGCTTCCATAAACCACTGGCCGTAAAGTTTGCCCCACATACATTTCATCCAGCCGGAATCGGAAATGGTCAGGTGCAGTCCGTCCGGAACCACCTTGTGCCAATATTTTGCGGTGACGATATGCGCGATTGGATAGGTGAAATCGTGGCAGACCATTTTGGGCATTCCGGTCGTACCGGAAGTAAAGTACAAAAGCATGTTATCGGTAGCGAGCGTTTCAACACGTTCCATCGTATCGGGATAGTTTTTCAGCTCTTCATCAAAATCAATCCAGCCCTCACGCTTGCCATGTACGCTGAACAGATGCTTTACGGTCGGAGATTCCGGCATGGCGGCATCCACATGGTCGGCTGTATCGCCATCCATGGTGCAGACAACTGCGGAAACACCGGCGGCGTTGCAGCGGTAGGCAATATCCTTTTTGGTTAACTGGTTCGTTGCCGGAATTCCGATAGCGCCTAGCTTATGCAGAGCAAGCACCGCAAACCAGAACTGATAGTGACGCTTTAAGATGAGCATAACAGTGTCGCCGCGCTTAATGCCGTGAGCCGCAAAGAAGTTTGCCGTCCTGTTGCTGTACTTCATCATATCCGCAAACGTAAAGGTGTGCTCTTCGCCGCTTTCGTTGCACCACAGCATGGCGCGTCTGTCCGGTTCCGCTTGCGCAATTACGTCCAGCACATCGTACGCAAAGTTGAAATTCTCGCCGTATACTGGCTCAAAATCTATCAATTGGCCGTCAAAAAAGGTCTCTTTACAAAATTTCTGATGGATATTCAGCATGATTTTTTATCCTCCTGCTCTGGCTTTTTGAGAACAATTGCTAAAAATACACATTCTTCGCCACCGGTAGCAATCATTCCGTGACCGCGCCCGGAATTATAATACATGGAATCGCCCGCATGGAGGATCTCCACGTGATTTTCCATTTGCGCTTTCAGCGTGCCCTTTAAAATATAATCGAACTCCTGCCCTTCATGGGTAGAAAGCTCAATCGGTTTGTCCTGCTCTTCCTCAATATACGGCGCGGTTACCAAAAAAGGTTCAGCTGTTTTGGATTTAAAACGGTAACCCAGGTGCTCATATTTGAAGCCTTCACGGCGCTTGATGTCAAGCCCGTCTCCCTTGCGGACAATCGAATAGAACGACAAATGCGGATTTTCGCCGGTAAGCAGTTCGACAATATCCACACCAAATTTATCGGCGCATTTATAGAGGAACGTGAAGTTAAAGTCATGCTGTCCGCTTTCACATTCCATATATTCCTGAACAGTAATCCCAACCGCACCAGCAACTTCTTCTACCGACATATCCATCATTTCGCGTAAACCGCGAATTCGCTCCGCAATTTCCATTACCCGTGTTTCCATCATAAAGCCTCCTATATAATTTCATTTTAAAATTGGATATAAAAAAAGCCCGCCCCATAAATGGGACGAGCCTATAACCCGCGTTACCACCCATATTGGTACACATAGTGTACCCTCTTAGCAGGATTCCTATAAATCCCCGGTCTTAACGCGACCAAACGGAAAACACCTATTCGCCCGCAGGCTTTCAGGTTTCTGCTCAAGAGTGATAGCATTTGCATTCATTACCGGTTCACACCACCCACCGGTTCTCTGAAAAATGAAGAACTGCATAGCCGTCTCTTTCCACGCATTTTTAACATCTAAGAAAAAGTATAGTAGCAAATTGGTAAAAAGTCAAGGGAAAAATGAAGTATATTAAATTTATCTGCCTGATTTTAATGGAATTGAAGAAGTTTCAGCATTGATATCACTCTGAATAATCGTACCATCTTGAATCAGCAGCTTTTTATTGCAATAATCAGATACCATATTATCATGTGTAACAACAACAATCGTTATTCCAGATTGATTAAGTTCTTTTAACAACTCCATGATGAAACCGGATGTAACCGAGTCCAATGCACCGGTTGGTTCATCGGCTAAAATAACAGCAGGGTCCGTTACAATTGCTCTTGCAATTGCCACCCTCTGCTTTTGTCCGCCTGACAATTGGTTAACCTTCTTATTGGCCTGATCCTGTACTCCTACCAAAGCCAAACTATTGAGTGCTTTTTCCTTTATCTGAGAAATAGGTGTTTTATTGAAAAGCAGGGGAAGCATGGCATTAAACAAAACAGACTTACTGTTAATTAACGAAAAATCCTGAAGGACAAATCCAATATATTTATTCCGTAATTTTGCTGATTTGTCATCTTTTATATTTTTAATATCTATATCTTTAAAATAATAGGTGCCGGAATCAAATGTGTCTAGACAGCCTAATATTTGCAGCAAAGTCGTTTTGCCAGCCCCTGAACGGCCTTCAATTGCCACAAAATCCCCGTCATCAATGGTAAAGCTCATGTCTTTTAGAGCATGAAACTTATTACCGCCGGAATAATAATACTTATTTAAATTTTTAACGGTTATCATTCATCAAGCCTCCTGTTAATTTCTATTGGAGATAAACTTTTAATAAGGCTTTGCGGAATAAGCATGGATATGAAAAAAACAAGTAATGAATAGCCCACAATCCACAGAATTGAACCAGAATCAAAAATGAGATTTTTATTGTTAAAAAATGCATCTATATGTAACGAATAATAGTTTGACATAACAAAAATATTGAACAGGCAGGCTGCAAAACTGATTAGACTTAATGATATTCCCATGTATATTTTACTTCTTTTTCTGCTTAATCCACATAAATAATAAATACTGTAAGTTTTCATTTTTTTGTAGACAAATAAAACCGACACACTAATTAATGATACCGTCGCAACCATTAAAAAAAATAACGGAATCGGAAACTTCTTCTTTACTCTGTCATCAATTGTTTGTGATGTATTGGACAAAATTTCCTGATAAGATAAAACATTCCCTTTGGTTTTTAACCAATCCATACAAGACTGTTTTGCCTGTTCGGATATGTCGTCTTTTAACATTACGAAACAATTCGGATAAATCCTTAATGTTCCAGTTTGATTTAAAAAATCCAAAAGGTCGGGTGTTTCTTTCAAAATAACGGAATCGGTCGGCGATAAAAAATCCTCAGCCAAAACATATGAGCTGTTAAGCCCTAATCCTACAGTATAGACAGGATGACCCATAACACCGGATATAAAGACTGAAATAAACTCCGATTTATTTTCCGACTGATTATAAACGGTAAGTTTTTGAATGCTGTTAAATAATTGATTTTGAGGGATTTGTGTCGCCAACGCTGCACGATTCTCTTTTGTGGCAGCACTGCTTGACCAATTCTTCAAACCCGAACTACTGCCAAAAGCCTGAATCAATTCGTTATTATATAAAACAAGATTAAGCTTTTGTCCGTTTAATTCGCAAGGTGCAACTTTTACTGTAAGCACTTCCTTTACAGCTTCCTGTTTTTTAATAGCATCAAACTTATTGAAATCTTTCCAACTACTTATACGCGAATCTGACTTACTGCTAAATGGCATAAAATAAATTGCGTTATTGAGCCCGGAATTTTGAAAAACTGTCTTTGAATATATTTCATATTTATATTGTGCAGTTGTAATATTTACAATCATAAGAGATAGGCTGAATATGACAAAAAGTACAAGAGTTGGAACAAAAGATTCGCTAAAGAATTCCAATATAATTCTTATTTTTTTCAACAAATTTCCCTCCTTCAGTAAACATTTTTCAATGCAATAAAACTATGTTTATAACAATTACGAATAAAAGGAAGCATCGTCAATGCTGATACGAAAACCATAGACAGATAAATAATGAAATAATCACGAGGATAATATACTATATTTGAAAACATATTTATTTTTTCAAATATACCGGAATAAAGCGCAATGTGAATTGGTATACCAATTGCTGCTGAAATTGTTGTCAAAACAATATTTTCAATAAAAAGAATCTGTAATATTGTCCCCTTGGATGCTCCAGCAATTAAATATATAATATTTTCATGAAAGGTTTTTTCTATCATATATTGCATTAAGAACATAAACGAGAGCAAAGAGATAAAATATAATATATAAAGTAATACCAGTTCCTTAGGCATTTGATTTTTTGCATCGTTATAGAGCGTATCCGGATTTTGGATTGTCGCATCCTTAAAAATACTTTGCATATCTTGAAGTATTTTTTGATTTTGCTCGGACGATAATTTATGATTTAATAGAATACTGACATTCTGAACAGGAAGTGCCATTTTTTTATACGTTTGAGTTGGTATGACAAATTCATTTGGAGATGAATGTATTCCAATGATATTGAATGTTTTCCCATTCAGTTTCATAGTTCCAAGATTGTCCGATAACTCCGTTAATCCATCAGGAACAATGATTACATTTTGACCTTCATCCATTTGCATTTTCGTAAATTGATTTTTTCCACTGTAAGACTGTCCGTAAATCGCATTGCAAAATGATGACTTAATTACAAAATTATTAATAGTTGGATCAATATATGTATGATTGATTTCAGCCTGACCCTTTTGAAGCGGACTCTCATAAGAAATATCAGCAATATCATACTTTAAAAGCCTTGAAAGCTGATTGTATTCTAAAAAATTATTGTTTTTGGGATAAATTATATAGTGCCTATACATATAAACATCTTTGGTCTGCTGCGTTTTATAAGTAAGCGTATTCCCATAAAAATAAGTGAATGTTATACAACTGATTACACTCCCAAGAAAAAAAAATAAAAATATAACTTTATTCAATTGAAAGTATTGCTGAATTCTTGATAGAACAATTATTATAATTTTCATTTTTGTCATCCCTTTGATAAAAATCCAGCCCCACTTACATAAACAAATTTCATTTGTAAAAGCAGGACTGGATTTTCAAGTCTATTATAATGTATTATCGTAATAGTTGCGTTGCGCATCATGCATATTTTCGTCCGATTTATTACCTATTACTTGATAATAAACTTCATGTTCCATTCGATATGCATAATCATAGCTTGCGAGACTTACATCTGCACTGGTATTCGCTGTAGTATCTCCAAATACACTATTTTCTACCGGTTGTGTACCAGATTGACCAGAATGAACATACATTCTAGTGTATACAGTACCTCCCCATATTGAATTGGTACCATTGATATGCGAAGGATTCAGCATTGTATACGCATTTACATCATCCCAAGGCCAAGTTGAACCAACGTCATAATTGCGTATAAACACGCCCAATCCGCTAATATCGTCACTTTCGTAATAGGATTGCTTAAGGTTCCTACTGGAAGTTAAAACATTATTTGAATTACCATCCCAAGCGTATGCGGATAAAAGTGATCCCGCTGTTACACATAAAACCAAAAACACAGTCACAAACAATTTTTTCATTTTACATTATCCTCCATTAATTTTTTATTTTCTGTTGAATAGTCCCCGTACTATATGATGGCAGCACATGGGATCTCATAACTGCAAGCAAATTTCAAAAGAACAAATCTGCATTGGACTCACCTTCACTCATGTATATGTAAGTTACTGTAATAATTTGTAAGTTTATATTATGTTAAAATGTTAATTTTGTCAATATATTCCTGACTGAATTTTATACTTTATTTCAATAATGAACTTTTGGCCTATACAAAAAGGACGAAAAACCATTCGCAGGTTTTCCGTCCTAAATAATAAAACTATATTATTTTATTTCGCTACGATATTGACCAGCTTGCCGGGAACATAAATCTCTTTCACAATCGTTTTTCCGGCAATCTCTGCCGCAACCTTTGCGTCTGCCTTTGCGGCGGCAATGGCAGATTGGGAATCAATATCCGCCGCAACGTTCAAACGCGCGCGCAGTTTGCCGTTAACCTGAACCGCAATTTCAACAGTATCATCCTTGCACTTGCCTTCGTCAAACTTCGGCCACGCCTGCTCGGCTACCAAACCGGTGCCCAGCTTTTGGTCGTTCCACACTTCTTCGGTAACATGCGGCGCAAACGGATTGAGCAGAATCGTGTAAACGCGGAGCTCCTCACGGGTAATTGTTCCGGCATCGCTGATATCGTTCATCAGTGCCATAAGGGTCGCGATTGCGGTATTGAACTTGAGGTTTTCAATATCCTCGCCCACCTTTTTGATTGCCTTGTGGAATGCGGATTCAAGCTTCGGATTTACGCCCTCGTCCTCTGTCAATATATTTTGCAGATTCCAGTAGCGTTCCGCAAAACGGCGGCAGCCTTTAATGCCCGCGGTGTTCCACGGGGCGGCCTTTTCAAAATCGCCGATAAACATCTCGTAAAGGCGCATGGTATCGGCGCCGTACTCGCTGACGATTTCATCCGGGTTGACCACGTTGCCGCGGGACTTGCTCATCTTTTCGCCGTTTTCGCCCAGAATCATACCGTGGCTGGTGCGTTTTGCGTATGGTTCCGGAGTGGGAACCTCGCCGATATCATACAGGAATTTATGCCAGAAACGGCTGTACAGCAGGTGGAGCGTGGTGTGCTCCATGCCGCCGTTGTACCAATCGACCTCGCCCCAGTATTTGAGCGCGTCTTTGCCCGCGAACGCCTCTTTGTTGTGCGGGTCCATATAGCGCAGGAAATACCAGGAAGAACCCGCCCACTGCGGCATAGTATCGGTTTCACGGATTGCTTTGCCACCGCAGTGCGGACAGGTGGTATTGACCCAGTCCGTCATTTTTGCAAGCGGAGACTCGCCGTTTTCGGTCGGTTCATAGGAATCCACCTTCGGCAGGCGGAGCGGAAGGTCACTTTCCGGCAGGGGAACATAGCCGCATTTGTCGCAGTGCACAATCGGAATCGGTTCGCCCCAATAACGCTGACGGGAGAATACCCAGTCGCGAAGCTTGAAGTTCACTTTCGCGTGGCCGATTCCTTTTTCGGCCAAATATTCGGTAATCTTTTTCTTAGCCTGCTCAACGGTAAGACCGTCCAGAATACCGGAATTCACCATGATGCCGGTTGCACAGTCGGTAAAGGCTTCGTTCTGCACGTCGCCGCCCTGCACAACCTCGATAATCGGCAGATTGAATTTCTTCGCGAATTCCCAGTCGCGGGTATCATGAGCCGGAACCGCCATGATGGCGCCGGTGCCGTAAGAAACAAGCACATAGTCGGAAATGAAAATCGGGATTTCTTTTCCTGTTAACGGATTGATTGCCGCAACGCCATCAAGACGGACACCGGTTTTGTCCTTGGCAACCTCGGTGCGCTCAAAGTCGGATTTCTTTGCTGCTTCCGCCTGATACGTGCGGATTTCATCTATGTTATTGAGCTTGTCCGCCCATTTTTCAATAAACGGATGCTCCGGAGAAACAACCATATAAGTTGCGCCGTAAAGAGTATCGGGACGTGTGGTATAAACCGTCAGCTTTTCGCCGGTAGTTGTGGTGAAGTCTACCTCCGCACCGGTGGAACGGCCAATCCAGTTCTTTTGCTGTGCCTTGACACGGTCGGGATAATTCACTAGGTCGAGGTCATCAATCAGACGCTGTGCATACTCGGTAATTTTCAGCATCCACTGGGATTTCACCTTGCGCACAACTTCACTGCCACAGCGCTCACAAACGCCGTTTACCACTTCTTCGTTGGCAAGCACACACTTACAGGAGGTGCACCAGTTGACTGCCGCTTCGTTTTTATAGGCAAGACCGTGCTTGAACAATTGCAGAAAAATCCACTGCGTCCACTTGTAATACTCCGGGTCGGTCGTGTTGATTTCGCGTGACCAGTCAAAGGAGATACCGAGGGACTGAAGCTGCTGTTTAAAACGGGCGATGTTTTTATCGGTTACGATGGCCGGATGTACGTGATTTTTAATCGCGAAATTCTCAGTCGGCAGACCGAAAGCATCCCAGCCGATTGGATAAAGCACATTGTAGCCCTGCAGGCGGCGTTTGCGCGCAACAATATCAATTGCGGTGTAAGAACGCGGATGACCCACATGCAAGCCCTGACCGGACGGGTAAGGGAATTCAATCAGCGCGTAGTACTTTGGCTTGTCCGAATTGTTGGACGCGTGAAAAACGCCCGCTTCCTCCCATTTTTTCTGCCATTTTTGTTCAATTGGCTTATGTTCGTATTTCACGGAAATTGCCTCCTAAAATTATTGACGGATTTACAAGGCTGTACCAAAATACGAGCTGCATAGTATGCAGCCCCTACAGAATGGAACGAGCCATAAAATATTTATTCTGCGGGGGTTAAAAAGCCGGTGTCAACCATTTCGCCATCCTGCCACAAATGGTCAAGATCGTAAAACTTGCGCGATTCATCGGTAAACACATGAATAATCACGTTGCCGTAATCCAAAAGCACCCAGGAATTGGAGCGGTACCCTTCAATATGCTCGGCGTTTACACCAATCTTTTTTAACTGAAATTCCACTTCGTCCGCCAGTGCCTTTACATGGGTGTTGCTGGTACCGGTGGCAAGAACAAAATAATCCGTTAAAACCGAAATGTCACGAATACCGACTATTTTTAAATCCAGTGCTTTTTTGCTGTCTAAAGTTTTTGCAGCCTCTTTGGCCAGTTCAATTGATGTCATGAAACCTCCACCATTTCTCCAGCGATTCAAATTTATATGCGTCTTCTTTCCGCCGGATAAGAGAAACGCGGTTTTACTAAAGCTCGTTTGTTACTTTTATTGTATCCGCATAATCAAGAACTACCCAATTATAGGCGGAAACTGTATCGGGATGAATCGGTTTAAAACGCTGTGCCAAGTCCTGCATGGTAAACACAACGCCCTCCAGCATTGCCTGTTCCAAACTGACATCCGCCGCTTTGCGCATAAGCTCCACGCCGTCGTAATCACGTTCGGCAGAAATAAAATCGGCAATAAAAATTACTTTTTCAAGCGGTGCCATATTCGCGCGTCCGGTCGTATGGTAACGAACCGCGTCCAAAATTTCGCGGTCATGAATATGCAGCTCCTGCTCAATGTAAGCGGCACCGCACATGGCATGCCATAATTTCTGCGCATTATGCTCAACATCTGTGAGTATTATATCAAAACGCATCATCATTTTCAACTGCTCATCCGGCGGCGTATCCTTCATAACGTCATGCAGAATCCCGGCTGCCTCTGCCTTTTCAGGGTCCGCGCCGTAACGCTTGGCAAGGCGAACCGCTTCTTTTGCCACATTGACGGAATGCTGATAGCGTTTTTCACTTAACAGCGGTTTGATAATGGCTTTATAATCGGTAAGATTCATCACAAGTCCTCCCTGTACAACTTATTTTGCTCGATATAATCTGCCACCGAATGCGGAACCAAATCCGCAATACTCTCGCCTGCTTTCACGGCGGTGCGTACCATCGTGGAGGATACGGGCAGATACTCAATATTTTCAATGATACTGTGCGCTCCGAACGATTCCAGCTCTTTTGCGTGTGTCAAAAGTTCCTCATAGCCCTGCCGGCTGCGCGGAGCGGCGCAAATGGTGGCGAGCGTGAAAATCTGCCGCGGATTGCGCCAGTTTTGTATCGTTAAAAACATATCTGCGCCCGTAATCATATACAGTTCATCATTCGGATACATGTCCTTCATTTGTGCAAGCGTATCCGCTGTGTAGCTCGGCCCCTCACGGTTGATTTCGATATCCGACACCTCATAGCCGTATTCACGCGCGGCAAGGCGGCACATATTCAAGCGATGCGAAGCAGAGGCAAGCTCCGGCGCCTGTTTGTGGGGCGGAACATGTGTGGGGATAAAAATCACCCGGTCAAAGCCGATACGCGCGGAAAACTGCTGAGCCAAATGCATATGCCCATTGTGAACCGGATTAAACGTCCCGCCGAAAATCGCGATTTTTTGCATGATAAGTTCCATTTCTTCGCAGATACAAAGTTCTATGAACAGCAAAACCGAATTTCTGCGGAAATGGCTTTGCTTTCAGAGTTGCGGTCATTGACCGCAAAATACTTCTAATTTTATCTTAACTCTTTTTGGCCGGTTTGGGAAGTACAATTTTAGGTTCCTTTTCGTTTTTACGGTACAGCACAAATTTTGTGCCGATTACCTGCACGACCTCGGAACCGGTAAGCCCCGCAAGCTGTTCGGCGGCCTCTTTCGGTGAAAGCGGCGCGGTTTCCAGCACCTTGCCCTTTATGAGTTCACGTGCGGTAAGCGCCCCGTCTGCCTGCTTAGTAATATCCTCGCTCATACCGCCCTTGCCAACCATTAAAATGGTATCAATGGGATTTGCCAAACCACGAAGGTGTGATCGCTGTTTACTGGTAAGCATATAGTTGCTCCTTTAATTTTAATTATAGAAAATTTTATTACGGAATAGGAACGTATCTCTCTGTCACTGCGGTGTCGCCGCAGCGATTGCTCCCTTTAGCAAGGGAGATGGGTTATAAAATACTTTCTTGTAATAAATATTCTTATAAATATATATTATACAAGACCGGATTTTTGAAGTTTTTCCGCAAAAAGGCGAAGTGCCTTGCCGCGATGACTGATTTCATCCTTTTCCTGCGCTGTGAATTCGGCAAAAGTCTTGCCGTTGACCAAAAACACCGGATCATAGCCGAAACCGCCGTTTCCGGCGGGTGCAAACGCGATGCTGCCGGGACAGTCACCCTCGGCGGTAACGGTTTGACCGTTTGGAAACACACAGCAGATGGAGCTGACAAAACGCGCGGTGCGCTGTTCCTGCGGAACATCCCTGAGCGCATTCAGCAGCTTTTCGATACGCTGGCTGTCCGTTGCGCCTTCACCCGCGTAACGCGCGGAATAGACACCCGGCGCACCGCTTAAAGCGTCTACCATCAAACCGGAATCATCCGCAACAGCGGGAAGTCCTGTTTGTTTGCAGGCGGCATCCGCTTTTAAAAAAGCATTCTGCGCGAAGGTAGTTCCGGTTTCCTCCACCTCATCAAGTTCCGCGGTTGTCACATCGATATGCAGGGGTGCTAAAATCCGCTCCAACTCCGCCAATTTATGTGCATTATGTGTTGCAATGACAAAAGTCAAACCTAACTCGCCTCCAAACATCTATTTCTCAAACAGTGCTTTTGCAAAATCATCCGCGTTGAACGGCTGTAAATCATCCACCTGTTCACCCACGCCGATAAATTTCACCGGAATTTTCAAATCCTCACGGATGGCAATAACAACACCGCCGCGCGCGGTACCGTCCAGCTTGGTAAGCACAATGCCGGTAATACCCGCCGCGTTTTTGAATTCACGTGCCTGATTCACCGCGTTTTGTCCCGTGGTTGCATCTAATACCAACAGAACTTCTTTGTCACAGCCCGGCAGTTCGCGGTCAATGACGCGGCTGATTTTAGAAAGCTCATCCATTAAATTCTTTTTATTGTGCAGTCTGCCCGCCGTGTCACAAATTATGACATCCGCCTTGCGCGCCTTTGCCGCCGCGATAGTGTCAAACACGACTGCCGCCGGGTCGGAACCTTCGGACTGCTTAATCATGTCCACGCCCGCGCGGTCTGCCCACACCTGAAGCTGTTCGATTGCGGCGGCGCGGAAGGTATCCGCAGCACCGAGAATCACGTGCTTGCCCTCTTTGGTCAGTTTAGAAGCGATTTTTCCGATGGTGGTTGTTTTGCCCACACCGTTTACACCGATTACCAGAATAACGGATGGCTGTGTACCGATATGCAGTTCTTCGTCGCCGCGCATCATATCCGCTACGGTATCGCGCAGCATAGTGGAAATCATCTGCGGGTCTTTCACACCCTGCTGTTTTACCTGTTGGCGAAGGGAATCACAAATATGTCCGGCTGTGTTGATGCCGACATCCCCCATGACCAGCAGTTCTTCCAGTTCCTCAAAAAGCGACTCGTCAATCGATGTGAATGAATTGAGCATACCGGTAATTTGTCCGCTGATATTATCCCTTGTCTTTTTTAAGCCTTCTTTTATCTTGTCGAAAAAACCCATGTTTGCCTCCTTGCTGTATCAAGTAAAAAATCATAAGCGGCATAGTTCGCACGCCATGTTATTGCTGCTTCATGCCGAGTTTTTGTTCGATTTCGTTTACATGCAGTTCGAGCAGTTTGGAAACGCCCTCATCCTGCATGGTTACGCCGTAAAGAACGTCCGCCTCTTCCATGGTGCCGCGGCGGTGCGTAATGACAATGAACTGCGTGTTTGGGTTCATGCGGCGCAGATAAGCGGCGAAGCGGCTGACATTAACGTCGTCAAGCGCGGCTTCGATTTCATCCAGTACACAGAACGGCGGCGGGTTTACCTTCATGATGGCGAAATAAAGCGCGATGGCAACCAACGCTTTTTCACCGCCGGATAGAGCTTCCAGATGCGCGACAATTTTGCCCGGCGGCTGAACCGAAATATCAATGCCGCAGTTCAGAATATTCTCCGGATCACTCAGTGCTAAGTCAGCGGTTCCGCCGCCAAACAGTTCTTTAAAGGTCTGCGTGAAATTTTCGTTTATCTGCTGAAAACGTGTGAGGAACAAATCGCGCATTTGATGGGTCAAATCGCCGATTAATTTTTTGAGCTCTTCACGCGATTTTTCCACGTCGTTTACTTGTTTCGTCATAAATTCATACCGCTCGGAAACTTCTTTATATTCCTCCACGGCGGCGACATTGACGGAACCCAGCGCCTTGATTTTATTCTTCAGCTCGGCTAAACGCTTTTGCGCCTTCGGCACATCTTCAATATGCGCGCCGGTTTCTTCCGCTTCACGGCGTGTAAGTTCATATTCTTCCCAAAGGCGGCTGATTATTTCATCATATTCCTTTTGCAGATTGTCTTTGCGTTCTTCCAGTCTGGCAAGGTCATGACCGATTGTTTCACGCTCACTGGACTTTTCACGCTCTTTGGCACGCAGTTCCACGGAAAGGCGCTCATACTCCATACGCCGGTTATTGAGCTCTTCTATGGTATTCTTGGATTCCTGCGCGGATTTACGCAGATTTTCCGCCTGATTTTTTAAATTATCAATCTGCACGGTGAGCATGGCAGTGGTTGCTTCGACCGCTTTGATTTCATTTTGCAGAGATTCCCTGCGGTCGGCATGTTCCAGCTTGCGGCGTTCAATCTCGCGGATTCCGGCTTGCAGGGATTCCATATCCTTTTGCGCCGAAAGAGAGGCAAACCGCAGATCCTGCAAAACTTGCGCGAGTTCGTCGCATTTTTGACTGAGTTCTTCGCGGCTTCCGCTGATTTTGCTGAGCTGCAGCTGTACCTGCGTGATTTCTTCCGCAATTTGCAGCGATTTCTGCTCCGCTTCCTTCTGTGCGGTCATTAAATCATTTAAGCGTGCGTTCGCAGTACTGTTCTCCGCCTTATATTCTTCAATATTTGCGTTTGCGGTATTTAAGTCCGCAAGAGTATGGGTGTACTCGGCGTTGATTTTCACACGCTCTTCCTGCGCACCGGCAAGCTCACCTTTCGAGCCGTTCAGCGCTGCTTCAGCCGCCGCGGCATCCTCAATTGCGGTTTTGAGCGCGTTTGCCGCCTGCTGTGCTTTAATTTTCAGTGTGGAAACCTGCGCCTTAATGCGCTCTATTTCGGAAGCACGGCTCAATAGTCCGGAATTGCGTGCAAGCGAACCGCCGGTAAGCGAACCGCCCGCGTTAACAACCTGACCGTCGAGCGTTACAATACGGAATTTATAGTGATAGCGTTTCGCGATGGCGACTGCGCTGTCCAAATCTTCAACGACTGCGATGCGGCCAAGCAGAGAGTTCAGCACGCCTTTATAGCGTTCCTCACAGTTGCAAAGCTGGCCCGCAATGCCAACAAAACCGGGGCATTCATCCAAGCCGTTTTCATTCAGGACATTGCCGCCAATAGTGGAAAGCGGCAGAAAGGTCGCACGCCCGCTGTCGCGCTGTTTGAGCAATTGAATCGCGTGCTTGGCATCCTGTTCCGTACCGACCACAATGTTCTGCATGGCGGCGCCGAGCGCGATTTCAATGGCAACCGCGTACTCGTTCGGGACGGTAATCAAACGCGAAACCGGGCCGTGAATACCGCTGAGCGTACCGCGTGAAGATTCCTTCATGACGGTTTTGACACTTTGGTTAAAGCCTTCCAGATTGCGTTCCAACTCTTCCAATAGATGAGCTCGGCGCTCCTGCTCCTGCACATCCAAATTGCATTTGTCACTTTGCTGTTTAAAGGTTTCTACGCGCTGACGGCGGGAATTGAGGCGCATTTCGTAGCCTTTTACGGCATTTTGCAGACCGGTGATTTTATCGTCGGTATCGGCAAGCATGGTTTTTAAATCGTCTGACGTACTTTTCAGTTTATCCGCCTGCTTTTGCCTTGCGGTAAGTGTTTCGGCTACCGCGGACAGACGAAGGGTAATTTCGTTCATAGAGGATGCGGCCGTCATGGCGGCTACTTTCGCATCGGAACCGCTTGCGGTAAGCTGTGCAAGGCGGGCGGTGTAAGTATTGATTTCGCTGCCGGAATCCGACATGCCCTGTTTTAAGTTTTCCAACTCCTGCGTACGGGCATCAAATTCATCCTGTTTACTTTTTACCAGCTGCTCTTTTTCCAGAATCTCCGCCTGTTTTTCGGCGATTTGGTTGTCCATATCCTGCCCGGAAAGTGCGGCCTGCTCCATTTCGTGGCGAATACGTTCAATGTTCTGACTGTTATGGCTGATATCGTTTTCAAGAACGGAAACTTCGCTTTCTTTTTGCGCGGCGGTTTCTTCCAATTTGGCGGCTTCCGAACGCACTTCGTCCATTTTTGCGGTACATTCGTTGCCCTTTGCAAACGTCTGCTCAATCTGCGTGTTGATGTCGTTTAACTGCTGTTCAGCTTCGTCATGCTGGTTTTTTGCAATGAGAATTTTATCGTCATGCTCACGCAGAATTTTGCCGGAGCGATTGAGGGTATTTACCCAAAGTCCGATTTCGAGCGTGCGCTTTTCACCCGCGTATTCCAAGTATTTTTCCGCTTTTTCCGCCTGCTCTTTGAGCGGGCCGACACGGTCTTCGAGTTCGGTAAGAATGTCGCGCAGGCGCAATAAGTTATCTTCGGACTGCGCCAAACGGCGTTCGGATTCCTCTTTGCGGTAGCGGAAACGGGAAATTCCGGCGGCTTCCTCGAAAATTTCACGCCTGTCTTCACTGCGGGCGGCAACGATGCTGTCAATTTTACCCTGTCCAATAATGGAATAGCCGTCACGTCCCAAGCCGGTATCCATGAACAGCTCGTTGATATCCTTTAAACGAACGGCAACTTTATTGATAAGATATTCGCTTTCACCGGAACGGTAATAGCGGCGCGTGACCGCAACCGTATCGTTGTCAAAAGGAAGCTGGCGTTCGGAATTATCAATGGTGAGGGTGACTTCGGCAAATCCCTGCGATTTGCGGGTTGGTGTACCGTTGAACACAACATCTTCCATTTTGGAGCAGCGGAGGGTACGGGTGGACTGTTCGCCCAGCACCCAGCGTACAGCGTCGCTGATATTGCTTTTCCCGCTGCCGTTCGGCCCCACCACCGCTGTGATGCCCTTGTCATAGCTTAATGTAGTTTTATCCGGAAAGGTTTTAAAGCCTTGCAGCTCCAAAGATTTTAGCAGCACACTTACACCTGCTTTATTATGTATTTGAATATTCATATTTCAGGGTTGCATGGTATGTAACCCTTACGGAGAGGTGTCTCCGCAGATAAATAAGTTACGCTTTGATATAAAATTCCAAGTCGTTTAGTGCAACATCGGGTTTGACCTGAGCCGTATACCCCAGTTCCCGCAGCTTTTTCAAGTTGCTTTTGCTCTGCCCGACCGCTTTTGAAATGCAGGCGGGATTTACGTAAACCGTAATCTCCCCCTGTGGAACGCGGTGCTCTTTGCAATACGCGAGTATACGGTTCATGATGCGCCGGCTGTCGCAAAGCTCACGAAAGGCGGGATGCCACGGCCCGGCAAGCATGTCCCGTTCCAGTTCCGGGGTACTGTGCAGGCCAAGCCGGATCACCTTGATTTGCTGTTTCTCAAAAAAATCAAGCAAATCCGCACAAAGCGCAACCGTATCTTCCAACGGCATTGGCTGATAAACACCGGATTGGTATTTTTCCGCCAAATCGGTGCCCCGCATGGTGATGGTTGGGTAAATGCGCACGGTATCCGGATGTAAAGCGGCAAGCTGTCTCGCCGTTTCTCTCGCGCCATTCGGTGTGTCGCCGTAAAGCCCTGTCATCATCTGCAAGCCGAGTGAAAAGCCATAACTTTGAATCTTCTTTGACGCTTCGCGTACCTGTTCGGCTGTATGTCCGCGCTGATTGAGCGTAAGAACGGAATCGTCCATACTTTGTGCGCCAAGCTCGATGGAGGTGACACCGTATTCTTTCAGCAAAGAAAGAATTTCACTGTCAATGGCATCCGGTCGGGTGGAAATGCGGATGCCCGCGAATGTGTGATCTTTTACAAAAGGCGCGGCCGCCTGAAGCAGGGCGCACATATAGCCGCGTTCAATGGCGGTAAAGCTTCCGCCGAAAAAGGCAATTTCCGCCCCATGCGTCTGCTCCCCCATGCTGCTTTTCGCAATTTGCACAGCGGCTAAAACATCCTGCGGGTCAGGCTGTGTCTGCTGACCGGTAATGCTCCTCTGGTTACAAAAGCTGCACTGGTGCGGACAGCCGTTATGCGGCACAAAAATTGCTACATTCGCATGCTTCAATAGCCCATCAACTCCAACGCTTCGCGTGCGGCCTGCTGTTCAGCCTCTTTTTTGCTGCGTCCGCCGCCCTTGCCGATCACGTTGCTGTTCAGATGAACCTCAACCGTAAAATGCTTGTTGTGGTCGGGGCCGCTTTCGCCGGTCAAGACATACTCCAAGTGTTCTTCGGGATTCTGCTGAATAATCTCCTGCAAAGAAGTCTTGTAATCTTTAAACGCCTTCGGCTTTGACATTTGAATCATCGGTTTTACAAAGCGCAGAATAAAGGCGCGCGCTTCCTCCATGCCGCTGTCCATATAAATAGCGGCAATAATCGCTTCAAAGGCGTCCGCCAGAATGGAGGAACGGGTGCGTCCGCCGGAGTTTTGCTCCCCATGGCTAAGACGCAGATAATCCCCCACACCGATCTGCCGTGAAAAATTACAGCAGGCCTTTTCGCACACCAACGCGGCGCGGTTTTTGGTAAGGTCGCCCTCCGGCATATTGGGGTAATTTTTGTATAAATAATCCGCGACTACCACGCCAAGCACGGAGTCGCCCAAAAATTCCAAACGCTCGTTGCTGCACCCTGCGGACTTATTTTCGTTCGCATAGGATGAATGTGTGAGCGCTGTGGCAAGGTAGGAGGGATTTTTAAAATGATAACCCAGCTTTTCTTCAAATTCATTGATCATGATCGTCATCCTTTTGCTGTTAGCTGAAAGTCATTTATTCGGCACTGTCGTCTTTATCAAATTCGGCGACAGAACGGGAAATTTCACCGATTACATCACCTGCGACATACGCTTTGGTAAGGCGAAGCGCATTATAGAATGTTTTTGCCTTGGCACTGCCATGCGCTTTGAACACCGGCTTTGCGCAGCCCATGATCGGCGCGCCGCCGTACTCGTTATAATCCATTGCCTTTTTCAGCTTTTTCATATCTTTCAGCACAATTGCCGCCGCAATTTTGTTGGAAACGCTCGCCATGAAAATATCTTTGATCTTGTTCATAAGTGTCATGGCAACACCTTCATACAATTTTAAAATCACATTGCCGGTAAAGCCGTCGGAGACAATGACATCACCCGCATCGGCAGGAATGTCGCGCGCTTCAATATTGCCGATGAAATTTAAATCGGTCGATTTCAGCAGGGCAAACGCCTGATGCTGGAGTTCACCGCCCTTGTGGTCTTCCGTACCGATATTGGCAAGCGCAACGCGCGGTTTTTTGATTTCCATCACGTGTTCCATGTAAGCCGAACCCATAATACCGAACTGCTGGAGCATCTGCGGGGTGCACTCAATGTTGGCACCGCCGTCAATCAGCATGAAAAAGCCCTTATCCTTCGGCATTATCGGAGCAAACGCAACGCGCTTGATGCCCTTAATGCGCTTTACGGTATGAGTTGCCCCCACAACCAGTGCACCGCTGTTTCCGGCAGAAATAAAGGCGTCACCTTCGTCCGCGGCAAGGCGGCGAAGTCCCTCTGCCATAGAGCACTTGTTCTTTGCCTTCATGACATCACTTGCGCTGTCTTCCATGGTAATTACATCCGGCGCGTCTACAATCTGCATGCGCTCCAGAGAAATTTCATTTTCTTTTGCGACTTTGCGGATGACATCTTCTTTGCCGGTCAGCATGATGTCAACATCCAGTTCTTTGACTGCCATTTCGCAGCCCTTCATGATTTCCAGCGGTGCATTGTCGCCCCCGAAGGCATCCACTATAATTTTCACATCCAACAACCCCTTTATAAAAAAATTTATTGGTAATTCTTATATTGCAAACTTTCCGCTCTTCTTATCGATTGCGCGCTCCCGCGCGCCAAAAATCCTTACCCTATACTAATTTCTCATCAGTGAATTTTTTGATTTTTTATTATATCATGATTGCTTTGAATTTCAGTAAGCATTGAGTATATTCAGGCTTTGTCCCAATGATTGCAGTCCGCGTTCCGCAAGGGCTGCATAGCGCTCCTTTTTATCGCGTATCTGCATTTCAAGCGGCGGAAGGATTCCGAAATTTGCGCCCATCGGCTGAAAATGCGGCGTTGTGCTGTTCGCGACATAATCACTCAATGCACCGATCATGGTGTACGTAGTCAGTGTGAACGGCTCTTTGCCGTTCAACCGCCGAACCGCGTTGATACCCGCCAGTATGCCGGATGCGGCGGATTCCATGTAGCCCTCGACCCCGGTTATTTGTCCCGCAAAAAACAAATTTGGGTGCTGTTTCATGCTGAAATCGCTGTTTAACACAAGCGGCGAATTGATAAACGTATTGCGGTGCATAACGCCGTACCGCATGAACTCCGCATGCTGTAAACCCGGTATTATGCCAAATACGCGCTTTTGCTCGCCGAATTTTAAATTGGTTTGAAAGCCGACCAGATTATAGAGCGTACCCTCCTGATTTTCACGGCGAAGCTGCACCACCGCCCATGGGCGGTGTCCGGTTTTGGGATTGCGCAGTCCAACCGGTTTGAGCGGGCCGAACCGAAGCGTATCCTTGCCGCGCTGCGCCATGACTTCTACCGGCATACAACCCTCATACACCTTTGGGTTCGCCACATCAAAATCATGAACGGGCGCACGTTCGGCGGAAACCAACGCGTCATAGAAACGCTCGTATTCCTCCTTGTCCATCGGGCAGTTCAGGTATGCGGAATCATCACCCTTATCATAACGGGAAGCGGAAAAGATGCACTCCATGTCCAAACTTTCCGCCGTGACGATGGGAGCCGCCGCGTCAAAAAAGCTGAGGCTGCCGCCGCAAAGTTCCGAAATTCTGCCCGCCAGTGTGTCGGCGGTAAGCGGGCCGGTCGCGATAACGGTAATTCCGTCCGCCGGAATATCATGCACTTCGGCATGATTCACATGAATAAGCGGATGACTGCGGATTGCTTCGGTCGCAAGCTCCGAAAAGATGTCGCGGTCAACAGCAAGCGCTCCGCCCGCCGGTACGCGGCAGCGGTCAGCACATTGCATGAGAAGCGAATGGAGCCGGCGCATTTCTTCTTTGAGCAGTCCGGCGGCGCTTTCTACACGATCCGCTTTAAGGGAGTTCGAACAAATCAGCTCCGCGAAATTCGGGCTGTGATGCGCCGGAGAAAACTTTTGCGGCTTCATTTCATAAAGTTCAACCGGAATACCAGCCTGCGCGATCTGCCACGCGGCCTCACAGCCAGCCAATCCGGCACCGATTACGTTGATGCTCATTCGCTTTCTTCTACTTTCTCATAGCCGCAGTCCGGTGTCACACAATAAAGCTTGGGGTTCTTGCCCTTCTTTTTCAGCAGCGTTTTGCCGCAGCGCGGGCATTTCTCCTGCGAAGGCTCATCCCAGGAAATAAAGTCACAATTCGGGTAATTGCTGCACCCGTAAAAGACACGTCCTTTTTTGGTCTTTTTTACAATGACCTTGCCGCCGCATTTCGGGCACTCAGCACCGGTTTCGGTGACCAGCTTTTTAATATTTTTACATTCCGGATAACCCGGGCAGGCAATAAACTTGCCGTAACGGCCCATTTTAATGACCATTTTGCGCCCGCATTTTTCACAGATGATGTCGGTCTCGTCCTCTTTGAGCGGAATTTTAACGCCCTGCATTTCTTCCTTCGCTTTTTTGAGGGTTTCCTCAAAATCGCCGTAAAAGTTTTTCAGGGTATCCACCCAATCGGTTTCGCCGCTCTGCACGCTGTCCAAGTCATTTTCAACCTGCGCGGTGAATTTAATATTCACGATTTTCGGGAAGCGTTCCTTCATCAGCTTGGTTGTGACTTCGCCCAACTCGGTAGGTTTGAGCGTTTTGCCCTCGCGGACAACATATTCGCGGCCGGTAATGGTCGAAATGGTCGCCGCATAAGTGGACGGACGACCGATTCCGTTTTCTTCGAGCGCTTTAATGAGCGACGCTTCGGTATAGCGCGGGGGTGCCTGCGTGAAGTGCTGGTTGCCCAAAATTTCCTTTGCTTTTAAGAGCATATCCTGTTCAAGCTTTGGCAGTGCTCCGCTCTCTTCGGTTTCTTCGTCCTTACCCTCTTCGTACAGCACGGTAAAGCCGTCGAACGTAACCGTATAGCCGGAAGCCTTAAAAATGTAGTCCTTTGCCTGAATATCCGCCTGCGTGGTACTTTGCAGGCAATTCGCCATTTGGCAGGCCAAAAAACGGTCCCAGATCAGTTTGTAAAGCTTATATTGGTCGGAGCTAAGGCTGGGTTTCACCTTATCCGGCGAAAGGCTCGGCATGGAAGGGCGAATGGCTTCGTGACCGTCCTGCGCGTTTGCCTTGGTTTTAAAATGGCGGGGTGCGTCCGGCAGATATTTTTTGCCCCAGCGCTCCTCAATGTATGCAGTTGCGTCTTTGATGGCATCTTCGGAAATACGCAGGGAGTCGGTTCTCATATAGGTAATCAAACCGATGGCGCCCATGCCCTCAATTTCAACACCTTCATAAAGCTCCTGTGCCGCCTTCATGGTGCGGCGCGCCTGAAATCCCAGTTTACGCGAAGCCTCCTGCTGAAGAGTGGAAGTGATGAACGGCGGTGCCGGGGACTTTTTGCGCGTACCTTTTTTCATTTTCGCTACGCGGTATTCGGCATCCTGCAATTCTGCCAGAATTTTGTCTGCCTGCTCTTTATTTTCAATTTTTATTTTTCCGTTCACGTCGCCGTAAAACGCGGCGGGAAACACCTTGCGTGCCCCCTGCGGAATAAATTTACCGTCAATCGTCCAGTATTCTTCCGGCACAAAGGCACGGATTTCTTCTTCGCGGTCAACGATAATGCGAACCGCCACTGACTGCACACGTCCTGCGGAAAGGCCGCGGCGTATTTTCTGCGATAAGAACGGGCTGAGCTTATAGCCCACCAGACGGTCCAGAATACGGCGAGCCTGCTGCGCGTTGACAAGGTCGATATCAATGCTGCGCGGATGCTCCATACCGGTGGAAACGCCGGTTTTTGTAATTTCATTAAACGTAACACGGTTTTGATCCTCGACATTCAAGCCCAAAATATAGGCCAGATGCCATGAAATGGCTTCTCCCTCGCGATCCGGGTCGGTCGCGAGCAAAATTGCATCACTTTTTTCAGCAGCATCTTTGAGCTCCTGAACCAGTTTTTCCTTGCCCTTGATAATCTCGTATTTCGGCGCAAAATTCTTTTTAATATCTACACTTAAGCGGCTTTCCGGAAGGTCGCGCACATGACCCATGGACGCAACGACCTCAAAACCGGGGCCTAAGTATTTTTTGATTGTTTTTGCTTTTGCCGGTGACTCAACAATGACCAGTTTTGACATTTGGTAACCACCCTATTTCCATATATGTTATAGATCTTTTACTGCTTGCCTCTGCAAAATAATACGAATCTCAAATAATAATCCACATCAAAAAGCATAAATAAAAAGTTTTGATTTAATTTATATATTACTTTTAATTTGGATAATCGTATAAGAGGCCGGAAATGTTAAGCTTTTTTAAAACCTGCCGCAAAACAAATCGAAACCGATACAAACGGCAAATTTTAACAAAGTTTATCACGTTTTATTCGAATAAGCAATACCGTCGGCCGGATTGCGAACATATTTTTTCTGCCAATTCCAGCTCGGTGATGGCAGAAAGTGTTTGCTGCGCCGTTAATCCGGACATCTGCTCCAACTCGGAAATATGCCGCGGAGTAGGGGTAAGCTTCGCATACAATTTGACCGCGTCCGCCGAAAATTCAGTCGGATTCAGTTGCTGCGGCTGTGTGTTTTGCTTACTTTCCGGAACGGCAACGGCAGCAGGACTGATATGTGCATCCGTTATCTGAATTGTATTGGGAAAACGGTATGTATATTCCTCTAAAATTTCTTTGGCGCAAGAAACCGGTTTAGCGCCACTTTTAATCAGATTGTTTACACCCTCGGAGACCGGATTGTCAATTCCGCATGGAATCGCGAAAACATCCCGCCCCTGTTCAAGTGCAAGATTCGCGGTAATCAGCGAACCGCTTTTGCCAGCCGCCTCCACTACAAGCGTTCCTGCCGAAAGGCCGGAAATAATGCGGTTGCGGATAGGAAAGCTCATTCTGGACGGAGGCATATTGAACGGATATTCCGAAACAACCGCACCGGACTGCGCGATTGCCGCGCGAAGGGAAGCATTATCCATCAAGTAATTGTACTCAATGCCGCAGCCCAGAACGCAGACGGTCTTTCCGCCCGCCTGTAAAGCACCCTTGTGCGCCGCCGTATCAATACCCAAGGCGCCGCCGCTTACGACCACCGCACCCGCTTTGGCAAGCTGGTAACCGAATTCAAAGGCAATTTTCACACCCGCATTGGTGGCGTTGCGTGTTCCGACCACCGCGATTGCCGGTCTGGAATCAACCTGCGGCAGTTCACCCTTCACATAGAGTACACAGGGCGGGTTGTGAATATTCGTTAAGCACTGCGGATAGATTTCACTTTGCGGTGTAAGCACCTGCTGGCCTACCTTTTCGCAATACTCAATGACAGCGGTGGCTTCCTCCAGCGAATAACCGGAAAGCAGCGAAATCTCTTTCTGCGTTAAAAATCCCAACAGCCGCCATTCGCGCTCGCCGGCCTCATAAAAAGCCTGCGGGGTGCGAAAATAGGAGAAAATACGGTGCGGCTTTTGACTGCCGCCGCCCATAGCATGCTGCAGCCAAACCCAATAAGCACGCTGGTCGTATTCCATCCCTTCTGCACCTCCGTTTTTATTTCGTAAAAATCAGCCCTACAAATTTCGCATCATTTCCCACATGAGAATCGCCGCAGAAGAAGCCGCGTTCAGCGACTCCGCCCTGCCGAGCATGGGAATGGTAACCTTGGCGGAACATGCGTTTATCGCTTCGTGCGTTAAGCCGTTGCCCTCATTGCCCACCGCTATAACGGAAGGCTTTGAAAAATCAAGATTGGTAACCCGCTGGGCATCCGCCGCCGGAACCGCCGCGTACGTGAAAAATCCTGACGTGTGCAGCTGCTTTGCCGCTGCCGGCATGTCCCCTGCCGATACAAACGGCAGACGGAAAACCGCGCCCATACTGGCCCGCAATACCTTCGGACTGTAAACATCACAGCAAACCCCGATAAGCAGTGCGCCGCTGATGCCCAGCGCTTCGGCGGTACGGAGAACCGCACCCAGATTGGCCGGGTCCTGGATATTCTCAAGCGCAATGTAATGGCAAGGCCGCCCGTTCACAGTCTTTTTCAGGTCATCAAAGCCAACCGCATCGGAAGGCATGGCGCAAACACAGAAAATCCCCTGCGAAGTTTTGGTGGACGAAAGTGCGTCCGCGACATGGGGTTCAATTTGATACACTTGCGTCACATTGGTGTGACCGGCGGCCTCAAAAATACTGTGCAGATAATCGGGATATTTCTCCTCGGCCTGTGCGGTATAAAACACCTTTTGCACGGTAACCCCGCTGATGGCCGCATCGCGGCAAAGCCGCGCGCCCTCTGCCACAAACAGACCCTGTTCATGGCGGTACTCGGCGGAACCGATCAGTTTAACGGCTTCCTGAATATTTTCATTTTTGCGGCTGGTAATCACTTGAGGGTTCATGAAAAAAATCTCCAAATAAAATGAAAAGTTGCGCTCGGGAGTCTCCCGAGCGCAATTACAGCTTATTATAGTGCGGCTTTTGCCTGTTCTGTGAGCGCTTTGAAAGCGGCTTCATCGGAAACAGCGATTTCAGCAAGCATTTTGCGGTTGAGAGTGACATTTGCCTTCTTGAGACCGTTCATGAACGTGGAATAGTTCATGTCGTTCATCTTGCAAGCGGCAGAAATGCGGGTAATCCACAAACGGCGGAAATCTCTCTTTCTATGTTTACGGCCGATAAATGCATAGTTGCCGGATTTCATAACGGCCTGTTTGGCCATTTTAAAATGTCTGCTCTTGGAACCCCAGTAGCCTTTCGCAAGCTTTAACGTCTTTTTTCTTCTCTTGCGAGTCATCATTGCGCCTTTTACACGTGCCATTCTATATTACCTCCAATTAATGGTTATATTTCGTTGCCGGTTTCCCTTATTTGTAAGGAATCAGCTTTTTGACCTTTGCTACATTGGTCTGATCGGTTACGGTGGTTTGTCTTAAACCTCTTTTGCGCTTGGTGGTTTTCTTATTTAAGATGTGGGATTTGTTGGCATGGGCGCGAATGATCTTTCCGTTCTTAGAAATCTTGAAGCGTTTTTTTGCGCCTGTGTGTGTCTTAATTTTAGGCATGATTTTGCTCCTCCTTAATTCGTGATGGATGATTACTTAGCGGGTTTGGATGCAAGGAACATCAGCATATTGCGTCCCTCTAATTTTGACGGCTTTTCAACGTTGGCAATTTCAGAGAGGGCCTCGGCAAAGCGTTTCATAATTGCATGACCCTGCTCAGGATGCCCCATCTCACGACCGCGGAAACGGATGGACACCTTGACCTTATCCCCGTCGTTTAGGAAACGGGTTGCGTGGCCGACCTTGGTGTTAAAATCGTGAGTGTCAATGTTTAAAGAAAGTCTGATCTCTTTAATTTCAACAATGCGCTGATTCTTTTTTGCTTCTTTTTCACGCTTGGCCTGTTCAAAACGGAACTTGCCGTAATCCATAATTTTGCACACCGGCGGAACCGCCTGCGGCGAAATCTTGACAAGATCCAAATCACGGGCAGCGGCTTTGTCTAAAGCCTGAGCGGCAGACATTACGCCAAGCTGTGAACCGTCTGAATCGATAACGCGAATTTCCCGATCCCGAATATCATCGTTGATCTGTAGTTCCTTGTTGCTAATGGTTAAGCACCTCCAAAACACGTTGTATGTCATTTTTACAAAGCTAAAAGCGCGGGCAGAATGAATCCGCCCGCGCATCAATACAAACTTACCCTATAAAAGAGAAAGAAATGATATTGACCCGTGTCGGACGATACCCCACAGGTGAGAACAACACGTTACACATGATTGCTCCGCTTTGTTTTACTAAATTATTTTAGCAGTATGAATGAAGTTTGTCAAGAATTATTTTGCAATACATAAATATATTGAACAACATTTCTGTTCTACATAACTGGTGCGCGCTCCCGCGCGCCAATAGGGAGGATGGGGGTGGCAAAGCCGCCCTTTCCGCTCCGCTGGGGCGAAGGTCGAAGACTACACTCCTGTGATATTTAAAATACTCTTTGTAGCAAATACAGTTCTCTGTCACTGTGGGGCGGCTTGCCGCCCCACCACTCTTGTCTGCGCGCGGGAGCGCGCAACTGCTATGTAGGACTGCCAACAAAAATTAATTTTAACCTCTCACAATGCTGTTTAAGTGGAACGAATAAAGCAGGCATTCCTTAACGGGCAGACCGATAGACTGCTGCATGGCAAGGCGGTACAAATTGAGCTGACGCTGATAGCGCTGCCAAAGTTCTTCCGGTGAAGCGGTTTTGTCGGTTTTGTAATCGACAATAACGAGAGCTCCGTTCTCTTCAAACGCACAGTCTACCGCACCCTGCAGCACGACCGGCTGACTTGCGAACGGCTCTTTCAATTCCGGTTTTACCATACTTGCGGGAATTTCCACCGTAAACCGGAATTCGCGCATCACGTTAGCGGACGCAAGAATACGCCCTGCAATATTATTCGCAAAAAACGCCTGCACGCGCTTTTGGTCCACCGCCGCGCCCTGCTCGGTACTCAAATATCCCTGCGCGACCAGCCGGTCAAGCTCCGCCTGCGTATCCCGCGCTGCGGCGGCATAGTCGGCAAACTGCATATAGGCGTGCAGAGCTGTGCCGCGCTCCGCCGGGGTTAAACCGGAACTTCCCAGAAACGCCGGACGGGACAGAGCGGCGAACTCCTCGGAAAACTCCTCCGCCGCCAGCTCGGAAGCCGCCACTTTTGCCGGAATTTCGCTCAGTTCAGCGTACGGATATACGTACTCAATATTTTCTTTCAGCGTTTGCAGCAATTTTTCATCCGGCGGAACGGATTCCTCCGCCGTTGTGACTTTTGACTGCTCCAATTGTGCCGGAGGCGCGGAAATATGGATTACCCAGTCCTGCTGTGTATCGCGGCAGACAATATCTTCCTGTGCCAGTGCGCGTTCGCGCAATTTGTTCCCGCTCGGGTGGCGCAAAGCACAGAACAAAAGCCAGTCGGAAAGGCTGGATGCACTGCGCACCACATAGGGCGCAACCTGCTGCTGAGAGGTAAGCTGTGCCGCCAGACCACCGAGTGTTTTGTCCAAATCTTTTACGGTGGTAAGCAGAATCAGCTTTTCTTTTGCGCGCGTCATGGCGACATACAAAATGCGAAGCTCCTCGGACATGGATTCGCGGTCCGTTTCGAGCGCGATTGCTTCGCGCGGAAGCGTGGTGTAGCGGCTGAGTGTTTCGTTATTTTTCAGCTTTACACCCAAACCAAGTGTCGGATGCAAAAGCGCGTCCCCCTGCTCCTTGTTAAAGCGGCGTGAACAGCCAGCGATGATACAAATGGGAAATTCGAGTCCCTTTGACTTATGAATACTCATGACACGCACAACGTTTGCTGACTCGGAAATAGTGGATGCGGGTGCCAAATCGGCCTGCTGTTTTTGCAGGCGGTCAATAAAGCGAATGAAGCCGGAAAGTCCGTTGTAGCCGGAGCCTTCGTACTTTTTCGCGTATTCAAGCAAAAGGCGCAGGTTAGCAAGACGCAGGTCGCCGTTTTGCATGGTTTGCACCATATTAAGGTAGCCTGTTTTTTGGTAAAGCAGATTGATAAGCGCGTCGGACGGCATGGTCGCCGCCAGAACACGGTAATGCTCGATTTCTTCCAGAAAGGATTTTGCACGATCGCTATCCTTTGCATATGCCACAACCGCCAGATAAAGCGAAAGTCCTTCCCCTTTTAGCCGGATATCCGCCATATCGTCAGCAGTAAAGCCGTATATCGGGCTCATAAGCACCGCGAGAAGCGGAATATCCTGCATCGGGTTATCGATGACGCGCAAAAGTGACAGCATAACGGCAACCTCTGTGGTAGCAAAAAATCCGCCCGTGGTATCCGCCCACGCCGGGATGGCACTTTGCTGAAGCTCTTTTGCGTACTCCGGAGCGTATTTGGCGGAACTGCGCAGAAGTATACAGAAATCCCGGTAGGTGGCAGGGCGCTGTTCGCCGCCCTCCGTCACCAAAAATCCGCTGTGAATGGTTGCGGCAATCAGTTCCGCAATGCGGCGGCTTTCCACAAGCTCCATAGCATCGCCGTCGCTGTCGTCGATGGACGAGTCAATAATTTCAAGCTGTGTTTCACAGCCCGCCTGCGGCGGATAATCGGCACCAACCACCAGTTTCTCCTGACCGGTATAAGCAATATCGCCCGCTTCGGGTGACATAAGCTGTCCGAACACGAAATTGACCGCGTCCGTTACCTCCGCGCGGGAACGAAAATTTTTATCCAGCACCAGATAGGCTGGGTATTTATCCCGCGCACGGTCATAGGGCGGAAACGAGTTGCGGCGCTCCAAAAAAATCTTCGGCATAGCCTGACGAAAGCTGTAAATGCTCTGCTTGACATCGCCGACCATAAACAGGTTTTGCTCATCCTGTGAGATAGCGCGGAACAGCATATCCTGCGCTTCATTCGTATCCTGATATTCGTCTACCATAATTTCATCAAAGCGGCGGCTGAACTCGATTGCGTCTTCGGTTCGCTCCCAGCCGGACGGCGTGTCGCGCACCAAAAGGCGAAGCGCCCAATGCTCCAAATCGCCGAAATCGGCAGTTCGCCGCTCCGCTTTGAGTTCATCCAGCGTATCCGCAAATTTTTCGGTAATCTCAAACAATTTGGCAACCATGGGGGCAAGCTTCGCCAAATCCTCGCTGTTTTCCTGCTCGGTAACGCAGAACAGTTTGGAAATCTTACCGACGGTATCCTTCACTTGCTTGCGGCATCCGGTCAGACGGTTTTTCAGTTCATCCTCGCTGTAACCGCGCAGAGCCTTTAAGCGGGCAAACTCGATACCGTTCACGCGTTGGGAGATCGCATCCCAGTTTTTGCCCGCGATAATCTCACGCAAGGCGTTCAGTTCCGCCAAATCGGACTGGAAAGTTTCCTGATAGGCGGCACTGATTTTTTCATCCTCATGCATGAGTGAAAGGGAATTGGCGGTAACAGAGATGCAGTAATCGACCGCGTCCAGCGCAAAGCGGAGCATAGTTTCGCCCCACGCGGTCTGCCCTGCCGGAACCTCCGGACGGTACATAGCGGCTTTTTCGGCGAGCCATTTACGCGGGAAGGGATGCGACCGCACAAAATCATAAAGGCGGTCAACCGTTTGAATAATCCGGCTGTCGTCACGGTCGGAGCTGAACGCTTCCACCAAGTCGGAGAACACGTTGTCCTCCCGCGCGTAATAATCTTCCAGCACACGGGTGATGGCATCGGCACGCAGAAGCGCCATTTCGCTGTCATCGGAAATTCGGAAATCCGGGGAAATATTCAGTTTATAAAAGTTCTCACGCACCAATTCGCTGCAAAAGCCGTGAATTGTGCTGATGTTGGCGCGTGTGAGCAAAAGCTGCTGCCGCTGTAAATTCAAATTGGTTGGATCCTGCGCCAAAAGCGCGGTAAGGCTTTGTGAAATACGGTCACGCATTTCGGCGGCTGCGGCCTTTGTGAAGGTAACAACGAGCAAATGGTCGGCATCGCTCGGATGTATGGGATCAGTCAGGCGTTCAATCACACGCTGTACCAGAACCGCCGTTTTTCCGGAGCCTGCCGCCGCTGAAACCAGCAGTGTGCCGCCCCGTGCATTTATTGCATCCTGCTGCCCTTGTGTCCAGTTACGCTTGCCCATTTTCATTTTCCCCCTTCCCCATGCTTTCTTCCAGCTGCTTGATAACCTCCGCCTTGTTACAGCGAAACCGCTCCCTGCCTTCATCGTTCTTTTCGTGACCGCACACCGCGGAATACGGGCAGTAGGCGCAGGCATCGTAATCACCGGTGAGCGGCAGGGCAGCTACATCGCCGTTGTGCAGGGTTTGCTCCATATCGGCAACCAACCCTTTGATATAGCGGACGGTATATTTGATTTCGGTCTCTGACAAAACATGCTCCGGCTTTGCGATTGTATCCTCTTTGAGCGCAACCGGAATATATTTGCCCGCCGCGTTCGCTTCCATACCGCGTATAATTTCCGGGGCTTCAAGCACAACGCCGTTCATGCGCAGCTTTTTGTCCGCTTCCTTTTGCAGTTCTTCCTCCGCCGCGCCGCGCGCGGCCACAATAACCGGACGGGTTGCGGGCATATACAGCACACCGGCAGGCGTGAAGGTTCCGTTTTCAATAACAGCGGCAAGATAAATGAGCATTTGCATATTGATGCCGTTTAACACATCGGCAAGCTTAAATTCTTTTTTGCCCGTTTTGTAATCAATGACGCGTATATACCGTTCGCCGTTTTTCTCCATGATATCCACTCGGTCGATTTTGCCATCAATGGTGACCTTTCCGCCATCCGACAGGGTGACGGTGAGCGGCGGAAAAGCGGTACCCTCTTTCAGTTCCAGCTCATAAGCCGCCGGCTGAAATTCGCTCTGTGCCAGTTCTGCCGCAATGTGTGAGATAATAACCTGCGCGGAATCGGCAAGGCGGCCGAACAAAAAGTTGAAACGCGGGGTTTTATCCTCACTGCCGCCCATTTTTTGCTCTATATACTGCATGATGGCGGCTGTAATTTTTTCTTTCAGTTCCCGCTTATTCATGGCGTTCAGTTGTTCACTGCCAAAGGTGCGGAACAGGTTTTCGAGCAGAAAGTGCATCAAACTGCCGTATTCCAGCGCGTTCATTTCGGCAGGCATACGTTCCTTCGCGCCCAGACCGTATCGGCAGAAATACTGAAAACGGCACAGATGATAATTCTCGATTTGCGTAGCGGAAATATGCCTGCCGCTGTCAAACAGCGCCCTTGCCTTTGCTTTGTCCGCAAATTGTGCGGGGCGCTTTTGACTTGCCCGTTCCAATGCTTCCATGCGCGGTGCATACTCCCCAGTCTGGGAAAAATACGCTTTCAGCGTCGATGAAACAAGCGAATTCTGCTTCCACTGTCTTGCGGCGAGTTCAAACGCAGGCTCCTGCGCGTTCGCGAACGTTTCGGTCGGTAAAATCCGCTCATTCAGCTCCAAAAGATTCGGCAGAACTGTTTTTGCCTCCCGTACGATAGGCGACGCGGATTTAGCCTCACCCGATATGCCGGAACCGGGCCATGAGATACAAAGCCGCTCCGACGGACTGGTCATGGCGGCATACGCCAAAAAGCGCTCCTCTACGGCGGCATCCTCCAAAGTGGAAGTTAGCGGCAGTCCGAGCGCAATCAGGGCGCGGCGTTCGTCATCGCTGAAAACACCGTTTGCGCCGGGTGCAAGCGGAAATTCCCCCTGCACCGCGCCGACTAAAAAGACCACCTTTGGTTCCGCCGGGCGCATCCGGTCTGCCGCGCCGACGGTCACTTCATCCAGCCCCTGCGGTATGCTGGAAATGCTGCCAGCCAAAATGACAAGGCGCAAAAGCTCCGCGTAGCGAACATGGGACAAATATGTATCTTTCAGCACCAACGCCGTCTGGTCCAAAATATTCATAAGCAAATCCCACAGGCGAAGCTGCTGTTCGGCCAGTTCCGTTTGACCGGAATCCTTCAGGCTGTGGGAAAGCTCCTTTAAGTGGGCGGGAACGTCGATATCGGTGAGCAAAGTATACACGGCTTTCGCCATACCCTCGCCGTTTGTATTTTGAATTGCCTGCGAAAATTCAGCCAGTGGCATCATCGCTTTTTCACGCAGTTCGTTGATTTTCTCAAGCTGTTTGGCCTGATGTTCGGTAAGAGTTTCCACAAACCCCTGCGGGTGACCGTTCCACGGCTGAAGCCACTTTTTCCCTGTCAGGTTCCACAGATAGGTATAGTTTTCAAGGAGTGAGATTTCATAGGAAGAAAAACCGGTAAGCCCCGTTTTTAGGTAGGTGAATATCTCGTCTGACTGGAAGCCGGATTTGACGATTTTGAACGCGCTAAGCACAAGGTGCATGAGCGGCTCGGCATCAATGGCTCTGGGTTTGTCCATAAAATACGGAATTTGATACCGCTCCAGTGCCACATCCAGAACGCCGCGATAATTTTCGAGTGAACGGGCGATAATCGCAAAGTCACGGTAGCGGTACCCTTTTTCCATAACAAGCCGACGAATGGACGAAGCGACAAATTCCGATTCGTCGTAGGTATGCTGCGCGTCATATAAAATAACATCTTCCGTTTTATCAGTATAGGGCAGATGGGATACACGAAACGCGGACGCTTCCAGTGCGGCAAGGGCGACATTTTGGAACCGTGCCCCGCTTTCGAGGGTAATCGGCGCGGCAACCTTAACACCGTTTTCACGCGCCAGACGAAGCACCTGTTTGGCTGTGCGGCGCACCTGAGAAAACAGCCCCATGCCGTTTTCGGGGTCATCCAGCGTATCGGTGCAAAGGCTCACATATACATCGTCTGCCTGTTGAATGATTTCCTCCAGAACATCCAGTTCCTGCACCGTAAAGCCTTTAAAAGAATCAAGCATAACCGTATAGCCGCCGAAAAAATTTTGTTCCCGCAGCAAGTGCTTTAAGCGGGTCAAATCATCCAGCGGGTCCAGATAGCTTTGCGCCACAAGGGCATCGTAAGCAGAAAAGATAAGCGAAAGCTCCGTTGTTTTTTGTTTTAAAGTGCCGTCCGGCATGGCAGCAGCCGCCGTGGAAAGAGCCTTCGGTGTGACGGCGCACATTTTCATTTCGGTGGATGCGGACAGCATCATGTTAATCAGTTCCGGTGTCTGCGCGTGTTTTCGGTAAAGCGGAAGCTCGGCGCTCACCTGCTCCAAGGCAAGACTCATGAGAATATTGCGCCCGCCGTCATCCAGCCTTCTGCCCGCAAGGCCGCCATATTTTCGGAACACGAGGTCGGCAAGACGGGTAAAGCTGATAACCTGCACCTTTTGCTCGTCTTTCGCGCCAAGCAGACGAAGCATGGCACGCTCACTTTCAAAGGAATATTGTTCCGGCACCAGCAGCATAAGCTTTTGCCTGTCCTGTTGTGCCAAATCGCACAAGGACTTACGGATAAGATGCGTTTTTCCGCTTCCGGCGCGTCCAAGGATAAGATGGAGCATAAGGGCACCTCCTGATAGGTATAAAAATCTCTATGTCTTATAAGAGTTTAGCTGTGGTGACCGCTTCCTGTAATATGGGAGAAGGGGTACGAAATCTCTCTGTCACTGCGGTGACATCTCCCTTTAGCAAGGGAGAAGAGTTCCACACCTTCGCCCCAGCAGAGCGACAGGGACGGCTTGCCGCCCCATCCCCTTGCTTAGCGCGCGGGAGCGCGCAATCGCAAAGTAAAGCAAACAAATCTCTCTGTCGCTGCGGTATCATCGCAATGATAGCTCCCTTTAGCAAGGGAGAGGGGATACAAAATTTTGCCCCATCGGTGGGCAGCAAACACTTTATTTTTATTCAGTATACCACATATTCTACACGCAAAAAAGGCTTTCGCGCTCCGGCGAAAGCCTTAATCCTAATATTGGGACACTCTGTGTCAATTTGCATTTGCGGGCAGAGCACTTTGGGATGTCTGCAGTGCTGCTGACGACGCACCCGTATCCTCTTTGTTCTGCGGCCATAAACCGGCAAACCAGTTGCAGATATCCTGATAAATCTCAACCGACTTAAATTTGACCTCGTACTGCGGCTCACCCTGCGGAGTATCTACAATTCCAAGCTGGGACTGGTTAAGCACATCTTTTAATTCTTTTTTCTCTTCCGCGGCAGGCAGGCACATAGGCGGGAAGATAACGCACCACCAGTTATGCCCCTCCGCTTTGCCGATGGTCACACGCAAGGCGTCGTAATAACCCGCTGGCAGCGTGACCGTTTGATACTGCCGCGTGGTAAAGTACATGTTCGTTAAATATACCTGCACCGGATAATCGTATCCCTGTTTTTTGATTTCGTCTTCAGCCGCCGCCTGTAAATCGCTGAGTTTTTCCTTTACGACCGCCTCTGCCTGTTCCTTGGTTTTGATGTTATCAAAAGCACCGGCGCTCTCTTTTACAATTCGGTCGCGAACCTTTAGCTTTAACGCCTGATCGGCATCGGAATCGGAATTGGCAAGCACATGAAGGCGAAGAACACGGTTCGGGATATCCTCGCACTGCGCTGCAAAGCCGCTGAATGAAAATAGCACGGTAAGTATGAGGGCAATTGCGAGCGCACGTTCAAAGGTTTTTGCGCGGGAGTATGTTTTCATGAATATAACCATCCTTTGTTGTCTTAGAAAAAACAGTCTTTTTTAACTTGAATTCTGGTTTTATCAAGTTGACAGAATTATTGGCTGGTATATTTTGGAATATTCATGAAATACTAAGATTTTTTGCTTTTTTGCTTTTTTGCTTTTTTTCTTAAAAAATTTGGTTCTACTCAACTATTGCGTGCTCCCGCGCGCCAGACAAGGGGGGGGGTGAGGGCGGCAAAGCCGCCCTTTTTCGCTCCGCTGGGGCGAAAGGTATTAAGCATTTTTGCAAAAGCTTAAATTTGCGCAGATAATAAAATCAAGGCAAAAGCAAACTTCCTATGTATAACCGAGGGTTTTGAAATACAAAAAGACACCTACCAATAAGTAAGTGTCTTTTTACATAAACACTATTCGCTAATTTTTTTCAGTACAAGTTTTTTTGTTACAGTAACTTATACGTTGGTGCCGATGCTGTTGGTAATATTGCTTTCTTTGAGCAAAACGTCGTGGGAACCGCCCTCCACAATACTGGTGGCAGACACAAGCGTAATCTTTGCTTTCTTCTGCAAATCCGGAATGTTGAGCACACCGCAGTTGCACATGGTGGAACGAACCTTATTGAGGGAAAGCGTAACGTTATCTTTCAGGCTGCCCGCGTAAGGAACATAAGAGTCAACGCCCTCTTCAAAGGAAAGCTTTTTGTCGCCGCCCATGTCGTAGCGCTGCCAGTTGCGCGCACGGTTGGAGCCTTCGCCCCAGTACTCCTTCATATAGTTTCCGCCGATGTTGACCTTGTTGGTCGGGCTTTCGTCAAAACGGGAGAAATAGCGGCCGAGCATGATGAAGTCGGCACCCATAGCAAGAGCAAGCGTCATATGATAATCGTACACGATGCCGCCGTCGGAGCAAATCGGAATATAAATACCGGTTTCTGCATAATATTCGTCGCGCGCCTTGGCTACCTCAATGATTGCGGTAGCCTGTCCTCTGCCGATACCCTTTTGTTCGCGGGTAATGCAGATGGAACCACCACCGATACCGATTTTCACAAAGTCCGCGCCTGCTTTTGCGAGGAACAGGAAGCCTTCGCGGTCTACCACGTTGCCGGCACCGACCTTAACAGTGTCACCGAATTCTTTGCGGACATACGCAAGAGTGCGAGCCTGCCATTCGGAAAATCCTTCGGAAGAGTCAATGCACAAAACGTCCGCTCCGGCCTCAATCAAAGCTGGAACACGCTCCGCGTAATCGCGGGTATTGATTCCCGCACCGACCATGTAACGTTTGGAGCTGTCGAGCAGCTCGTTCGCGTTTTCTTTATGGGACGCATAATCCTTGCGGAATACCATATATTTGAGTCTTTGTTCTTTATCAATGAGCGGCAGAGCATTCAGCTTATGCTCCCAAATGATGTCGTTTGCCTCTTTGAGCGTTGTGGTTTCATCCGCGCAGATAAGATCCGCAAACTTAGTCATAAATTCGCTGACTTTGCTGTCGGGTGACATTCTGCTGATACGGTAATCTCTGCTCGTTACAATTCCGACCAGCTTACCGTTTGCGGTACCGTCGGAAGTAATGGCAACGGTGGAGTGTCCGGTTTTTTCTTTCAGCTCCAAGACATCGGCCAAGGTGCTTTCCGGGCTCAGATTGGAATCACTGGTAACAAAACCGGCCTTGTAGCTTTTTACACGCGCAACCATCTGCGCTTCACTTTCAATGGACTGTGAACCGAAAATAAAAGAAAGTCCACCCTCTTTTGCCAACGCGATTGCCATCTTATCATCGGAAACCGACTGCATAATTGCAGACACCAGCGGAATATTCAGATTGATAGCGGATTCCTCACCCTTTTTGAATTTAACAATCGGGGTTTTCAGACTGACATTGGCCGGAATACATTCAGCGGAAGAATATCCGGGTACTAACAAATACTCACCAAATGTGCGGGATGGTTCCTGATAATAAATTGCCATAAACTTTCTCCTTTACTTCTGCAGCACAGCATTACCGTCATTTTTGAATGCCTTTATTTTGTTTAATATCTTTAAGTATTTAATTAAAAATTATAACATAGTGTTCCTTGACCGTCAACCTGGTTTTTGTCAATTTACCGGGATTTCAAAACCACATCAAACCGGTTTTGCAGTAAAGAAAAGACTTCTTCTGTTTTTCTACATTATGATAATTGAGTTCATTTAACCTCACTCCCATTAAGTGGTTCGCAAACAAACACTTCCTGATAGCTTTTTTGAAGCTTTTCTTTACAGCGAAGTGCGGCTGCTTCCTCTTTAAAAATACCGAAGACAACGGAACCGCTGCCCGTCATGCAGGAACCTAAAGCGCCCATTTCGTTCATTTGCCGTTTTACGGCATCTACCTGCGGCAAAGTCAAAATCTGCTCGAATACATTGCACAAATCGGTGCAGACTGTCCTTAGGTCTTGCTCGTCAATCGCTTTGAGCATTGCTGCAGTATTGGGATGGACGAATTCGGCGGCGCTGTCGGAAAGTGCGTAAGCCTGAGCGGTGTTCACACTGACAGGCGGCTTGCACAAAACCACATAACAGTGCGGCATAGGCGCAAGCGGAGTGAGAATTTCGCCGGTACCCTCGGCAAGCATGGTGCCGCCGCGAATACAGAACGGAACATCTGCCCCAACGGTCAAACCAATTTCACAAAGCTGTTCGACTGTTAAATCCGTATGATACATTTGGTTTAATTCATGAAGCACCGCCGCCGCGTCGGCACTGCCGCCCGCAAGCCCCGCCTGAGACGGAATCCGCTTAGTAACCTCAATTTCAATATTATTCTCGGAAATTTTGCAAGAATCATAGAACGCGTTTGCGGCTTTTACAATCGTGTTGCGTTCGTCGCAGGGAATATCGGGGTGGTCACAGATTAACTGAATACCGCCGCCCTTTGTTTGACAAAGCGTTATGGTATCACAAAGGGAAACGGACTGCATAACCATCTGTAACAGATGGTAGCCGTCCGCACGTCTGCCGATAATATCGAGGGTTAAATTAATTTTTGCATACGCGTTGCAGGTAATTGGTTGAAACACATTCGTATTGAAAGACATCATGCAGAATTCTCCGTTATTTTAAGCTTTTTATAAACCGCTCAATACGCGTTAACGCCTCGGTGATATGCTTGATGGAATACGAGTACGAAACACGGACGAAACCCTCGCCGCAGTCGCCGAAAGCCGGCCCCGGTACTACCGCGACGTGCTCCGAGTACAAAAGCTGTTTGCAGAACTCTTCAGAATCCAGTCCCGTACTGGTTATGCAGGGAAACACGTAAAACGCGCCTTCCGGCTCAAAACAGGTTAAGCCAAGCGAATTCAAGCCGTCCACAATCAGGCGGCGGCGCATATCATACTGCTCGCGCATATACGTAATATCCTCATCGCCGTTTCTCATTGCCTCGATTGCGGCGTACTGAGCCGTAGTCGGTGCGCTCATAATGGCGAACTGGTGCAGTTTTGTCATTTGCCCGATGATTTCTTGCGGACCCATCGCATAGCCCAAGCGCCAGCCGGTCATGGCAAAGGCTTTGGAAAAACCGTTAACCACTACGGTGCGTTCCTTCATGCCGTCAAGATCAGCAAAGCAAACGTGGCTGGAATCTCCGTAAGTGAGTTCGCTGTAAATTTCATCGGAAAGCACGATCAGATTATGTTCGCGCACCACGTCCGCAATTTCTTCCAGATGTTCGCGGCGCATAACCGCTCCGGTTGGATTATTTGGAAAAGGCAGAATAAGGATTTTTGTTTTTGGAGTGATTTTCTCACGCAAAGCGTTTGCCGTCAAACGGAACTGGTCTTCCGCTTTGGTTTCAATAATCACGGGAACCCCTTCCGCCATCTGCGTCATTGGCACATAGCAGACAAAGCTTGGTTCGGGAATAATCACCTCATCCCCGGGATTTATAAGGGTGCGGATGCAAAGGTCAATGGCCTCGGAGCCGCCGACTGTAACAAGCACATCCGTTTTCGGCTCGTACCACACATGATAGTGCCGTTCAAACCAATGGGAAATTTCCTCACGGAGTTCAATAAAGCCCCGGTTGGGAGAATACCACGTTTTACCGTCTTCCAGAGAGTTAATACCCTCCTGACGGACATGCCACGGCGTGGAAAAATCAGGCTCACCGATACTGAGCGAGATAACGTCGTCCATTTCATTGGCGATATCGAAAAATCGGCGGATACCGGAAGGCTTCACCTGCTTGATTTCATTGTTGAGCAAACACTGATAATCAATCACTGAGGTTGTTCCTCCTCTCGTCATTCTCCTCATCGGAGTTGAGAATGACACCGCCGTCTTTATAACGGGTTAAAACAAAATGGGTAGCGGTAGAAAGCACAGAATCCAGCGGTGATAAGCGGCGGGCAACAAACATGGCAATTTCCTGCATGCTTTTGCCGTGAACCATAACCGCAAGGTCAAAACCACCGGACATTAAGGAGACACTTTCCACCTCGTCGAACTGCATAATGCGCTTCGCAATGGCGTCAAATCCGCTGTCACGCTTTGGCATAACACGCAGTTCAATAAGAGCGGACGCCTTGTTTTCATCTACCTTTTCCCAATTGATCAGAGCCTTGTAGCCTTTTATAACACCGGCCTTTTCATAGGCGGCGATTTGCTCGGCTACTTCCTGCTCCGGTTTGTCGAGCATAACGGCCAATTGCGCGGTTGTAAGGCGTGCATTCTCGTTTAAAAGATTCAATAAATTATCCATTCTGATTACTCCTCCATCTTTCTATATATTATATATTATTTTTAATTAAATTCTCTCTGTCACTGCGGTGTCGCCGCAGCGATAGCTCCCTTTAGCAAGGGAGAGAGGTAAGAACGCATGCTTACCTCCGCGGACAAAGGCATACTTTTGTCGCAATTCCTACTCCTTTAGCAAGGGAGCGGGGTTACTTAAAAAGTTTTATTCGATTGGAAGCAACCGCGGCTGATGATGGACAAACAGGGTAAAATGCTGAAAGCCTGCCTGCCGCAGCAAGGACAGTCCCTGCTCAATACCGGAGCCGACATCCGCCCAGCGGTGTGAATCCGAACCAATGGTCACATATTTGCCGCCCAATTCATAATATCTTTTTAATATAGACAGCGGCGGCAGGGTTTCTCCTATCTTTTGGCGAAGTCCGGATGTATTCAGTTCGAGCGCTTTGTCACTTTCAATCAGAGCTTCTAAAATTTCATCTACTCTAGCAGTATAGCGTTCAAAATCAATCGGAATGTTATGGTCACCGACAATGTAGCGAAGAGGATAGGTTAAATGAGCCAAGCTGTCAAACCGACCCCAGCGGATCGTTTCTAATAATTCCTCAAAATAGCGGTCAAGCGCATCATAGGCATCCACCGTGCTGTAATCAAGGAAATAAAAATCTTCCATTCCCTTTATATTATGAACAGAAGCAAGGGCAAAATCAAAATCACACGAGTTCAGAGCATCATGAGCCGCGCCGAGATTCTGCATTGGCTGCCCCAACTCGATTCCGGCATAAACCTGCAGACGGCCGCGAAAAACAGCCGCGGCTTTTTTCGCCTCAAAAAAAGATTGGCGAATGGATTTATCATAATTCTGCGTTACATATTCATTGCATTCACAATGATCGGTCATCGCAAGAGCATAAAGGCCCAGCCCGGCTGCTCGTTCACACATCATCATGGTGGGATCGCTGGCATCGCGAGAACAGTCGCTGTGCACATGGCAGTCGGATATGTAACGGTATTTCATTGTTTTGACCATCCTTTCCATGTTTGAAAAATCTATATTTTTCAAACCGAATCCCCACTTTGAAGTGAAAAGACATATATTTCTTGTATCTATACATTTTATCATATATTGAAACAAAATTATAGCGATATTTTTAAAAATTGAAATATCATTACTATTTTATAGGAAAACCGATGAATGTTCAAGATATTTAGCTATATTCCGCTTTTTCTGCCGCTATGTATCTTTATGCAATGTCGGTTGACAAACAAAAAAAGCTATACTATTATAGTGTTATTGTAATTTGGGAATGAAGTTCTCCCTGGTGTATAACCGAACCGCTTTTCAGCTGATGACTTCTGTGAATGGAATTCATGGAAGTATCAGCTTTTATAATGAATTGTTAAGGCTGACAATTTCTGTATGAAGCTTGCAGAATTGCCAGCTTTTTGTATGACAGGTACCCGTATAATCTGAACTATCTTTGGAGGTATTCATGAAAAAATATATATTTGTCGGCATCGGCGGAGCACTCGGAGCGCTCGCGCGGTGCGGAATCAATCAACTCACCTTACCCGTTGCTCCAACCTATCGCCCGCTTTTCACTATGCTGATCAATATAAGCGGCAGCTTTCTGCTTGGCCTTCTGCTTGCGTTGTTCGCAAAGCACTGGATTGTAAAGCCGGAACTGCGCCTTGGAATTACAACCGGTTTTCTCGGCGGATATACAACGTTCTCCACTCTCTGTAAAGAAACTGTACTTCTTTGCTTTTCCGGACATATTCTGTTTTCCGCCCTATACATGGCGGCTTCCGTCCTGTTCGGCCTTGCCGCCGCGTGGTTTGGAATTTTTGCGGCAAAGCACATAGAACGGAGGCATACCGCATGAATATTTTTTTGATAAGCGTCGGCGGTGCTTTGGGTGCAATGGCGCGGTATAAATTGGGTATACTGATTATGAAAAAAGAAAAACACACCTTTCCATTGGGAACTTTCCTGATTAATGTGAGCGGTGCACTGCTGCTCGGAATTCTGTGCGGACTGAATATCAGCGGAAACGCTTATCTGCTGCTGGGCGACGGCTTTTGCGGAGCATTTACCACCTTTTCTACCTTTACTGTGGAAAGCGTGCAGTTAATAAGAGGAAGGGCCAGAAAGAAAGCGATGCTCTTTCTTATGCTGTCGGTGACGGTCGGCCTTTTCTGTTTTTTTGCCGGTTATGAAATATGCCGCTTATTGATGCAATAAAGCCAAAACAACACAGCCGAATTGCAAGGACTGACTTTCAACGAGACAGCAGAATGTCGGGCAATAAAATTCAAACAGTTTTGTGATTTTGACAAAGAATTACTTATCGCCAAAAACTTGACATATTTGCGTTTCTCGTTCATAATCATACATAAATATATATTTTTTGGAGGTAACGCCTATGCGCGCTGTAATTACTGTACTCGGTAAAGATATGGTAGGTATTTTGGCTCGTGTTTCCACAATCTGTGCCGAAAACGGAGTAAACGTCATTGAGGTTACACAATCCGTTATGCAGGATTTATTCGCCATGATTATGATGGTAGATATTTCAAAAGCAACGATTCCTTTCGATGAACTGGTAGACGGTCTGACTAAAATGGGAACGGATATGGGACTGACCGTTCATGTTATGCATGAGGATATATTTAACTCCATGCACAGAATATAATCTTTTCGCAAATTTCCATTCATTTTTGAAAGGACTGGTTTTGGAAATATGGTAAACTCCCATGATATACTGGAAACCATTAATATGATAGACAACGAAAACCTTGACGTGCGCACCATTACCATGGGCATATCCCTGTTTGACTGCATTGATTCCGATATGGACAAAATGTGCGATAAGGTTTACGACAAAATCTGCCGCTATGCGGGCGACCTGGTAAAAACAGGTGAAAACATCAGCAAAGAATATGGTATTCCGATTATTCACAAACGTGTTTCCGTAACGCCGATTGCGATGATTGCCGCGGCATGTCCCACCAAAAGTCCGGTTCACCTGGCTAAGGCACTTGACCGCGCTGCAAAACAAATCGGCGTTAATTTTATCGGCGGTTATTCCGCGTTGGTTCACAAAGGATTTGGCCCCGGCGACTACGCGCTGATCGAAAGTATTCCGGAAGCGCTCAGCAGCACGGAACTGGTTTGTTCCTCTGTAAATATCGGCACCACAAAAGCCGGTATCAACATGGATGCGGTAGCAAAGATGGGTCACATTGTACGCAAGGTTGCAGAGGCGACCGCAGACAAAGACAGCATCGGTGCCGCAAAGCTGGTTGTGTTCTGCAACGCGCCGGAAGACAATCCGTTTATGGCGGGTGCGTTCCATGGCCCCGGTGAACCGGACGGCGTTATCAATGTCGGTGTTTCCGGCCCGGGTGTAGTGCGTGCCGCGCTTGCAAAGGCCGGTGACTGCGACCTGACCGGTGTGGCGGATCTGATAAAGAAAACCGCCTTTAAAATCACACGTATGGGACAGTTGGTAGCGCAGGAAGCCTCCCGCAGGCTGTGTGTTCCATTCGGCATCGTTGACCTTTCCCTTGCGCCTACCCCGGCAATCGGCGATTCCGTCGCCTATATTCTTGAGGAAATGGGATTGGAAACCTGCGGCGCACATGGTACGACAGCCGCTTTGGCGCTTTTGAACGACGCGGTGAAAAAGGGCGGTATTATGGCTTCTTCCCACGTTGGCGGTCTTTCCGGAGCATTTATCCCCGTTTCGGAGGATGCCGGTATGATTCATGCCGCAAGCTGCGGCGCACTCACCCTGACGAAACTGGAAGCCATGACTGCTGTTTGCTCGGTCGGTCTTGATATGATTCCGATTCCGGGTGATACTCCGGCGGAAATTGTCTCTGCGATTATTGCGGACGAAGCCGCAATCGGTATGGTCAACAGCAAAACAACCGCAGTACGCGTAATTCCCGCCATCGGAAAAAAAGCGGGCGACGAACTGAAATTCGGCGGGCTGCTCGGCAATGGACCAGTCATGGAAGTGAACCGCTATTCCCCATTGAAATTTATACAAAGAGGCGGCCGTATTCCGGCTCCGCTCCAAAGTTTGAAAAATTAAAGCGGAAGATTTTACCGTTTTAATTTGCGGCTTTTTTGTTGCATAATAACTAAATTAATATTATGTTGTTTATTCTATGTTGTAAGCTTATACATTGTAAAAGCCAAACACTAGGACTATAATACATTACAATCTTGTAAGATAGTTATGCATTCTTAAATGAAGGAGGTGCGGTCAGATGAAAGATATGGTAAAACAGATTGTCGATATGGACCGTAAAGCCAGAGAAATTACCGATGCAGCCCAGCTTGAAAAGGTGAACTCTGAAAAAGAAGTTGCTCAAAAGCGTGAAGAAATCCGCGCGGAATACCTGGAACGGGCAAGAAAAAGAATTGCTTTGAATGAACCAAAAGAGCGTGCTGCCGCGGAAGCGGAGTGGCAAACCGTAGTTCAGAAAAACGCCGTTTTGTCACAGAATTTAGATAAACTCTACAGCGAAAAAGGTGACGAGTGGGTTAAAACAATCGTCGCGCGCGTAATAGGGGAGTGATTACATGCTTTCCTCCTTTTCTTCCAACACACTTTTAGCCAAGTCACGAGCCAAATACGGCAGACGTCTTACCAAGCAAAATTTTGATGACCTGCTCGCCTGCCAAACCGTAAATGACGTGGCATATTATCTCAAAAATCATACGGATTACGCCGGAGTACTGGCCGGAATCAATGAAAACGACATTCATCGCGGACAACTCGAAGTCAAGCTGAAACAGAAAATGTTTGAGGACTATGCCTCCCTTTGCCGCTATGAAATTTCAATCGGTGAAGATTTTTCGCATTATCTGATTGCAAGCAGCGATATTGAACAAATTTTGCATAGCTTACTGCTTTTACAGGCAGGTACGCCGCAGGAAAATCTGCTTTCCATGCCGCCATTTTTGAACCGGCATACAAAAATTGATTTGCCCGCTCTTGGCAGAATTCAAAATTATGACGATTTGCTTTTGGCATTGAGCCACACGCCTTATCGTAAATTGTTGGAGCCGTTGCGCCCCCAAGCAGGAATTCCATTGGATTATACCGGAATTGAGCATGTGCTGTATACGTATTTATATCAAAGCGTTTTTACTGCAATTGCCAAAAACACGGTCGGCGAAACTTCCAAACAATTGCGCGATTTGTTTAATACTCTGATAGACCTGAAAAACTACAGCTTTATTATGCGTATGAAAACATACTACCAAGCCAGCCCGGACGCAATTCGTAAATGTCTGCTTCCTTTCGGAACAATTAAGGGTCATGATCTTGAAGAAATGATAAACGCGCCGACTGCGGATGAACTGGCAAAGTTGATGAATAAGACTTCCGTAGGAAAACGTTCCCTAAAAGTAGAGCATGATTTTATTGACCAAATTCCGGAACGAATCAACTATTTAAGAAGCAGGCACGATATTCATTTTTCCATGCATCCGTCTGTGGTTATGATGTCCTACCTGTTTCTTGCACAAACCGAGTTATCCGATATCATCAATATTATTGAGGGTATTCGATATAAACTTGCACCAAGTGAAATTATCAAGCTGCTTACCATTGTTAATTTCCAATGAGAGGGGTGTGATTATTGGCTGTTTTAAAAGTAAAAGTAGTTAGTATTATTGGCAGAATGAACGATCTCGACAAGGTCACCTCTATTTGCGGAAAATCCGAAATTTTTCACCCGGACAACTCATTGTCGTTTTACTCGAACACATCGGACTTTGCTCCCTTAAATGAAGAAAATCCGTATGGTGATCTGCTGCAAAAGCTGAACGAAGCGGTTTCCGGTGCAAAAAAGGAACTGAAACTTTTGAGTGCTAAGGAAACAGAGCGTTTTGAGGCTCATGCGCAGGGTGATGAAATTCGGTCTTATGTAAAGCGCATTTCCGGCTCCTTGAACGATATTCAGAGCCGACGCGCACAGACACAGCAAAAAATTGCCGCCTATTCCGGATCCATTGAGGAAATCAGCCACTTTGTCGGCCTAGATTTGAATTTAAAAGAAATCAGTGACTGCGAATACATTAAGGTTCGTTTCGGTTCTTTGCCAAAGGAAAGCTACGAAAAATTAAATTCCTATGATGAAAACCCTTACATTATCTTTTTCCCATGTACGACGGATGATAGCCGCTACTGGGGCGTCTACTTCTCCCCGATTGACATGATAAGCGAAGTAGACCGCATTTTTTCCAGTCTTTATTTTACCGAAACGCAGTTAACCGAATTGACGGATAGTCCGGAAAACGCGCTTGCATCGCTTCGCAGTAAGCGTGAAGCAGAATTTGACACACTGAAAGCGATTGACGCCGATCTTGACACTCTGTGGAAAAAAGAAAAAGACCAATGTCAAAAGGTATTCTCGTACCTTACCGAACACTCGGTTTATTTTGGTATCCGCCGTTACGCGGCAAGGTATCATGACAGTTTCATCCTGACCGGATGGATTCCCGCAAACAAAGAAAATCAGTTTAAGGCGGAACTGGATACCGTTGAATCGGTTGAGTGTACATTTGACACCGGTGAAAATGAGTTAAAGCATTCTCCCCCTGTTAAACTGAAGAACAAAGCAACCTTCCGGCCGTTTGAGTTCTTTATCAATTTGTACGGCATGCCTTCCTATGATGAAGTAGACCCAACCACATTTGTTGCGATAACTTATGTGCTGCTTTTCGGCATTATGTTCGGCGATTTCGGTCAGGGGCTTTGTGTTTCTATTATCGGCTATCTAATGTGGAAAATGAAACGCATGGCATTGGGCAAAGCACTGATTCCGTGCGGATTGTCTTCCGCGTTCTTCGGACTTGTATTCGGTTCTGTATTTGGTTTTGAAGAAGCTTTGAATCCGCTTTACAAATTGCTGTTCAACTTGGATAAAAGGCCCATCAGCGTTATGGAGCCGGCAACTACCAATATGGTAATCATTGCGGCTGTGGCGATTGGTATTTCTCTTGTAATGGTTGCCATGCTGATTAACATTTATTCCTCGCTGAAAAGAAAGCACTACGGAAACGCATTTTTCGGTCCCAACGGACTTGCGGGTTTTGTATTTTACGGTTCTCTTGTAGCCGGATTCGGGGGGCAGATTGCCCTGGGATGGCACATCGTGAACCTTGCCTATATCCTTTGTTTCATGATTCTCCCTTTGGTGCTCATTATTTTCAATGAGGTGCTCAGTGGGCTGATTGAACATCGTCCTGACTGGAAGCCGGAAAGCTGGGGCGGCTACATCATGCAGCAAACCTTTGAACTGTTTGAAGTTTTGCTGAGTTATGCAAGTAACACCATTTCCTTCCTGCGTGTTGGTGCGTTCGTTCTGGTTCACGCAGGCATGATGATGGTTGTGTTTACGCTTGCCGACATGTCAAGCGGAATTGCATATGTAGCAGTTGTTATTATCGGAAATATATTTGTTATGGCTCTCGAAGGACTTTTGGTTGGCATTCAAACGCTCAGGCTTGAGTTCTATGAAATGTTCAGCCGCTTCTTTGACGGTGAAGGCCGTCCGTTTAATCCAGTTACCGTTCGCAAGGAAGCATAATACATACTACATTATGCTTCCTACGCGGTTTAATAATTTAGTTAAAAATTTTGGAGGTAATATTTCATGAACATCTTATTAATTTGCGTACCGGTCTTATTTCTTGTAGCTTCCGTCTTTATGGCAATCCGCGCATTTAAAAAAGGAAAATCCGCTCACCGCACCGTTGCAACCCAGATTATCGCTTTTGCAATCGTATGTGTTGTAACACTCGCAGTTCCAATGGTAGCATCCGCTGCTACAACTGACACTGCAGCAAACTCGACCACTACTTCACAAGCTGCTGCTTCTGACAGCGGCAAAGGTCTTGGCTTAATTGCTGCTGCTCTTGCTGTTGGTATCAGCGGCATCGCCGGCGGTATTGCTGTTGCTGCTGCTGCTCCTGCGGCTATCGGTGCAACAAGCGAAGATCCGAAAGCATTCGGTAAAGCAATCATCTTCGTTGCTCTTGCAGAAGGTATTGCACTGTACGGTTTGCTTACTTCAATTTTGATTCTGGCAAAGATTCAATAATAGTTCAATTGGAAAGCAGGTGGCGCAGATGCGCTTTTATTTAATAAGCGATAATGTGGACACCCAAGTCGGCATGCGCTTGGCAGGCATTGACGGTGTGGTTGTGCACGAGCCTGCCGAAGTGCGCAAGGCTTTAACCGAGGCAATGGAAATGACAGACGTTGCGGTCATTTTAATGACGGAACGTTTAATTTCCCTTTGTCCCGAACTGGTTTACGACCTGAAGCTGAACCGTAAACGCCCACTTATTGTTGAAATTCCAGACAGGCACGGCAACGGCCGTACCAAGGATTCCATAACCCGTTATGTACGCGAGGCAATCGGGGTTAAGATTTAGTTGTTATTTGACTTTGGCCGCTTTGGCGGCGGAACGGGGGTTAAAGATGGCTTCTAACGACGAGAAAATAAGTAAATTCAATCTTGCAATCAACCATTACGCGGAAGAACAGCGCGCGAAGATTCAGCAGGAAGTCGACGAATTCAAACAGCGTGAACTGGAAGAAACCGAGATTGAAGTTTTAACGGAAGCATATCATTTGATTCAAAAAGAAATGGCGGAAATGCGCAGCGGTATTACGCAGGAAATGGCGCACCGCGGTATGGATGCCCGGAAAGAGCTTCTTGCGAAGCGCCAGAAAATCGCAGATGAGGTTTTTGAGCGCTGCTTCAACTCTTTGCAGGAATATACACAAAAGAGCGAATATTCGGCGTTGCTGGAAAAATTCGCAAAAAATCTTTCTTCAACCTTTACAAAACCCGGCACTGTTTTTTGCATAAAGGCCAACGATGAAAAATACAAGGCACAAATCGAAAAAGCGTTCGGCACTGCCTGCACATTTAAAACAGACAATCAGATTATTCTCGGCGGAATACGCGCCTATAACCTTGAAATGGGGATTATGGCGGATGAAACCCTGGATACCATGCTGGAGGACCAGCGTGAATGGTTTGAAGAAAATTCGGGAATGGCTGTGGTCTGAGCCGGAATACCCATTTGTTTATCGGAGATGAGATTCTATGGAAAATCAAGATATCATATACGGCATTAACGGACCAGTCGTAACCGTTAAGGGTGCACGCAGTTTCTCTATGATGGAGATGGTTTATGTCGGCAAAGAACGCCTTGTCGGAGAAGTCATCGGTATTACCGACAGTTTTACCACCATTGAAGTTTACGAGGAAACAACCGGCTTAATGCCCGGCGAGCCAGTTTATGGCACCGGCAGCCCTATGAATGTTACTCTGGGTCCCGGCATTATCGACAATATTTTTGACGGCATTGAACGTCCGCTGAAGGCCATTGCCGAGCAGGCAGGCTCATTCATCGCGCGCGGCAGCAACGTTTCCGCACTTGACAATGAAAAGCTTTGGGATGTAACCGTTACCGTGAAGGTCGGCGATACCCTGAAGGGCGGAGATGTTTACGCACAGTGCCCGGAAACTTCGATTGTCACACATAAATGCATGGTGCCGCCAAGAGTGTCCGGCGTTGTCACAAAAGTCAGCGAAAACGGACAATACAAAGTAAACGATACTGTTATTGAAATAACGGATAAAATCGGCGAGGTTCATAAGCTTACGCTTTGCCAGAGATGGCCGATTCGTACCCCTCGTCCGGTTCAAAAGCGCCGTCCGGCTTCCGCTCCGCTGATTACCGGACAAAGAATCATCGACACCCTCTTCCCTATCGCCAAAGGCGGCGCAGCCGCTATTCCGGGCGGTTTCGGAACAGGAAAGACGATGACCCAGCATCAGCTTGCAAAATGGTGCGACGCGGATATTATTATCTATGTCGGCTGCGGTGAGCGCGGCAACGAAATGAGCCAGGTTCTTCAGGAATTTAAAGAACTGGTTGACCCGAAAAGTGGCAGGCCGATGACCGACCGTACCGTACTGATTGCCAATACCTCAAACATGCCGGTTGCGGCCCGTGAGGCGTCGATCTATACCGGTATCACACTGGGTGAATATTACCGCGATATGGGCTACCACGTGGCAATCATGGCGGACTCCACTTCCCGCTGGGCGGAAGCTTTGCGTGAGATTTCGGGCCGCTTGGAAGAAATGCCTGCGGAAGAAGGCTTCCCTGCTTACCTGCCGTCACGTCTTTCTGAGTTCTATGAGCGTTCCGGATTTGTTGACAATCTGAACGGCAGCGAAGGTTCCATTACCATTATCGGTGCTGTTTCGCCTGCAGGCTCCGATTTTTCTGAGCCTGTCACACAGAATACGAAGCGTTTTACCCGCTGCTTCTGGGCTTTGGATAAAGCACTTGCTTATGCCAGACATTATCCGGCGATTAACTGGATGTCCAGCTACAGTGAATATTTTGGAGATTTGGACCCCTGGTTTGCAAAAAATGTCGGAGAAGATTTTATTCGCTATCGCAATCAAATCAACAGCATTTTGCAGGAAGAAAACAAACTGATGGAAATTGTAAAGCTGATTGGTTCTGACGTTCTTCCGGATGACCAAAAGCTGGTTATTGAAATCGCTCGCGTTATCCGCGTAGGATTCCTGCAGCAGAACGCTTTCCACCCGGACGATACTTTTGTTCCGCTTGAAAAGCAAAAGCTGATGATGAAAGTGATTCTTCACCTTTATCAAAAGGCAAAACAGCTTGTGGCGGCCTCGGTTCCGCTTTCCGGTATTTCGGAATCCGGCCTGTTCGATAAATTGGTCAAGATGAAATATGATATTCCGAACAACAAGCTTGAAATGTTTGACGACTATATGACGGATATCGACAATACAGTGGCAGCTATTGTTGCCGCTTAACGGTAACAACCCTAATTTTTAAGCTTTATCGTTTCCCGTGCGAAAACGATAAGCGTTTCCAGTCTAAAATCGCACGGAGAAATGGCGGTTTCATATGATTCTTGATTACATTGGCGTAAAAGAAATAAATGGTTCTCTAATTGTATTGGACGACGTTGACAACGCTTCTTTTGAAGAAATTGTTGATATTCGTCTGGATGATGGGACAATGCGCCAAGGCAGAATTGTGCAGATGGAAGGAAAGCGCGTTGTCGTTCAGGTTTTTGAAGGTACACGCTCGATTTCTTTGGAAAATACCCGTACAAGACTGCGCGGCCGTCCTATGGAAATGCCCCTTTCGCCGGAAATTCTCGGTCGTGTGTTTGACGGCGCAGGACGACCGATTGACGGGCTTGGTAACATCTTCCCGCAAAAGAGAATGAATGTTAACGGCACACCGATCAACCCGGTTTCCAGAGTTTATCCGAAAAACTACATCAATACCGGTGTTTCCACAATTGACGTGCTGATGACACTGATTCGCGGTCAAAAGCTCCCGATTTTCTCCGGATCCGGTATGAGCCACAATGAACTGGCTGTTCAGATTGCCCGTCAGGCAAAAATCACGGAAGCAAACGGAGAAAGCGGTAAATTCGCAATCGTTTTTGCGGCTATGGGCGTAAAGAACGATGTTGCGGAATACTTCCGCCGTTCCTTTGATGAATCCGGCGTTCTGCAAAGAGTTGTTATGTTCCTGAACCTTGCAAATGACCCGATTATTGAAAGAACACTGACACCGCGCTGTGCCCTGACCGTTGCGGAGTACCTTGCTTTTGAGCTTGACATGCATGTTCTGGTCATTATGACCGATATGACCTCTTATGCGGAAGCGCTGCGTGAATTCAGCTCCTCCAAGGGTGAAATTCCGGGCAGAAAAGGTTACCCGGGCTACCTGTATTCCGACCTTGCTTCTATTTACGAGCGTGCCGGCATGGTGGAAGGAAAATCCGGTTCCGTCACACAGATTCCGATTTTGACAATGCCGAACGACGACGTTACCCACCCGGTACCGGACCTTACCGGTTACATTACCGAGGGACAGATCGTGCTTGACCGTTCTTTGGACGGCAGAGGACTTTATCCGCCTGTTTCGGTTCTGCCAAGCCTTTCCCGTTTGATGAAGGATGGCATCGGCGCCGGATTTACACGCGAAGATCACTCCGCGCTTTCCAACCAGCTGTTTGCCTCTTACGCAAAGGTTATGGACGCGCGTTCCTTGGCTTCCGTTATCGGCGAAGAAGAACTCTCTCCTTCCGATAAAAAATACATGGAGTTCGGCAAGCAGTTTGAAAAACTCTTTGTCAACCAGGGACCGAACGAAAACCGTTCCATTGAACAGAGCCTTGATTTGGGATGGAAATTGCTGTCGTTCCTGCCGCGCGCGGAACTTGACCGTGTAGACGACAAGATTTTGGACAAATACTATGTGAGCGCCGAAAAAGATTCCGATCAGGAAGAGCAGAAGTAATGGCAGCATTGCTGTTAAAAGATGAGGTGAGTTGCGATGAGTAACCAAGTCGTTCCAACAAAGGGCAACCTGCTTGCCACAAAAAAGTCTCTTGAGCTTGCCCGCACGGGTTATGAGCTGCTCGACCGCAAGCGTAATATCCTGATAAGGGAAATGATGGCCTTGATTGAAAGGGCAAATCAAATTCAAGATAAAATTGACAAAACGTATGAAGAAGCGTATGCCGCATTGCAGATGGCAAACATTACGCTTGGAATTTGCGCGGAGCTTTCCCGTACGGTTCCGCTTGACAACAACCTGAATGTTGCGTACCGCAGCGTGATGGGTGTTGAAATCCCAATGGTTTCGCTGGAACCCACGCATATTCCGATTCCCTTTGGACTGAACTCCACAAATACACAAATGGATGAAGCCTATTTAAAATTCGGTGAGGTAAAGCGGCTGACCGCGGAACTTTCCGAAGTAGAAAACAGTGTTTATCGTTTGGCGGATTCGATTAAGAAGACGCAAAAGCGTGCCAATGCATTGAAAAACATTATGATTCCACGCTTTGAAGAAACGGTCAAATTCATTACCGATGCTTTGGACGAAAAGGACAGAGAAGAATTCTCACGTTTGAAGGTCATTAAAAAACAAAAAACGGCAAGCTGACAAAGTTAGCCTATGAAATCATTGAAGCAGAAAGCAAAACGCTTTCTGCTTTTATTTTACCTGGTTATGAATATGGACTCCAATCGGACTTTATCCAATCAAAGGTTATAGCCAAAGATTTTGTGCTTGTTTCTTGGATATTTTAAAAGTTAACTGGCTATAAAATAATGCTTACTGAACAACTAGCATACAAGAGAATTTAGGAGATATGCGAAGATATCCAAGAATTCAACGGTCTAATAATCCACTCGGGTGCAAGCCTTTTTTAGAAATGTGCTTAAAACCTGCACCCCAGCGGAGCGAAAGGGGCGGCTTGCCGCCCCACCCCCTACCCCTGCGCACGGGAGTGCGCAATAATTGAGTAGAGCAAAACATTCTAAAAATTTGATGATTTTTCAATTACTGTTTTATACCGTAGACATTATATTTCTTGATACTATTATGAAAATTACCCTGCATAAAAATAAATTCATTTGTCGCTTTCTTTTTTCTTGACAGTAAAATATTTATATGCTATTGTTATAAGTGTACTACTTACAGTAGTACGCATAAGAGTTAATTCTAATGATGGAGCCTAAGAAGCACTTCATTTTATTCTAAATCTTGAGAATTGATATGGAAAACGGACAACTTCCCGCGCAAAAAATCGCATCAAAACCCATAGATGAAAGGTTTTGATTTTTTTAATATATACTTTCTGATTGGATAATCGCATAAGGAGGAATTGTAAACATGAAACACTTTTTCAGGCGCGTCAACCGAGGAATCGCGCTCGGTGTTGTGTTACTGATTGGGCTTGCGGTCTTTATCTGGCAAGATGAAGCAACCTTCCAAAAAGAAACACCCGCTATTGAACACACGGTCACCTCTTACCTGGACGCAATGAGCAAAATCAACACCTTTGAGCCGAATTTGCAAAAAATCGGTGCGACCATGACAAAAGAGCAGCAAACTGCAAAACAGCAGGAAATCAAGAAGATCATTGACCAATACTGGACAGAATCCAATGTTAGAAACGGTATGCCAAAATCTATGCTACTGGAACAAGTAAATCAAATGGTTACCAAAAACAGCAAAGGCAAAGGCTATATACAAAAATTCACGGTGAGGCTAAACGGTACACCAACCATTAAAAAGACAGGCCCCGGCAGTGCCTCGGCCGATGTGCGCTACGATGTAGTGATGGAATATGCAGGCACACCGATGTATCTTCTCGGGGAATACGCTGATATTACTTCTCATTTTACCGGAAAAGAACCCTCTTCAGACACAAAAGTGGATGAAACCCGCAAACGTTACACAGTAAATGTGCAAGCAAACGCAGAACTTGAAAAAATAGGCGGCACATGGAAACTTGTTACCATGAACGGCGGTTACGGCGGCAGCGGTGAACCCGTTAACATTGATTAGAAAGGAGGCTCTCATATATGACAACTGCGTTAAAACTGGAACATGTAAACAAAACTATTGGCAAACGGCAAATTCTTCACGATATTTCGTTCGAAACCTATACCGGAGAAGTATTCGGTTTTTTAGGGCCGAATGGCGCCGGAAAAACAACCACCATTAAAATGATTGTGGGTCTTCTTCGTGTAGATGAAGGCGTTATTACCGTTGACGGTACCGCATTAAATAGAAACTTTGAAAAAGCGATGCACAACGTCGGCGGAATTGTAGAGAATCCGGAACTGTATAAACATCTTACGGGCATGCAGAACTTGCAGCAATACGCCCGCATGCGCGGCAATATCCCGCAGAAACGCTTAGATGAGGTAACAGAACTGGTTGGGCTAACAAACCGGATTCATGATAAAGTGAGCCATTATTCGCTCGGTATGCGGCAGCGCCTGGGCGTAGCACAATCCATTCTGCACCACCCGAAGGTTCTCATTCTGGACGAGCCGACAAACGGTCTGGACCCCGCTGGAATCAAGGACCTGCGCGATATTCTAAAAAATCTGGCACATGAAGAAGGCATCAGCGTGCTGGTTTCTTCGCACTTAATGTCGGAAATGGAATTGATGTGCGACCGCGTGGGCATTATTGTGGAAGGAAAACTCGTTGATGTGCAGACGGTGGAAGAATTGATTTCCACTTCTTCCGGCGGAAAAACAGGATTTGTTTTTACCGTGAATGATGTTCCGCACGCCATGGAGCTGCTTGCGGATTTTCAGGAAATTGTGCAGCTTGATGAACGGCGCATTCAGGTTAATCTGCCAAGCGACGATACAGAGGAACCGGTTAGTGTGATTAATGCAAGACTGATTACCGCCGGAATAAAATTATACGGTGCGGCTCCGGTCGAAAACAAAAAGCTGGAGGATGTGTTTATCGCACTGACCGAGACGGGAGGCAAACAAATTGGGTAGATTTTTAAAACTGGTAAAGAACGAATATATTAAAATTCTGCACCGCATCAGCACATGGATTATGCTTGGGCTTATTGTGCTGTCTGCGTTGGGACTCAATTTGGTTTTTCTTTTTGCACAGAATCAAATGAGACAGTATAACCAGCAATATTCCCAAACCACCTACAAAGAAGGCATGTATGACAGCGATATTTCTTACCAAAAAGATACGAAGCCGGAAGGCTACCAGCAGCAAATTGAAAATCTTGAATTTCTGCGCGATAATAAGATTCCGCAGTCGGACTGGAGATTTGGGGCTGCCGGCGAGATGGCAGACATAAAAACACAGATTGCCTCGGCATCATCATCCGGTTTAGACGCAAAATCGTTGGAAAACCTGAACAAGGCGGCACAGGATTATAAAAATGCGATTCTTGCAAACAACTGGGAAGAATATTACCGATTAAAAATCAGCCAAATTGACGCAGGCAACGCTTCATCCGATCAAAAAATGACCAGTAATGATAAAGATACTCAAAAATGGCAGTATCAGTACAGTCTGGAGCATAAAATTAAGCCGGACTATTCGGATTGGAAATCAAACTTGGTTTCTGAAGTTGCCAGACTAAAAACGCAGGCCGCATCTGCGAAAGCGCAGCAGGAAAGCGGCACTTCGGTAGATACGGCAAACTTGACCAAGACGAACGACCAGATTCAAACGGACATGTACCGTCTGGAACATAACATTCCGGTCGATATCGCGTCCGCCGGTATGATGAACGGACAAAGCAAAATGGGATTCTGGGACGTGTTTTCCACTTCGGGAAAGCTGATTACTATTATCAGCCTTTTGATTATCGTAATTGCGGGAAGCTGTGTGGCCAACGAATTTTCTTCCGGAACAATTAAATTTCTGCTGATCAATCCGGTAAAACGCGGAAAAATCCTGCTTTCTAAATATGCGATGGTACTGTCGCTTGCTTATCTGATGCTCATCCTCTTTTTCGGTCTGAACATTCTGTTCGGAATCATTTTCTGCGGTACAGGCGATTTAGGCACACCTTATGTCTATCTCTCCGGCGGCTCCGTGCACAGTATCTCCGGTTTTGCGTATATCGCATGGAACTATCTGCTTGCAAGTGTGGATATACTGGTCATGGCGACACTTGCCTTTGCGATTTCCGCACTGCTGCGCAGTTCCGCGCTGGCAATCGGCGTAAGCGTATTCGCCATGCTGGGCGGAAAAACCCTGATACTCTTTTTGAAGAGTGCACTGAATTTAGACTGGGCACGCTACTTTATTTTCGCAAACACTGACCTTTCTTCGATTGTGGACGGAACCTCTCAATTCGCGCACCAGTCCGTTTCATTCGCATTGATTATCGTTGCCATACACTTGTTCGTCTTCCTGCTGACTGCGTGGGACGGCTTTGTAAGGCGCGAGGTTTAGTACTTTCCGCTTACATCAAATAAGTTTCTCACCCTCAACCCATCCCGTACAAAAAGGCAAACTAAATGAAATCGTTATCCATTTTACTTTCGCCCAAGCGGAGCGTAAAGGGGCGGCTTGGCCGCCCCACCCCCTGCTAAGCGCATGGGGGTGTGCAACAGTAAGGAAGTCAGGGTGTTCCACACAATAAAAAAAGACAGTTTCCCTTGCGATACATAAATCGCAGGAGAACTGTCTTTTTATCTCTATAGATTTCGAATATAGCGAAGCTCCGTGAGCTGCTTGCCTAAAATCTCCGAATGGCAGATATCGTGATTGCAGATGAACCCGTTCCGCTCGTAAAACTGCCGGGCATTTTTGTTTTCATCCAACACCCACAAATAGCAGTTTTGATAGCCATCCGCTCTTAAATTTGTCAGTGCGGTTTCCATCAGCTTTTGCCCATAGCCCTTATGAAAGCAGTCCGGGCGGACATAAATCGAAACAATTTCTCCCCAATCAGTAAACCGATCCTCTCTTGCTTTTCCATAAGCGGCACAGCCCGCAGGAACACCGTCCGCACAGATCAAATCCGCTTTTAACTTTCCGGTTGTTATCCAGCTGTCAAATTTTCGATTCCAAAAATCCGGTTTTAATTCATCCAGATATTGCTGCGGTACCATTCCACGGTAGGCTGCTTTCCAGCTTAACGCATAGATTTCACTGATTGCGGCTGCATCCTGTGCTACCGCGCGCCTGAATGTTACCTTCATCCGCTTCTCTCCCCCTCTGCTCAAACGGATTGCAGCGTATTTCATCAATCCACCGTGATGAAATTCCGAAGCTTTTCAAATGTTTTATCGCCGATTCCGGATACATTTTTAATCGCTTCAATTGTTTTGAACTTACCGTTCTTCTCACGGTATTCGACAATACGCTTTGCCATTACAGAACCGATTTCCGGCAAACCGCTGTCAAGCTCCTGTGCGGTTGCCGTGTTGATATTTACCTTGCCGGTGACGGCCTTTGAGGCGATTTTGCTTTGGGAAGGTGTATACCCTTCCGAGCTCACCGTACCGCTCCCCATATTTTCCATACCGGAACGCACAGAAGAACTGTCCGCATAAACGACAGCCGTCGTTGCGGCATCCGGTACAAAAAACAAATTGTAGCCGATGATGACCGCACAAAGGATTGCCGCAACCCCAATCAGGTACCGAATATGCAGAGCCTCGTTTTCCATGTACCGCGCCTACTTTACTTTTCGCTCAATATATTCAATCAAATCGGCGACTGCTCCGTCATAGCAATGCCCGACCACCAAATCCGCCATTTCTTTAATATCGTCCGGCGCGTTCGCAGGTACTGCCGCAAATCCGGCCGCTTCGAGCATTTCCGAATCGTTATAGTAATCGCCGATTGCATATACATTTTCACGTTTAAATCCTGTCAGATGTATCAGTTCGGTCAAACCGCTGCCTTTGTCCGCATATTCGGGAAGCATTTCAATATAATACTCCGAAGACGATACAAAGCGTACCCCCTCATGCCCAATGGTGGACACAAATTGGAGCATCTCGGATTTTACATCCGCATCCGCGGCAAAAAGCGTTTTGTCCCATTTGTCCGGTATGTCCGAAATCTTACATTCCTTACAAGGAAGACCCTCATGCTTCATATGCGCTTCGATATATTTATTTGCTTTCAGTATATATATCTTATCTTTTGTATAAACTTCCACACCACAGGTGGGAAAACGCTCGATAACCTTTTGCAGGTAACCGACCGCGCCTAACGGCAGAGGATACTCGGAGAGCACCTGTTTTGTGTCAAAATCATAGACCAGTGAGCCGTTTAAAAGTACACACGGCGCGTTTGGAGTGGCGACGCTGTAATAGCGTGCCCCGGAATCCACCGCACGTCCGGTGGCAATGGCAAAATTTCCGCCCTCTTCTTTAAAGCGCTTTACCGCGGCAATATTGCGTTGCGGTACGATAAAATCTTTTCCGATTAATGTTCCGTCTAAATCTGAGACCAATAAAATATCCTGAAATTGCAAATGAATTCTCCTTTTGCTAAGTTTCAACTGAATCACTACCGGCTTAAGCCGCTAAATGATTAAAAATCTGTCAGGTCAGCCGTTTCAACTGATCCAAATAATTTGTAAAATAGGACGGCAGTTCACTGGTAATTTCGATATAACGACCGTCGCGCGGATGAACAAAGCCAATCACACGCGCATGCAGGCATTGACCGTGAAGCGCGGTAATGACTTTTTTGGGGCCGTAAACCGCGTCTCCCGCTACCGGATGACCAATGTACGCCATATGAACCCTTATTTGATGGGTACGCCCGGTTTCCAGCTTCAACTGCACATGGGTAAAGCCGGGATAACGCTGGATAACATGATAGTGTGTGACAGCATTTCGCGAATTCTTCTCGGTAACCGCCATACGCTTCCGGTCAATCGGATGCCGTCCAATCGGCGCGTCAACCGTACCGTCGTCGCCCTTTAAATTGCCGTAAACGACTGCCTCGTACATACGTGTAAACGTATGCGCTTTGATTTGTGCCGCCAGCTTTTGATGGGCAAAATCATTTTTCGCCACAATCAGCAGTCCGCTGGTATCCTTATCTATTCGATGAACAATACCGGGGCGGATAACGCCGTTGATGCCCGAAAGGGAGCTGCCGCAATGTGCGAGCAAGGCATTTACCAATGTTCCCTCATAATTACCGGGTGCGGGATGCACAACCATCCCTTTTGGTTTGTTGACAACAAGTAAATCGTCGTCTTCATACAGAATGTCCAGCGGAATATCCTGCGGTTGTACCTCAAGAGCAACCGGCTGCGGAATCGCTACGGTAAAAATATCCCCCGTACTTACTTTACAGCTTTTGCGCAAGACAATGCTGTTCTTGGTCACACAGCCCTGTTCAATCAGCCGCTGAGCGGAAGAACGGGTTACATCTTCCAATAGTAAGCTGAGCGCTTTATCCAATCGGTCACCGTCAAGCTCCGGTGTGATTTCAATTTGAACAACCTGTTCCAAAGCTGTCACCGATTCAGCGTCTTTCATGATAATGGTGTTCTACATGGCGCCCTTTATTTGTGCGTTCAGCAAAGAAAAGTATGTGAATGATGAAACAAACACACCCTACCGTAACGCAGCAATCCGCAAAGTTAAATATCGGCGGGAAGAACAGCACGTGAATATAATCCACAACATAGCCGTAATAAAGACGGTCAATCAGATTCCCGATACCGCCCGCAATGATTAAAATCGCTGCGGCATAAGAGAAAAATGAGTGCTCCTGATAAGCGAAAAGTACAAAAATGATAGCTGCGGAAAGCAGAATCGTAATAGTGGCAAACAGCCATATTTGATTTTGCAGAATACCGAAGGCAGCACCTGAATTTTTCAAAAATGTAAGATTCAAAAGACCTGGAATAATTGTGACACTTCCAACAGGCTGCAATTGATTGACAACCATCGTTTTAATGAACTGGTCAGCGACTACAAAAATCGCGGCGAGTATAAGTGCAATAACTGGCAAAATAACATCCCCTCACAAATTATGAAGCCAATTGCCGACGGCTAAAACGGCGGCAATTGACTTTATAAAAAAGGGCGAACCAGCGGCACGCCCCTTTTATAAAACTTTATTCTAATGCTTCGGCGCAGCGAGCGCAAACTTCCGAATGCGCGGCATTACTGCCGACTGTATTGCTGAACGTCCAGCAGCGCGGGCATTTATCGCCGTCCGCATGCAATACCGTGACGGAAAGCTCCGGCAATTCCTCACCTGTATATTCGCCTTTACCGTCCTTATGAATCTCGACTTGAGAAACAATAAACACAGCGGCAAGCTCATTTTCTACAGATTTCACAAAATCGTAAAGTTCACCTTCGCAGTACAACTCCAGTTTGGAATCAAGAGAAGCACCGATTACTTTATTGGTACGGGCAATTTCCAGCGCCTTTTTCACAACATCGCGAATTTCATGAATGCGGTCCCACGTAGCGGTAAATTCAGCGTCCGCGTTTACACCGGTCGGTTTCGGCATTTCATTGAATACCACGCATTCCTTATCGACAGACGCTTCATGCGGCATTGCCTGCCAAATTTCATCGGAGGTATATGCCAAGATCGGAGAAACCAGTCTTGTCATGGCATCCAGAATGATATACATGGTTGTCTGCGCCGCACGGCGGCTTTCACTGTCTTTCTTTTGGATATACAAACGGTCCTTGAGAACATCCAGATAGAAGTTCGACATGTCGACCACACAGAAATTGTGAATAGCATGGTAAGCCTGATGGAATTCAAAGGAATCGTAGCCTTCGCAGACATGTTTGCTCAATTCATCCAATTTATTGAGCGCCCAGCGGTCAATCGGCAAAAGTTTGTCGAGCGCGACTTTATCGGTATCCGGGTTAAAGTCAGAAAGGTTGCCCAAAATGAAGCGCGCGGTATTGCGGATTTTGCGGTATGCGTCGGAAAGCTGCTTCAAAATTTCCTTGGAAATGCGAATATCGGCATGATAATCGGAAGAAGCAACCCACAGGCGGAGAATATCCGCACCGTACTGTTCCACAATTTCTGACGGAGCGATGCCGTTGCCCAAAGATTTGGACATCTTGCGGCCTTCGCCGTCTACCACCCAGCCGTGGGTGACAACTGCTTTATAAGGTGCTTTGCCTTTAAACGCAACCGCCGTTAAAAGTGAGGACTGGAACCAGCCGCGGTATTGATCGGCGCCTTCCAGATAAAGGTCGGCAGGCCACTGGAGATACGGCCTTTGGTCGAGCACAGCAGCGTGGGTAACACCGGAGTCAAACCATACGTCCATAATATCGTGTTCCTTGGTGAATTCGGTGCAGCCGCATTTGCCGCACTTAGTTCCCTGCGGAAGAATTTCTTTTGCGTCTTTGATATACCAAGCATCGGAGCCTTCCTGCCCAAACAGTCTGGAAACCGCCATCATGGCTTCTTTATCGATAAGCGGCTCGCCGCAGTCTTTGCAGTAGAAAATCGGAATCGGCACACCCCAGCGGCGCTGACGGGAGATACACCAGTCGTTGCGGTCCATAACCATAGAGGTGATGCGGTCTTTGCCCCACCCCGGAGTCCACTCGACTTGATTGATTTCTTCCACCGCCTGCTTCTTGATGGAATCAATGGAGCAGAACCATTGCTCGGTAGCGCGGAACAGAACCGGCTTTTTGCAGCGCCAGCAGTGCGGATACTGATGGATAATCTTCTGCATGGCGAACATTGCGCCGATATCCTGCAAATACTGCGCGATTTCTTTATTGGCCTGATTGGTTGTCAAACCGGCAAATTTTTCGCCGGCCTCCGCGGTGAGTCTGCCGTGGCTGTCTACCGGAACGATAACCGAAATTTCAGGGTAATGGTTATGGCAGACATCGAAGTCCTCGACACCGTGTCCCGGAGCGGTATGAACGCAGCCGGTACCGCTTTCAAGCGTTACATGGTCACCGACAATCACAAGGGAGGTACGGTCAAGGAACGGATGGGCAGTTTTCATATATTCAAGGTCTTTGCCCTGGAAGGTGGCAATGACTTTGTAATCGGATTTACCGGCTTCCTGCATAGCCGCTTCGTATAATGCGGTAGCCATGACAAAATATTCATTTTCGCACTGGATGAGGGAATACTCAAAATCCGGGCCGAGGCAAATGGCGACATTGCCCGGGATGGTCCATGTGGTGGTTGTCCAGATAACAAAATAGGTATTCGCCAAATCGGCACCCTTCGCAGTAAACAGACCCTTATCATCGGTCACGCGGAATTTTACATAGATAGAATTGCAGGGATCCTCCGCGTATTCAATTTCGGCTTCCGCAAGCGCGGTTTCGCACTCCGGGCACCAGTAAACAGGCTTTAACCCTTTGTAAATATAGCCTTTGGTCGCCATTTCGGAAAATACTTCGATCTGTTTGGCTTCAAATTCTTTTTTCAGTGTAATATAGGGGTCGTTCCACTCACCCATAACGCCAAGACGTTTGAACTGTTCGCGCTGGTCGTCGATATAGCCGAGAGCGAATTCACGGCACAATTTGCGAAGTTCCACATCGGAGATGGTGGTAGAATTGTCGACACCAGCCTTTTTGCGGGCTTTTAATTCGGTCGGCAGTCCGTGGGTATCAAAACCGGGAACATAAGGAGCCTTAAAGCCTGCCATGTTTTTATAACGGACAATAATATCCTTTAATGTTTTATTCAGCGCCGTACCCAGATGAATATCACCGTTGGCGTACGGAGGGCCGTCATGAAGAACGTAGAGGGGCTTCCCCTCATTTTTTTTCATGAGCTTTTCATATATCTCATTTTCATTCCAAGCCTTCAGCATTTCCGGTTCGCGCTTCGGCAGACCGGCCTGCATGGCAAAACTGGTTTGGGGTAAATTCAATGTGCTTTTGTAATCTTGCGGCATTGTAATAATTCTCTCCTTAGGTAATTTTATATAAGCTTATACGATTATTTGCGGTGAAAGATACCTACGGGAGAATCATTGTCATCCGAGATATCATAATTATCGCCAAATTTCAGTACATCGTAACGCATATCATGGGGATTTGCCGTATTCTGCTGCTCCGGCTGGTTTTCAAAACTGCTGACATTTAAATGAAAGTTCTGCGTTGCCTGACTGCTGAAAAGCGGATCTTCAAACTGCTCGCTTTCCTCGGCCGGTTCGTCGTCCTCTGCGGCTTCACCCGCAAAATCTACCGGAATATCAATATCTTCCTCCTGCGGCAAATCCTCTTCATCCGGTTCCGGCTCCGCAGCCGGAGCGGAAGGTGTTTCGCTCTTTGTAGGAAGCGCATCGATTAAAGTAAGATGTTCTTTGTAGGCAGTGAGCAAATGAGACCGGAAGTCGGAAACCGTTTGCTTTAACCGTTCAAACTCCTGTGTTTGCGTGGCAAGCTCTTCTTTTGTGCCGGAGATAATTCGTTCCGCCTTCATGTTTGCGTCTTTGATTATGATTTCCGCCTTATGACGAGCCTCACGTATGGACGCGTCGCCGAGCTTCTGCGCACTGACAAGAGCGTTTTTAATCTCGTCTTCTTCTGTGCGGTATTCTTCAATTTTGGCGGCCAAAACCTCCAGCTTTTTCTGAAGCTGGCTCATTTCTTCCGTTAAGCTTTCATTTGCTTCCTTTTGCTCTACATTCTTTTTAATGAGCGCATCGTAGGAATCCTTTACCTCATCAAGGAAATTATCAACATCTTCTGTGCGATAACCCGAAAAGTTGGATTTGCGAAAGCTGGCATTAATAATATCATTTAGCGTAAGCATAATAAAAGCCCCCCAATTTAAATATATTTTCTTCCGGCGATGCTCAATCGTCCTTTTTTTGTGACCGGACCAATCTGATCCAGCACAAAACGCCCTTTTCCCCGAATCGAAAGTTTATCCCCATCGTGTACGGTCACGGACACCGAGGTGGTTTCCACATGATTCAGCAGAACCGCACCGGATTCAATCAGCGTACTTGCCTTTTCCCGGCTGGTAGAAATCGCGGCGGCTACGATGCAGTCAAGCCTTGAAGACGCCACAACAGTAGAAAAAGGCGCAAACTTTCTGCCCTGCGGCAGAGGTTCCCGCATACCTTTTTCGAGCTTTACGCCCACCCTGCCGATTTTGGTAATCTGCTGCAAAACATACTCCGCTATTTCCGCTTTGACAAACAGCACACAGCGGCCTTCTTCCACCAGCAAATCACCAAGCGTATCGCGGTTGATTCCGGCGGCCATAAGCGCGCCCAAAAAATCGCGGTGCGAAAGCGTGTCCCCGGTTCGGAACGTCGCCGTAATGGGTACGATTGGAAACGCGGAGGTATCCGGTTCCATATAGTCCGGAAACGCACCAAAAACTACACGCTCTGAGGCTTCTTGTCCGCCCCAAAGCATATAGTTTTTAAATGCAGATCTTTTCATAATTCTTTCGGCAAGCTCTGCTTCCCGTTCATCCAAAAAGCCGATAAAATGCGGCCGATTATTGGAAAAGCAAAGCTTTGCAGCATCCTGAAGCTTTGCTTCAAGCAGGCTGTCATTTGTTTGCGGCAGCGTTTTACTCATTAAAAATAAACACCGTTATTTTCTAACTCATCTAAAACATCGTCGCCGGTAAGGTCAACGTTATAAGGCGTAATAATAAAGGTGCTGGTCGCGACACGCTTAATTTTGCCGCCGTTTGCGTAAGCAACGCCGCTCAGAAAATCAATGATTCGCCGGGAAACATCTTTGTTGGTGTTTTCCAGATTCAGAACAACCGTATGCATTTTTAAAAGCTCATCGGCAACCGCACGGGTGTCCTCGCCAAAGCGCTCCGGCTTAAACAATACAACCTGCAGTTGAGCTGTAGCATGAATATTGACAACTTTGTTGGTTCCCTGGGTAGAAGGTGTACGCTTAATGCTGTCATGCTCACGGGATTCTTCGCGTTCATCCTGACTGTTCATAACATCCACCTCTTGGCTGTCATCGTAGTCGTAATCATATTCGTCTTCCGGTGGGTTCCACATATCCTTAAATTTTTGAACAAGTCCTGCCATTAATAAAGCCTCCCACTATTCTTTCTTGTATATTCTTGCGCCGAAAAGAGCCGAGCCAACCCTTACCATATTTGCTCCCTCTAAAATAGCCTGCGCATAATCGCCGGACATTCCCATGGACAAGTAGTCCATGCTAATATTATCTATTTTTTTACCCTTTATGTCAATAAAATATTTGTACATATTTGAAAAATACTGCCTGACTTCGAAATTATTTTCGCAAATCGGCGGAATTGCCATTAATCCGCGTATCGAAATGGCCGGAAGACAGGAAATTTGAGAAATCAGTTCCTCCAGATTTTGCGGCAAAATGCCGGATTTATTCTCCTCGCTGCCAATGTTTACCTCAATTAAAATGTTGGTCGTGCGGTTTTGCGCGGCGGAAAGGCGGGAGATTTCCTGTGCCAGCTTCACACTGTCCACCGACTGAATCATGCTGACTTTGCCGATTAACTGCTTGACCTTATTGGTTTGCAGATGCCCGATGAACTGGCAGTCACAGTTTGTAAGATCGAGTTCGTCGTATTTTTCGCAAAGCTCCTGCACCTTATTTTCCCCGATGGTGTTGATGCCAAGCGCAATCCCCTTGTTGATAACCGGAACCGGCACGGTTTTGGTAGCCGCAAGCAAGGTTATATTCTGCGGATTTCTCCCGGATTTTATGGCCGCTTCGCCGATATTGTCGCGGATAACCTTTAAATTTTCTTCCAGACTAAGGAAACGCTGCTCATACTCATTTAACGACTTTTCCATCGTATAAATCGGTCCCTTCTATTACAATCTCGTCGTATAATTTTACCGTTGAATGCGTTTGGATTAATTTTTCATCGGGCGCGGCATCACAGATCACATAGCTGTTTGTACTGAAAACAGGAAAGATCTGCACAAACTCAAGCTGATTGCCGTTCATGACATAAACGCCTTTCACCGGGTCTTTGACGGTAACAGTCTTGCCGTTCGGTCCTGTAAAGGTTGTAGCAAAGTGAATGGCTTGCTGACTGACGCGGATTCCAGAATAATCTTCAAGCTGAATTTGGACATTCTCGTTTCGTATATCGGCAAGCGCACTGTTCATATAGCTGCATTTCATGATAACAGCAGCCTCGGAATTTTTGTCTTTTTGGTTGACCGCGGCAATTACAGCCGGGACGGACTGCGTGGACACAAACGGCAGTTGGATATTCACCGTATTGCCTTCTTTGCATTTTGCGGCGGTTTCCGCCGGTAATACACAGGCAAAATACCAATCGTAATTCGCGCACACTTTGCCGATTACATGATCGGGCAAAGCGGCCTTTTGACTTTGCTTGCTTTTCAGATCATTCACGGAAAGCGAAAGCACATTATCATAATTGTATACCGATTCGTAACCGTCCGCCCTGCTGATGAAAAAACCTGCGGCAGGCGAATTGATTTGTCCGATTTTATTGCCGCCGCTTGCTTTCAGCGATTCTCGCTGGCTGTTCAGCTGCGCGATTCGGCTGTTAAAATTATTGACCTTTTTCGTAACCACCTGACGCTCATTAAGAAGGTATAATATGTCTTCCCTGTCAGCGGAAAGCGAACCGTATTCCCCTTTTTGAACATTGCCGAGCATATCCGTAAGCCTTTGGTCAATCTGCTTGTCCAGCAAATCAGGGCTTACAGCGTATGTGTCGCCGGGGTTGTTCAGCTTTGTAAGTTTTGCGATTTCGCTGTCGATGCTTTTAATCTGCTGCTGAATGGTCGCGTCCTTGGAGCTGTTGTACAATTCGGCAACCGGGCCGCCATTTGCCACTTTACTTCCGTCACTAAGCAAATAACTCACTACCCCGGATGACGTCTGCTGAATCAGCTGTTCCTGTCGGATAGCGACCGCCGTCGTTTGAACGGTATCCGCCGAGTTGGCATCCAGAGCCGTTTCGGTTCTTACCTGTGAATAATTCGCATTGTAAATTTGATTGCCGACGTAAACGAGCAGCAATATCGCGATAAAAGCAGATATGATTTTTTTCAGTATCGGACTGTTCATAGCATACCCCTTTACAGCTTTTCAAACATCATTATTCGAATTCTTATCTATTCGGAGTAGGGAAACTCCGCGATCTTGTTCGCGGCAAGATTCACGGCCGCGTCAAAGCCGCCGCAGGCATCCGCCGAAATCCAGTAAATTTCCTTGTCCCTGCGGAACCACGTGAGCTGGCGCTTTGCGTAATGCCGCGTTTCCTGTTTAATATGTTCCACTGCCTGGGGCAGAGTAATTTCTCCGTTAAAATAGGGCAAAAGTTCTTTGTAGCCGATTGCCTGCAGCGCGGTTTTAGAGCCGGGCTGAGCGAGCACCTCACGCGCTTCGTCCACCAGACCGGCCTTGAGCATTTCATCCACGCGGGCATTAATTCGGTCATATAAAATCTGCCTGTCCGCAAAATCCAAGCCAATGACACACGCGTGATAAGGCGATGGCTGCGAATGGGACTCCATGAGCTGCTGTGTCATGGTTACGCCGGTGGTGCGGTAAATTTCAATGGCGCGTATCACGCGCCCTACATTGTTGGGGTGAATACGTTCGGCGGACTCCGGGTCAAACTGCCGAAGCTCATCAACAAGGCTTTGCACGCCCTCCTGCTCCGCGCGGGCTTTCAGTTCACGCCGCAGAACCTCGTCCTTATCGCTTTCACTAAACTGAACGTTATGAAGCAGCGAACGGACATATAACCCCGTTCCGCCCGCCAGTATGGGCAGTTTGCCGCGCGCGTGGATTTGTTCGATACACGCTTTCGCAAGCGAAACATAATCCGCAACGCTGAACGGCTGTGACAAATCCGCAAAGTCAATCAGGTGGTGCGGGATGCCGCGCATCTCTTCCTCGGTTGGTTTTGCCGTGCCGATTGCCATACCCTTGTAAATCTGCATGGAATCAGCGGAAATAATTTCGCCGTGAAAGCGGATGGCAAGCTCCACCGCAAGGCGGCTTTTACCTGATGCTGTGGGGCCAACGACGGCAACCAAGGGGATTTTCTGTTCGTTTTGTGTATCCATATTCTTACTTGCCGTCCTTTCCTTAAAAATCTATTGCGTGCTCCGCGCGATTCGTGGAGCTAAACTCTTCCGAATTGTTTTTCAATTTCGTGTTTGGTAAGGACAATGGATACCGGTCTGCCGTGCGGACAGTGACGGATGTCCGGGTTCTGTTCCAAGCGCTGCACCAAAGCAATCAACTCCTGCGGGGAACTTTCGTCGCCCGCTTTGATCGCCGCTCGGCACGCGATATTGTGATACAGCCAGTCAAGCTGTTCGGTGGTTACATCTGTTTTGGAAGATTGCAGATAACCCGCGATTTCCATGACGGCGTCGGCAACGTCACTTCCGTTAAGAGAAAGCGGCGCGCTGCGCACCAGAACGGTACCTGCGCCGAAATCTTCAATTTCAAAGCCTGCGGCGGCATATACTGCAAGGGAGCCAAGCACCGCGGCGTATTCATTTTTGTCCAGCGTAACCGTTACCGGCATTAAAAGCATTTGGGCGGACACGTTGCCGCTTTGCGCTTTAAGTTTTTCATAGAGCATCCGTTCATGTGCTGCGTGCTTGTCAATGAGGACAAGCTCATCTTCCCCGCGCTGCAAAACAATGTAGGTTCCGAACGCTTCGCCGATAAACCGGTCAGTCTGCTTTGAGGGTTCGGGAATGGGTTCCGGCTCGGAAACAACTTGCTCCAGCGAAACAACTTCTTTCTGTTCCGAAATCGGCTCCGGAACGGAGGGTGCCGGACTTTCGGCATAAGTCTGTTTATGCTCGTAGGTAATGTCCGCGCTGTCGTGCAGCATGGTGCTTTGCGGAGCGGGCTGTCCAAAAACAGCCGGAATGCCCGTTGAATTCACCGGTTGTTCTCTTTTTTCTGTCGGTTTTGGCGGTTCTTCGTCCACCTCAATATCCAAAAAGGATAGATATCTATTATACGAAACTTTTGGCTGTACTGGTGTCGGAATTTGTATCGGTTTTGCGGGCTGTGCGATTTGTGTGGGAGGGGTGGAAGCCTTACCCGAACCGACCGCCGGAATTTCCATTTGCACCGCATTCTCTTTCGGCTGTGAAAACGGCGAAAGGATCGGCTTTTTATGCGGCTGCAGCAACATTGCATCCGGTTTGTCGCCCTGATTCAATGCGGACTGAATGCCGTGATACACGGCATCGAAAATAGGCTTTTCATTGATAAAGCGCACTTCCAGTTTGGACGGGTGTACATTCACATCTATCGCGGAAAACGAAAGCTGCATATGTAAGACACAGGCGGGGAATTTTCCGACCATCAGCGAACCCTTGCAGGCCTGCTCCATGGCAACCACGGCGGTTCGGCTTTTTACATAACGCCCGTTGATGAAAAACTGCTGCATACTGCGGTTCGGCCGCGCTGCGGACGGCTTGCTTAAAAAGCCCCACACCTTTACGCCGCCGAATTCATAATCAACCGGAATCAAGCCGCTCGTGAACTCTTTTCCATATACCGCATAGACAGCGGATTTTAATTTACCGTCGCCCGTCGTGTGCAGTTCCTCTTTGCCGTCACGGATAAAGCGAAGGGAAATTTCGGGGTGGGAAAGCGCGATTTTATCCAGAATACCCGCAATCGCGTTCGCTTCCACAACGTCCTTTTTTAGGAATTTCATTCTTGCGGGAACATTATAAAAAATATCGCGGATGATAATGGTTGTGCCTTCGGGACAGCCGGCATCCTCACAGGACTGCTCCTCACCGCCCTCAATCACATAGTGGGTTCCGGCAAGCTCATCCGCCATGCGGGTAAGCAGTTCCACATGTGCCACAGCGCAGACGGAAGCAAGCGCTTCCCCGCGAAAACCAAGCGTGGCAATGGAATCCAAGTCATTTTCACGCAGTACCTTGCTTGTCGCGTGGCGAAGGAAGGCGACCGGAACATCTTCACGGGCTATGCCGCAGCCGTTGTCGGTAACGCGCATATAGGTAACGCCGCCATGCTGAATTTCGACGGTGACGGATGTGGAACCGGCATCAATCGAGTTTTCGACCAGTTCTTTTATGACGGAAGCTGGGCGATCCACCACTTCACCGGCGGCAATCAGCTCCGCGACCTGCTTATCCAGCACATGAATCTTACTCATACGGCACCCCCCTAACAATCAATATCAAATCAGGGCTGATAATGCAGCCCCTACTGGGCAAGCTTGCTCAGTTCAAACAGTGTATTCATGCACTCAATCGGCGTAAGGGTGTTGACATCCAGTGCTTTTAAACGTGCCATAATTTCGGTTTCATTCGGCGGAGTAAGAGCCAACTGCATTTCGGGCTCCTCTACTTCCGCTTTTCTGCCGCGCTTTTGCGGCATGGTTACCTGCTTGCCCTCTTCCAATTCTTTTAGCACTTGTTTGGCACGGGTCACGACTTTATCCGGCACACCGGCAAGCTTGGAAACCTCGATGCCGAAGCTGTCATCCGCTCCGCCGCGGATAATTCGGCGCAGGAAGGTAATATCGTCGCCGCGTTTTTTCACCGCGATATTGTAATTTTTCACGCCGCTAAGCAGCTCTTCCAGCACGGTAAGCTCGTGGTAATGCGTGGCAAACAGGGCTTTTGCGCCCAGAAGTTTGGTATCCGCCACATATTCCAGCACGGCGCGCGCGATGCTCATACCGTCAAAGGTGGAAGTGCCGCGTCCGATTTCATCGAGAATCAGTAAACTGTTGGATGTCGCGTTTTTGAGGATATCCGCAACCTCGCTCATTTCGACCATAAAGGTTGACTGACCGGATGCCAAATCGTCCGACGCACCGACGCGGGTAAAAATGCTATCCACAATGCCGATTTCCGCATTGCTTGCCGGTACAAAACAGCCGATTTGCGCCATGAGCACAATTAAAGCCGTCTGCCGCATATAGGTGGATTTACCCGCCATATTTGGGCCGGTAATAATGGCGACGCGATTCTCGTTTTTGTCGAGTTCCACATCGTTCGGCACGAAGGGCGCACCGTCGAGAAGTGCTTCCACAACCGGATGACGGCTGTCTTTTAACAGGATTTTCCCGCTTAAATTCACAATCGGTCTTGTGTAGTTGTTGTTCACCGAAACCTGCGCAAAGGAATTCAAAACATCCAACTGCGCAATGGCACGCGCCGTATTCTGCACACGGCTGAGTTGAGCTGCAACCTGTTTACGCACATCGTCGAACAGCTGGGTTTCCAGTTGGATAGACTTGTCGTGCGCGCCTAAAATTCTGCCCTCCAGCTCTTTGAGTTCCGGTGTGATAAAGCGTTCGCAGTTTGTGAGGGTTTGCTTGCGTATGTATTCCTGCGGCGCCTGATCTTTATATCCATTTGAAATTTCTATGTAATAGCCGAACACGCGGTTGTAACCGACCTTTAGTTTCGGAATGCCGGTACGCTCGCGCTCCTGCGCTTCAATTTGCGCGATTATTCCTTTGCCGTTGCTCATATCGCCTTTTAACAGGTCGAGTTCTTCATTGTAGCCGGCTTTTATCATGCCGCCTTCGCGGATAGAAAACGGAGGCTCGTCCACAATAGCATGGTCTATGAGCACGGAAACGTCGCCTAAAATGTCAATATCGTTCTGAATATCCGTGAGCAAGTTGGATTTTACGCCCGCAAGAAGCTGTTTGAGCTTCGGCAGACGTTCCACCGCCGACCAGAGAGAACGCAATTCTCTCGCGTTGGCGGAACCGTAAACAATTCGCGTCATAATGCGTTCCAGATCGTAAATGCCGGTAAGCTGTTCCGCGATGCTGTCACGCAGAATCGCGTCTTCAGTCAATTCGGCAACCGCGTTCTGTCTGCGGCTGATTTGCGCCGGATTCAACAGCGGCTGTTCAATCCAGTTTCGGATAAGCCGTTTGCCCATGGCGGTTTTGGTTTTATCCAGCACCCATAAAAGAGTGCCGCGCTTTTCTTTGCTGCGCATGGTTTCTAAAAGTTCCAAATTGCGGCGCGCGTTTAAATCAAGGTGCATAAACTGCGCGTCGGTGTACAAATCAATCACGCTCATGCGCTCCATGCCGGTGCGCTGTGTCTGCTTCAAATAAGCAAGCAATGCGCCGATTGCGGAAACGATCTGGGGCTTGTCGGCGATGCCGAGCGGCTCCAGTGTTTCCTTTTGGAACTGTTCCAATACCAGTTCTGTACAGGTATCGGATTCAAACAAGGAAGTTTCAAGGCAATCCAGCGTAGTGGAAAGCCTCTCTTTTATAAATTTCGGCAGACTTTTAAACTGCAAGGTCTGCGGATTAATCAGAATCTCACGCGGAGAGAACCGAGAAAGCTCATTTTTGAGCAGCAGTTCCAGTTCCGGCACTTTGTCCGCACAAAGGCTCGTTGCGTGCAGCTCGCCGGTAGAAATATCCGCAAAGCATATGCCTGCTGTGCTGCTTTCCACACAAACGGAGCAAATGTAATTGTTGCGCGTTTCGTCGAGCATGCTGCTTTCCAGCACCGTGCCGGGGGTAATCACGCGGATAATATCGCGCTTAACTAAACCTTTTGCCAAAGCCGGGTCTTCCATCTGCTCGCAGATGGCGACCTTGTAGCCTTTGGCGACCAGGCGCGCAACATAGCTTTCATAGCTGTGGAACGGCACCCCGCACATGGGGGCGCGTTCCTCTTGGCCGCAGTCGCGCCCGGTGAGGGTGAGCTCCAGTTCTTTGGAAGCCAGCTTGGCGTCATCGTAAAACATTTCGTAAAAATCACCAAGGCGGAAAAACAGAAGCGTGTCCGGATTCTGTTCCTTGATTTCAAAATACTGCTTCATCATGGGGGAAAGCTCTGCCATCGCTGATTACTCAACTCCTCTGAATTTGATTTCACGCACGTGTAAGGTACACGGTCCTGCCGGATTTTGGCTCTTAGTGGCAGCCGCCGCAGGAAGAGCACTCGCCGCCGCAGGAATGTTCCTCATAATCGGCTGTTTCGGGATCTTCGCCTTCGGCGGACTGGGTAATAATTGCGCTGATGCGCTGTAAAAGTGCGTCAATTTGATTCTTCGCCTCATTGTAAGCGGTCATATTCGGGTTCTGCATGATCTGCGCGTATACATGGCGGAGTTCGTCATTCAATTTCTTGACGTTTTCTTCGTTACGGTCTTCTTTGCTGACTTCGTTGTTGATTGCCATTCTCTTTAAATTGAATTCACCGATTAAATTTTGCAGTTCTTCATCGCTGTCGCTGTTTTGGCGGGCAATCTGCCAGTTGAGGTAACGGTCGTCCTTTTGAATCTCTTTTCCCATTTTCCTTGCCATTGTGATAATATCCATTTTGTATTCCTCCAAATTTTCTGATTTATTTTTATTTAATCCCAGCTAAATAAGTTCATTTGTTCTCTGAACAGCTATTGCGCGCTCCCGCGCGCCAACGAGGGGGTAAGGTGGCAAAACCACCCTTTTCGCTCCGCGAGGGCGAAAGACTTTTATTTACAGTCTATGCTTTATGAAAAATTTAGCAGGTATTATATATAAACAGTATTCACTGTAATACATTTTTAACCCGTTGGCAGTGCCGCGTTATGCAAGCTCTCCCTTTAAAATCCAGTGGCGGGCATCAGTGATTTTCAGAGTGGCAAACGTGCCAATGAGCTCCGGCGCACCGTCAAACTCCGCCATGATATTTCCGCCCGTTCTGCCGACCAACTGCCCGGTCTTTTCGTTCTGCTCTTCCACAAGCACACGCTGTGTGGTGGAAACCAAAGAGGAACAGTGCGCGGCGGCGATTTCCTCCTGCACGTTCAAAAGTTCGGTGAGCCATTTCGATTTTTCGGCATATGGAACCGGGTCCGGCATTGCGGCGGCTTTGGTGCCGACGCGCGGCGAATAGATAAAGGTGTAAAGCGACGTAAAGCCGACCTCTTTAATTAAGCTGACCGTATCCAGAAACTCTTCATACGTTTCGCCCGGAAAACCGACGATAATGTCGGATGTAAGAGAAATATCCGGAATCTTCTCTTTGACATATTTGATTAAATCCAGATATTTTTCACGCGTATAGCGGCGGTTCATTTCTTTTAATATTCTATTGTTACCGGATTGGAACGGTAAATGCAGATGATGGCAGATATGGCGGCTGTTCGCGATGGTGTCGATCAGTTCATGGGTCGCGTCTTTCGGGTGCGACGTCATAAAGCGGATTTGATAATCGCCGTCTATGCTGTCAAGTTTTTGCAGCAGCTCTGCAAAGCTGATGGGATTTTCCAGCTTTTTGCCGTAGGAATTCACGTTTTGCCCCAGCAGGGTAATATCTTTGTAGCCTGCTTTTACCAGAGCGGTAAATTCCTCGGCAATCGCCTGCGGCTCACGGCTGCGCTCACGCCCGCGCACATAGGGCACTACGCAGTAGGAGCAGAAGTTGTCACAGCCGTACATGGCGGTAATCCACGCTTTGAACTCACCGTCACGGTGAATGGGCAGACCCTCGACAATCGTTTTATCCTCGCTGTCATCTCCGCGCTCAAACACGCGGCGACCGCCGGTAACCGTGTTGAACAAAAGCTCCGGCAGACGGTGAATGACATGGGTGCCAAACACCAGGCTGACAAACGGAAAGCTTTCTTTCATGCGTTTGGCAATATGCTCCTGTTCCATCATGCAGCCGCACACCGCAATGAGCACGGATGGATGGTGCTGCTTCACGTTTTTGAGAGCGCCGACGTTGCCGAACACCCGGTCTTCGGCATGTTCGCGCACCGCGCAGGTATTAAAAAGGATGAAATCCGCCTCTTCCTCGTTTTCGGTAAAGGCGAATCCCATTTGCTCCAACTGGCCTTTTATTTTTTCACCGTCGGCAACATTCTGCTGACAGCCGTAAGTTCGGACAAAAGCAAGCGGAACCGGGCCACGCGCCCGAACTGCCATAATCTGTGCAACGTCGCTGCTATAATCCGCCTGAGAACGCTCCACAGGATTCAAATTGGGGTTTTCAGCCAAAAGGGTATACCTCCACTTGTATAAAATATACTTTATTATACCATATTCGGTATAAATCTACAAGGAAAAATACGAAAAAGCGGATGCCGCAGACGCGGCATCCGCCAACTTTCAGCAAGGGGTATTTGTGGATTAATACATGCCGCCCATGCCCGGATCAGCAGGCATTGCAGGAGCCGCAGCCGGCTCTTTCTTGTCGGCAACCAAAGACTCGGTTGTAAGGACAGTAGAAGCAACAGAAGCAGCGTTCTGCAGAGCGGAACGGGTTACCTTGGTTGGGTCTACGATACCGGCAGCGAGCATATCGCTGTACTCATCCTTGAGTGCGTTGTAGCCGTAGCCGACCTTGTTTGCCTTTTTGATGTTCTCAACAATAACGGAGCCTTCAAGACCCGCGTTGATTGCGATTTGGCGAACCGGCTCTTCCAGAACCTTGAGCACGATTTTTTCGCCTGTCTTCTCGTCGCCTTCCGCAGCGTTTACCAATGCTTCAACAGCAGGAATTGCGTTGATAAGAGCGACACCGCCGCCTGCGACAATACCCTCTTCGACTGCTGCCTTTGTAGCTGCAAGAGCATCTTCAATGCGGAGTTTCTTTTCTTTCATTTCGATTTCGGTTGCTGCGCCGACCTTAATGACCGCTACGCCGCCCGCGAGCTTTGCAAGACGTTCCTGAAGCTTTTCACGGTCGAAATCGGATGTGGAATTATCAATTTGTGTGCGGATTTGGGAAACTCTTGCCTTGATTGCGTCTGCGTCACCCGCGCCGTCTACGATGATGGTGTTCTCTTTGTCCACCTTCACCTGGCGAGCCTGACCGAGCTGATCAATGGTGGTTTCTTTAAGGTCAAGACCAAGTTCGTCGGAAATGACTTCGCCGCCTGTCAGAGTGGCGATATCGCGGAGCATTTCTTTTCTTCTGTCGCCGAAGCCCGGAGCTTTAACCGCTACGCAGGTAAAGGTACCGCGCAGTTTGTTGAGGATGATGGTGGTAAGTGCTTCGCCCTCAATGTCGTCTGCGATGATAACCAATTTTTTGCCGGTCTTTACAATGTTTTCGAGCAAAGGCAGAATATCCTGAATGTTGGAAATCTTCTTGTCGGTAATCAAAATGTAAGCATCGTCAATAACAGCTTCCATCTTTTCGGTATCGGTGACCATGTACGGGCTGATATAGCCGCGGTCAAACATCATGCCTTCGACAACTTCGGAATAGGTTTCGGCTGTTTTGGATTCTTCCACGGTGATAACACCGTCTGCGGTAACCTTTTCCATAGCATCCGCAATCAGCTTGCCAATAAATTCATCGCCCGCGGAAATAGTCGCAACACGTGCGATATCATCGGAGCAGGTAACTTTCTTGGAGTTATCTTTGATCGATTTTACAGCCGCGTCAACCGCGTTCTGAATGCCCTTGCGCAAAATCATCGGGTTTGCACCGGCGGTTACGTTCTTCATGCCCTCACGAATGAGTGCCTGTGCGAGCAAGGTAGCCGTTGTGGTACCGTCGCCTGCAACATCGTTTGTTTTGGTTGCGACTTCTTTTACAAGCTGCGCGCCCATGTTCTCGAACGGATCTTCCAGCTCTACTTCCTTCGCGATGGTAACACCGTCGTTTGTGATGAGCGGAGCGCCGAACTTTTTGTCGAGAACAACATTGCGGCCCTTAGGACCTAATGTGATTTTAACGGTATCTGCAAGTTGGTTGATGCCGCTCAAAAGAGCTCTTCTGGCATCTTCGCCGTAAATAATCTGTTTTGCCATAATTGAGTATCCTCCTAAAAATGTATTTTATAAAAATGAATTTGCAAACTTATTCAACAACAGCCAGAATATCGGACTGACGGACAATGGTGTACTCTTTGCCGTCCAGCTTGACTTCGGTTCCGGCATATTTGCTGCTGATAACTTTATCGCCGACCTTCACATACATGGTAACTTCTTTGCCGTCTACCATGCCGCCGGGGCCAACCGCGATAACATTTGCAATTTGAGGCTTCTCTTTTGCGGAGCCGGCAAGAACGATACCGCTCTTTGTGGTCTCTTCTGCCTCTTCCATTTGAATAAGAACTCTGTCTAATAATGGTTTGATAGTCATAAGACTTCCTCCTTAAAATATTGATGATTTTGGTTAGCACTCCATTCCCTTGAGTGCTAAGACTTATTTTAGCCATTTATAATGGAAAAATCAAGAGGTTTTTCTCTAATAAATGCAATTTCATAAATTATTTACATTTGTTTCCGATTTTATTCAAATTCAGAAAATATAAATAATATCTATTGAACAAACCAGTAATTTAAAAGCCCAACCAAATTTCAGAACATTTTCAGGCTCAACTCAACTATTGCGCGCTTCCGCGCGCCAGCCGAGAGGGTGAGGGCGGCAAAGCCGAAAAAAGCCGCTGTCAAACACGACAACGGCTGATTTTTGTTTATTCCGGCACGATAAAGCGCGCCGCATGCGGGATTTCCTCAAAAAACACATTGGATATGTATTTGCATTCGCCGTCAAAATTCCCGACCGCCGGCGTTTGAGCGGTCACATGCATATGTGTGCCGCGGCAATGCTCCAAAAGACCTTCGAACTCTTTTGCGTGATAATGCTTGCCCGCTTTGTAAAGGCGAACCATTGCGGGCACCTGCCGCAGCTTTGGGGTTCGTATCAGGACAAAATCAAGAAGACCGTCATCGGGTATCGCTTCCGGCGCGCCGCAGTATCCGCCGCCGTAATAGTTGCCGTTAGCGGCTACCGCAAACAAATAATTTCCGCTGTACTCCTTGTCACCGTCAATGGTAATTTTCAGCTCGTTGCCGATTTTGCCAAGAAACACCTTGACGAGCGCTAAGTCATACGCCATGGAGCCGGTAATCAGCGGCATCTTTTTGAACTTCGTCATATTATAGGCGACTGCCGCGTCCAGACCGATGGAACAAAGGTTCAGCGCAAATCCATCGTTGTACCGTATCATATCGACAATGCGGGATTTCGCCCCAATTTGTTTGGGAAGGGACTGAAACGTCTCTTTTCTACCGAACATGCGAACATAGTCATCACCGGAACCGCACGGAATGATGCCGATTTCCACATTCTCCATACCGAATGTGCCCGCGGCAATTTCGCGCAGCGTACCGTCTCCGCCTACACCGTAAATCCGGACATCATCGCCTTTTGCACCCTCCTTTTTTGCAAGCTCTTCTGCATGCATCGGGTACTTTGTAACAAAGCAGGTGTAGGACAAGCCCTGTTCCTCACAATAGGTTTTTATGATTGGATAGTATGTAGGATACGGGTCCTTTTTTCCGGCCGCCGGATTAAAAATGAAAACGTAACGCATGCGAACTCCCCCCAACAAATAAATTTGCCAAACAAACGCCTTCTGTGCACTCTCCATGCGCATTCATGCAGAGAGGCCGGCTTGCCGCCCTCTCCCATGCCTTAGCTTACACGAAAACGCGCCCTGCTTACGGGTTTGATTTATAGTACATGTAGAGCTGACATTTGATCATGCCGTTGTAGAGCTTTCTGCGGCGGTCCGCCGGTCGGCCAAAGCACTCCTCAAAGGTCTCATCCGGACTGATAATCGAATAGCTCCAACCGTGCCGGCTGGTGAAAACTTTTCCCATTGCAGTATATAGCTCTTCTGCTTGTTTTATGTCCAGCAAACGCTCGCCATACGGCGGATTGCAGATAACATTGCCGTATTCGCCAACCGCCTGAAAATCGTGAATGTCGCGTTTTTCCGCTTTGATGTGGGAAATGACACCCGCTTTTTTTGCGTTTTCAAGGGTGAGGGCAACCGCCGCGCCGTCAATATCGTAACCGGTACCGACAAATGCCGCATCACGGAGAACCAAATCCTGTGCGCGTTCTTTTTCACGCATCCAAACCTTTTGGTCGATGCTTGCCCAATTCTCGGCGGTAAAATGGCGGCGCATACCCGGCGCAATATTCATGGCGTAAAGCGCGGCTTCAATTAAAATCGTACCGGAACCGCAAAACGGGTCGATAAAATTTGCGTCTGTACGCACACGCGCAAGGTACGCCATGGCGGCGGCAAGCGTTTCTTTAATCGGCGCTTCGGTGGAATTCGCGCGGTAACCGCGCTTGTGCAGTCCCGCGCCGGAGGTGTCGAGCATCACGCTGACCGTATCCTTCATAATCAGGAACTGTATTTGGTAGAGGTTCCCGGTTTCTTCAAACCACGGAATCTTATATTTCAGTTTTAAGCGCTCAACGACCGCCTTTTTGATGATTGCCTGACAGTCGGGAACGCTGGAAAGCTTGGAACTGAGACTTCTGCCCTTTACCGGAAACATGTCCGTTTTGCCGATCCAGTTTTCCCACGGCAGAGCCTTTACACCTTCAAACAGCTGCTCGAAGGTTTTCGCGGTAAATGTACCCATAAGTACCAGCACGCGTTCGCTGTAGCGGGAACAAATATTCGCGCGGGCAAGCATTTCGGCATCACCGTCAAAAACCACTCTGCCGTTTTGAGGTTCAACATTTTTGGCGTCCATTTTACGCAGTTCGTCGCCGACCAGTCCCTCAATACCAAGCAGACACGGGCAAACCAGTTTGAATTTTTCCATTTGTTTTTTTACACTCCATTAACTGTAAATTCTTTCAGATTAAGCGGGGGCCGCGAACAAAGCGCAGCCCCCGCAATGCTTTTTATTCCACATCCGGCTCCAACAAGCCGTAATTGCCGTCTTTGCGTTTATAAACAACATTGATTTCGCCGGTATGCTCATCGCGGAACATAAAGAACTGATGACCGAGCAGATTCATTTGCAGAATTGCCTCTTCCACACTGAGCGGCTTTACAAAGAAATGCTTGGTGCGCATGATTTTAAATTCGGATTCCTCATCCGGCTCGTCGGTGTTCAGGTAATCCTGAACATACATGTCGAGCGCTTCGGAATGAATTTGCTTTTCAAGTTTTGTTTTATTTTTACGGATTTGCCTGCCCAGCGCACTGATTACCTGATCGAGCGCGTCGTTCATTTCATCGTCCGCAGCTTCGGCGCGGCACATCATGCCCGGCTGTTTAACCGTAATTTCAACGACCTGACGGTTGCGTTCCAAAGTAACCACAACGTTTGCTTCGGCATCCTCGCTAAAAATTCTGTCAAAGCGGGATAGTTTTTTCTTTGCTAAATCTTTAAAATTTTCTTTCAGATTGACTTTTCTTCCGATAACTGAAATTTTCATGATAAACTAGCATCTCCCTTTTTGTTAGACTTTTACAGAATAGTATTTCGGCAAATTCACCGACTTCTGGAACAGCTCCTAATAGGAAGTATTTCATATTCCCGCTCACAAATTCCTGCCTGCAAAAATATTTTCTAAATAATTATGCAATTGTTCCAGTACTTATAATATAACATAATCAACAAATAAATGGAAGTATTTCTGCACTAAATTGTTGTATTTTTATGCCTAGTAACATGACATCCGACATTTACCGCCACCGGAAGCCCGGCGATATGTGTCGCATACTGCTCAATATTGAGAGAAAGTGCCGTTGCCTTGCCGCCAAACCCCTGCGGACCGATGCCGAGACGGTTGACCGCATCCAGCATATCCTGCTCGAGCTGCGCGTAAAACGGATTGGCATTGCGCTGTGAAACAGAACGGCAGAGCGCCTTTTTCGCCAGCAGCGCACACAGTTCAAAATCGCCGCCGATTCCAACGCCGAGAACCATGGGCGGGCATGGATTACTGCCCGCGATCCGTGCGGTTTCCGCCACAAAATCGACAATGTCCGCGCGTGTGGCAGACGGCGTAAACATACGGATTCTGCTCATATTCTCACTGCCGAAGCCTTTCGGGGCCACCGTAATAGAAATCTGATTTCCAGTGACAAGGCGCGTATGAAGAACAGCAGGAGTATTGTCACCGGTATTTCCCCTTTGTATCGGGTCGGAAACGACGGAACAGCGCAGCATACCCTGCACATATCCCTGCCGCACGCCCTCGTTGACTGCGTCTTCCAGCAAACCGCCCGTAATGTGAACATCTTGCCCGACATCGGCAAACACGACCGCCATTCCCGTATCCTGACAAATAGGAATTTGCAGTTCACGCGCGGCATCCATATTCTCACAAAGATCGTTCAGAATCGCTTTTCCGATATCACTCGTTTCCCGCCCAACGGCGTTGTGAATTTCCTGTTCCAAATCAGCGGGAAGAACACGGTTGGTTTCTACGCAGAGGCGGCGTACCGCCTCGGTAATTTCTCTGGCAGGAATCTCTCTCATCGCTGCATTCCTCACTTAACAGATTTATAAGACTCGTTTGCCCGCCGCGAACACCATTTTGGGTTTGGCGGTCATGGAAAGCGGGTCATCCGAGAACAAAAGTAAATCCGCGTCTTTGCCGACTTCAATGGAGCCGACACGACTGTCAATACCGCAGATTTGAGCCGGACAAATGGTGATGGCACGCAGTGCATCTTCCGGATTCATCCCTTCGCGCACCGCCAGCCCGGCGCAGGTGGGCAGATATTGCAGCGGAATAACCGGATGGTCCGTAATAATTGCGGTATGTATGCCGTTTTTCGCAAGAATTCCGGGACAGGCGGGGGTTAAATTTTTCAACTCCGGCTTGCTGCGGTCACAAAGGAAGGGGCCGGAAAGCACACGGACATTTTCTTTTTTCAGGTTTTCCGCAATTAGGTGTCCTTCCGTTCCGTGGACAATCACATAATTGAGATGAAACTCTTTTGCTATGCGGATAGCGGTAAAGATGTCGTCGGCTCGGTGCGCGTGAAAATGCACCTCCACTTCGCCTTTCAGAACGGGAATAAGCGCTTCGCATTTGATATCGAACTCCGGCGCGTCAAAATCCTCATCCGATTTTGCTCGCTCCGCTTCGTCCAGATAGTGCTGTGCCTTGAAAAGCTGTTCCCGAATCAAAGCGGCTGTACCCATACGCGTAACGGGCGCCTGATTTTTGCCGTGATAGACTGATTTCGGGTTTTCGCCCAATGCTATTTTCATGGCAACCGGCGCTTTTATCAGCATATCGTCGATGCAGCGGCCGTAGGTTTTCATTGCGGCCAGTTGTCCGCCGATGGGGTTTGCGCTGCCCGGCCCGGTCACTACGGTCGTAACACCGGCAGCGAGTGCCTCGCGGAAGCAGGGGTCCAACGGATTGACCGCGTCTATGGCGCGAAGCTGCGGAGTAATAGGATCGGTATCTTCATTGCCGTCGTCACCCTCAAAAGTTAAGCCATCTTCCCACATGCCTAAATGCGTATGCGCATCAATAAAGCCGGGATACAGGCTATCGCCCCCGGCATCAATGACCTCTTCATCCGGATTTGCTTTCAGTAAATCCGAAGATATTTCTGAAATAACACCGTTTTTGACACGGACACAGCCGTCTTCGATATTGGTGCCTGTCATAGTATGGATATTTGCGTGAATCAGTAACATGGTTTTCCTCCGTTATACGAATTCCAATTTGAATGTTCTTAAAAAAATTTATACAAATGCACAGAAAAAGCGGAGTGCGAACACTCCGCTTCCAACTATTTTATTCGGATGGGTTACCTCGGCTGACCGGATCCGTGCTTAGAAAAGCCGCCGCGTTTGGACTCTACACATTTTTTAAGGTCGGACATTTTCTCATCGCTTGTCTGTTTAAACCGGTTCATCATATCTTCAAAGCTGCCGGAATCATTGCGGCGGTTTGCCTGCCACTCGTAGTTTCCCGGTCTTGCGGGACGGGGTGCAAAAGTGGCTGCGGCACGGGGTGCCGGTTCCATCGCCTTTTTAATGGAAAGACTGACTTTGCCGTCTTCGCCAACACTTAATACTTTCACCTTGACTGTTTGATTCTCGGTAACGTAATCGCGGATTTCCTTGACAAAAGTGGGCGCTACCTCTGAAATATGTACCATGCCGGTTTTGCCGCCTGGTAACTCAACAAACGCACCGAATTTTGTAATTCCTGTTACCTTGCCTTCTAGGATTGTTCCTACATCAAGCTGCATACAGTAATAATTTCCTCCTTAAAATTAGGGCTTTTAATTACCGGATATATTTACAAAAACACGTTCGCCGGGCTTTGCAAAATCGAGCTCTTCGCGGGCTACGCGCTCAATGTAGTCACTGCTCGCATTTGTGCCGGATTTTAAAGCGTGTTTTATGTCGTCGTTTTTAATTTCCTGAACTTTGAGCTGCTGCTGAAGATCTGTTAGCTGCTGACGTTTCTCACTGATTTGAACCTGCTGGTTAACAAGGGCAACAACAATATAAGCTGCAAAAGCAAAAATTGCTATACGCAGCAGAATGCTACCTTTTTGCTTTTTTTGTTTGATAACTTTCATCGCGCAAGCAGTGCCCCCTCCCAGCTTTTCCACCATTCTCTTGTTTAATGGTGTTAGCTTGATTATACACTACTTTGTGATGAGGTTTCAAGGCTTTTTTTCTATTTAAGCTGATTTTTTTTCGACATTTGATAAGTTCTTTGCATTTTGTGGAAAGGAATTTACCAAAACGCAAAAGCAGACGGGCAATTGGGCGTAAAAGAAACTTCCGAATAAATTTGTAAATGCAGTATAGAAATTTATAAATAAGTTTTGCGATGCGAACCGTTACTTCACCCACGGTCAGATAATAAACGCATATGCCGATGATCTCGCCGGCCAGAATAAAAAAACGAAGTTCGCCCCAGTTGACAGCCAGCGCCAGTAAGAAGGTAACGACCGCGGCACAGGCCATGAAAAATATATCCTGAAAAAAGACATGGCGCTTTTCGGTTCTGAATAAAATGCGGAGAATCCGAAAAATATCGTAAAACGCACCCAATGCAAATCCGACAATGCAGGATGTCAGGAATCCCTGGGACTGCGCTGCCAGAGAAACTTCCAAACGGAATCACCCCTCTACTTAAACATCTTCGAAAAGAAGCCAGCGCTGGATGGCTGATTATCCGAATAAGACATGGATGTGATGTCTCCGTTCAGTGTCAATTCTCCGGTTTCGATATTGAGTTTGTTAATGTGCAGATTTCTGCCCTTGATTACCAGTTCGCCAAGATCCGTATATGCCACAATGGTCTGCTCATCAAAGCTGTCCACATTGGAGACACCGGTAGCGGTAAGAGACTTGCGGTTTTCCAGAATAATACTGTGAGGCACTTTTACTGCCTTTTTTTCCTCTACCATATGACTACCCCCTACAATTTCATAGTCATATGTATGCAGGAAAAAGCGGACATATTCAAAGCAACTGGCCTGTGCGTTTATTCATCGGAGAGAATTCGGTACATATCAGCCGCATTATCGCGCGTCGCATATTCGTTTACTTCCAGCACTTCGGCCTTTACGCTGCGGCTGCCAAGCTGAAGCTCTAAAAGATCGCCCTTTTTCACATCATAGGAGGCGCGCGCGGGCTTGCCGTTCACCAGTACTCTGCCCGCGTCGCAGGCATCGTTTGCCACGGTGCGGCGCTTGATGATACGGGAAACTTTTAAATATTTATCTAATCTCATAGCGGATACCCCTTTTTGAAAAAGTAAGGGGTTGTAACAAAATCAAAGCAGCATAAATGCCTTGATTCCCTGTTACAGCCCCTTAAACCTTTAAAACCCAAATTATTTATCGGTAGCGTCTTTGAATGCTTTGCCGGCTTTGAAAGCAGGAATTTTGGAAGCAGGAATTGTGATTGGAGAATTTGTTCTTGGATCACGGCCCTGTCTCTCTGCACGAGCACGAACCTCAAATGTACCAAAACCAACGAGCTGAACCTTTTCGTCTTTTGCTACCGTCTCAACGATTGTGTCGATAACAGCGTTTACGGCGTTATCAGCATCCTTCTTAGAAATGGCGGCCTTTTCTGCAACAGCAGCAATTAATTCTGTCTTGTTCATAAAATTTTAACCTCCAGTAATTTTATTTATTCATCAGTACGCGAAAACGCACCGAGAATTTTACCTTTTTTTCGCTTCGTTCCAAAGCAAATCCAGTTGTTCAATGGAGGAATCGCTCAAACGGATATTCTGCTCGTTTGCGAGCTGCTCCACCTTTGAAAAACGCGAAATGAATTTATTGCACGCAAGGGTCAAAGTCTGCTCAGGTTCCACATGCAGAAAACGGGAAACATTGACCACAGAAAAAAGCAAGTCGCCCAATTCTTCGCCGCAGGCGGTCTGGTCATCTTCTTGTACCGCTTCTTTCAGCTCTGAAAGTTCCTCATCCACCTTTTGCAATGCCCCGGAAACATCCGGCCAGTCAAAGCCGACCTTCGCGGCTTTTTGCTGTACCTTAGCGCTTCGCATTAATGCTGGCAGTGCAGCGGAAACGCTCTGCAAAACTTCCGTCTGCGTGGTTTGCGATTTTGACTTCTTTTTGATTGCGTCCCAATTGACCAGAACGTCATCGGAATTTTTGACTACCGTATCACCAAACACATGGGGATGCCGCACAATCATTTTCTTGGCTATGCCGTCCACCACATCGGAAAAATCAAAGCTTCCGTTTTCCGCTTCAATTTGAGAGTGAAACAAAACCTGAAGCAGTACGTCGCCGAGTTCTTCTTTGAGCAGTTCCGTGTCGTCGGTATCAATGGCCTCAACCGCTTCATACGTTTCCTCGATGAAACAGGAACGGATACTTTGGTGTGTTTGTTCCCTGTCCCACGGACAGCCATTCGGGGAACGAAGGATCCTCATAATTTGCAGCAAATCAGCCATGGAATACTTGGTTTTAAAGTCAAAATCCAACGCGAATGCTCCTTTGTTTCATGCGAAAAGCAAAATATGGTTATATATTAACCTATCCAGTTGTGTTTTTCAAGTATTTTTGCAATTTTTTGTCCTTTTGGCAACATAATTACGTCATCTCGGTTGATTGCGCGCAAACAAAGCAGTGAAATTACATAAACGGCGATTGCGGCAAGGATTGCGAAACAGGTTGCAAGCCTATCCGGCATGATTTTGGCAAGCAGAATTTGGCTGTAATATGCTGCGGCGGCGCAAAAGGCAGAACCCAAAAGCGGTTTAATCAATGTCGACATAAAATTCGGAATAATATGTGTGTGTCTGCAAAGGGTATAAAGGGCAAATACCGTTGTAAACCCATAGCAGACCAGTGTGCCGATTCCCGCGCCAAGCACGTTAATCTCCGGAATGCCGGATAAGATATAGTTTAACACAACTTTCAGCGTTAATCCAACCACCAGCAATTTTACCGGTAAATCTACTCGGCCAACCGCCTGCAGCATACTGTAAAGCGGCAAACTTAAAGACGCAAAAATAACACCGATACCCATAATGGTCAGAATGCGCGAGGCGATCAAATCTGTGCCGAACACAAGGGTGATAATCGGGCGTGCCAAAACGGAAATGCCCAAACCGGACGGAATACTGATAAGCGCGGTAAACCGGATAACCGTCTCCATGCTTTTTTTCAGCGCCCCGCGCTCCCCCCGCGTCCACGCGTTGGTGACGTTCGGCAGTGCACTGATGCTGAATGCCTGTGTAATCGACGGTACAAAGGTGAACATAAGAACTGCGGTGGAATAACAGCCATACAAATAAGTCGGTACGGTGTTCTGCTGAATATTGATGTCGGGAATCAAGCCCTTGTACATATTCAGCAGAGTACCGGCATTCTCCCGCATAATGTCGCCGATACGTGTTTGCAGAAAAGTGGCATCAATCAGATTGGCAACACTGATTGCCAAAGAACCCAAACCAATCGGAATGGCTGTTTTTATCAATTTGACAGCCGTATAATGCATGGTATGCGGCAGTGGGGAATCTACCAGTTCCTGTTTGGTGAATCCGTCGCCGTTTTTTCGGTGACTGATAAGCAAAAACAGAAAGCTGAAGAACGACCCTGCTGTTACGCCCAGAATGGCGCCTGCCACGGCATAAGGCGTAACCGCGCTTTTCGCATAGGCTTCCGATTGAACGGCGGTGCCGAACACCGTGCCGGAAGTATAAAATTCATGCATACCGATCTGCATTATTACCAGCGCGGCGGTAAGTCCGATAACCAGTTTGCAGATTGCCTCGATTACTTCGGAAATCGCGGTGGGATACATGTTTCGCAAGCCTTCGTAATATCCCCTGTAAATCGGTGAAAGGCAGCTGAACAGAATGGCCGGAGCCAGTAAAAGCATAGCCAGCAGTGAATTAGAGTTGCCCAAATATTTGACATAAATAGGCGCGCTAATCAGCATGATGAGCAAGCCGACGGTGCCTGTCGTTACAAAAATACGAATGGACACCCGATGAACCTGACGGACATCACGGAAATGATGGCGCGCATAATTTTCGGACACCATTCTTGCGATTGCGACCGGAAAACCGGCCGTAGCCAGACTGAAGATGGGAATAAACAAAGCGTATGCTGTGCTGAAATATCCAAATCCGTCTGTTCCAATCACCCATTTGAGCGGGATCTTATAAATGGCGTCAATTACATTTACAAGGAACATGCTCGCCGTTAATACGAGAGCGCCGTGTAAAAAACTTTGTTTTTTCCGAACCGGCGCAGCCTGCGTCTGCATTGCAACACATCCGTTTCTTTCTACTGATTTTGATTTTATAATCAAGCAAAAAGAGCCTAGACCCTTTTTATGAAGCTTTTTCTTACTTTTTCTTGCCGAATAAAATCCATTTTTGAACGGGATTTATCCGATTAAATGATGTTTCTCTAATATTTTAACAATTTTTTGTCCTTTTGGCAACATGATTACGTCCTCACGGCAAATTGCACGGAAACAAAACAGCGCGACAACATAAACAGCGCATGCAGCCAGAATGGCGGCGCAGGTGGCAAGCTGGTCGGACATCACCCGCACGGCGAAGCCCTGTGCGGCGTAAGCGGCGGCCGCACAAAACAGTGAAGCCAAAAGCGGCTTTATGACTGCGGACAAAAAGTTTGGAATCACATGGGTAACCCGACACAAAAGAACAACCGCTGCCACCGTGATAAACGCATAGCAGACCAGCGTGCCGATTGCCGCGCCGAGCACATTGATTTCGGGAATTCCGGTTAAGAAATAGTTCAAAAGTGCCTTGATTGTCAATCCGGCAAGCAGCAGCTTTACCGGCAAATCCACCCTGCCCGCCGCCTGAAGCATACTGAAAACAGGAGCGCTTAGCGACGCAAAAATCGCTCCGATACCCATAATCACAAGCACACGGGACGCGATTTCATCGTTCGTGCGATAAATCAGGCTGATAATCGGACGGGCCAGAACCGACATACCCAATCCGGCAGGAAGACTGACCAGTGCGGAAATGCGAAGTACCCCTTCCACACTTTTTTTAATTTCGCCGGGTATTCCCCGCGTCCACGCGGCGGTCACATTCGGCAGTGCGCTGATGCTGAACGCCTGCAGAAAAGCGGGAATAAGACCGAATAAAATAAGCGCCAGCGAATAGCAGCCGTATAAGTAAGTCGGTACAGCATCGGTTTTCAGATAAATTTTTGGAATCATCCCTTGATACATGCTGAGCAGTGCGGTGGGATTCTCACGCATAATATCGCCAATGCGGCCCTGCAGAAATGTGGTATCAATCAGCGCGGCAACATTGATGGCTACCGCACCGATACCGATAGGAACCGCCGTTTTAATTAATTTTACTACGGTATTGCGCATGGTGTACGGTGGGCAGGATGCGGCAAGCTGCTCCCGGGTTATACCGTCACCTTTTCTTTTATGTTGGATAAGAAGATATAGATAGCTGCCAAGCGAACCGACCGACACGCCGAAAATAGCGCCTGCCGCCGCGTAAGGGAGTGTTGCGTTTTTTGCGTACTCCTCCGACTGCATTGCAAGGCCGAACACCGTGCCGGTGGCATGATACTGATTCATGCCTGTTTGTACGATCAAAATTGCTGCTGTAAGCCCGATTACCAGTTTACAGACCGCTTCGATTACTTCGGAAACCGCCGTGGGATACATGTTGCGCAGCCCTTCGTAATACCCACGGTAAATGGCCGAAAGACAGCAAAAAAGAATGGACGGTGCTAAAAAGAACATCGACAAAAGCGAACTGGAATCCTTCAGTACATAATTTACATAAAAAGGCGCGCCGACAAGCATAACAAGGAATCCGACCGAGCCCGTAATGAGAAAAATAAAAACAGAAGCGCGGTGAATCCGGCGAATGTCGCGGAAACGCTGACGCGCGTAATTTTCGGACACCATTCGTGCAATGGCAATGGGAAAGCCTGCCGTGGCAAGGCTGAAAATTGGGCCGTAAACACTGTAAGCAGTGTTAAAATACCCGATGCCAACGGTTCCGATTGTCCAGGTAAGCGGAATTTTAAAGAGCGCGCCGATTACTTTCACGATGACAACGGCTATTGTTAAAATTAAAGCACCGTGCAAAAAGCTTTGCTTTTTTCTGGTTGATTCCGCCTGCTCCGCATGTTTCTGCATGACAACACATCCGTTCCCCATAAATATTGTCAAAATAACAAAATTTTGAACGAACTGCTGTTTTGCCGATTCCAGACGCGGTTTTACCGACCGGATTATTTGAAAAGAGTATGCCCGGTTCTATAAGAACACAAACACGAACCTAGGCATGACAAGCACGTATATGCGAGAAACGTCAACAGAATATTATATTATCACGCCGAAACAGATATGTATGATCCGCGTATCCGTACTGAATCATTACTGCCTGAGTACAAAGAATTACGCCGCCGCAGGCAGAATGTTTAAAGTTCAAGATTCAGACAATAAAAGCGGCAGTACATAGGAAAAGAGGGGCGGATTACACCCCTCTTCTTGATGAAAGAAATAAACCGACAGCTTATTCCTTATCGAACTTGCTGCCGCACCGGTTGCAGAAAGATGCACCCTGCGGATTTTCCGCCCCGCAGCTCTTGCATACCGTCTTGTTTTTCAACTGAGTTAACTGATCGTTTACGGCATCAAGCTGCTCGTAAAGGTCATCAATAGCCGCAATGCACTCATTTACCGTATCATTGGACTCATTCCCGGTTTTTTTGGCATCATAAGCCATTCTGCCCAAGATTTCAAAGCGTTTGCTGATATCATTATTTAAATCGGCTGCGCTGATTCGAAGTTTCGAAATATCTACAATTTGACCTGCTTTTTTGCCAACTACATTCACTACGGATTTTGTATTGACTACAACATCTTCAAACATGCCCATAATCGAACACCCCTTTATAAATGTTTTTTCAATTATAACACCAAAACAAGGAAAATAGCAAGATAACCGTCATGAACAAATCATGAAATAACTATTAATAAATGCCCCCGCCGATAAATTCACGCTCAATCGAATTTTTTGGCACCAGTACGGGATCAATCGGAACAAAGCGTTCCAGACTTTGCAGAAGCTTTTTTACTTTGCCAATGTTCGGATTATCCTCGGAAATAGAACGGAGCAGCGGCAGTGCATCCTTGCGCAGAATGCAGGGCTCATAAATGTGGATGGAGTTAATCGTAATGTCGCTGGTCATTTTATAGGGCTTAATATATTTATCCTCACCCTCCAGAACATTCCGCCACATATTGACGGTACGTTCCGGCGTGGTACCCCGGAAATGGTAATCGCGAACGATACGCCGAACCAGACGGATATCCGTTGGAGAAAGGATTTCACCGCTGCCGTCTTTGATACCCTGCTTTACGCTGATGTAGAGCTTAAGCAGTTTTTCTTTCGGAAGATGTCGGCTGATAATCGGATTAAGTGCATGGATGCCCTCGACAATCGCGATATCATGCTCCTGCAACTGAACATGACGGGTATTCGGCGACGGTTGGCGAACGGAAAAATCAAAGATTGGCAAATCACATTCGCTTTTTTGCATCAAATCCAAAAGACAGGATTCCAAGAGCGGCAGATTGAGCGCGTCAACCGATTCGTAGTCGTGCTGTCCGTTTTTTAAGAGCGGGGCATTTTTTTCTCCGCGATAAAAATCATCCAGCGAAATAATAACACCGTTTACACCGCGCTGCCGGAGCATATCCATTAAAATATGAGCGGTTGTTGTTTTTCCGCTGCTGGACGGACCGGAAAGCATAGCAACCTTATATTTTGTAGAATCATGGGAAATATGCTCTGCAATATTGCTAAGATTTTCATGATATGCCTGTTCAATCTGCATGACCATATCTTCAGGGTTGCCAGACGCGGCTTCGTTGATCTGTTCCAAATGGTTGACATATTTCACATAATTATTTGCAAAATTCGCCATAAAGCTCTTTCACCCGCTTTTTCCTTGTAATCATTTCCGGAAATCTGCTGACATATTCATACGGATACTTAAAATTAAAAATGCGTTCCAGCTTTTCGGTACCCGGTTCCTTTATTTTTGACACAGCACCCGCTCCGCAAGCCAAAATCGTATGTGTTTCATCCATGACATAAACATTGTAAGGACTTTCGTACCCCGGCTTTGCCCACCCGGTGTTTTCCAGATTTCCTACCATTCTGCTCTGACGGTAAAGATAATAAGGCAGATAGCCGCTCTTTGCTAGGCTTTCGTCTGCGTAATCGAGCATTTGCCCGGCAACTTCGGCATCACTGGTAAACTGCGCGGTGCCGCTCATGGTAATTTTGGAGGAATGTTTGAGCGCAAGCGTATGAACGGTAATGCTTTCGGGCTCAAGTGCCAGCACCTGATCGAGTGTTGCCGTAAAGCTTGAAACGGTATCGTTCGGCAGTCCCGCGATTAAATCCATGTTGATATTCGTAAGGCCGCATTTCCGCGCCAGATCAAACGCTTCCAAAGTCTGCGCGGCGGTATGGCGGCGGCCGATGCCTTGCAGCACCTCGTCATTCAGGGTTTGCGGATTGATGCTGATCCGTGTAACGCCCCGGGTTTTCAGGGCAAGCAGCTTTTCGGCGGTAATCGTATCCGGTCTGCCCGCTTCCACCGTAAACTCACGGCTTGTTTTCATATTAAAATGGAGATTAACGGTATCGAGTAAAATACCCAGTTGTTCCGCGGTAAGCGTAGTCGGCGTTCCACCGCCGATGTAAACGGACTCTAGCCGAAGATTGAGTTCCCGCGCGATGTCTGCCGTATAAACGATTTCCTCGCAAAGAAGCTTGAAATAATCCGGAACCAACCTTGCCGCCCGTTCCACTGTCTGCGATACAAAGGAGCAATAGGAACAGCGCGAAGGGCAAAACGGGATGGAAATATATAAGCTGAAAGAATCCGGTTTGGAAAGAGCTAGTATTTTTTGCTCGTTTTCCATTGTTTGCAGGCTCAGTTCCGTTTTTTCACCTGAGACGAGCAGGCTGTTCCGAAAATACTCGATTGCTTCCGAGCGCCCCATTTCAGCAATCAGGCGGCGCAGAAGTTTGATGGGCCGAACGCCCGTTAAAACACCCCACTTTGGGGTATACCCGCACATTTCAGTAAACAGGCCATACAGCAAAACCGCCAACTGCAATTCGCATTCCTGCTCAAAATTTTTGGATCCTTTCGGGACCTCGGAATGCACCGATATGGTCTTTTCGCTTTCTAGACGATTTTCGCCGATTTTTAGAACGGTTTTTAATGTTATGACATCCGGCTGCCGAACAACGCCCGTGTAAGCGACGATTTCGTCACCGTAATCTATAGTATTCGTGATGTGGATTTGCTGATACGGGAAAAATATTCTGCATAAATTCCCCATCTCATAATCAAACGTGTGCCCGTCAATAATCAAAGTCATCAATAGAATCCCTCAAAAATGGATTGTTCTTTCTTTCGTAATTTAAGGTGGACTGTTCGCCATGCCCCGGGTAAAGGTGATAATCCCCCATAAGATTTTTTAACTTTTTCAAGGAAGAGACCATCTGCGGATAACTTCCGGTCGGCAAATCCGTGCGCCCAGCGCTGCACTTCATCAGCGTGTCTCCGGTAAAAATAGCATCCTCCACGCAAAAGCAGCAGCCGCCAATCGTATGCCCCGGCGTATGCAGCACCTTAACCTTTAAATTGCCGATCTCGACGGTATCCCCGTCATTTAGCAGGACATCCACGGAAAAAGGCGGCATTTGGAGCGAAAAAAAAGTATCCACCATATTCAGCGACGGATCGTCTGGGAACAAACTGTCTTCGGTGTGCAGATAAATGGGCGCGTTTGTAAGGCTTTTCACCGTATGAACGCCCAATACATGGTCAAAATGGCCATGCGTAAGCAAAACAGCGGAAACCTTGCCGGGTCCAACAGAACGGATAGCCTCGGTAAGTTCGGGGGAATCAAAACCGGGGTCGATTACCGCGGTCATTCCGGTTTCTTCATCGGTAAGCAGATAACAATTCGTCGGAAGCACACCGCCTGAAATGGCTTTAATTTTCATAACGGAAATCCTCTATTCCATAAAAATTTCGAATCTGGAACGAGTAACTCTTCTTGTTTTACCTTTCGGGCAAGCCGCACCTTACGAACGCTTTACGGAAATGATGCCCGAAATATTGGACAGCCTTGATATGACGGCCTTTAAATGTTCCAGTCCGTTGACGGTAACCGTAGCGTAAATAACCGCATTGCCGTCCTTTGTTTCTCTTGAATTTAGAGAATGGATAAAAAGATGCATATTAAAGAGCTGCTGTGTCACATCCGCCAGCAAGCCCGGGCGGTCATCGGCAATGATTTCAAGCGTTGACTTGAATTCTTCTTTGACTTCACCCTCCCAGTGGGCATTCACCCATCTTTCCGGTTCGGGAGCGGTAGAAATATCAGCCGGAACATTCGAGCAGGAACGTTTGTGGATGGAAACGCCGAACCCGCGTGTGATGAAGCCGATAATATCATCGCCTGGCAGCGGATTGCAGCAGCGTGAAAACTTAATCAGACAGTTGTCCATGCCGTCAATCAGCACACCGCCCGCGGCTCTTTTATTGGACGGAGCCAGCGGTATCATTTTGGGTTCGGCGGAAACCACCGGCTTTTTCTGCTTGCTGTATTCTTCTTTTAGGTGCGGAATCAGCTTCCAAAGCTGTACTCCGCCGTAACCGATGGCGGCGTAAAGATCATCCGCGGAACTGCAATTCTGCTTCTTGCCGATGCGGTCAAGCCAATCAAGCAGTTCTTCTTCGGAAAGCTCAATGCCGTTGCGTTTAAACTCGCGTTCCAGCTCTGCTTTTCCTTCGACAATATTTTCTTCGCGGCGCTCTTTTTTGAACCATTGGCGAATCTTATTGCGCGCTTCGCTGGTTTTTACGATTTTCAGCCAGTCGCGGCTTGGCCCGTGACTGCCCTCTTTGGTGGTGAGAACTTCGATAATCTCACCAGTTTTGACTTTATAATCAATCGGGACGATGCGTTTATCCACCTTCGCGCCAATCATACGGTTGCCAACCGCGCTGTGAATCGCGTACGCGAAATCAATAACGGTAGCTCCCATGGGCAGGTTGATTACTTCGCCCTTCGGAGTAAAGACGAAAACTTCTTCCGGAGCCAAATCAGATTTAATGGTGCGCACAATATCGGTTGCGTCGGCGCTGTCCTTTTGGTTTTCAAGAAGCTGGCGAATCCAGGCAAGACGCTCGTCGAGGGTGTCGCCTTTGGTCAGCCCCAATTTATATTTCCAGTGCGCGGCGATACCGTATTCTGCCGTATGGTGCATTTCCCAGGTGCGAATCTGTACTTCAAAGGGGATTCCCTCTTTGCCGATGACCGTCGTGTGCAGAGACTGGTACATGTTTGGCTTCGGCGTGGAGATATAATCCTTAAAACGGTTTGGAATCGGACGGAACATATCGTGGATAATACCGAGCACGTTGTAGCAGTCGTTCACGGTATCCACAATCACGCGCACCGCGTAGATATCATAGATTTCATCCATGTTACGGCCTTGAATAAATACCTTTCGGTAAATGCCGTTTATACTTTTAACACGCCCTTCCAGATACACATTCGGTATCATGGGGGAAACGCGGTCAAAAATACGTTTTTTAATGGTATCGATAAAGGCTTTGCGGTCTTTGCTGCGCAGTTCCAGAGCGTTTTCGATTTCCTGATAGGCAACCGCGTCCAAATACCGCAAAGACAGGTCTTCCAGTTCCTCTTTTACGGCGCGGATACCAAGCCTGTGCGCGATGGGGGCGTACACCTCCATGTTTTCAAGGGCTTTGTCACGCTGCTTTTGCGGCGTCATATATTCAATGGTGCGCATATTGTGCAGACGGTCAGCAAGCTTGATGATAATGACGCGGATATCGTCCGCCATGGCGATGAGCATTTTGCGTATATTTTCCGCCTGCTGTTCTTCACGGGAAGAATACGGGATGCGTCCCAGTTTGGTAACGCCGTCGATCAGATTCGCGATTTCATTGCCGAACATTTTCTTAATCTGCGACAGTTCAATCGGTGTATCCTCAACCACATCGTGCAGCAAACCTGCCGCAACAGATTCGGAATCCATGCCAAGTTCCACCAAAATGCAGGCAACGGCAACCGGATGGGTAATATACGGCGCGCCCGAACAGCGGCGCTGTTCGGAATGTGAGGTTTTTGCAAGCTCGTATGCACGGTTAATCAGCTCTAAATCAAAATCACGTTCGCTCGATTTGATTAAAGCAAGTAAATCATCGTATGTTTTGAGTACCTCTGACACGTTATTCACCGTCCCTTTGCAAGCTTTTTATGGAGGAAAGCCGTTCGGATTGGAATAAATCCACTTTATCCGCAACCTTATGTAATACAATATGATAGATATTGTCGTCCGTTTCAAGCTGAATTAAACCGTGTTCCTCCAAAACCTCCAATACGGTCAGCAGCTTTGCCAGTCCGATGGAAGGTGTGGAAAGCCGGAACAAAAGCACCGTTATACCGCCGTGCCACCCCTGCTGTGCGCGCAGATAGCGGTAAACCACAGCGAATTCTTCGCGGCTGGGCAGCAGCGCGTGAACTTCCGCTTCGGTAAGAGGCTCCTGACGCTTGCTTTTTTCATAAATGCGCTGTTCCGAAAGCAGAGCGTCCATGTCAAGACCGGAAAGCTTGCTGTCCCGAATAAACACCGACAACGTATTTACACCGTTATATGGCTTACAATCCAACGTGACCGCCAAATCCAAAACATCGCCGATCTGATAGGGATATTCCTCCGGCATGGTGCGAAACTGCATACAAGTTACCGTTTTGCCGCTTCGGCTGAAAGACAGCCGAAGATGCTTGCCGCCGCCGACCGGCGTAATCGCTTCCAGACGCATTTGATAGAGGCCGAATATCGGGGAAGGATTATCCGTGCCAAACGGCTCCAAAAGCTGCATAGACTGTGCCATTTCCGCGCTGAGCGCCGCCGGATTCAGCTTGCAGTCCAAACTTAATTGGGGAGCCGGCATATCTTCCGGCAAAGAGGCGGCATACGCGTTGATGGCAGCGCGGAATGCCGGAATATTCTCCGGCTTCATGCTGAGCCCTGCTGCCATAGGGTGACCGCCGAACTTTGTAAAATACTGCGAACAGGCGCAAATCGCGTCAAACAGGGAAAAGCCTTCAATACTGCGTCCGGAACCTTTCGCCTCGTCGTTTTCATAGGAAATAACAATGCAGGGTTTGCCGAATTTTTCGGTTAAACGGGAAGCTACAATCCCGATGACTCCGGGATGCCACCCTTCCCCCTCTACGACCAAAACGCGGTCATAAAGGCGTTCCGGTTCTTGTTTTAACCGCTCAATTACTTTTTCAAATATCTCGTTTTCGATCTGACGGCGGAACTCATTGTTGTCACAAATGTCCGTGGCAAGTTCCTGCGCTTCTTCCGAATCTTCACAAATAAGCAGATGTACGGCTCGGTCCGGCGAACCGATTCTGCCGGTCGCGTTAATTCTGGGCACAACGGTAAACGCAACGTTTGTAGAAGTAAGGGGTTTGCCCTCCATAGAGGCATGTTCCAGAAGCGCCCGAAGCCCGACACGGTCGGTGCGTGAAATCTGTTTTAGCCCATATTTAACAAATGTGCGATTCTCTCCCGTAATGGGAACAATATCGCCAATCGTACCGATTGCAACCAAATCCGAATAATTCGCAAGAAGACCGTCTATATCACAGTCTTCCCCTTCCAGCGCGCGTATCAGCTGAAATGCTACTCCTACTCCGGCATAACATTTATAAACGGAACCACAGTCTATGCGATAAGGGTCCACGACCGCGACAGCGGCAGGAATCACCTCACGCGGGCGGTGGTGATCCGTAATAACCATATCCAGACCAAGGCTGTTTGCGTAATCGACCTCTGCCACCGAAGAAATACCGTTATCAACGGTAATAATCAAATTCACCTGCTGTTCACGGAGCGTGTCGATTGCGCCCAAGTTTAAGCCGTAACCTTCTCCCTCACGTTCGGGAATATAAAACAGCACATTGGCGCCGCAGGATTCCAAATAGGAGTAAAGCATAGCGGTGGCGGTAACACCGTCGGCATCATAATCGCCGTAAACCGCGATTTTTTCAAATCCATCAATTGCAGTGTGGATGCGTTCAACTGCCTTCTGCATATCCGCCATTCGAAAAGGGTCGGAAAATTGGGCATCCGAACGAAAAATATCCTCAATTTGCTCCGGCTCGCGAATTTCGCGAATTTCAAGCAGCATTGCAAGAAAAGAAGGAATGCTGAATTTTTCCGCGATTGCCGCCGCGTTCTCTTTATTTAACGGTAAAACCGACCATTTTCTAATATTCAAGCCATCCACCTGCCCCATATTGATTCATTGTACCATTTTAGATAAATTTAATCAATATTTTGTATCCGCAATTCGATAAATATCATAAAAATGGCGCAACGTTTACCCACGTGCGCCATTTTTCCGTATATTCCGTATATTTTCTTCCTAAATCAACCGCAATATATAGTCAGCTAATCCACATTAACATTTGCCTGATACGTTCCGTAAACCCACGAACCGGGCGCCGCGCTGACGCTGACCGTTACCGGCATTTCCGTACGCCCGGTAAAACTTTCCTTACCCGTCATATCAATACTGCCGGAAAGATTATCGTCGGTTAATTTTGCAATCTCTGCTTCCGGCCCGACTACCGTAACACTGAAACTTTTGGTAAGCGACTGCGCCGATTTACTGGCAGCCAAATTACTAAACGTAATATTTTGAGACTTTACATTCAGAATTTTCGTGGTATACCCACTCAAATTGATGGTAACATTGGCGGTGTAGATATTGCTTAAATTCTTACAGCCCGCAGGCAGCGAAATATTGACCGGAAACGAATTTTTGGTTGGACTGATGCTGGAAAAATTAATGGGTTCCAAGTCTATTGTCTGCACCTTGGAAAGCATATCCTGCGGACAGGCGACTTCAATACTCGCTGGATCAATCGTATACTGACCGTCTGATAAAGTGAAACCGGAAGGCTGGTTGGTAAAATGGGCAGTTAAATTGGTTACTTTCCGGCTTAGTACGGGTATGGTGACTTTTACCTCATCGGCACTTAATTTCAGCTTATCATTGTTGATTTTCGCGCCGTAGCTGTCATATAGAACCAATTTTGTAGTAAAGCTCTTGGTCTGGGTAAGGGTGTCGTTCAGCTCATATTCTGCCGTAACCTTGGAGACATTGGAAACGTCGCTTTCCGGCCCGGAAATCGTGATGGAATCGGGAGAAAAAGTAGGCTCGCTAGAAAAATAAGCGGGATCCACCTTGTATTTGATATTGCTCTCGATTTTAAAGGTATTGGTCTTGTTATAATCGACACTTACCATAATGGAGACAGGGTCAACCGTAGCTTCATAATCGGTGAGCGTACCGACTTTTTGCACGGATAAGGTAAGCGGAATATTGCAAGGCCGATTAATGGACGACGCAAGCGGTGCGATAACACGCAAATCGGATGCCTTAATTTGATGTACTACCATGCTGTTTCCGCGGATGGATACTTTCGCCGTGGTGCTGCTCTGCTCAAACACGGTGAGTCCCTGCGCCTGCGCGGAATCGGAAAGACTAATCGTAATCGGCACTTCAATTACAATCGGGCGTTCCTGTGTATTGGTGCTTGCCATGACAATCCATAAAATAACGGCGGCAATAATGGAAAACGCCAAAGCAAAGCGATCATTATAAAACAATTGGGTAAGGTTCAGCTTTTTATGTTTCATTCTTTTTTCTCCCTCCTGAACGAAGGGATTTTGCTTTGCCGCTTTTCATTCGGGTCGGAACCTTCCGGCAAAATCAAACCCTCTAATGCACTTTTCAACGTTTCCCGTGTATAGTTGCGGGTTAGCACCCCATTGACCGCTACCGAAATTTGACCGGTTTCTTCCGAAACAACAACCACAACCGCGTCTGAATTTTCACTCATACCGATTGCCGCACGGTGTCTGGTGCCAAGATCGATGCTGACCCGGTCACTTTTGGTAAGCGGCAGGATACAGCCCGCCGCATACACAACACCGTCGCGTATAATCATTGCTCCGTCATGCAGCGGAGCTTTGTTGAAAAATATATTGCAGATAATCGGCGAAGACGGGTCCGCATTGACAATTGTGCCCGTATCGATGATATCCCCAAGCTTTGTTTTCTTTTCAAAAACAATCAGCGCACCCATTTTGATTTTTTGAAGTGCCGCGGCGGCATCGACTACCGCATTGATGCCTTTTCGATACTTTTGAAGATATGCTTCGTTTTCCTTTGAGGAGCTTTGGAAGATCCAATACTTATTCCCGATTTGACTGCGTCCGATTTGTTCGATAATTCGGCGAAGTTCCGGCTGAAAAACAATAAACAGAGCAATGACGCCAAACTGAAAAAAGTAATTCAGCGCCATGCTCAGCATATAAAGCTTAAAATAGCTGGAAAGCGCCCATACGAGCACCAAGATTATAATACCCTTTACCAACTGACCCGCACGCGTTTCACGCACAAGTTTTATTCCATTGTAAATAATAAATGAAACGATAATGACATCCAGTGCATCCACTATGGTAAAGGATTTCACAAGAGCAAGAAACGCGTTCCAAATCTCAATTACAAAATTCATTTTTCGTCCTTTCCAATAGCAGGATGCTATTCAAAGTACTTTAAAACAGAAAATAGAATCGGTTTGAACCCAGATAAATGCTGCTAAACATTCCATAAGACAAGCCATCCTATCCAATTTTATCATATTTAAAATGATATGCAATCATTTTATTAGTGATTTTACTAATATTTTCATTAAAGCCAAAACGAAGGCGTTGATTTCGTTCATATTGCTGAATGCGGATGGACAAACACGAACAGCACCCTGCCGCAGTGTTCCCATAAACGTATGCGCCGCAGGAGAACAGTGCAAGCCTGCGCGCACCGCAATTCCGAATTCATTCAGCTTTTTGCACACTTCTTCACTGTCTTTCCCCTCTGCATTAAAGGAAAGCACCGGCACAAAATAAAATTCGGTTGGTCTGGGAGTATACAATTTTACTCCCTTCATACCGGAAAGCCGGTCGTAAAGCGCCTGCGTGAGCATCATTTCGTGCTTTGCAATGTTTGCAATTCCGCGCTGCTTCACGAACTGCATACCCGCACGTAAACCCGCGATTCCCGCAACATTCGGAGTGCCGCTTTCAAAACGGTCGGGCATCGTATCTGGCTGCTGAAAAGAAACCGAGCCGGTGCCGGTACCGCCTTCAATAATCGTGCCGAGCTCCGACCCGTTGGCGGTAATCAGCATTCCGGTTCCCATGGGGCCGTACAGACCTTTATGCCCCGCAATGCAGAGATAATCGAAGCCGCTGTCCTGCATATCAATCGGAATCACCCCGGCGCTTTGCGCACAGTCAACCGCAATCGGAATTCCATATTCTTTGCCCAACGCCGCAATACGCTCCACCGGCAGGCGAATCCCCCACACATTGGAAGCCTGCATGCAAACAATCAGCTTGGTATTTGCCTGCAGTGCTTTTCGGAACGCGTTAACAGTCGCGTCGTTGTCGCCGGGATATACCTGCGCCGCGGTAAAGGTAATATCATTGGCGGACAAAGCCTGAAGCGGGCGCATAACCGCATTGTGTTCCAGGCAGGATGTCACCACATGATCACCGGGCTTTAACAGGCCTTTTATAACCATATTCAGGGCAAGGGTACAGTTCAGAGTAAAAACAACGCACTCCGGTCCCGGCGCATGAAACAAGTCGGCAGCATCGCTGCGGCAGCGGTAGATTTCTTCCGCTCCGGCAATCGACATGGCATGACCGCTTCTTCCCGGGTTTGCTCCATAATGTTTCAGCGCATAATCCACCGCGTTTGCAACTTGCTGCGGCTTGGGAAAAGTGGTTGCGGCGTTATCCAAATAAATCATTTGGTTCCATCTCTTTCCGCTCTTCCAAGGATTCGAATTCCATACGCAATCAGAATTTTCTCCGCTTCATCTGTATTGGACGGAACATATATGCTGTAACCGCATCCAGTATTCTCGCTGGTGCGCGGAGTTCTTTCCACATAGCCCTTGATTCCATGCTTAAATAGAATATCCCTGCCCTTCATCGCATACGTGATTGAGCTAACCAAAATCATAGGTTTGCCCATATCCATCACCTCTCTGTTTTTATTACAGAATATGCGGTGAACAAGCCGTTTGACTATTCAATTATGCAAACTGCATGGGCAGAAATACCTTCTCCCGCTCCTGTAAAGCCGAGAAATTCCTCTGTGGTTGCTTTTACGCTGATTTGATTGATGTCAATCTGACAGGCAAAAGCCAGCTTCTGCCGCATCTGCATGACATATGGCTTTATCTTTGGAGCCTGCGCAATTACGGTGGCATCAATATTGCCTATCGCGTATCCATTTTTATAAAGTTCATGACAAACTTTGGTCAGCAGTACCAAGCTGTCTGCATCTTGATAGGCCGGGTCGGTATCCGGAAAAAGTCCGCCGATGTCGCCCATCGCCGCCGCGCCTAAAAGTGCGTCCGCAATCGCATGTGCGAGCACATCGGCATCGGAATGTCCGAGCAGACCCTTTTCATACGGAATTTGAACACCGCCTAAAATCAAACGGCGGCCGCTTACCAATTTATGAACATCATAACCGTGACCGATTCTCATGTGAATCTCCTTGTATTATAGAGTAGTAGTTATTAAAGCCCCTCTCCAAGGGCTGTGCTACACTGTAAAGGATGCTGTGGATTGGTTAATCACTCCTACCACCAGATGGTTTCAGAAAGGTTCCAACCACAGC